>CAIRCN010000063.1 GCA_903877135.1 uncultured Opitutia bacterium
AACCGAACCGCCCGGGCCAACTCGACACGCGCTGACAGGGTGATTTTTGTTTCCATGGGATCCTCGATTGAGAGGCGACCATGGTAACAGTTACCGTGAGGCAACGACTAGCTCGGGTAACATTTCGGGTGAGGCAACGCGGACAGGAGGCTTCCGGGCCGGCCTAAAATCACAAAAAAACATCGCTCAAAACCCTGCCGACGGCCTCAGTCAGCTTGCAAGCGGTGGGGTGTTGAGAGGCTACGAGATGGGTTCTGGGCGGGTTGGGAACAAGCCGGCGGACCGCTTTGCGAGAGGTCGCGGAGGGGTGCTTGGGCTGGTCAGTGGATGGGTTTGGAATGGCTCGCCGGGGTGTCAGAAGAGCCGGAGAATTGGCCTGGCGCGCTTGTTTTGGAGGTCCGAAACGCGGCTGTGCGAGGGCGCCTGTGGCGCTCTTGGCGAGTGGGTCGGAGGGCCGGGGCGCGGGTGCATGGCGGCGGCTTTACGAGGTAAATGCACAGGATAGTGATTACGGAGCCCTCTCCGTTTTCTTATTTGCATCTTCTACCGGCCTCCGTTGGGCACTCGCGTCCATATTTCGAGCTTTTACCGGCCTCCGTTGGGCAGTTTCTTAGTCGCGCTCGCGACCCGGCGATTTCCCCTTCTCTTATTTCGAGCTTTTACCCCCATCTGTTGAGCAGTTTTTCCTTATTCGAGGATCCTACGGCGCTCCGTTGGGCAGTGAGGCTACAGGATAGTGATTACGGAGCCCTCTCCGTTTTCTTATTTGCGTCTTTTTACCGGCCCTGCGTCCCGCTCCGGTCCTTATTTGCGGTCTTTTACCCCCTCCACGTCCCGCTCATCGCCGCAACTCTCATACCCGCCGCGCAGACTCATCCTTATTTTGATGTTTTTTACCCCTCCGCGTCCCGCTTTTTCCTTATTCGCGTGCTTTCGGGTCATCCCCGTCCCGCCCCGCCGCCGGCAAATTCAGTCCGGCCTCGACGATTTGCGCGATTAAGTCGTCCTCGCATATCCCCTTGGAGGTCGCCTCTATCGTGGAGCGTCAAACAGTCAGTGTCAGATCCCTCCACTGTCGCAATTCAGTTCGCGCCTGCTCCGCAGCGACCGGCAGACGCTCTAGTAGCGGGACTAGCCCGACGCCATCCCCGACCTCAGCCCGCTCCTCGATTTGACCAAGGTCCGAACCTAATTGCCCCAACCCTAAGACGAGGCTGATGCCACGGAGCGAATGCGCCAGGAAGACGACTTTGCTCGGAGGCCCCGCTTGGGCCATGACGCCGATTTCGGTGATCAGCCTGGGCAGGTCTGCCAGAAAATCATCGATAATTTCATGCACGTTCTCTTTGCCGAGCTCGGCGCAGAGCATGGCTAGCCGCTGCGGATCGATGCAGGCGACGACTGGAGACGGACTGCCGAGTGTCGGTGTCGGCGGCGGGGGAGCCGGGGCGCGACTGCTAACGCTGGTTCCTAGCGCCACACGGAGCTGTTCCTCGGTGTAGGGTTTACTTAGGAAGTCGTCCATGCCCGCCGCCAGACAGCGCTCTTTGTCCCCTCTAAACGCATTAGCCGTAAGCGCCAGAATGCGGATATGCTCTCCGCCGCCATCGGATCGGGTCGCTTCGCGCTGCCGGATCTGCCGCGTGGCCTCGAAGCCGTCCATTTCGGGCATCAGGCAGTCCATGAGAATGAGATCGTAGGCGGAACTCTCCCAGGCTCTGACCGCAGCGGCGCCGTTGACGACAAAATCCGCCTGATGGCCTAAATTCTCCATACTATACCTCATCAGGCGCCGGTTGAACTCGTTGTCTTCGGCGACGAGAATGCGCAGCAGTCGATAGGGGACGATATCCTGAACACGTTCCGCCTCGCTGTCGGCTGGCGCTGCTGGCTCAGGGGTGGGTGCCATGGACAAGGCGATCTCAAACCAGAAGACCGAACCCTGGTCGAGCACGCTGTCCACGCCGATGCGGCCTCCCATCAATTCCACAATGCGCTTGGAGATAACCAACCCCAGACCAGTGCCGCCGCGCTGCGATAACGCAGTTCCGTTCGCCTGGATAAACGGCTGGAAAAGGCGGGCACAGTTCCCGGCGCTGAGGCCGATTCCCGTATCTTGCACCTCGAAGCGTAAGCTCCCGAGTGGCGCTTCGGTCCCATGGAGCCGCACGCGGATCTTTACTCCGCCCCGGTCGGTAAATTTGAGACCGTTGCCCGTGAGGTTCATGAGCACCTGACGCAGGCGTCCGGCGTCGCCTATGAGCCAGTCCGAGATCCCCTCTCCCATATCGACGGCCAGTGTGAGCCCACGCTCTTGGGCGCGCGGCAGGAGCAATCGCACCACGCCGTCCGTCAGGTCGTGCAGACTGAAGGGTAGCGCTTCTATCGGGAAATTGCTGCCGGCTTCGATCTTCGACAGATCCAAGATGTCGTTGATGATGTGAAGGAGCGCCTCGCCGCTGTCGGCGATGGTGCGGGTAAACTCGGTCTGCCGGGGATCCAGCGTCGTGTTCAACAGCAGCCTAGTCATGCCCAGCACCGCGTTCATCGGTGTGCGAATCTCATGGCTCATCGTCGCTAGGAACTCGCTCTTGGCGCGGTTGGCAGTGGCGGCCTGCACGGCCAGAGTAGTGGCGCGCGCATGAGCCTGTTCGAGTGTCCGGTTGGTCTGCTGGAGTTGCTCCGCGACCTGTTTCTGTGCGGTGATGTCGCGACTGATGCCCAGCACCCCGACGAGTTTTCTGTCCGGGTCCCAATATGGCGTCTTGAGAGTGTCCAGCAGTTTTTTCCGGCCATCGGGATAGGTGACCCATTCCTCGTTGTGTCGCTGCTCGCACTTAGCCAGCATCTGGAGATCCTGTTCCCGGAAAAAATTGGCAATTTCCTTGTCGAAGATGTCATGGTCGGTCTTGCCGACAATCTCGTTCCTGGGCCGGCCTACAAACTCGACAAAGGCAGGATTGCAGCCGAGGTAAACGCCCTCGGTATTCTTGAAAAAGACGATGTCAGGGATGGAATCCAGTAGGGAACTGATCAGGGCCGCTTGCCGTCTGACCTCGTCTTCGGTGTGCTTGCGTTTAGTGATGTCGGTGTCGCTGCCCCGGTAGCCCCGCAACGTTCCGTCGTGGTCCAAAAGCGGAATCCCATTGGTGGAAACCCAGCGCAGGCCCCCGTCTTTCGTCACCACAGGATTGAGCAGGTCCACAAACTGCTCCTTCCGCTCAATGACCGTGAAAGCTTCCCGCTTAAACTCCTCGCGATCTGCCTCCGGATGCAGATCGTAGAAGTGCCACCGGTCCACCAGTTCCTCCGGACGGTAGCCCAGCACGAGTTCTGTCACGTGGCTGACATAGGTGTAGAGTCCCGCAGCGTCTATCTCCCAGGCAAACGTCCGGCTTTGCTCTGCCAACTGGTCGAGTCGTTTTTTCCCCTCCTCTAGCTCTGCCTCCGCCTGCTTGCGCCCGGTGAGGTCGATGCACGAGCCGATGTAGCCGGCGAAGCTGCCGTCGGCATAATAACGGGGGGTGCCGTGGTCGAGCAGCCAGCGGTATTCGCCATCTTGACGACGGAGCCGATATTCCATCTTGAACTCCCGTCGGGCGTCGAAGCTGCCGGCGTAAATTTCCAGACAATGGGCGAGATCATCCGGATGCACGCCTTCGGCCCAGCCATTGCCAATCTCCTGCTCCAAGGTCCGACCGGTGAAGTCGAGCCAGGTCTTGTTGAAGTAAGTGCAGAGTTTGTCGGTGCCCGACTCCCAGATGAGCACGGGGGCCGCATCAGCCATCAAGGTGAAGCGGGTCTTGCTCTCGTGCGCCGCCAGTTCCGCCCGCTTACGCTCGGTGATGTCGACCAGCACCATGCGACCCACAGGCGCGCCGTCGGCCTCCGCCGCGGTGGTCGCCGCCAACTGCACCCAGCAGGGGGGGCCATCCAGTTTTGCCAGCCGTAGTTCACCGGCCTGGGGTTCCCCCGTCTCAAAGAGCTGTTTACGGAGCAGATAATAGGGGTCTTGGTCCTCCTTAAGGACAAAGCGGGAGAACGGCTGTCCGACTAGCGCGCCCCGGACAAAGCCCAGCAGGGTGGAGGCGGTGAGGTTGGCCTCCAAGATGAGCCCCGGCTTGCTCACGATGACATAGGCCACCGGCGCCAGATCGTAGAGGTCATAGTAGCGTGTCCGCGAGTCTTCCTGGGCTACTTGCGCCCGGCGCAGTTCCTCGTTCTGCAGTTCGAGCTCGATCTCATGCACCTGCAACTCATGGAGCATCGCCCGCGTCGCTTCAGGCGACATCGCCTTCACTTCCTCCAATGACAACGCGGCTTTCCCCTGAAAGCTCGCTTCAGCCCGCTGGCGCAGAGCGAGCGCTGAGACTGCTTGCGGCTTGTCGGTCATATCCATCGAAGGAGTGTCGTCTGGGGGAGGCACTATAATTACGAGATAGGCCGCCAATCATTTCTGCTTCTTGGTTAAGATTTGGTTGATCGCGTTCAGGAGCACCTTCATTTCACACGGCTTGCGTAAGAAAGCCTGGGGCCGCTCGGGTTGGTCGACTGCCATCACCTGGTCCTCGCTGTAGCCACTGAGCAGAATCACCGGGAGGTCCGGTGCGAGTTGCCGCAGCGCCGTCAGAGTCTCCCAACCGTTCATCCGGGGCATGACGATGTCGCACAGCACGCAACCGATTTCGTCCCCGTGCTGCCGGAAGATTTCGAGCGCCGCGACCCCGTCCTCGGCTGTGAGCACCGTATGACCAGAGAGCTCGAGCATGAGGGCCTGAGCATCGCGCAGATCCTCATCATCCTCGACCACCAATACCGTGGTCCCCTGCCTGAGGTTTTCTGCGCCGGGCCTCACAGGCACGGGCACCGATTTCGGGCGCCCCGCTTCTGCTGTCATGGGAAAAAAGACCCGGAAAATGCTCCCCCGGCCGAGTTTGCTCTCCACCGTGACGACCCCCTGGCTCGACCCCACAATCCCCAGCACCACAGGCAGGCCAAGCCCCCGGCCGATGAACTTGGTGGTGAAAAACGGTTCAAAGAGTTTCTCCATGTCCTCCGCCGCGATCCCGCCACCCGCATCCGCCACTTCCAGACAGGCGTAGGCCGTCTCTTTGGCTTGATAGTCGAGGGGGAAGCGCAGCGTTTGCGGAATATCCGCTGCGTTCACCGTCTTGACGCTCAAACGAATAAGGTTTCGTCCCTCCCCTAAGCTCTCCCAAGCATTGGTCATCAGGCTAGTCAAAGCCTGTCGGATTTGATTCGTGCTGGCGTTAATTATCGGTCCAGGAGAGGGCAGGTCGGTCTCCAGGTCGACGTTGACTGGCAGGGCGGTCCGCAGCAGGGATAGGCTCCCCAGGCACACTTCGGAAACATCCAACGGTTCATGTTTATCCTGTGTTTCTCCGAGGTAGGTCAGCAGCAGTTTGCTCACCTCTGCAGCCTCGCGGGTGGACTGCATGGCTTCGCTCAGGTTCTCGACGAGTGGCAGATTTTTAACCTCACTGGTCGCCGCCAATTCCAGCTTCAGCATCACCACCTGAAGCTTGTTATTGAAGTGGTGGGCGATGGCCCCGGCCATCCGGCCTAGGCTTTCGGACTTCTGCGCCTGCAGGGTTAACGCCTCCAAATGCTTGCGCTCGGTGATATCCCGGTAATTGCCCAAGAGGCCCCGGATATCAGGATCGTGCAAAAGATTAACCCCGGTAAATCCGACCCAACGGTAACTGCCGTCCTTACACTGATACCGGCATTCCGTGGTGCCGGTGGCGTTGGGTGCTTCCAAGAGAGCGCCGACGAATTTACGGGCGGAATCCAAATCATCCGGATGCACCTTGTCCAAGGTGCCAAACCCCACCAGCTCTTCCGGGCTCCAGCCGAACAACTTCTCCACGTTCGGACTCTTGTAGCGGTTGATGCCCTCGTGGTCGATGATGACGATCACATCGCCGATATTTGACACCATCTTGCCCTGTCTGGCTTCACGGCTGCGCAGCACCTCCTCCATCTGTTTTCGTTCGGTGATGTCGGTCAGCACTATCCGCCCCACGGGAGCGCCGTCGGCGTCCGGCGCGGTGGTCGCCGCCAACTGGACCCAGCAGGGCGTGCCGTCCCGTTTCGAGATCCGCAGTTCGCCGATCTGGGGTTCATCTGTGGCAAAGAGCCGTTTGCGGAACAGATAATAGGGGTCTTGGTCTTCCTTGAGGACGAAGCGGGAGAACAGCTGACTGACCAGGGCGCTCCGGGCCGCGCCCAGCAAGGTGCAGGCGGTGAGGTTGGCCTCCAAGATGAACCCCGGTTTGCTCACGGTGACATAGCCCACCGGCGCCTGATCGTAGAGATCGAAGTAGCGCGCCCGCGAGTCTTCCAGGGCCACCTGCGCACGGCGCAGCTCCTCGTTCTGCAGCTCGAGCTCGATCTGATGCACCTCCAGCTCATGCAGCATCGCCTTCGTCGTCTCATGAGAAAGCGCCGCGAGGTGCTCCGGCGACTGGGCGGTTTTTCCCCGGATCAGAGCATCGGCCTTGGCGCGTAGTTCGGCCGCGCCGGATTGCGGATCGTTGCTGCTCACGATGGGCCGGCCTCCACCACTGGACTCTGGCGGGCGTCACTCAAACGTTCCGTGGTGGCGATCGCATACATCTGCCCAGCCTCGTTCACCAAGGCGGAGGAGATGATCGAGACCGCGACTTTCTTGCCCTCCTTGGTAAGCCGCTCAGTCCAATATGGCGCCAGCACTTCCGCTCGGGCCAGCTGTCGGAGGGTGTCCAGCGCGCCCTCGCGCAGCCCCGGCGGAATTCGGTCCTGCACTTTCATTTGTAGGGCCTCGGTTTCGTTCCAGCCATACTGGCGCACCGCGCCCGGGTTCCAGGCGATGATACGCCCTTCCATGTCCTGCACGGTGACGGCGTCGTGCGCATCGCGCACGACCACCGCCAGCCGGAGCTGCTCATTGGCTTTGCGCAAGGCTTCCTCCGCCCGTTTGCGTTCGGAGATGTCGTGAAAGTAGACCGACAGTCCCTCCGGCGACGGATAGCAGCTGCACTCCAGCCATTTTCCGATCGGCGCAGGATAATACTCCTCAAAATGCAACGGCTGGCCAGTCGCGACCGCTCGATGATAGCATTCGTAGAACTTGGTGTCCTTGGCGTGGGGAAACAGGTCCCAGACGCACCGGCCGATCAGCTCTTCCGGGCGCATGCCGATCAGCTTCGCCGCCGGCAAACTAGAGTAGGTGAAGCGCCAGTGGCGGTCGAGCACCAACAGCCCGTCGGTTATGCTGCTGAGTGTCGTCTCCAGTTTCTGGTGCTCCGCCGCTAGCGCTAGCTGCATGTTCTTCACCTTCGTGATGTCCACGAAAGTGAGCACCGCCCCCTCGATAATGTTGTCGAGGGTGCGGTAGGGCTGGATCCGCATGGTATACCAGGTTCCTGTCAGACTCTGCACTTCCTGTTCGTTGGGTTGGAGCGAGGCCAGCACCATCTGCACGTCGAGCACCAGCCGAGAGTAGTTCACCAGGTTGAGGACGATGTGCGCCACGGGTCGCCCCACGTCGCTGGGGATCAGGTTGATGATCGCGCTGGCGGCGGCGGTGAAGCGCAGGATCCGTAGCTGATGGTCCACGAACACGGTGCCAATCTCAGTGCCCGACTCTAGGTTGTTCATGTCGTTGACGGACCGCGATAGGTCGGCCACCTTCGTTTGCAGCTCGTTGTTGACCGTGGCCAGCTCCTCGTTGACTGACTGCAATTCCTCCTTGGAGGTTTCCAGTTCCTCGTTGGTGGACTGCAGTTCCTCGTTCACTGACTGCATCTCCTCGTTGGAGCTTTTGAGCTCCTCGGTGCTGCTCTCGAGCTCCTCGCGCGTGCTTTGCAGGTATTCCTCCTTGGCCCGCAGGTCCTGCTGGAGCGAGGCGATAAGCCCGACAGCGCCCGTGGGCGTGACCTCCGAGGCGGCGCTCGTGGACAAGGCGTTCACGGCACTGTCGGCGACTTCCTCTAGGATGACCAGGTAGAGTGGGGCATCGGGCGTGGCGCCCGCTCCCGTCGTCACCGGACGGATGGTCAGGTTGACCGTCGTATGGTGGCCATTGGTTTTAACGCGCAGACCCGGGCAATGCACGGCATCCCTGGTGCCCACGGCCTTGTGTAGGGTGGTGGCCAGCTCGTGGCGCAGCCCATCCCGGGCCATTTTCAGGATGTTGTTGATCCCCGCCTCGCCCGCGGTCGGCTCCAGGAACATCCCCGTGCGGCCGTGCAGGTAGAGGATGTCGCCCCGGTCGTTAATCAGGGCACCGGCGGCGACGACCTGCTGCAGCAAGGCCTGTTCCGTCAGCTCGCGTAGCGGCAGTTTTACGCTGAAGCCCGGCTTGGCCCCGCGCGCGGGCAGGGCCTCGGCGAGCGCCGTAGTCCGCGGTAGAAAACTACTCAGGGCCGCGCGCTGCAGACCGTGCGTGTCCACTTTGCGCCGATACAGCTTCGCCTTGCGGTTCAGGACGGAAAACAGCGCGTCAAAATCGCCCACCCCCTCTGAGGTGCCCAGGAACAGGAAGCCGGCGGGCTTCAGGGCGTAGTGGAACAGCGGAATGAGCTGCTTCTGCAGCCCGGCGCCCAGATAGATGAGGAGATTGCGGCAGACAATCAGGTCCAGCTTGGAGAAGGGTGGATCCTTGATCAGGTCCTGCTCGGAAAAGACCATCATGTCGCGGATGCCCTTGTGAATGCGGTAGGCGCCACCGCCGGGCTCGATCGAAAAATAGCGCGCCAGCCGCTCCGGCGTGAGGTCAGTGGCGATGCTAGCCGGATAGACGCCGGCCCGGGCCGTGGCGATCGCCCGGCTATCGATGTCGGTGGCGAACACCTGCACCGTGAAGCTCTGCTTGAGCGCCTCCATGCGCTCCACGAGGAGAATGGCGAGGGAATAGGCCTCTTCGCCGGTGGAGCACCCTGCCGACCAGACGCGAATCACGGCGTCCGCCCGCTGGTCGGCAAAGAGCTTCGGGATGGCCTCGGCCTCGAGCACCGTGAAGGCCTCCGGGTCGCGGAAGAAATTGGTCACGCCGATCAGCAGGTCGCGAAACAGTGCCTCCACCTCGGCCGGCGTCTGCTGCAGATACCGGACATATTCCGTCAGCCCGTTGATTTGGTGGACCGCCATGCGCCGCTCGATCCGGCGGTGGACCGTGCTCGGTTTGTATTGGGAAAAATCATGGCGGGTCTGGGCGCGCAGCAGGATGAAGACCTTTTTCAGCGCGCTCTCGGTCTTTAAGGTCGGGACCACGTTGGGGTTGGCCGGCCGGCCGAAGGCGTGCAGGGTATAGGCGATCAGTTGGGCGGGCATCTCGGTCGGAGGCAACTCGTAGTCCACCAGCCCGGTGGCGAGGGCGCTGCGCGGCATGCCGTCGAACTCGGTCGAGGTAGGGCTCTGCACCATGACCATGCCGCCCTCGCCCTTGATGGCGCGCACTCCCAGCGTGCCATCGCTGCCGGTGCCTGAAAGAATGATGCCGATGGCCCGCTCATGCTGGTCATGCGCCAGCGACCGGAAGAAGAAGTCGATCGGCAGGCGCTGGCCGCGCGGAAAGCTCGGTTCCAGCAATTGCAGCGTGCCGTTCAGAAAGGCCATGTCGCAGCCCGGCGGAATGATGTAGGTGCAGTTGGCCTGCACCACCATGCCGTCCTCTACCTCGAAGACCTGCATGCGCGTGTAACGCCGGACTAGGTCGGCGAGGATGCTCTTGTGGTCCGGAGCCAGGTGCTGCACCAGCACAAAGGCCATATTCGGATCATTGTCGAGTGGCATGCCGGCGAAGAACGCCTCAAACGCCGCCAACCCCCCGGCGGACGCCCCAATGCCCACGATCGGAAACCGAGCGTCGGCCAGTTTGGCGCTCGCCGGCGCCACCGCAGCCGGGTCGGCTGTCTCCGCATTTACGATACTCTGGGCCCCGCTCGACGCTGGCGCGGTTTTACCGGCAGCTTTGGTCTTGGTGGTTTTCATGGTCGGCTCCTACGGTTGATCGGATTTGGAACGCCCCCCCGCGCAGGGTTAACACCAAGGAGATCGGGGGGGGCATCATTGCTATCTCAGTTAAAGTCACTGAAAACGAAGAGCTATACGAGGCGTAAGGTCATAAACGTTATATCTCCGGTTAAGTTGAGCTTCGCAGTATACTTTGATCTGACAATGTGTGAGGTAGCTAATAAGCCTGACACAGGCTTATACGTGACGGTAATACTACAAGATTGAAGTCGTGGAATTTTTGCGCCATACCTGAGGGTAATACCCTACCTCGATTATTTCTTCCCTCGCCAGCGCAACCGTTGTTGTCACGCCACGCCTCGGGTCTACTCACCCTAACAGACCGACTCAGTTTGTAGGCGGCGAAGCCGAGCACGACCGCGTCGAAAATAGCCGCGTAGGTCGAGGGTTCGGGGACGGACGGGGGCTCCTGTTAACGTCTACGACTCCTGCAGGGCGAGCACATAGGAGCTCTTGGCGGTGTGCGAAGAGAGGGGGCGGCTATCTCTTCTTATGCTCTCTAAATTTCGGGGTTTGATTACAGGTCACCGCACACAAGTTTTCGTCGTGGTGTTCGGATACGGCATCATCGCGATGTTGAATAGCGCAGTGACCCACGCTCCGTTTCTTGGCACGCTATGCGGCATATTTTTCCCTATGACAGCACTCTCCTCCGCCGGTGCCTTTTTAGCCTACTCAGCCCTGCTTTTCGTCGCGGTTCTGGAGGGGGATTGGCCCGGGGTGAAGTTTGCCCTACGCAACGCTGCGTTGTGCGCTGCCTCGTATAGTGCGTTCGCGATCGCCTCTGGTTGGACCGACAAAATTCACGTATGAAAATCCTTGCTGTTACTGACCTGCATTACCACAAGCCTTGGTTTTCCTGGGTTGCTGACCAAGCGAAAACAGGGAGCTTTGGCGCGGTCATGGTTGCTGGCGATGGGCTGGGTTACCTCAATAGCCCTGCTGACCAAGAAAACGGACTGCGAACGTGGCTGGAAAGATTCCCAGTTCCGATTTTCTGGTCACGCGGCGGGTATGATCCATCGTCCGCGAAGCTCGCTGCGATTAAAAACCCAAATTTCCACGCAGGCGGGGTCTGGGTCCTTGGATCGTGGCGGATCGTCGTGGTCGACGTTTGGTGTGACAACGCGATCCCGGAGACATTGGCTCAAACAGTCGTCGTGAGCCATTTCCCGCCTGCGGGCACGATGTGCGCCCGCGCAGCTGGGGCCAGTTTCGACGCGGCCGAGCTGGGGCGGGGTGACGTGCGAACGATGATCAACCGCATCAGCGATGTCCGCGTTGCGATTTGTGGTAGCGTTCACGAGCCAGCTGGCCACCATGACGCGATAGGTAACACGCTGGTGATCAACACAGGAATGGCTCATAACGAGCACTCTGGCATACCCTCGCACGCGGTCATCGACCTCGACCGCCGGCACGCCGCGATATCGACCGGTCGCGTGTCGACGTGCGTCGACTTTTCGCGTGAGTGAGCCGCCCCCACCCAATGTGCCTCCCGATTTTCTGGGGCATGCCGGTGCTCGCAGGTGGGTGCTTATCTACATGAAACGGCAATCACACTGCGCAAAACAAAACAGACCGTGAAAATCCACTCGACCCAACTCGACAAACTCGCCACACAGCGCGCGATTGCACCCTGCGGCGTCATTGTGGATTTGGAAGGCAGCTGAGGCGGCGAGAAAACTGGGGAAAACCTAGCCGCGCGGCTGCTGCTTTTCCACTGGTTATTCTTCATCTCCCGGTTCGCGACTGCAAAAAAGCGAACTACCCCGGCGCCCTCAACGGACCGCGCATGTGGTATCGCTGATCGTTGCCGCGGACGGAAAATGCCCCGTCCTGAAAGTTCCCTTCACGGTCGGTCGTCGTGGACGATTCGCAATGACCCTCGATAAGATCGACCCCCGCCCGTCTGACGACGGTGTGATGTATTCCAATGCGAATACCGAACTGCTGTGCTGCCGTGCAAACAGCCTGAAACACAACAGCGTCAGTGGCGACCGCCTGCGGAACGCGAAAACGACCCGCTGTAGCCGGCGTGAACAGTTACTGGTCGCTGCGCACATGGATACGCTGAACATCCGGTAGTCGCGTGCCGCATGAGCACCTCGAATTTTGCCTAACATGCCGCCACGACGCACTTTTGTTTTCCGGAATCTGCGTAGGCACTTGCTAGAACCGTGTGTTTACCCCTGCGATGTTTTCTAATGGCCGACGAAACCCCTGTGGTGGCGTTAACCATGTAGACTTGCATGGCATTCTTCCGTCCGAGCATGAGACGCAAAGATCGGACCGATAAATAGATTTTCGATCCGCAATTCCACAGTCCTTTAGACTTGCCTGTGTGTGTGTGTGTGTGTGGCTTCTATTCGAGTATGGGTAAGATACGTGCCGATAGCAACGGGGCGTCGCTTTTGGACCCTCACTTCCGAGTCGGTTTTGGCAGTTGGCTCTCAATGACAGCTCAGAGCCCGCCGACCGATGGTGTCATCCAAGCCGCCGCCGATGCTGCCGCTGCAATCGTTGAGGCCGCTGTCGCAGTTGCGGCTGAATCTCGCGCAGTCGCTGCTGACGCCGCCAGAACCAAATTAGCGGTCGCTGCGGCCACTGCGGCCGCTGAACGCGCCGCCGCTCTTGTCGCTGCGATTAACGATGGTTCCGATTCCTGGAAAGTCAGCGAAGCCCAACACGAAGCCATTCTCGCAGCTGCAATCAAAGAAGATGCCGAAAGGGCAATCTTGGCTGCTGGAGTCGTTGCTAAAAATCTCATAGCAAATGCTGCCGCTGACGCGGAGAAAGTAGTCTCAACCGCCGAGCAAGTCGCCAAGGAAGTAAT
Source organism: uncultured Opitutia bacterium (assembly GCA_903877135.1). Taxonomy (GTDB): domain Bacteria; phylum Verrucomicrobiota; class Verrucomicrobiia; order Opitutales; family Opitutaceae; genus CAIRCN01. The sequence continues at coordinate 12,875 of CAIRCN010000063.1, forward strand.
CGCAGTCGCCGAGAAAGTCGCCGCGCAACTGGTCGCAGACGCCGCGAAAGTTGCCGAAGTCAGAGCTAAATTGACAACTACAGGCGGAGCCGATGGGGCCATTTATTCAAATTATTGAGGTTCTAACAAGTGCCCACGCAGATTCCGGAAACGCCGTCGCGATCCGCTGCGCCCGCTCTGGCCTGAGCGCACTGCAGGGTGCCTTGGTGGGCATTGATAGAATGTCAGCCCGGGTTTGGCCGATCTTTGCGTCAAACGTTCTTGGCAGGTCTTTACGGCAATAATTTTGTCAATCTGAACCGCCGTTTCAAATACCTTCCTTTGGGGAACACCTCGTTTTTCGCCTACTCCGCCGTAAGCGTCCGCTCCGCGACCTCATAGGCGTGAGCGGACGCTTACGCTTGAAACCCAAGCTTGACCGTATATCGCCTGCGCCGCGTGCGGCGCGCTCCTCGCGTTGGCGGTCGCACATTTTCTAGCGAAAGGGATGCCACCACAATGATTCGGCGTCATCGAAGCCAGGCCTGCGCTCGTCGTCGCGTCGTTGCCGCGCCGCTTCGCGCCAGCCTGTGGGCTCATTGGTGAGGCACAGCATGACCCGTCTGGCCCTCAGCTCCAAGAACACGGCTGCGCCGTCGTTATCTTGCTGCGGCCAGACCGGTCACAATTCCGCCGCCCCGTAGTGCGCACCACGGGCGCGGATTGCCTACACTTCAGCGCAATTCATACACTTCTAGCAGCACCTGCCCGGTGGGATTGGCGCCACCCGTCACATGCACCGTGTAGGCGCCGGGTTTCACGGAGGCCACGAGCATCGCGTCTGCGCCCGCGTCATCCAGCGGGAAGGCGCCGACTTGGGCGGACATCTGCGCCAGCAGCGCATTGCCGCCCCAGCCTGCGTTGGTGCCCTGCTTGGTGCCGCTGGCGTCGAACAGCGTGATCTGGGGATTTGGCACCCCCGCCAGGCCGAACCGGCTCAGGCCCGGGCCGACGGCCCGGATGAGCACGGTGTCGCCATAAGTGCCGGCGATGACGAAGCCGGCGATGGCCGTGTTGTCACCCGCGCCCATGGGCAGCAGGCCGGAGGCATTGATCATCCGCGAGGTGGTTGCGCTCCCGTCCGCATCGTAGATTTCCGCCAGGGCCACGCCCGGCCCGCCGCTCGCGCCAAAAATGTGGGCGGTGTAGCCCCCGGCGTTCGCCGCATACAGGAGGGCGGCGTCCTTGCTTCCGGCCGCCAGTGGGAAAGCGCCGGTCGCGGTCGCCGCCGCCGTGTCTGTCGGGTTGGCCACGGCACCCCAATCGTCGTTCGCCGCGATCACGGCGCTACCGGCAAAGAGCTTGATCTGCGGATCGACCAAGGCGGTCGACACGCCGAGGGCGGTGAGCCCGGGGCCAATCCCCCGCAAGAGCAGATTTTTTTGGGAACCGGCCACGACGAAACCAAGAATGATCGGCTGGGTATTTACGCCGGTCGAACCGCGGAAGGAAAAATTGACCAGCCGGCCGGGTGTCACCGGCGTCAACACATAGAAATCCACACTGACAGTGCCGCCGGGATGACCAGGAGCCAAAATCTGGCCATGATCGTTGATGGCATCGGCTTGGTCGAAGTGGGAGTCGGAATCTGCGAACAAGACACTGGAAACACCGACGATGGGCTCGACGAGGCAGTTCAGGTCGACCATCCGTCCGTTCTGATAGAGGAAAGCGCGGATCGCCCCGATGGGGGATGCCCAGGATGTGCCCACGATCTGGCCGGAATTATTGATGCCATAGGCAAAACTTGAGGTGCCATTGCCGAGGACGCCAAGGTCGGCCATCTGCCCATTCTGCCAAAGGACAGCGTGGCGCGGCCCTTGGTTCGGATAATCGGCCGCGCCGACAATCTGCCCCGCATTATTGATCGCTTGGGCGCTGCTGTAGCGCCCGCCAAATCCGCCCAGATCTGTCATCTGGCCATTTTGGTAGAGGAACGCCTCGATGGGCCCGATCTGCGTCGCCGTGGCCGACCCCGTCGAAGAGCCGACAATCTGCCCCGCATCGTTGATCGCAAAGGCCGTAGCACTGAAGCCGCCCAAATCGCCCAGGTCCGTCATCTGGCCATCGTGGTAGAAGAAACTGCGATTCCCAAAATACACCGTGGAGTCGCCTGTGCCGATGATGTCCCCGTGCGCATTGATGCCGCGCGCTCTGCTGGTCGTCCCTCCGGGCAAAAATCCGAGGTTCAGCACCGTGCCGTGATCGTAGAGATAGGCCTGATAAATGGAAGGGTTGGTATCTGTATAAGATGTCCCCACGATCTGCTCGGCATTGTTGATGGCTGTAGCATATGCGCCCAGGACCCCAAATTTACCGAGATAAACGAGTTTCGTTCCGTCGAACAATGTCGCTCCAGAAAAGCCGGTATGATCAAATGGATTCGGATAAGGGTTACCGACGACCTGGCCAAGATCGCTGAGGGCCGTAGGTCCCATGCTGGCAGCCCCGGCGGACGATCCACCATTTCCCCCTATGCCGGTGGCGGTGGCCACATAACGTGTCTGCGCGTGACTGCTGCTGAGGAGGAGTCCGGCGACGCTCAAGGCGATGGCGAGGCGAACTGTGCATGAACTCCGGAGCATAAAATAGGTGCCCTGGCTGCTCCGGGGCGCACCCGCGTGCGCCCCGGAAAGCTTCATTGGGCGTTGACGGCTAATTTACTTCGTAAACCTCGATCAGTCCAATACCAGTGCCATTATTAACACCAGACATCACCACCGTGTATCTGCCAGCAGGAAGACTAACTAGCAGGGCGGAATCGTGGCTCCCCGCCGCCAACGAGAACGCTCCGACATGGCTGGCAATTTGGGCAACTTCAGCTGAGACATCAGCATTATAATAGTTCTCATCTGTGCCCCAAGCGCTGTTAGAGCGAAGTTGATGATTGCTCGAATCATAGAGCCTAATTTGTGGATTTGCGATTGTGCCGCTCATGTAAAACGGTGATGCCGCAAGAGCGGGTCCCACGCCGCGAATGAGCAGATATTTATTGCCAGAGCCATTAATGACAAACCCTGCAATCACAACGTTGTCTCCGGTGCCAATGTAGGCCCGCGTCGATAAATTCACCAAATGATTGGGGTTCGCGGCGTCAGTATCATAGATTTCGACTAATCCTATGCCATCGTCCGTGCTGCTAACCCCAAACATAACCATTGAGTAAACTCCGCTAGAGAGCGAGTGCAGCAAAGCGGTATCGGCACTTGGGTTTGCCAGCGCGAACGCACCGACGGCTGACGCCGTGCTCGCAATAGTCGAAGCGTTACTGCTGCTTGACCAATTGTCATTATAATCTATCTGGGAGCCTCCGGACATCAGTGACACCTGAGGATCAGACAAGGTGCCGCTCAAGTTGAATGGAGCCGCGACTAGGGCCGGGCCAACACCCCGAAGCAAAAGAGTCTTTGCCGAAGAACCGCCGCTCAACACGAAACCGGCAATCATGACACCCTCAGGCTGCACGTAACCACGCGTCGACATGTTGATGGGATAACGATTTTCGAAAGTCGGGACGCCCACGACATCCCAGGCAATCGCGACATCGGTTGCCTCCGTGGTGCCGTAACTCAGATCCAACGTCGCCTGTACTGTGGCCTCGCGTAAATCCATGTATTGGGATCCGGGTCCCAAATATGCCTCATTGGCTCGGTAAAATATTTTCTGCGCATGCTCCAAAGTGATCGACGGCACCGAAGTGGTAGGTATGTATATGCCAGTGCCTCTGCTCGCGCCAGCATGTGGGTGCTGTCCGCCATGAACCATCAAATAGAATGCAAGGTTGCCGATGCCGCTGTTGTAATGAACCCACGGCTGTCCAGTTATGAGTAGTTGATCTCCAATTGATTAGGTATATCAACATGCGTATCTCTTGTATCAGTATTCACAAGCAATTCGCCCAGCGGTATTTGCTCAAGTGAGGAGACACTGACGACTTGCAAAATTTC
>CAIRCN010000064.1 GCA_903877135.1 uncultured Opitutia bacterium
ACCGCCCGGGCCAACTCGACACGCGCTGACAGGGTGATTTTTGTTTCCATGGGATCCTCGATTGAGAGGCGACCATGGTAACAGTTACCGTGAGGCAACGACTAGCTCGGGTAACATTTCGGGTGAGGCAACGCGACCGCGCTCCTAAATCAGGACTACACCTGGCGCGAGTTTGGCCTGCTCCATTTGCTCGCCCACGTGCCGGATGCGGCGGACCTCCTCCCGCATGATCCCAACCTAGCCCTTATTCTGGCAAACCACCGGCACCGCTGGCCCGCGCTGGCCTCAGCAAACTGGCCGGAAATACAGGCGCGACTACGGGGCAAGCGCACGGAACTGCTCGGTTGGATCGGTCTCCCGGCTCGGGAAGGCATGCGCAAACTGCTCCGGAAACTGTCATCATGGGACCTGGCGTTTCTGCCGGCCGCGGCTGAGGCCCTGGCGCGACCGGATTTGCTGCAAACGCTCCAGAATTTACCGTCCATTGAGTATGGAACGATCGAGCTGCTTGGCTGCGCCAGGCTGCGGCCGGCCGTTTCTCCCGCGCTGCTGCAAAGTATTTCCCGCCATTCCGAATCCTGGTGGAACCTGGTTGATCTACTGCCTAAACTCACCGTCCTGTTTGATCACGGGGTGGTGGACTTGAAACATCCGCAAGTCTTGTCGGCGCTCATGCAAGGGGGCGTAACCCTGCGCATGATGCGATCTGGCGCCATCGTGGATCAGCCCTTTCCCGCCGCGCCGTTTCTGACTGATGCCGACCTGGAGCCAATTGAGAGTATCCATGCTTTGATCAAGGAAGGCCGGGAGATGAACCATTGCGTGGGAGCCTTGGATAACCTCGCAGATGCCGTATCGGGAATGTCGTATTTCTACAGGGTGCTCAGTCCTGTGCGGGCAACCCTGCAATTGTCCTGGCAATACGGAGCGTGGTGGTTTGTCGAGCTGCGGGGTGCGGACAACCAACCGCTCACGCGGCGCGAAAGCCAGACGGCCCTGCGTTCCTTTCCGGCCAGTTCCCGGATCATCGGTCTATCCGACCAAAACTACGCCTAACCCCTCAGGAGGTTACGTTCTCCGTGGCGTTGTTGTCTGCCGCACAGGCTCGGGTGCGGAAGCCACTGCGCCGCGCGAAATAATCGACGCAACCTGCGCGATATTCAGGCGCCTGGTCTGCGAATCTTCCCTTTGCGGAACCGTTTCCTAATTTCTGAGGCAATCTTCTTGGAATCCCAGTTTCCCCCAACGTGAGTCGGATGATCGCAGAAAAGAACCTCGTTGGGGGGGCTCAATTCAAAGCGCATTCCGGCGTCGACCCCCATCGCGACAATTAACCGCCAATGGGTGTTAGCCTTCAGGAGGAGCCTGAGACATCCCATCCCGGCCATTTCATGTTCAGGCGTCAATTGATTCCTCGCAGCGGTAGGAATCGGCCAAAGATTCGTTTCCAGCACGCTGCGACTCGAGCGCTTCAGCTTCCCAACGAGCACTCCGATCTTATGGCGATAAGATTTTTCGCTAGGCGCTTCGCCGCCTCTTGCCTCGGCATATACCGCGTTGAATTTGGTCTTATCAAAAGACAGTTTCTTTTTATTCCAGCATTTCTTGAAGAGCCCTTTGATCGGAGTCGCTGGATTGATGCCAACCAGTATGACCTCACATTTGAGAGGGTTGCCGCTGCAGGTGAACGGCCTGAGTAAATCAAGATCCACGCGACTCACGCGCGCGACATACTTCATCTCTTTATGCAGTTTCTTTAGGAAGTCTTTTCTTCTCATATTGTCAGATCGGCTGGAATTCGCGGTGCGATTTGTCGGCTGCAAGAACGCTGCGGTCGTGAAGCAAAAATGCTCGGAATGCCCAGAAGATGCAAGGGGCTTCGTGTGCCACCGAAAGGTCGATACGCGGCTGCTGCTTTTCGCGAAGCGGCGTTTTAGCGGCCTGCCGGCTGGCCACTCAAAGATTCGTGGTGCATTCCCCGGATGGATCGATTCAGCCATTTCCGCACTGGAGCAGATTATGCGTCTCTCCAGCCCTCGTCCTAGCGGTGGAGGCGGTGACAGCTCTTTATGTGAGGTGCCATGGGTCGGACAACCTTTGACCGACGCCCGGGCTATAATGCGGAGATTAACTGTGACCAGTCAGTGCCGCGATCCGTCCATCGGGATGGCATCGGCAGACACGGGCTTGTCCCTTTACCACCATCCGTCATGCCCGAATACGAAATCACCTTCCGCCTAAAAGACCGCCCGGATCTGCCGAAAAAGTTTGTCCGCATTTATGCCCCGAACCCCGATATGGCGCGAGAGTTCTTCCTGGAAGAGCGGCCGGAGGTCGTCATTGGTTGCGCTCCCATGATCGTGAACAAAGGAAACGAATACCAGCCGTGGCGGCTATGAAACCCGCCCCTCAAGGTCTTCGCCCGCCACCACTCGGTGGCATCTATTTCGCCGTCCCCTTTCCCGGCGGCTGGGCCGTCCGTGCGTTCCCATTCCGGCGCTATCCCGATGCCGGGCACGCCTTCATCTGGGAGCGGGCCGTGGCCCCCGAGCTGGCCCTGCGCTGGGCGGGCCAACTCCATGCGGCGGTGGATCTGGACCGGCAGCCGGCCCTTATGTCTATTTGACGCGGCGGGATCTCGCCAGCTCCCCTCCCGCGCTGCATCGCCGCATCTCTACTCATAATGTGACTCATCAGGTAACGCCCGATGGGAAGGCGTTCTTTGACGCAATGGGTTACAAGGAGGGCGATGCCATTGATCCTTCTTTGTATTGGATGCTCTTCCGGCGCGGGTTAGTCCACCTCGGAGACACTCCTCCCAGCTCCCCGCAGGTCGTTACTGAGGACGAATGGGATGAGATTTGCGCCATGGTGGAAAAAAAGACCCGGCATGTGCCCGTGGGTGAACTTAAGCGGTGGCTGCGGTTGACGGCACCCGAGCTCGAACGACTCGGGCGAGGGCGGGGAGATAGCCGGGAAAACGGCGCACTCGGTGCGGCACCTGCGTCGACCGGGATGCCGTGGGAAAATGAACCGTTCTTGTCCCAAGTGCTGCGGCCATGGGAATTTCGCCGCAAATATAACCTCAGCCGGGCCGTGGCCGCCCAGTCTTATAGCGGATATTTCAATACGGTCAGCATTGCGGGAGAGAAAGCCAGGAATTATTTTGCTGTCGGCAAGATCCGCATAGTCCGCCCTGAGCCGCAGACTGAATCGTCTAACGCCGCAACGAGTAACTGTAGCTTAGCCTCAATCTCCCCAAAGGCATGTCTGGAAGTTGAGGAGGTAGGCACGGGGGTAAGACATCTGATTGCGGCACATCTAGCACTGCCCTTGTTGCTTGCCCGCTTGCAGCACCTAGAATCTGCACACGGGTGAAATCCGTTCCTTGTCACTTCCTTTACCCAAACAATAATACCTTCCTCACTTGATGGACTCCATAGGCACATCCAGCGCGAAAAAGAATGATGGCCCGAGACCCGATTCCTTGGGTCTCGACGAGGATTTCAGGTTGTTAACGGTTAGCCTCGATCAGAATTTCATTTGGAATTTTCACACCAGAAAAATAGCGGTGCCCAAAGGCTGTATGTAGCTCTAGCGAGAGCCGTCGCTAGAGGCATCGGCACACGATACCCAACCGCCGAGCCGGCGACGCAACCGCTTTCGCTCAACCTCACTTGGAGGTCCAAAGGTCAGCGTCCCTTGAGCATGATTAGGGTGGTGAGCCCGAGAAGCATGATGACTCCTGCGACCAGGCCGATTGTCAGCTTTCGGTTGAGACTTTGCGCGGCTTCCAGGCGCGCGAGGTGGGCTTGAAACTGGGTGTTGTGCTCACGCGTCTGGTCCCATGCCTGCTTCTGGACTGAGCCCAGAGCCTCCAGATTCTCAAGAATCGATGTTGCGCCCAGATGGTCCAGCTTGTGCAGGGTTTGATGGGTGAGGGCGGCAAGGCGGCTGGTTTCGTCGATCAGCTTGCTGAGGCCGGCGCGGGCCTCCGCCAACGCAGTCGTGGCGGTCGTGTAATTTTCCGCGCGCTCCTTCAGCGATTTCAGGTTGTCAACCAATTCGCCGGCTTGGGTTGCGAGTTCCGAGATTTCTTGGGCTTTGCTCATTGTGTATGTTTCTCCTTAAAGAGGGCTTCGGCCTGATGGCTAAGACGAGACAGCAGATAAGTCCCGGGGACAATGGCGAGACCGGGATCCGCGTCGCCATGTTTCAACAGTGCGCGGGCCAGCGGGACACTTTCCAAGTGCGCGAGGATGCCCGGTGCCATGGCGTCATAGATGCCCGGGCGCGCCGAATGAATTTCCACGAGGGTCAAGGCCAGAGCCTCGGTCAGCTGGCCGCCTGCGACGTTTTGCCGCGCGGTCGCAGATTGCACGCATGCCAGCAGGTTCTCTTCTACGATTCCCGCGTCTGGGGAATCGCACAGTGCCTCGGAGGCGGCCCGGAGCAGCAATAATCCCGGATGGTCGGGTTGAGACTCCAGGTAGCGGGTGACCTGGCCCCGGATTTCAGCAGCATCGCGCACGGATCGAATACCCCCGATCACATCGCCGGAATCGCCGACAAATCCGGCGAGAAGCTTCAGCACCTCGCTCAAGCCCTCGCCTTCGGCTTGGATTAGTTTCTCCAACTCTTCGGAATACGATGTTTCCAGATAGCGAAGGATTCGTTGGCGGATGACCGCGCCCTGGCGTTCAGTCTCCACCGAGGCGGCGAACTGCCCGAGCGCAAGCATCTCGCGCAGTGCCCGCCGCCGACCCTGTTCAATGGTGCTGTAAATGAATTCCAGCAAGACGCGGCAGGCGTGCAGCACGAAGGCCTCGTGCGCCTGGACACCTTGGCCGAGCTTCGCCACTTCCGCCCGCACGCTGCCCCGATTGTAGGCCGATACATACTTGGCAAACCGTTCGACGATCTGCTCGCGGTTGGCTCCGCTCAGCGTGGCCGAAATCTCCCGGTTGCCATAATCGACGGTGTAGTCGGAAATGATGCCCAAGGTCAGGAACCGCAGCATGGCCTTCTCCATGGCTTTGGATCCGTCCTCGGTCGGCGCCACCAGCCTTACCAGCCGCTCGCGGGTGAGTGGCGCCATTTGCTCCACCAGAGAACGCGCCTGTTCCGCTTCTGCCTCGACGCCGGAAAAGGCATTCACGTGGAAATACATCGCCCGGGTGACATCGTCGGCCGAGTCCCAGTCGACCCCAGCGTGAAGCTGGCGCAATTGCTCCAGGCCAAGGGTGGGCGAGAGCAAACGCTGGGCTCGGTTCTGATGATCGACGGATAGAATTAGAAAGCACTGAGCAGGCTTGCCGTCGCGCCCGGCGCGACCGCATTCCTGATAATAGGCCTCGATTGAAGAAGGTATGCTGTAGTGAACGGTGAACCGGATGTTTGGCTTGTCTAGGCCCATGCCGGCCGCCTTGGTCGCCACTAGGACGGAAACTCGATTGTTCTTAAACTGGCGCATGGTCTCGCGCTTGTAATGGTCCCAATCCCGACCCGCCCCAAGTCTTTCGAGGTCGCCGGCATAAAACCGGTTGGGCACCCCAGCCCGGGTGGCCTCGTCAGAAATATGCTGCACGCCAAATTCGCCTTTCACATGGGGACAGAAGCAGATTCCGCCGTGCGATTTGTTACCTTGGTCCAAGTAGAATTCATTCACGTTCGAGTTGAACGTCGCGGGAATCCGGCTCAGGAGCAGTCCCTTCAGACTCGCGGATTTTTCGGCGGAGGGGCAGGTCACAACTTGGAAGTGGAGATTTTTTCGGTCGAACGTCGCGGGCGTGATGATGGCGTCGTGTTCGGTGATTTCCAGGATCCGCTGCACATCGCGCAGGACCGCATGGGAGGCCGTGCCCGTCAGTGCCACGATGGGCGGGGGCCAGGAGGCGGATTTGCAGTAGGTCCGCGCGGTGCGGCCAAGGTTTAGGTAGGCGGTTCTGAAGTCATGGCCCCACTCGGACACGCAATGGGTTTCGTCGATGGCGACCAGATTGAATGCAATCGATTGCGCCACCTGGCGGAGCGATTCCCGGAAGGACGGAGTCTGAAAACGCTCGGGCGAGACGTAGGTGATGAGGAATTGTCCTGTGCCAAACGATTTCAGGGCCTCGGGCAGCGCGCCCGTCCGCGTCAGCATTTGGCTAATCCCCAACGTGCGGTCGATACCATGCCGGCCGAGATTGTCGATCTGGTCCTCGATCAGGGAAACGAGCGGGGCGACCACCACGCTGATGCCGGGCAGCAACAGAGCCGCCAACTGGAAAATCACGCTCTTGCCCGCGCCCGTGGGCAGCAGAACGATCACATCCTTGCCCTGCAGGGTTCGCTGCAGCGCCTCGGCCTGACCCTCCCGAAAAGCGGGCATTCTGAAGATGTAATTCAAAAAGAAGCGGAGGGACTCGGGATCGGGCGTCGCGAAAATCCGCGGACTGATCGGCTCAAAAGGAAGGCAAAGCAGCCCATCAAAATGAAGATTCTGCACGGCAAAGAACCGCGCCCCGCTGGAGGCGGGATAGGACCCGAACGACAACCCAAACGAGTCTTGGGGAAGACTCGCGCACTCCTCCTTGTCCAGAAATCTGAGTTCAAGTTCCTCCGGCCACGCCTCGGTCCCGCCGCCCCAGAGCTGCCGCAAGTGACTGAAAGCGTGCGTGAGATCCTGCGCACTGGCGTGCAGGACGGTCGCGACGGCCTGACCCAAAATCTTCAGCGGTCCCAGCACAATGTTTACCACTGGCCGCGAGCCCGGCATGAGGTAGCCGCGACTGATGGCCTGCAATACGGCCACCTGAAACTGATGGGCCACGCGCGTTAGGGTGACCCGCGGGTCCAACGGACCGGCCAAGGTCCCCTTCTGTTTCGCGGCCGAGAAAATGGCGACGGCCTCCTCAAACCGCGGGCCCAGTTGGCTCTGCAATTCGGCATAAGGTATTCGCAGCACTTTGACGCCCTGCTGCAGCAAGGCGGCGTCGCGCACGCCGTCCCGTTGCACGTGGGAGTCGTGCGTGGGATCGTCCAGTTCGATGACGAGGCGCTGACCGGGCAGGTTGACCAGAAAATCCCCCCGCTGCCCCGTCGCGTCGGCCCCGAGGAAAGTGCTGAGATGGAACTGGGGGATGACGTGACTGGCCAGGTATGGGCCGAGCCAGGCGCCGAGCAACTCATGGTAAAAGCGCTTTTCCATGCCGCCGCCATCAAACCATAGGTTCGTGTCGTCGCTCGGCGGAGCACCGGGGCCGAGGAGTGATCCCGGGGCAATGCCCACCGTCGCAAACGGCGAACCGATGGCCTGCTCGACGGCCGATTCCAGCTCCGGCGAGAGCCGCGTGATTCGCCCACGCAGCAGGATTTTCATCAAGCCGCGTGCCACTTCCGTGGTCGGGGTCGGCCAAGCGACCGGTGCGCGTTCCTGGGGGGCGTCGATCCGCCACGCGCAGTAAGGCAGAAATTCGTCCTGCCTTTGCTCGCGAGTGATTTCTTCGAGCAAACTTGCGGGAACGGCGGCGGACTGAAAAAACGTCGCCACGCAGTTTGGATAAAGGGAGCGCGCCGCGAGGAGCCGGGTGGCCGGGCTCGAGCGATAATCCGCGGTCGGGGTTGGACCGGCGCTGTCGCTTGCTCCTGGTTCCGTGGTTCCAGGGGGAACCTCACAGGCATATCGGCAGCGGGGGTAATTGGAACAACCCAGGAACGGTTTTCCGTCTCGCCGCCGGTGCCGGAGTTGCAGCGTGCCACTGGCGCATTCAGGACAAACTGGCATGGGATGAGGACTATAGGCCGGCTCCAAGTTCGCTGGCCAGCGGGAAAATACTTCCACCAGAGGATCCTAATTTTCGATTCGCAGGGCTGGCTCCTGGCCCAACCTTCCCATGATAGCCCGAGGTGGAAGGGGAGGAGAATTTTCAGGGTAAACGTTACTTGGGGTTCGTCCGCAGGGGTTCACGCGATCCTTGCTCCAACGGCGGGCGAGATTGCCTGCGATCCAACCGGCTAGTCGAACTGCTTCAAGATCCGATAACGGATCGAGATGCTGTCAAACGAGAGGACTTCAAATGTCGCACCCTTGATCGAGACCAAGGTCGGCGCCGCGCGGATAACCTCGAAGAAAAACTCCTTGGTGCTCTGATGCGCAGGCGTCACTTCCTCCAGCGTGAATCGGAATTTGCCGTCATTTAACCCATCGAATGTAATCGTCTTAATGGACCGGCTCGCGCCGACGAACTTCTCAAAGAGAGGCGTGAGCTCAACGTTATCCTCCTGGGTCACCCGACGGCTCCACACCGTTGAACTCCGACGGCGAGGCGGGGGTGAGGCAAGCGTCGTATCGGCCTGGGGCCAGAAAGGCCAGGCGGGGTTTGGCCCCGCTGGCCGCAGCAGGGCCCGTTACCGAGGGAAGGGGGAATTATTCCCGGTGGTCCCGGCCGAGGAACCCCTCACACCACCGCCTGGAAGGACTCCCAGAGGAGCACCATCGCCAGGGTGTCGATTTCGCAGTATTTGAGGAGGGAGTGGCGCACCTGCTCCCGCTCCACCTCCGTCATATCAGTGAACTGGATGCGCCCGTAGGCGACGGCGGCCGCCCCGCCTTCCTTGATGACCTCGTCATCCTCGTAGAGGAGTTCCGAGTGGAGGAGGCTCTCCTCCATCCCGGCGAGGACCGGCAGGAGCCGCAGGTAGGGCGAGCGCACGCGGCCCTGCGGGTCCAGTTCGACGACGGAGAAGGGTGGGAAGTTAAGGCTCGGGCTCGTGGCGCTTCCGTAGACGGGCCGGGCGTATTTCCGCTTCAAGAAATCGCTCGAATTCAGGATCGCCGGCAGGACGGCCTTGATCGAGTTCGAGCCCTTCATCGCGGGGTGGTAATAGGCTTTGAGCACGACTTCGCGCAGATCCACCATGTCGCGCGGCCCGGCGGCAAATTCCTCCGCTTCCTTCGCGCTTCCTTTGGTCGGGTGGGTGATCGACTCAATGAAGTCCACCAAGCCCTGCCGGTCCGGTTCCGCCGAAGCCAACAGCTGTTTGCGGATCTGGTTTAGGACGGTGTTTTCGTGGGCGGCGTAGCGGAAGACGGTGCCCCGGTCCTGGCCAAGTTCCCGGTGCAGCGCCCGGACGAATTCAAAGTTCGGAAACACCCCGGGCTCGGCCAGCAGCCACTGTCCCTGGTGGCGAATGCTCCCGTCCTGGGCCACGCAGTGGTGCGAGAACTGGTAGGCGATCTGCTCGTAGGGGCGGCGGCCCACGTGGTAGGGCAGGGCGGCCATCGAGGTTTCAAAGTCGATGAAATGCAGCGGGTATTGCCAGGCGGCAAAATACTGCCGGAGCATGTCCCGGTTGAGATAAGGCTCGGTCGTGCCTTGCACGGACATCTCCCGCTGCAGCCACTGCCGGCCCTGGGCCGTCAGGCCGCCGTTCGCATCAGTGTGGTCCTTGGGAAAGTCGGCGGCACTCAGGTTGCGCTGGAAGTATTGGCCACTATTGATTTTCTCCGCTCGTCCGCGCCAGGCCCAGACATCGAGGACTTGCGGCTGGTCAAAGTCCGGCTCGGTAAACTTGGCCACCTGCCGCCAGCATTCCCGGAAGCCGCTCTTGAGTGTCTTGGAGTCTTCCGGATCGGTCTGAAACTCGCAGGCTTTGCACACGGTGCCGAGGACCGGGGGGATTTTCTCGTCGTGCTCATAATGATGAGCGAGATAGAACACGGTCGTCTCGAACGGGCTGAGATCAGCCGGGCGCAGGGTCGGGTCCAGCCCGGGCAGTGTCGGGAAGCTGGCCAGTTGGTGGGCCGACAGCGGCGGCTCAAAAAGCGCCCCCGATTGGATGCGGGCGACAATGTCAGCGACATCGAACCGATGGAGGATGCGTTCGCCCAGGGCTGCAGGGTCAATGGGTCCCGTGATCTTGATCTGACTGCGGCCACCGGCATCGCGGCTGATTTGAAACCGGCGGTTCAGTCCGTCGACCGTGGCGGTCTTGCTCTTGTCGGCGCACATGAGGCACGACCGCAAGGCCAGATGGGGTTTCGCCTTCCGGACCACGTAATCCTGAAAGGCCACGTCAACCAGGTATTTCTCCCATGCGCTCGTGAGCGTGCCGCCTTTCGTGAAAAAATTCTCATCCGGCCGGCAGGACTTGGCCTTCACTTCGATCAACTCCAGTTGACTCCCCTGCTTGATCAGAACGTCAGTGCGAATAAAGAGGTTTTTGTGGCGGAAGGCGGCCTCAAAGATGATGACGTTTTTTTGCTGGAGCAGTTCGTCGGTCTGCCGCAGCGCCTCCTCATGGTCTAGGGTGTCGATTCGGATGCCGCCGGGATGATAGGCTTGGGCGAGCGCCCCGACCTGGTGCCCGCCGTCCGCCAGTGCCCGGAGAAAATCATCGTCGCCCTTGCGGTCGGCGTATTCCGACTCCTTCCGCGTGTAGAAGAGTTTCGTGGGGCACTGGAGTCCCAGGGTAAAACGGGATTTGGTCAGGTAGCGCATGGTAAACGGGGCTCGGAATTACAATATAGGGTGGCGCTTCTTGCTAACCAGTTTCAGGCGGATTGAAGGCCGGTCCCCAATAGTTCGGATCAAGGGTAGATCCACTGGATCAATGGCAGGATTCATCTTCCCGTCAACCAAGGTGGTTCAACCGATAGCATTCAGAGCGGCCAATTTATTATTGGAGGTCAAACTCCGCCGTCACCGTGACGGTGATGGTTTTGTCGACGGTGGAGGTGTCGTTGTTGCCCTCCCAGTTGGTCGCCGTGGAATAGAGCGGATTGATCTGCACGACCGCCCCTGAGCGTAATTCTTTAACAGCTGGGAACCGATCAGATATCCGCTCAGCACAAAAAACAGATCGACACCCATCCAACCCAGCCGGCCGACTGCGGGCCAAGGCGAACCAAGCCCTTCTGTAATCCCATGGAAAAGCATCACCCACAAAATCGCGATGGCACGCAACAAATCGAGGCCAGGGTAACGCTTCATCAGGGAAACAACGCAAGTGGAAGGCTGGCCAATGTGTCGATGGGATTATCGTAATACTTACTCACATTGTCAGCCCTCCATGGTCCTTCCTGGAGGCGCCCAGAAACCAACGGTCCGCAGTGAAAACCCGCCCGACGGGTGGCTGACCTTAGCTCTGAGGACATCCGTCGATAAAAAAGTGGGAGTGTTTTCATGCGGGTTGGAGAGCTGGTGCGGCGGGCAGATCCTTGAGCAGGTGGCTGCCCTTGGCGCGAAGGGTGGCGAGGTATTTGGCCTCGTCGTAAGGCGTGCGTTCGCGCCAGCAGCGCCAGAGAATGCGGGTCCACTTGTAAGCGAGGGCCCGGAAGGTGGCCTGTGCGTAGTGGCCGGCGGCCTTGCGCTGGTCGAAGAAGGCCCGGGCCCAGGCGGAGTGCTTGATGCTCTCCCGGGCCCACTCGACGAAGCTCTGGCGGGTGTGCTTGTCGCAGCGCAGGCGCCGGTAGACCTTCCGCATCTTGCCGCTCTGGTCGGTGACCGGGGCGACGCCGACCGCGGCCGCGAAGTCCGCCGCGCTCGCGCAGTTTCCGGCGTAGCGGGCAAAGGCGACATACAGCCGGGGCGCCATCGCGGGCCCGGCGCCGGGCAGCGCTTCGATCAGGGCCGCGTCCGCGCAATGGGCGAAGAGCTCGTTGATCGCCCGGTCATACCGGAGGATGCCGGTGTTGAGCGCCTCGATCTGGTCGGCCAGCACGGTGACTTCAAGCCGCTCGGAGAGCGGCTCCTCGGCGCTGAGCGGCACGAGGACGGCGAGCACCTGCGACCGGCGTCCCCAGCAGGTTTCGCTGCGGCTGCCCTGTTGGTGAAAGAAGCGCCGAAGCGTGGTGGACCGAGCTGTCTGCAACGCCTGCGGCGTGGGCCAGCGGCGCAGGAAAGCGAGGTTGAGCGGTCGCCAAATGTCCTCGTGCATGATTTCCAGCGCTTGCGGGTAGTAGCGTTTGAGCACGCCTTGGAGGCGGTTGGTCAAGCCGGTGCGCGTGTCCACGAACTTGCGTCGGGCCTCGCAGAGCCGGCCGAGTTGTTCGACGGTGCGCGGCGGCGGCGTCCACGGCGTGAGTTGGTCGCGATGGTGCAGGATGTAGAGCGCCTGGTGGTGGGCGTCGGACTGGTCGGTGCGGGCGTGGGAGACGACCAGCGACTGGCGGTAGGCCCAGGTGGCGGAGGGATTGAGCGCGTAAATCGCCGCTGGCGGCCGGGCGGCGAAAAAGGCCAACAGGTTGGGCGCGGGTTGCTCGAAGGCCACCAGGAGGCGGGCGTCAGGATGGGCCGATTGCAGATCGCGCCACCACGAGTCGAGTTCCTCGGGCTTGGTGCTGACGGTGACGTGTTCGAGCTGGCCGGTGGCGATGGACAACAACGCGACCGCCAGCGAGGCGTCGGAACGGTCGAGTGAGACGATCAGTTCTTCGGAGGTTGCATGGTTCATGGTCTTGGGTTTGGGTTGGGTTTGATGGCTTTTGCGGCACAACCACCGGGCGTCGGCAATAGGGAGAGAGCTGTCAGGCTTCGTTCTCTGAGTAGTCGTTATCGGTGGCTGCGACCCGGGACGGCGGAAACTAAGATGTCAGCGCTCGTGGCGCATAACGTTGGATTCCTGCCATCCCGGGCCGCAAAGGCTTCATCCATCCTGCCCGTGCAAGACCGGGTGGGGAAGAGCGGGGAAAGGGCTGCGCCCTCTCCCCTGCGCCCCTCTCCATCATCCTTATGTTTGAGGAAAAAAGAACCGCGCTGTCAGTGGTTTGACCAGCAGCGCGGATGATCCTTAGCTCTGGGTAGAGCGCCGAAATGGCGCGCCCCAATACCGACCGTCAGCGGCACGCCCAACTTCGACGGTAATCCGGTCGGAAGGCTGAAAAACCGGCGCCGCTGTGCCCATGACGTTCCATTGCGCAACACTTGGTTTTGCCGTGCAAACCTGATCAAGTTGAGGAGTGGCCGATAGCTGTGGCGGAGGAGCTGACCGGCATCGCAGTTGCCTTCGTCTAGTGCTTTGTTTTCACTTACGGTATCTTGCATCGAGGACTTTCACCTCGCCAGTTCACTCCTATGCCGGGCACACACCAATCAGCGCAGCCAGCCCTGCCGACGGGTGGCTGAATTCGACGTTGAACATACAATGAAGCCCAGTTCTCAAATCAGCATTCTTGGAATCGCGGCTCTTTGTTCAGTCGTAGTAGGAGGTCTCGGGTCGCTGGTGTTTATGCACCTCGTGGGGCGGCATAACAATTCCGTAGTTTTGATCGCACTTTTCTCGGTTTGGGTCTCTTCGCCATTCGTCGCGAATGCTTGGGTGTTGTTTACCGTTGTCCGATCTACGGTGTTGGCCAGGGCGCCGTATTACTCGTCTATGATAGCTGTCTCGCTCGGTTCGTTGGTGACTTACGGATTTGTCGCTCTTGGCCCTCGGATGGCTAAACCTGCATTTCCATTCCTTTTCATTCCGTTGGTATCGTGGATTATTGTCGCTTTGGTCACCGCCAGCTTGCTCTCAAGAAAAAGAAAGCATGAGGACGCCTAATCAATCGTCGTATCCGACGCCTTCCGTCCGTATTTAACCAGACCCCCGTCGAATCTCGCTGACCATGCCTCCTACTTCCAAGGCCCAAGCGTTCCCCTCGGAGCGCGAGTTGGTATTGAACCGTGTTCTCAATGCACCCCGTGAAAAGCTCTTCCGGTGTTGGACAGAGCCAAAGTTACTGACCCAGTGGTTCACGCCGCCGCCGTTTGAAACCACGTCGGCGGAGGTCGATGTTCGCGCAGGTGGCGCCAGCCTAATCATCATGCGCGGACCAGACGGAAAGGAATTTCCCAACCGAGGAGTTTATCTTGAGGTTGTGCCAAATGAGCGCCTGGTCTTCACCGATGCCTACAGCCGCGCTTGGGAGCCCTCCGACAAGCCGTTCATGACGGTGATCCTCACGTTTGAGGACGCCGGCAACGGACGGACGAATTACACCGTCCGCGTTCGCCATTGGACGGTAGCTGACTATCAGGCTCACGAAAAAATGGGCTTTTACGCAGGATGGGGTCAGGCCACCATCCAACTCGAAGCTGTCGCCAAAACGCTCTAGCAAATCTCGACCGGACCAAGAGTTGACGGCCATAGTGTGCTGCTGACGTTCGGTTTTGCAACGAGAGATCGACTGGTGCCTATCACCTCGGATTTCAATGCAGGTGTCGTGCTATCAAGTGTTGCGGCGCGTCTTTAGCCTTGGGTATACCCAAAATTCCCATGAGCAGTTCAGCGTGCATCGGATGCGGTGTTATTCTTCCAAATTTCATTGGGCCGACGCATGAATACTTGGAATCGTCCCCGGCATGCTGGTCAAAATACTCTGAAGTATTGGCTCGGGAATACGCCGCCCCGGAGCTATTTCGGAGAGTGCATCGTCTCACCGTCGATGCTTATGCCGTCCAGCACCCAGGTCGCCCCTCGGCTCAAAGCATTCAGTCGGTTGCGACACACCTGATCAGTCTTTGCGCCGTGCTCGAAGGCGGTTCCTCAAATGAATGGGCGACCAACCTGATTCGTGAATCGGTTAGAATCAAAGGACGTTTTGTTTGGTTGCAGCCGCCAAGTTACATGGGGTCATCAACCGTTCTCGACGTGTGGGATACAAAGGAGACAGGTGCGCATGAAAAAGCAGTCAGGTATTGGGCTTCGTCGGTTTGGGCGGCTTGGTCGCAGCACCACGCAACCATTCGACAGTGGAGTCATAGCATCAAGACTCGCGTTGGACGGAAATGAGTTTTACCGTTCCTAATCCGACCCTTTTTGGTCTTAATCGATCTTCAACGATTTGCACTGCGGCAGCGAACCCGCAAGTCGTTGGTGGGAGTCTCAGCCGAATAAGGCGTTTCACAGAGGTGCCTTTGCGGGACACTGGAAAATTAGCTTGCCTAGCTTGATACCGTAATCACGTTTTCAAAAGTGAATTTCAATTGGGATCCGGCCAAGAGCGCCAGCAATGAAGCCAAGCACGGCCTCAGCCTCGCTGCGGCTTGCGTCCTTTGGCAAGGTCCAATCGTCACTCTTCCCTCGAAGAATCCGGGCGAGATGCGGCATCTCGCCATCGGCTTGATCGAGGGCCGACATTGGACAGTCGTCTATGCCCTCCGTGGCGACCACTTCCGTCTCATCTCCGCCCGCCGCTCACGCACCAATGAAAAAACTCTCTTCCAAGAACTCGTCCGCTAAGACCACGGCTGCCAACCTTGAATCCCGCTTCGCCAGCGGGAGAAATGTTCTCGATTATTTCGATGTGGCGCGCGCCGTGGTGACCCACGGTGGTGCCCGCACCGGTTCGGGCCGCAAGCCTACGGGCAAACTACAAAAGACGGTCAAGCTGTCTCCCACGGCAGTTCGCCGGTTTCAGGCCTACGCCCGTCGAGAGCATTTGCCGGATTTCTCGGCTGCTCTCGAAGCTGCCTCTCGTGTAGTATGAGAGGGTGAACTGTCCAGGCGACAAGCCGTTGCTTCGTCCCGAAATGGTTGCTATTTGGAACAAGCGAAAATCGAAGGTCAGACTATCGCCCACCAACCGGGAGCAGCGGATAGGATGCCGGATTTTCAGGGCGATCAGATTCGGGAGGGGGTTTCAGTGATATCCGTGGTTAAACCACGGTCCGGGTCTTAGACACCGCCCCGCCTACCCTAGTCGTGTCCGGTGTGAAGGCAGCGCTTCCAGCGTGACGTGCGGCGGGTTGCGCGCCCTAAGGTCGTGCCGGTCAAAAGTGTCCAAGTGACCGCCGCCAGCCGACCTGAGTCATTGCCATGACCTTCCCTAGCGAAACGCACGGTTTTCGCTGTGCGCGGATCAGTCCATCCTCGCCCGGCACCAGAAAAGTAGTCACGGCTTCCGTGCTAGCAGTGAATAAATTGGAAGACCGGGTGCGATCTCGCTGTCCGGTGCCGCCGCGAGATCGCGAGCTAGGGCTGCAAGACCATCACTGTAGGCCTGATCTGAAATCAGATTCAATTCACTCACGTCACGCCGGATGGCTTCTTCGAGCTTGGTCGTCAGCCGAACCGGGCGGTCGTCGAGGGAAAAGTCCACTTCGCAAGTGAACCCGCGCCCCCTAAGCTCAGCGACGATGCGATCGACCGACCAGAACCGTCCGCGGTCGATGGCGCGAGCCTCTGGAAAATAGCGA
Organism: uncultured Opitutia bacterium; assembly: GCA_903877135.1. Classification (GTDB taxonomy): domain Bacteria; phylum Verrucomicrobiota; class Verrucomicrobiia; order Opitutales; family Opitutaceae; genus CAIRCN01. The sequence goes on from CAIRCN010000064.1 coordinate 16,167, forward strand.
TACAACCACCAATGGTCCGCACGTTCGGCGGCCATATTGTTCATCCGCAGACTGCCACCTGCTGCGAGCACACGGATCATCTCTTTGAGCGCGGTAGCTTTATCCGCAAAGTGATGGAACGCGAAATTGGTCGAGACAAGGTTGAAGCCTCCATCCCCGTAAGGAAGCAGCTCGGCCCGACCTATGACGAGTTGGGCTGTAGGCACCTTGACCCGAGCCACGCCGAGCATCTCAGCTGAGGCGTCGAGTCCGTGCCATTCGACTGGCTGCGATGCATAGGCCTGCATTTGGACCGCGAGCCAGTTG
>CAIRCN010000065.1 GCA_903877135.1 uncultured Opitutia bacterium
AACTGCTTTTGGGCAGATCTCCGGTAGTGGCGCCACCCCCAACGCCATCGGAGCCGCCCCCGAGAATCAAGTGCTCTTCCCTGGCGCCTACGACGCCTCTGGCAACATCACCACTTGGACCGCCAGCAGCTACTACGGCAACACCAGTGGCGCCTATCAAAACTATCAGATTCGCCCGGTGCCCGAGCCCGCCACCTACGGCGCGATCTTCCTCGGCGCCTGCCTCGCACTACTCGGCTACCGCCGCTTCCGCCAGCGCTGTTAGATTGCTGATCCTCGATGAGATCAGGCACGACTACGCCAAGCGGATCGAACGGTTCGTGCGGCAGCATGGCATCCCCGTTCATCGGTTCGACAAGGGCACGCGCAAAGACGACGAGACGCAACGCCGTCTGCGGGTCTTCGCCCAGCCCGAAGGCGTGCTCAACCTCGGCACCGCGCAGGAGAAGTTCACCACGGTGCTGGCGAAGGTCTACCCCATCACGAATCTCTATGGAGTCGCGCCGAATTGGCGCGTTTTTTTAGCACCAGTTCCCGCACGAAACCGAAATCAACGTTTTGCATCAGGGGTGCGGTCGCCGAAGTTGTAGTCTCGGGATCGTGCAATATGCCCGTGCCAATTTCGTTCCTTATCGGCACACCCGGTTTTCGCCGCGCAAATCTGACCGAGTTAGAGGAGAGGCGGATCGCTGTCGCGGAGGAGCCTCGCGACATCGCAGTTGCCTTCGCCTAGTGCTTCTGTTTTAACTTTTGGTATGGCAGTGATCAAAATCCATCTCGAACAGGAGGAGCTTTCTGCAATCAGACGGCGGGCAAGTGAACTCGGGATCACCGTGGAAGCCCTCGCCTATGGCGCCCTCAACTGTTCGATGAGCCATATCCGAGAAAGTTCATGTCGGGTGCGTATCGACCAAGCGATCCGTGAGCGAGGTCATGATCTGCCTCTTTGGAGTGACAGCGCCAGATCGGTTGGCGCCTATGAGGGCAAGGGCAACCTTTCTGAGACCCCCGGGCCAAACGGCGGCCCGTTGTAGAACGTGCGGGCCAAAGTCCACGGCGACCCATGGTTCGATGCGCTGCTCAACGACGCAAACAACAAAGCGCCGCCGTTTTGAGGGACTGACGGCCGGTGGCTGGCAGGCCGATTTGGCGCGTTGCCAACTGGACCCCTTCTGGGCCGAAACTCGGAAATCTTTGAACCGGTATTGGCCGTGGCTGTTGCCGTAACCTTGCTTGAGACAACGGAAATCGCGGTCTACCCATAAGGCGTAGACTGGTATCCCTCCGATGTGTATGCTGGGCGGGTGCTCAGTCAGGCGCTGGTTGAGGGAGTTTTTGCGGAATGACAAATTTCTCAGCGACTTGGCTATAGCGCGTGCCGAGTTGGCGGCGCGGCAGTAATGCCAAGGCAATCCATCTGTGCGCTCAAAGTGTGACAGTCGTGTGAACTCGCGTATCCTGATAGACGGTATTTGAACGCGCGGGGCGCAGCAAACGTCTGTCCTCACGTTCTTGTTTTTGGGGGTCATCAATAGCATAGGTTAGGGGAAGGCCGTCCGGTTGTGCGGACGGCCTTCTTCTTCCGCACCACGGAGAGCAAGGAACATGTGAATGTTTGCACGATCTTCACCGTGGACCCGTTGCGTAGCTGTGATCTTTTTAAAGAATTTCCGCAACGTGAATACTGTTCAGAGTATACTTAACGCGATTAGATGAAGCGCATACGGGGTGATAAGCCAGGCGTCGCCGGGCGGTTCTATGCGCTGCTCAATGACATCGATCGCGCCGGACATTTGCACGGCACAGCCTCGCGGCTTAAATGGCTCCGGTTGAAGGCGACCGGCGGGCCAGCCGGGGCCGGAAACACAAAGGCATTTTATGCTCTGCTGATGGAAATCCACCACCTCGGGCTGATTGTGGGCACGGATGCCGACACCCAGTGGCACCTCGTCATGGCGAGGAAGGAGGAGGGCGCGCCTGCATCGGTGCGAACTTTTGTGCGCTGCCATGCGACCTTCATTTTCTGGCGCATCCGGCAACTTAGCAAGGGGACGGAACCGATCATGCCGGGGTTACGGTATCAGGATGCAAATGGCTGCTAGCGTTTTGGCAGCTTGGCTCCTACTGGCTTGGGTGAACCCCGTGAGCGGGGCACACGCAGGGTCGGTCGCAGAATTCCAAGCGGCACTTTCCTGCTATCGCGAAGCCCACTACAGCGCGGCCCAAAGGATTTTCGCGCGCCTGGCGGCAAACCGGCCGGAGGACCCGGAACTCAACTTCTATCTTGGTCGGCTGGCCTTGTGGTTCGACGACGGGGAGCTGGGCCTGGCCTATCTCGAGCGCGCGTCGGCGCGGGAGCCGTGCAGCGCCCGCATCCAAAATGCCCTGGGAGATGCCTTCGGCCTCGCTGCCCAGCGGGCGAATATCCTGATGAAATACCGGTGGGCTAAAAAATGTGCAGCGGCATATGAACGGGCGGTCGAGTTGGAGCCGGGCAACTGCGACTACCGCTGGAGCCTGCTCGGATATTATTTCCTCGCTCCGCGTATCGCGGGTGGTGGCATCGGGCAGGCCTATGCGCAGGCGGCGGAGATCAGGAAACTCAACCCGATGAGCGGGCGGATCGCGTTTGCGACCCTTTACCTTGGGGAGAAGAAATACGCGTTGGCGTTCGCGGAGTTCGACGAAGTATTGCGGCGGTCACCCGACGATTTTTTGGCGCTCTACCACGTTGGACGGTGCGCGGCTTTGAGCGGCGAACAGGTCGATCGCGGCATTTCCGCCCTCGAACGGTGCCTACGACTGCCAGAACCTGAAGGAGAGGGAAAACCGCACGCCGCAGACGTTCATTACCGACTGGCCAACCTGCTGGAAAAGAAAGGCGACTCTGTCAGGGCGAGGGAGGAATACGCGAAATCACTGCGGGCAAACCCCGATTTTCGCCCGTGCAAGGTGGCGTTAAAAAACTAAGCCGGCAGGCGATTTCACCGCATTGTCACTCAGGCGGATCGCCCCGAGCCGATGATCGATGCAATACATTGCTGAAATCTCGCCATGGAACTATCCCCCATTCCGTTTCCCACTGCCGGGCCTGTGTCCGCAGCCGACGACGAGGCAACGCGGCCAGCGCTTTCGGTGCCAAAATTGACGGTGCTCGGGGCTGAAGCGACACAGCTGGAATCGCTGGTGCAGCACCGGGAGTCGGTCGAAGCCGGAACGCCACTAGAAACAGCGCTGCGCGTATTTCGCGACCGCCGCGTCGATTTCATGGCAGTGCTCCGCGATGAACGGGTGATCGGGCTGTGTGCACGGGGACAAATCGGTTTTGTCATGGGCTCGCGCTTCGGCTTCGCGCTTTACAGCCAGAATCCGGTCGAGACCGAGTTGGTGAAGAATCCGCTTATCGTGTCACGGGACACGCCGGTGCGTGAGTTGCTCGACCGCGCGATGGCGCGGCAGAACGATGCGTTTCGCGAAGAAGTGGTGCTGGTGGATAATGAACAGCGGCTGCTCGGGCTGATCCCGGTGGAGACGCTGGCGCAACTGCAATCGCGCCTGGTGGCAGAGCAACTCGACGAGTTGCGCCGACAGCAGGCGGCGTTGCTCGAACAAAATCTTGAACTTTTTCGGACGAACCACGCGTTGCGCCAGTCACAGGGGCTCTATCTCGGATTGTTTGAGAGCCATACGCTGGGCGTCGCGCTGCTGGATGTGCAAGGCGGAATTCACGAGCACAATAAGCGGCTGGCGGAATTGCTCGGTTTTGGGGACGCGCAAGCCTCGCTCGTCTCGCTCACAGCTTGGGTGACAGAAACAGACCGGCCGACCTTTCTTGCGCTGCTGGAGGCGCACGCGACCAATGGCGCCGCCGCGACCACGCGGGAGTTTGTTTTCTATCTGCCGGGCCGCGGTGCGCGGCTGTTTCGCTGCTCGACGGGTTGGATTCGCGAGACGGGGCAGATTTGCGCCTGTCTCGATGACATCACCGACCAACGGGCGCTAGAGCGGAACATGCTGCGCCGAGAGAAGCAGATGCTGCTCGATACGCTCGTAGGCGGTATCGCACACGAACTAAACAACAAGCTGACACCGGTGCAGGGTTTTGCCGAACTCCTCACTCACGAGAACGACGCCGCGACGGCACGAACCTTTACGAATCTCATTCAACAGAGCGTGGGTGAAGCTGCGGTCATTGTGAAGCAGCTGCTGCAACTCGCGAAACCGGTGGCGCCGATGGCGCAGACGGTGGACTTGCGTGTGATCATCGAGGAGGCGATGGCGATGCTGCGCTTCAAACTGCGGGAGAATCCGTGCGAGGTGCGGATGGCATTGGTTGCCACTCCCGTTTGGGTAATGGCAGAAGCTGGGCAGCTGAAGCAGGTGATAATCAACCTCATCTTGAATGCGCTGCAGGCCATGGAGGGGTGCAGCAAACGGGTGTTGACCATCGAAGTGCAAAGGCGCGAGACCGAGCGGCTGGCTGCGCTCAGCGTGACCGACAGCGGTTGCGGCATCACGGCGGAAAATATCGGACGGATTTTCGACCCATTTTTTACTACGAAGGGACCTGTACACGGGACGGGATTGGGCCTGAGCATTTGCTTCAGCATTGTCCGACAGCACGGCGGCGAAATTGCGGTCGAAAGCCAGCCGGGACAGGGAACTCGCTTTAATATCACGCTGCCACTGGAAGACGGGAGCAGGGTGCTGTTTGGGCAATCGACAGAGCCTGCTGCAACGACGTCCCGGCCGGCCAACGCATCACTGGGCAAGCGAGTGCTCGTGGTCGAGGATGAGGAGGTGGTGCGGCGCCTGCTGCAGGAAATGTTGCGCACGCAATTCGGCTGCCGGGTCGATCTGGCAAACAACGGGGAAGAGGCGCTCAACGCATTCGTAAAAGAGGATTACGCGCTGGTGCTTTCTGATATTCGCATGTCCGTGATGAGCGGTCCGGAGCTATTCCTACACTTGCGCGAACTGCGTCCTGAAATATCTCGCCGCTTTATATTTCTCACTGGTTATCCTGGTGACCGGCCGGTAGAGGATGAAATCGCCCAATGGAATGTGCCCATCATCCCCAAGCCATTCTCGCTAATCCAGCTAACCGAGGTGTGCGCACCGTTCTTGCGCGGCGCGCCTGAACTGGATTTGACGAAGAAGCTGGAGAAATCCGCCCTATTTTAAAGAAGGCTGGGCACTCGCCTCACCAGCTTTACGCCTCGACAGCATCGACTGGCATGCTTTCCGATTCAATTTCTGACTCCATCGGGAACTCGCGGGCGAATTTTACGAAGTCCACCAGTTCGAAGCGGCCGTCCCAATGCTCAACGATGGCGGTGAGCGACTCGACCCAGTCGCCGGAATTGAGATAATGGATGTCGCCGATCATTTTGTCGGCGGCGGTATGGATGTGCCCGCAGATCACCCCGGTGCAACCGCGCTCGTGGGCAAGCTGCGCGATGTGCGCCTCGAAGTTCGACACATGGCTGACGGCCTCCTTGACCCGGGCTTTGATCGCCTTGCTGAGTGACCAGTATTCCTGGCCGCGCCAGGCGCGCCACGCGTTGTAGGCGCGGTTGAGCTGAAGCAGGATTCGGTAGCCCCAGTCGCCAACGTGCGCGAGCCAGACAAAATTCTTGGTCACGGTGTCAAAGACATCGCCATGCAGCACCAAGTAACGGCCGCGCGGATTCTCGTGGACATGGTCTTCGACGATGCAAAGGCCCTCGAAGTCGAGCGGCAGGAACGAGGCGAGGATGTCGTCGTGGTTGCCGCGCAGGTAGACAACCTCGGTGTCGCGTTTTTCGAGTTTTTTCAAGATGATGCGGATGAAGCGCGTGTGGGCCTTGGTCCACTGGCCGGAGCGTTTCAGCTGCCACGCGTCGATGATGTCGCCGTTGAGGATGAGTTTGGCCGAACGAGTGTGCCGCAGAAAGTGATTCACTTCGCGGACCTTGGAGTCCGGGGTGCCGAGGTGCACATCGGAGATGATGACGGTGCGAACACGGAGGAGGTGTTTCATGGCAGGTGGAGTTGGAAGCCGCGGGGGGCGACGGCGTCATCCGGCGCAGTGACACGAGCGTGCGCCGGCACGAGCAGACGCAGGCTGCGCGGACGAACGCTGACCATGAGCGTTGCGCCGGTTTCGTGGGTCTCGCCGTCGGTATGGATCAGGCCGGAGGCAGACCGTTCGATGACAAAGCCGGCGTCACGCAGCCGGATCGCGCCAGGGCTGGTATGGAAACGGCCGGCAAAGAGCCGAGCGAGGAGTGGCAGGACGCTCAGCAGATTGACTGGGCGGACGGCCACAAGGTCGAGCAGGCCGTCGTCCACGCGGGCGCCAGGTGCGATGCGGGCGTTGTTGCCGTATTGATCGGAGTTGGCGATGGCCACGAGCAGGACGGCCACGGCGGCACTATGGCCCCCACCACGGAGGATCACCGTTTCAGTTTGACGTTCGAGAAATGCCTTCAGACCGGTGCGGAGATAGGCCGGCAGGCCGCGGCGCGTGAGCTGGTTGAAGCGACGGCTCACGTCGGCATCAAAGCCGAAGCCCATGGCGTTGAAGAACGGCCGGCCGTTGACGACGCCCGTGTCGATGGCGGCGGCGCGCGTCAGGGGATGGGTGGCGAGCTCGAGGGCGCGGCGGGTGCCGAGCGGCAGGCCGAGGTGCAGGGCCAGACCGTTGCCGGAACCGCAAGGCACAAGGCCCAGGGCGGCATCGGCATCGAGCAAAGCTTGGGCGACCTCGTTCATGGTGCCATCCCCGCCAACTGCTATCACCCGGTCGCAGCCCGTGGCGAGGGCCTCGCGGGCGAGTTCGGTGGCGTGACCCGGACCGGTGGTCGTCACCAAAGTGGCGTCGAGCGACAGCGTCCGAATGAAATCCAGAATCGCCGGTGCGAGCCATGGCCGGCGGAGGTTACGGCCCGAGTGTGGATTGAAGATGAAGCGCAGTTTCATGCGGTAGAGCGCTGCGCGGTTTCAGGCGCGGTGTCGGTTGACGGGGGGCCAATCGCCGCCAGGACATGGCGTGCGATGTCGGACGCAGCCTCAGGACGGGCGAGTGGGACCAGGGCCGAGCGCCAGTCGCGCCAGACGCGACCACGATCGGCAAAGGCGCGGCGCAGTTCGGACAGGACGACATCAGGGGTGTCGGCCCGGACCCCGGCGCCGTGGCGGCGGAGCAATTCGTAGTTGCCCTCTTCTTGGCCGGGCACGACTTGGCTGACAATCATCGGACAATGCGCGGCGATGGCTTCCTGGGTCGTGGCACCGCCGGCTTTGCTCACCACTGCGTGGTGGGTCATGAGAAGCCGCGGAATCTCGCGGGTCCAACCCAGGATCGTGGCGGGCGCTTTCCGGGTCGCAGCGACATCAGTGAGCTGTTGCCGCAGGCGCTCATCACGGCCGACCGCACAGGTGATTTCCCAGTCGGTCTCGGTGAGCAGGCGCCGGGCGGTTTCAGGGGCGTGCAGGGTGCCGGAATTGATGATATGAAGGACCCGAGGCGTGGCACCAGTGCCGAGATCAGGGGGTGCGATCCGCCCGGCCTGTTCGGAGAAAAGTGCCTGCACGGGAAAGCCGAGAATGTGCACCAGCAAGGGGTCGATACCGGCCTTGAGCAGCACGTCGGCCGAGTCCTGATTGGGCAGAAACCAGCCCTGGCAGGGCGCGCGCCACCAGAGGGAATGGATGCTGATGGAGTCGGTCACGATGTTGTAGTGCGGCACGACCGGACCGCCCGCTCCGGCGATGCGGTTCAGCAAAAATGCGCAAATTGGGAAAGTGCTGCAAACCGCGTCGGGCGGCTCGTGGAGCAAAAGTTGGGCGAGGAGTCGTTGTTCGCTGCGAAATAGCCCATACCGTTTTTCCACAAAGTCCGACCTGTCGACCCAATGATAGATGCGGTTCCAAAGTTGGGGTGTTCGATTGATGAGCGCGAGATAGCTGTGCCGGGCCAGGGCGTTGAAACGCGGCGCGGCGCGGGCGAATACGTCGACCACTTCCGCGGTCCCAGGTCCGGCGGTTGCGTCGAAGGCCGCAGCCAGCGCCCGGGCGGCGGCGTTGTGGCCTTCGCCAAATCCGGCGGTGAGGATCAGGATCTTTGTCATGTGGTCATGCGGCGCGGTGGGCGGCCACGACGGAGAGGAGGTCTTCCTCGAAGCGCACGATGACCTTGTCCCAGGATTGCTCAGAAACCGTGATATAGGCGGCGGTGCGCAGGCGCTCGCGCAGCCCAGGATCAGTAGCAAGGCAGGCGGCCGCGGCGGTCAACGCCTCCGGTTGATCAGGTGGGACCGTCAGGCCGTTTTCGCCGTTCCGCACGAATTGTCGGGCAGCGGCGTAATCAAACCCGGCTACGGCCAACCCGCTGGCCATGGCCTCGGTCAGGACATTGCCGAATGTTTCGGTGAGGCTCGCATGGATGTAGATATCGGCTGAAGCGTAGTAGCGGCCGATCTCCTCGCGGGAAAAGAAACCGGCGAAAACACATTCGGGATGAGCCTTGGTGAGCTGGCGTTGCAAGGGCCCCTCACCTGCGAGCACAAAGCGCAGGCGGGGCTGGGCGCTGCGCATGGCGGCGTAAGTGCGGAAGAGCAGGTCGTAGTTTTTTTCGACGGCCATGCGGCCGACGTGGATCACAACCGGGTCGTCGGGCGCCGCGCCCCAAGTCTGACGCAGTTCGACGGATCGACGAGAGGGATGGAAGTGACCGGTATCGATCCCGCGTGAGAGCACGGCAAGGTTGCTGAACCCCATCGCGCCTAGCTCAGTGCACAATTCGGCAGTCGGGGCGAAGGTCCGATGCGTGCGGTTGTGCACTCGCCGCAGCCAGCCGAGTGCCAGGCGTCGCAGCGGCGCCACGCCATAGTGCCGGGCGTAAGTGTGAAAATTGGTGTGAAAACTCGACGTGACCGGCAGCCCGAGTCCCTGCGCTGCTGTGACGGCCGAGGCGCCCAGCGGCCCCTCCGTAACCACATGGACCAAGTCTGGCCGCTGATCCTGCCAGCGACGTCGGAAGCGGCGCCAGGCCGGCAAGCCGAGCCGGAGTAAGGAGTATCCCGGGATGGGAACACCGGGGACGGGAATTTCTGCAAACTCCCCGCCGTTGCCGACCGGCGGCAGGTCGCGTCTACTCGGCCGCCATACCGTCACCTCGTGCACGCGCCGGCCCAATTCCCTGGCGATATGGCCAAAAGTCATGGCGACACCGTTGACCTCGGGGGGAAAGGTTTCGCTGACGATGGCAAGTTTCACTTTAAGTGGGTGTGAGTGAGAATTTGGTTTCGGCGTATTTGCTACTAGAATAGCAACCCCTCATGGCACAGCGGTGCCGTTGCGGTTACAACTAGGTGACATTTTTGGGTTACAAGCGCATGGCGGTCCCGTGAAATTTTGGAAACGCACGCATATCGAATTGCGATGTGGCCACAGAGGCTTCGCATCGGCAGCATGCACGGATTTACTTTTGCTCCTGCCCTCTCGCTCTTAGCTGCGTTACAGCGCGTGTCGCGGGTGCGCCCAATCCGCACTTTCGTGCGCACCACGGAGGAGCGCCTTCGCCCGCAACGACTCGCGTCGCACGAAACCGCAGAACACAAGCATCAGGACGCGTTGAACGATGGTGATGGCATGCACCGGCGGGCAACCATCCTGCGAGAACGCGGGCGCGGCAACCTGCCGACGATTGTGCTTGGCGGTTTTGTCCCTGATTCAACGGAGCAGGTTTTTCTCCTGCGGCGTTTCCTCCTGCGCACCGGTGATGTCTACTATGTGAATTACTCGCGGACGGGGTTTTCGCTCGATATGGCATGCGCCCAACTGGCCGATTTGGTCGCGGAATTGGCTGCGCAAGGTGAACCACCGGTGATTTTCGCCGTCAGCTTTGGCGGCGGGCTCGCGCTTGAGTGGCTGCGGCGCACGCGGCTTGCCGGAGCCACAACCCCGCTCGCGGGGATTGTGCTGGTGAGCCCAGTGGCGTGTGTGGAGGATCTGCTGGCGAAAGCCGCGCCCAAACCGGCGACGCTGCTCGGCCGCGCGCTCAAACCTTACCTTGAGAGCAGTCTGGTGAGTGAGGCGACAGTCGAGAAATCACGCGCGATCTTCGCGCGAATGTTTGAAGCGGGCGCGCAAAACAAGATGGCGCTGCGCGCCTTGATGACGCCGGAGGAACTCACCCGGCTGCGCACTGCGGTGTTGGGGTCGATTCGTAGCGTGTCCTATACCGGCGCCCGGGAGCGGGTGCTGGCACTGCGTGCCATGGTCGCACCAACGGATTATTTTTCTCAATCACTGCTGCCGCTTACCGACGTGCCCGCTCTGGTGCTTTTCGCGGAGAACGAAGACGCTGTGCTTGCCCCGTCGTCACCAACGGTCTTCGCGCTCGAGTCGGCCGTCCGGGCGTATTTTACTCGCGGTCGCGCCGAGCGGGTGGCAGCCCTGCCCGGCACTGCACCCGTGCAGCATGCGTCCCTGATCTTCCATGTATTTGAATTCCTGCCGCACTTGGGCGGCTTCTATGCCCAACTGAGGCACCAAAAATGGAGGTCGGCGGCATGAGTCTGCTCGGCCTGAAAATGTCCGTGCCAAGCAGTCTGCTGACGTTTGGTGCCGGGGTGCAAATGCGGCGCGTGGCGCGTCGCCTGCGCGGGCCGGACCACGCACCCGCCGTGCAGGAACAAATATTCCGCAAACTGGCGGGGAAGTATTCCGCCACCGAGTTTGGCCGGACAGGCGGCATCAGTCGCGCGATGCGCTACGAGTCCTTTCGCCGCGACGTGCCGCTCCGCAACTACGAGCAGTTTCTGCCGTGGATCGAACGCATGAGGCGCGGCGAAGCGGATGTGCTCTGGCCGGGCCGCTGCCAGCACTTTGCCGTTTCCTCGGGCACGACAGCGGGTCGCACGAAATACCTGCCGATCACGTCCGACATGCTGGAGCACTTCCGCCGGGCCGGTTTGGACTCCCTTTTTTTCTATGCGGCGCGGGTGGGGCACACGCGTGTTTTTCGAGGCCGACATTTGTTCCTCGGCGGATCGACCTCGCTGGCGCGATTGCCGGAGGCAGGGAATTTTGCGACGTGGGGTGGCGACTTGAGCGGCATCACGGCGATCAACCTGCCCGCATGGGTTGAGCAATGCCTTTATGAACCGGGTCGCGAGATTGCCCAGATGGCCGACTGGCCCGCCAAGCTGCGCGCCATCGCCGTCCGCACCTCAAATCGCGACATCACGTTGCTCGCGGGAATCCCGAGTTGGCTGCTGATCCTGGCGGAAACCATGCGTGCTCACACCGGTGCGGCGCCGCTCAATGCTATCTGGCCAAACCTTGAGTGCTTGGTGCATGGCGGCGTGCCGGTGACACCTTTCGAGAATGAGCTGAGGGCGGCTGCTGGCCCTGGCATCCACTTCCATGAGGTCTACCCTGCATCGGAGGCTTTCATCGCAGCGCAAGATGCGGACCCCGGGGCCGGGTTGCGGCTGATCGCAAACTCGGGAATTTTCTATGAGTTTCTCCCTCTGCGGATATTCGACGAGACGCGGCTCGGCGAACTCGGCGACCGGGCCGTCTCGCTCGAGGGGGTGCGGGCGGGCGAGGACTATGTGCTGCTCCTGACGACCCCGGGCGGGTTGTGCCGTTATGTCATCGGCGACGTTGTGCGCTTCGTCTCAACCACACCGCCGCGGCTCGTCTATGCCGGCCGCACCAGGCTGCAGCTGAGCGCATTTGGCGAACACGTCATTGAGAAGGAACTGACTGATGCACTCGCCAGAGTGTGCGCCGCCGGTAGCCTGACGGTGGCAAATTTCCACGTTGCCCCACGCTTTCCCGACAGTGCGCCAGACACGATGCGCGGCCGTCACGAATGGTGGCTGGAGCTAAAGTCCTCCCCCGAAGCGCAGCCCGAGACCGCGGTCCTCGCCCGGCAACTCGACACGGAGCTGCAGCGGCGCAACGAAGACTACGAAGCAAAGCGTCAGGGCGGCGGTCTTGATATACCGCTGGTGCGGCTCGCGGCCCCCGGCACGTTTGAACAGTGGATGCGGCATCATGGAAAGTGGGGCGGCCAGAGTAAAATGCCACGTTGCAGGAGCGACCGCACAATTGCGGACGCACTCGCCCAACTTGATGGGGACGTGTAACCCGGGTTTCGGCGACAGAGGTTCCCTGCCGGAGGAGAAAGTGTAACATTGGCGCCATTGACGTCTTATTCCCGGCGGAAGACAGTCGTGGCGTTTTCAGGCTCAAATCACCACGCCATGCAAAAAGTAACATCAAAGCCAAAGAGCGCAGACCGTCACCGACTCCGCACCCAAATCGGTGAGGCGCAAAAACAGGTCGACGCAGCCAAGAAGACGGCCAAGGCCGCCAAGGTTCGCCTGCGAGAAGCACGGCAGGAATTCAAAAACGCGAAGCGTATTGCAAAAAAACTAAAAAAGGCAACCAAGGCCCTTAAGGCCAAATTCGCTGCGCTTGGGCCACTCCGGGCCCGTCCGTCTCGCCAGGCGGCAAAAGTTCTGGTGAAAAAGCCCCGCCCAAAGCCTGCACCTCTACCAGCGCCTGCGGCCGATTCGGTTCCTATCGCTGACGTCTCCGCCCCCGCTGCGCCTCAGTAGATTTCTGGCACGATCATTTCCGGCGGGACTGGCTCCCGATAGTAGTCAGGCGACGGATTCGGGGCGGGAGAACGACCGTCTCGTGTGCGACCGTAGGGCGCGCGGGGTTACGACGGGGAGTCGCGCGCGTGGAGCAGTTCGAGAATTCCAGTGACCGCCGAGAGATCGCCACCGCGGAAGCAGAGCTGATAGCGGTCTACTTCACGCGCGGAGCGAGAGAAATTGACCGCGAGGCGCCCCACGCTACAGGTGTCGTGTCGCAGTCAGCTCGGCCTAGCGCATTCCAGCGGCATTCGCGCGCCGTGAGAATGCGCGCCTCCGCATCATAGGTCACCACCTGGAATGAGAGCTTGGTTTCGTCTTTGCCCGAGTTTTTGCCTTTGATCGGTGAGTCGGCGCGAAACACGTTGAGCGCGATGTCGGCGTCGGGGCCGCTCCACGTGTAGCATTCGTTCCAGTTCGAGTTGCCGTGGAAATAGCCGACGATGTTGCGGTGCGCCTTGAGGAAGACCACGAGCGCGCGCTGCTCGATAAGTGTGTCCACGTCGACCATGTTGCCGTCGGCGCAGCGATCGGCGACAAGGTTCTCGAATCGGTCGTGGCCGTTGATGTCGTGTTTTCCGTTGGGATTGGTCAGGTGCTTGGCCTCGATGTCGGGTTGGTCGTGGCAGAAGAGTAACACCGGGGTCGCCTCGGGCAAGCCTTGGAGGTCATGCTCGATCCAGGCGCGGGCCACACTGTCGGGCCACATCGTGAGGAACACGAGGTGCACACCTTGGAAATCCTTGGCGAAATAGATCCTGTCGGTGGCGTAACGGTAGGTCTCCTTTGTGCGCAGCACCGCCGGGTGTATCATCCGGTTGAAGATTTCGGCCAGCGCAGTCGCGTCCGTCTCCGGCACCAGCCGGCTCGGTGAACCGATGGCATTGGAAACATCGTGATTGCCGGGCACGAGCAGAAGCGGCGTCGGCCGCCCCGCCGCATCCGTCAGCGTGAGCGTCTTGATGAAACCATCCTCAAACTGGCCCCACGAAACTGAGGCGCTCTGGATGTGAATTGGGTAAAGCTCCTGCCGGTTCGCGATGTCGCCGGTAACAATCACGAACGCGATCGGCCCCACAGGCTGGCCGGCGCGGAAGCCGCCGTCCGGCGGCAGGGCGACTGCGGGGAGCGTGTTGATCTTGCGCACCATGGCGGCATTGACGACGCGGGCCTCGACATTGGCCGCCCCGCGAAAGTAGCCGCGATTGAGTCCATAGTGAACATCCGAGGTAAAGACAAACGTGACCGGCTGCGCTACCGTCGCGGTCATGGCGTTGGTTGCGATGCAACCGGCCAGCACCAGCGCCAAACCGGCGATCACGCCCCACGTCCGGCGGGTGGGCCAATGCATGCGCAATAAGTGATTCATCAGGCCAGCGTCGTTTCGCCCGCGGCCGAGACGAGCGAAATCAAGGTTACATATCTGAAACGGCGGACTCGGTAGGTCCAACGTGGGGCGAAGAACACGAAGCCTCCGGAGCAGAGACTTCAACCCGCCCTCTTCACCGCCTACGCATTCGAATTCCCGCCGGATGCATCCCCGGCGGCGGCCGGCGCCCGGAGATGGCCAACGGCCGAAATGCTATTTCACGGATTTGTAACGTATGCGCCGCGCGCCCGTCACGTGCATCCCTTATTATTAGCGTGTGAAAACTGCCCACCATCACCTCCGTTATCTCCTCCAATTCGCCGCGCTCGGGGTGGCCCTTGTTTCCTGGCCCCTGCGGGCCGCGGACGACACCACCGGCCCGACGGGGCAATCCGGGACGGCCAAGACAAAAAGCGACTCCGACAAAATCATCCGGCTCGAGGAGTTCGAAGTCTTTGAGCCACGCACGTCCGCCCAGTCGATGGCGCCGACCGAGAGCCGGCTGGACGCCGTGGAGCCGGAATCAGTCATCAATCTCCAGACGATCCAGAACAGCATTGTGCCGACGGCCGATTACGCGTTGATTGCGAATCTCGCGCCGAGCGTGGCGCTGAGTGGCGTGGGTAATGGCCCGGGGTTGACCGAATCGAAAGCCACGATGCGCGGCTTCTCTGACGGTCAATACAACGTCACGGTCGACGGCATCCCCTTTGGCGACGGCAACGACTTCACCCACCACACCACGAGCTATTTTCCCGCGAAGCTGCTCGGTCGCGTCACGGTCGATCGCGGTCCCGGCACCGCCAGCACCATTGGCATGGCGACCTTCGGCGGCACTATGGCCCTGGAGACGAAGGATCCCCGCACCGAGGCGTCAGTCGTGCCGACAATCAGCTACGGCAGCTACAACACCTCGCTGGATCACATCGAGTTCAACACGGGCCTGTTGCCGAAGGCCAACGGCGGCTCCCTCATCGCCAGCTACCAATACATGAGCTCCGATGGCTACCGCACGTTCGGCACTTTTCGCCGCAACACCTATTTTTTAAAATACCTGCAGCCGGTGGGCAAAAACACGACCGTCTCGTTCATGGGCGAGTATAACAATATCAAGTTCAACAACCCGAACCGCACGATGAGCGGCCAGGACATCATCACGCTCGGTCGCAACTTCGGCCAGACCAGCGACCCCACGGATCGTAATGGCGACTACTATGGCACAAATTATCAGATCAAGCACACAGACACCGAATACATCAGCGTCGACAGCAATCTCAGCAACGACTGGAAATTCAGCGACAAGGTTTACTCTTTTTGCTACAACAACGTCAGCCATGAGTCGCCGAACACCAACGCTGGCGCGACTAAGGACCCTGTGACGGGCAAGGTCACCGCAGGGACCGATCTTGGCGGCCAACTCAAAGTGAACGTCGTCCGGACCTATGGCACCTACGCAGCGCTCTCGCACGACGACGATGTGGGCGCATTCAAGACCGGTGTATGGTTCGACTACCAGCACGGTCCGCGCTATAATTACTATCTGGATTACAACATCCCCCACGCCCAGGCCCTCGGCCTCGTCGCGATGCCCGGCGGTTTTCTCGACGTGAACCACTCCAGCTCCAATCAGGGTTACGCCTGGAACATGCATTTCTACACGCGCACATGGGAGCCCTATGTCGAGTATGCGTGGATGGCGCTCCCCGCGCTCGCAATCACTCCGGGCGTGAAATACATGTGGATCAACCGTGTGATTGAAGCGCCGGTAAACCAAAGCAAGGACCCGGTGCCCGGCCCGCAGTTCTTCGGCACCACCTATGCCAAGGCCCTGCCGCTCGCGACCATCAACTACCGCCTGCTGCAGAACTGGTCCGCTTACGCCCAATATGCGCAGGGCTTGCTCACTCCGCCGCTTGCCAGCTATCAGATCAACCAGCCGCAGCTCAACCAGATCAAGCCGCAGCAGACGACGAATTACCAGATTGGCACCGTCTACAAAACCAACCGCTTCAACGCGGACGTTGATGCCTACGAGATCAACTACAACTACCTGCCCGTGTCGCAAATTGATCCGACTGTTGCCAAGCCCGGTCCAGGCGACATCGTCTATTTCGACGCGCGCGGCGCCTACTACTACGGAGTAGAGGCCGAGGGCACTTACTACGTGGGCAACGGCATGAGCGTGTTCGCCAACGGCTCGCGCAATTACGCGACCTACAAGGGTTCGAAGCGCCGCATCGAAAGCGTGCCGCAATCCACGGCCGGTTTCGGCCTGATTTATGACGAAGCCGGATTTACGGCCTCGCTGATGCAAAAATACACCGGACCCTACACGGTGTATTCCGGCACCAACAATCCCGACCTGTCCCTTGCCCCCGGCACGCTGACCGCGGTGCAAGGCGGTTTCTCGATGTATGACCTTTCGATCGGCTACGGCCGGAAGCTCGAGCACGCCGGCTTCATTAAGAGCATCAAGGCCCGCCTCCAGATCAACAATCTCTTCGATCGCGACGTGGCGCAGCTGAAATCACCGAAGGCCGTCTCTGGCAGTCCCACGGTGCTTAATCCCCTGACCAGCACCTATAATCTCCAGACGCTTCGCAGCTACTTTCTCACGCTATCGGGCGAGTTCTGAGCAGGTGCGATCGCCCGCGATCACTCGCTGCTAAACCGGAATTGGTAGAACCTGTGGCGATCCGGCTCGGATTCGCCTCTGCAGGCGCCGCCAAACAGCGCGCAGGTTCCGGCAAGTGCCCGCGCAGATCACGGAAAGGGCGGTCGTTGCCGCACGATGCCAATGGGCGGCACAAAACCCACAGCCAGCTTGTGGGGAATTGAGCCGTCCCGATCAAACACCCACTTCGCCAAAGCGCTCGGATAGAGCAAAACCTCTCAGCTGGATTAGTCTGAGTCGAACGAGCGTTTATCCTGCTTAACTCTAAACTCTCAGCAAGTGCCTGTTAATCAAGCCTTGCCGTTCCCCAATTAAACGCTGAACGGCAAGTTCGAGTTGGCTCAATGGTGGCGCACCCGTAGGGAGTCGAACCCCAAACCTTCTGATCCGTAGTCAGATGCTCTATCCAGTTGAGCTACGGGTGCGTGAATGAGTGCGCGAAGAAGCAAGTTTCCCCGTGCAAGTGCAAGCGAGAATTTTGGCGGTGCTCAAGTAAAGCCTCGCTCCTGATCAACTGTCCGCCTGTCGCCAATCGATCAGTTCGAGTTGGAGCAGCTTGCGCCCGTTGAAGTGATTCCAGTTCAGCTCCACCGCGAAATCGAGCGGCTCGCCAGTTGGCGGCAGGCGGTGCGCGAGTTTCCACGCCACCCCTTGCAGCCGGCGACCGCGACCGTCTTCGAGCTGAAAGCGGAAATGCAGCTCCTTGAAAACCTCCGGCGACCGTCGGAGCACCACGCCTCGCACGCCAAACACCGGCTCCGGATTGCCCTGCCCAAACGGATGCAATTTCCCAAGGTCGTCCATCAATTCCGGCGTGATTTGTTCCGGCGTCAGCCACGCGGCCAAATCAAGGCGCGCTTGGGCGATGTCGCTGCCGGCGAGCAATCGAACTGCCTCGGCAAAGTCGGTGCGGAACGTCTCGAGGTGGCGTTTCGGCAATGCGATCCCCACCGCCATCGGGTGCCCGCCCCAACTCGTGAGGTGCTCACAGCAAGTGCCCAAAATTTCGACGAGGTTCAGACCGTCGACGCTGCGGCCCGAACCCTTCGCCATGTCACCCTCATTGCCGAGAACGACGCAGGGGCGGTTGTATTTCCGGCTCACCCTCCCCGCCACGATGCCCACCACACCGGGGTGCCAGTTTTCGTCAAACAGCACAATGCCGGGCGAGTTGAGGTAATGCGTCTCGATCAACTGCTCGGCTTCCTCGGTGATCTTGCGCTCGATGTCCTGCCGCTCACGATTGAACGTGTCGAGCTGGCGGGCGGTCTCGTGGCAAAAAACCTCGTCCTCGCTCAACAGGAGGTCAACCGAGAGCGCGGCATCGGCGAGCCGGCCGGAGGCGTTGATCCGCGGGCCAAGGCGGAAGGAAATATCGACCGGATTGATGCCCTGCTCGGGTTTGACGCCCGCGATCTCCATTAAGGCGCGCAAGCCGGGTCGGCGCGCCTCCTGCAAAATCGCCAGCCCGTGCCGCGCCATAATGCGGTTCTCGCCGACCAACGGCACCAGATCTGCCACGGTGCCGAGCGCCACGAAATCCAGATAATCGCGCAGCTTGATCGCGAAAGCCACCGGATGGTTTTCGGCGCGGAGCTGCTTGAGCAGACCATGGGCGAGCTTGAACACGAGGCCGACCGTGCAGAGATTGCGCCAGGGCGCGTCCGCGCCGGTTTCGTCGGCCTCGACGTGCGGATTGATCAGCAACCCGTCGTCCAGCACGCGCTCCTTCGAGCGATGGTGGTCGAGGACGATGACGTCGATGCCGAGGCCCCGCAGGTAAGCCACCTCATCGTGCGAGTTCGTGCCGCAGTCGAGCACGATGAAGAGATTTGGTCTCCCGCCCTCGAGGGCGCGGTCGATCGCGCTGCGCGAAAGCCCGTAGCCGTCCTCAGAGCGGCGCGGCACCACATAGCGCGGGTGGAGCCCGAATCGACGCAGCACGCTGACGAGCAACGCCGTGCTGCTCACGCCATCGACATCGTAGTCACCGAGCACCACGACTTCCTCCCGTCCTGCGATCGCCTGTCGCAGGCGCGTCGCCGCCGCTTCCAGATTCCGCAGGAGAAACGGATCGTTCACCGCCGCTAAAGCGGGATGGAGAAACACCCCCGCCGGTCCCGGCTCCAAGATGCCATTGCGAATCAGCAGCTCGGCGAGGACACAGCTCACGCCGGCGCTCTGGCTGAGCGCCGCGATCTCCGCATCGGCGGCAGGCTTGTAGGTCCAGCGCATGGTTTCAGAGGTAGGGCGCGTTTTCGCTAACGCGCCGTCTACGTCCGACGAGGCGGGTAACGGATAACCCGCCCTACCCGCTTACTCCGAAGCCTTGCTGGAACCTGTCCACTCGTATTTCGGCGCGACGTCGGCATGGGCCTCGACATGCTTCCGGTCGCCCTTGTGCCACCAGTAGAACACTTGCGCGGCGATGAAGATGGCCGAGAAGGTGGAGGTGACGATGCCGACGAGGAAGGTGAACGAGATGTCGCGCAGCACGCCGCCGCCGAAAAGGAACAGCGCGAGCGCCGCGAGGAACGTCGTCGTCGCCGTCATGATGGTGCGTGCGAAGACCTTGTTAATGGCGGAATTCACGATGTCGCGGAGCGCGCCGGTCGGGTTGAGCTTCAGCTCCTCGCGGATGCGGTCGAAGACGACCACGGTCTCGTTGATCGAGTAGCCGGCGATACAGAGGATGGCCGCGACCATGGGCGCGGAGAACTGCCGGCCCGTGAGGACGAAGATGCCGATCGTCATCAGGATGTCGTGCAGCGAGGAGAACATGGCGCCGACGCCGAAGCCAAACTCGAAGCGAAACGCGATGTAGAGCAGAATCGTGAGCATCGAGACGCTCACGGCGAGCAGGGCGTTCCACTCGATTTCCTTGCCGATGGAGGCGCCGATGCGGTTCTCGCCGACTTTCTCTAGGCCGGAGGCCGGGAAGGCCTTTTGCAGGGCGGCGAGAACGACTGTGGACTTACCCTCGGGCGTCTCGACATTGATCGTTTCCTTGCCACCCGTGCCGCCGATGGTGCTCGTGGTCGTCACGTTGATGTCGGTGACGCCGACGCTGCGCGCCGCCTCGCGGATCTTCGCCACGTCGGGGTGCTGGGTGAATTGCAGGCTGATCACGTCGCCGCCGGCGAAGTCGATGCCATAGATTTTCTCGCCCTTGGAGACGACGACCACGATGCCGAGCAACACGAGGAGCCACGAGCCGATGAAGGCGGGCTTGCCGTATTTGATGAAGTCGATCCGCAGATCCTTCAGCATGCGGCGCATCGTGAATTTTTTCAGGACACCGGACTCGGTCAGCATTTCCATGAAGAGGTGGCCGGTGATCAGGACCGAGAACAGCGTCGAGAGCACGCCGATCGCGAGCGTGACGCCGAAGCCCTTGATCGGACCGGTGCCGAGCTTGATCATGATGGCGCAGATGATGAGCTGCACCGCGTGCGCGTCGAGGATGGTCCAGAGCGCCTTCAGGTAGCCGCTCTGGTTGGAACTGACGAGCGACTTGCCGAGGGCGATCTCCTCGCGCATGCGCTCGAAGATTAGGATGTTGGCGTCCACCGCCATGCCCATGGTGAGCACGATACCGGCGAGACCGGGGAGCGTCATCGTGGCGCCGAGGCTAGCCATCACGCCGAGGATGATGCACACGTTGATGGCGAGCGAGGCGACGGCGACCAAGCCGCCCGTGGTGTAAAACGTGATCATGAACCCGGCGACGAGCACCGCGCCGATGACCGAGGCCTTCACGCCGCTGTCCACAGCGTCCTGCGCGAGCGAGGGACCTACTTCATACTGCTCCTTCACGATGAGGGGCAGGTCGAGTGGGTTGTTGAGGACGTTGGCGAGGTTCATCGCCTCGCGATCGGAGAAGCTGCCGCTGATCTGCGCAGAGTCGCTGTCTATCTCCTCCTTGACGGTGGGCGCGGAGTAGAGCTTGCCGTCGAGGACGATGGCGAGCCGGCCGAGCCGGCCAGCAGTGCGACCACCGTCGGCGATCGTGCGCGTGACCTCAGCGAAGCGCTTTTTCCCTTCTTTGGTAAACTGCAGAATCACCTCGGGCTTCCCATACATGTCGGGTCGCGCGAAGGAATTCGCGATCGACTCGCCGGTCATCTCGGGGATGCGCTTGACGAAGACTTCCTCGACGGAGGTTTCGCCGCGGCGGCCCTCGTAATCGAGGGTCATGACCTCGTAGCCGGGCGGAATCTCGCCGGCGGCGCCCTGCGGGCTGAGCGTCGGGTGCACCACGCGGAAATCCAGCTTCGCGGGCTTCTTGACGGCATCGACCACCTCGGGGTTGTCCTTGGTGTTGACGCCCGGGAGCTGGACCTCGATGCGGTTGTCGCCGACGGGGCGGATGACGGGCTCGGCCACGCCAAAGGCGTTGATGCGGGCGCCGATGATCTCGATCGCCTTGGTGAGCTTTTCCTTGCGGTCGCCGACCTTTTCCTTGGCGGCGGCGCTCTCATTGACCTCAAGCGTGAACGCCACGCCGCCGGCGATGTCGAGGCCGAGCTGGAGCTTGCTCTTCGAACGGCGGAGGAGCTCGTTCAGCAGAATGTCGTTCCGCTTCTCGATATTCTTGATCTTGTCCTCAATCCGGATGTCCGGGAAGTAGTCCGTGAAGTTGATCTTGCGCTCCCGCCCGAGCTGCTTGAGCGCTACGAAGACGCTGACGGACGGGTTGGCCTTGTTGCGGGTGGAGGCCTCGGCGACGAACGTCGCGAATTCGGCCGGTCGGGCGGTGGCGTGCGCCTTCGCGTAGGAAGCGAAAGGCTGGTCTTTGAGCGGGAGAAGCGTTCCCATCGCCCACGCCAGAATGACGAGGGAGAGCAGGAGCTTCCAGAGGTTGCGTCGGAGCATGGGTAGTTTGGGTTTAAATCGATGGAGGCAGGCTGCGCTGCGCAGTCCGCCCGGAGCCGGTCTTGGCTCACTTTTTCTCGCCGTCGGTCTTGCTCACCACGGCGTGGATGAAGCCTTTGCCGATCTCGATCTTCGTGTTGTCGGCGATGCGCACGACGAAGCGGTCGTCCTTGACGTTGGTGATGGTGCCGTAAATGCCCCCGGTCGTCACGACTTCGTCGCCCGTGGTGAGCGCGGCCAGCATTTTCTCGTGGGCCTTCTGTTTCTTCCGCTGCGGGGCGATCATCAGGAAATACATCGCGGCCATCAACAGCACGAGTGGCAGAAACTGGATCAGCGGGCTGGGCGCGCTGGCGGGCGCGGTTTGTTGGGCAAAAAACACCTGGGCGGCGTGTAGCGGGGACATTTTCGTCATTGCGTGTTGTTGATTTTGAAAAAAGAAACACGCATCTAACTGAGTCCGCTTCCGCAAAAGCAAGCCATAAGTCCCCCACCCCATCCCGCGTTGAAAAGCAAATCCGCATCCGCCTGGTCCGCCGCCAAGTCCGAGGAACACTACGGCTTCAAACGCTGGGGTTCCGGCCACATCTCGGTTGACCCCGAGGGCTTTGTCGCGATGCAGCCGCGCGCCGACGGTCGCTGCATCCGTGTGCTCGACGTCGTCAACGAGGCACTGGGCATGGGTCTGAAGGCGCCAATGGTCATTCGATTCCAGGATTTGCTCCGCCACCGCGTCATCCAGCTCAACGAGTGCTTCGCCAAGGCCATCAAGGAGGAAGGCTACAAGGGCGGCTACCGCGGCGTGTTCCCGATCAAGGTCAACCAGCTCCGCGAGGTCGTCGACGAGATCGTCGCCGCCGGCAAGGACTACAATTTCGGACTCGAGGCCGGCTCCAAGCCCGAGCTCATGGTTGCCCTCGCCATGCACGAGGGCGCCCAGCGCCTCATCATCTGCAACGGCTACAAGGATCACGACTACATCCGCCTCGCCCTCCTCGGCCGCAAGCTCGGCAAGCGCATCATCCTCGTCGTCGAGCAGCTCGCGGAAATCGAAGACATTATCCGCCTCGCCGCCGAGACCGGCGTCAAGCCGATGATCGGCTTTCGCGCCAAGCTCCAGACCCGCGGCGAGGGCAAGTGGGCCCTCTCCACCGGCGACGACGCCAAGTTCGGCCTCAACACCGCGGAAATTCTCTTCGCCTGCGAAAAACTGAAGGCCGCCAAGCTCACCTCCGCGCTGCGCCTTGTCCACTTCCACATCGGCTCGCAGGTGCCGAACATCATCACCATCAAGAACGCCGTCATCGAGGCCACGCGTTTCTACTGCCAGCTCGCCAAGATGGGTTTCCCCATGGGCTATCTCGACGTCGGCGGCGGCCTCGGCATCGACTACGACGGTTCGCGCACGAACTTCGAGAGCTCAATGAACTACTCGATGGAGGAATACGCCCGCGACGTCGTCTTCAACATCCGCGAGATCTGCAACGCTTCCGCCGTGACCGCCCCCGACATCGTCAGCGAGTCCGGCCGCGCCATCGTCGCCCCGCACTCGCTCCTCGTCGTCGAAGTCTTCGAGCGCATCAACAAGCGCGAGTCCCTCGGCCAGCAGCACCAGCCGAAGGAAAAGCACAAGGTCGTGATCGACCTCGAGGTCATGCTGAAGAACAAGACCAAGCTCGGCCGGCTCGAGCGCTTCCACGACGCGCTCCAGAAAAAGGAGGAGGCGTTCTCGCTCTTCAACCTCGGTTACCTCGACCTCGAAAACCGCGCCGCCGCCGAGGCGCTCTACTGGCAGATTTGCGAGCAGATCGCGAAGGAGGGCCGCGATTCCGGCTATCAGCCCGAGGAACTGCACGACCTCAACCGCCTCCTCGCCGACCAATACGTCTGCAACTTCTCCGTCTTCCAGTCTCTCCTCGACCACTGGGCCCTGAAGCAGCTCTTCCCCGTCGCCCCGCTCCACCGCCTCAAGGAAAAGCCCACTGTCAACGCCATCCTCGTCGACATCACCTGCGACTCCGACGGCAAGATCTCCTCGTTCATCGACCTGCAGGACGTGAAAGACTACATCACGCTCCACCCGTTGAACTCGAAGCCCTACTACCTCGGCATCTTTCTCACCGGCGCCTACCAGGACATCATGGGCGACCTGCACAACCTCTTCGGTCGCGTCAACGAGGTCCATGTCTTCCTCGAAGCCGACGAGCCCAACGGCTTCTACATTGAGGAGGCGCTCAGCGGCAGCCGCATCGCCGACGTGATCGAGGGCGTGCAATATCAGCAGGAGGAACTGTGCCGCAAGATGAAGGCCCAAATTGACGCCGCCACGCGCCGCGACCAAGTGAAACCCCGCGAAGGCGTCCGCCTCCTCGAACTCTACGAGACCCAGATGCTCAACAAGACCTACCTCAATATCGAGCGGAAGAAAGGCCCAAAACAGAAGACCTGATCCCAACGCCTTTTGCTCATAGAATTTACCCGGTGGTAGGGACCGCACTCCGCGCGTTCCGCGGCCCATTCGAAGAATGGTCCCTATCGGCACCTTCGTGCCACAGCCCAATTAGCGCAACAGCAGATTCTGCTATACCAACAAATTCTTCCTATGGCTTAGGCGTCGCACGCAAGGGAGTCAAAGTGGCGGTCTTTCGAAATGGAGCATTGGTCAAAGCTAGAGCGACGGCGCTGGTTCAGCGTCAATTAGGACTCGTCACACGCCGAATTCGAAGGAGCAGTTCTCTTCTACTTCCTCGATCGTCGTCAGACCCAGAAGCACCTTGTTCAGGCCATCGTAGCAAAGGGGGCGATAACCACCCTTAAACGCCGCGCGGGTGATTTCCTGCACGCTCTTGCGGTCGGAAATCATTTGACGGATCTCCTCAGTGATGACGACCAGTTCATGAAAGGCCACTCTGCCCCGGTAACCCGTGCCGCGGCAATGCGGGCAGCCACGGCCGCGAAAAAAAGGCACTTCGGACAGGCCCTTTTCCGCAAAATATTTCAGGAGCACTTCCCTGGGCGGATAGTAGGCCTCCTTGCATTTCTCGCAGATGCGTGCCGCCAAGCGCTGGGAAAGGACGCCGATGATCGACGGGGCCACCATGTAGGGTTCGACGCCAATCTCCATTAGTCGCACGATCGCCTGCGGAGCGGTGTTCGTGTGCAGTGTGGCAAAAACCAAATGCCCCGTGAGCGCAGCTTCGGTCGCGATTTTTGCGGTCTCAGTATCGCGAATTTCGCCCACGAGGATGACGTCCGGGTCCTGACGCAGAAAGGCGCGGAGCATCGTGGCGAAGCGCAAGTCGATCTGCGTATTGATCTGGCTTTGCATCACACCGGGCAAGGGGATCTCGACCGGATCTTCAATGGTCGAGATGTTAATTTTGGGGGAATTAATCTCGTGTATCGCAGCGTAAAGAGTGGTGGTTTTGCCCGAACCGGTGGGGCCTGAGACGAAAATGATGCCGTTTGGATTTTTGATCAGCTGACGAAACGGCTGCAAAATCCGCTGCGACATCAGCATCGTGTCGAGAGTGACCATCGAATTCTTGCTGGCCGATGACAGGACGCGGATGACCGCTTTTTCTCCGTAGACAGTGGGGGCAATCGAAAGCCGGAAATTCGCCTTCGTCGTTCCCATGGGAATCACAAAGCGCCCGTCCTGCGGGAAGCGGGATTCCGAAATGTTCAGGTCGCTGAGAATTTTTAGGCGAGAAACCACCGGGCGGTGAAGGTTCTTTGGGAAATTGAGGACATCCCGCAGTGTGCCATCCACCCGGAAGCGGATGCGTGCATTAATTTCGAGGGGTTCAATATGGATATCCGTGGCACGTTCGCGCAGGGCGAAATGGATGATCTCATCCACCACCTGAGTGAGCGACTCCGTCTTGGAAAGTTCCAGAAGGTGTTCGGCCGCCAGTTCACGATCCAGAAACGGGGCGTTGCGCTCAAGGGCGGCAATGGAATCGATAATGCCCCGCTCGGTGGCGTAGATGATCGATATAGCATCGGCGATCTCGCAGGGCAGGCAGAAAACTGGACTGATCGGCATTGCAACGATTTGCTGCAACCGGCGGACCAACAGGGAGTTTTCCGGTGTCGCCATCGCAACCGTAAGGACACCGTCGATCACGTAGAGGCCGATAGCTTGGATTTGGCGCGCAATGTCGATCGGGATTTGCCGAGCCGCGGCGACGGTGATCCCGGAGGCGAGCACGTCCACATACGCGATATTAAGGTAGCTGCCCCACAAGCGGCAGGCGTCCTCACGCAGGAGGAGCTTTTGGTCGATCACCGCTTGCAGGATATCGAGCGGATTCTCGATTTTTTCGGCCAATGACTCTAGCTTCGACCGGTATTCGAAACCGGGATAGGCGAGGACCAACTCAACGAATTCCCTAATTGCAGGGTTTGCGGTCACGGCGGGTGCGTTGCTGCTCAAACAGCAGATTGATGGTGGCCTGGTCCAGTTTCTCCATGGCAAACGCTGCAGAGGACCGGTCCCGTTTCACGTCGTGCATCAAGGCAGGCATGGACCAACGCATCTGCAGCGCGGCTGAAGACGTTTCGGTTTCGGAGAGTGAATTTTCTAGGGGAGCCATGGCTAGTCGGTGGAGGTGAATTTGGGATCAAAGCACTCGGCGAGCAACTTCTTCAACTGGACGACCAATTCCTCAGGCGCATTGTCCTTCCGCAAATAGCCAAACGCTCCCAATTGCAGGCATTCTTCCACGGTCTGACGGTTCACGAGTGACGTCAGCATCACGACGTTGCATTGGGGATCGATCCGTTTCAGTTCGCGCAAGGTTTCAAGTCCGTTCACCCGGGGCATGTTGACATCAAGGAGCACCAAATCCGGTTTGTCGCGGGCGTAGGCCTCGATAGCCTCGCCCCCGTTGGCCGCCTGCGCGACAACCGCCGTGCTGATCGACTGTAGCAGCACGGATACGAACTTGCGGATGTGCGCCTCGTCGTCGACCACGAGGACTTTGCCTATACTGGTCATGCCGGGAGCGGGAAGGTGATGCGAAATGCCGCGCCACCGCCGGTGGCATTTTCGACCCGGATAGTGCCAGCGTGCGCCTGCATGATCTTGTGGCAGATGAACAGGCCAACCCCGGTGCTCGGTTCGCCGCCCGTCGGCAGAACGGACGTGCGGCTGAAAATCTTGAAGAGCCGGGCACGTTCCTCATCCGGAACACCGGGTCCCTGATCCTGCACAATGATCGAACAATGGCTCGAGGTGAGCTCCGAGCGCACGGTAATCATGGAGCCTGAGGGCGAAAACTTGACCGCGTTGTCGAGCAGATTGTTCAGGACCTGCATGATCCGCGACTTGTCGATCGACAGTTCCGGCAGCGACAGACTCGGTTGCCAAGCAATATAGGAACCCTTCTGCGCGGCCGTGGCGTTGCTCAGTTTTACTGCCGCTGTGACGAGCTTGAGGAGCGGGGTCGGGTTCGGAGTCAGGTTCAATTTACCGGCTTCTAGAACTGAAACTTCCAGCAGTTCGTTGACCAAGTTTAGCATCGACTGACTGGCGTCGTAAACCGTGTCCAGTAGATCACGCTGCTCTAGCGTCACCACACCCACCGTGCCAGCCCGCAGCACATTGGTAAGGGCACGAATTGAGACGAGTGGATTGCGCAGGTCGTGGGCCGCCATGCATAACAGTAGATTCTTCGCCTTGTCGGCCTCGTTCAATTTGCCGAGTTTATGCTGGTTGATCAGATGAAGGTGAACGCGAGCCCGGACCTCGTGGTATCGAAAGGGCTTGGAGAGGCAATCGATCCCGGCTGTGGCCAAAGCCTCTAGGACTTCCTCCGAATCGCTATCGGATATCAGGCAAATGACCGGGACCGGATCACCCCGGTGGCTCTGCTTCAAGGCGCGACAGAGATCGAAAACAGACGCGCATTCCACTTTGACGTCCAATAGAATCAGGTCCGGCACTGTCTCGGGATGATAGTCATCGGCGACCGCTCCTGACGGCAAGGTCACCACTTCATATCCCTCGGCAGAGAGAACCTCCTGCAAAGGATGGACCGTCGAGTTGTCATCGGCGACGATCAGGATTTTCCCGATCTTGACGATAAACTTTTGGGGTGTGCTAGTGATGAGCGTCATTTGCCAAAGCCCATTCCTGCATCGAGCAGCTCATGCGGCGGAAGATTCAGTGTCATCTGGTCGCGCTCCAATCTTGAACCATAAAGTCTCAGATGAGCATGATGCAAAGCACGCCCCGTCAGAATGCCTCAGGTCAAAATTTAAAATGGATTTCATGGTGGAATAGGATAACCGACTGAATAGACTACATTGGTAGAGGTTAGAAAATGACCACGGGAAATATTAGAATTTGCTTAGAGTCCTTCTGCACATCGCAAAATTGAATTCCCATGAGTTTAGCGTGTTTTTTACGCGTTTAACCCTGCGGTTATCGTTGCTTGGCCACATGCCCGGCTCCTTCACGCTAAACTGCGGCCGAACACAATAGTGGGATTTAAATGTGGATCAAATCCAGCCTGTTACGCGAAAATACCGAATGGTGCCAGGGGGGGGGATTGAACCCCCGACCAAAGGCTTATGAGTCCTCTGCTCTACCACTGAGCTACCCTGGCGGAAACCTCAATCGGTTGGAAACGAGTGGCGGTATTAGGCTTTGCCCAAACGCGGTGACAAGCAATTTCGCCTCCGGACAAGCCCGCGGATTGCCAGCTCCGCGGCGCCGTTGCGGCAGGCTCTGCGGCCACGGCACTACCTCGTGCCTTTTGTCCAGACGCCAGCCACCACCGCCGCCATCCGGCCGGCCATCTCGTCAAGCGGAACGTCGGCGTAAGCGGGCAAGCTGCTGTGCAGACGATTGCGCAGCGGGCGCAGCCACTTATTCGGCAGCGCCGCCTCGCCATGCCGGATTCCCCACAGGCTCCCGCACGTCGCGCCGTTGCAGTCCGTGTCGAAGCCTGCGGCGACAGCGAGCGCGATGGTAGCAGAGAAGTCGTCGACGCCGTAGAGCAGGCTGGCGGTGACAATCTGCGCGTTGGAGATCGTGTGACACCATGCGTGCCCAATAATGTCGTCCCACTCGCCGTGAATCGAATCCAACACCGCCTCGTGCGTCGCACCCTGCACGTGCGCCTCGAGGATGCGCGTCACGCCGGCGTGGAGGCGCGAGCGGCGCGGCACCTGCGCGAGCCCGGCGCGGATGATCGCCGGCCAATCCTGTAGCACATAGGCGGACGCGAGCATGGCCGCCACCCACATCTCCCCGTAAATGCCGTTGCGGATGTGGCTCATCGACGCATCGCGCCACGCCCATTCTGCCGCAAACGCCGGATCGCAGGGTGCGGCGTAGCCGAAAAAGTCCGCTCGAATCTGAGCGCCGATCCACTCGCGGTAGGGGTTGCGGTGCGTCGCGCTGTGCGGCGGCAACCGGCCCTCGATGAAGTTGCGGTAAGTCACGCGTTCGGCCGTGCAGGTGGCGAACGCCGGAAGTTGCAGGCACCATAGCGACGCCAGGTCGAGCGGCGTGAAATCCGGCCCGTGCCGGCGCATCACCTCCATGCCCATTAAGGTGTAGTTGATGTCGTCGTCGCTCGGAAACCCGTCGCACGCGTCGATGTAAAAACCCGCCTGCCACTCGCCGACCGGCCGCCGCGGTTTGCGGAGCAGGATGCGTTTCAACTCCGCCGGCGTCGGCCGGCGCATATAGGTTTGCAGCGGCCAGTTGCCGGTTTCCTCGGCGTAGATGCGGATCGCGCCGCGATCCACGCCCTCGAACGGCTTGCCGAGCATGCAGCCGATCACGCGACCCAGAAACCCACCGCGCACGCGCTCGGCCAACGCCGCCCTCGAGCCGCGCCAACGCAGCACCGCCGGACCCGGCTCGCGCTCCGCGTGAATCGACTCCAGCGCGTGGGGCTCGACGAAAGGATAATCCTCGCGAAACGGCAGCATCTGCACGCGGTCGATCAGTGCGATCGCCTCCTCGAACCAGCGCAGATCGCGCTGCCCGGCGAGCAGCCGCTCGCGGGCATTGGCCGCCAGTTCCGTCTCGGTCAGCCGGCGAAATTCGGCCTCGACGGTGCGCAGATCGCGCCCCTCCTCGCGCGCCTGCCGCCACTCGGTTTCGAGGTCGCAGCCGTAAAGCCACGAACTGCGGTTGGCCCATTCGGAAAACTGGCTGCGCGCAGCCTCGTCGGGGAAAAACGGGAGACTCATTCCGGCATCTGACCCGCGCCCACGACCGCTTTCAAGCCGGCAGTAGCGCTACGCGATCCTCACCACGATCTTTCCAAACTGCCTGCCGCGCTCCATGAGGTCGAACGCCTCCGCGGCACGCTCCAGCGGCAACACCTCGCTCACCACCGGCACGAGCCGATGCAGCCCGACAAACGCACTCATCGCGCCCCAGTCCGCAGGCGAACCCATCGTCGTGCCAAGGAGCGAGAGCTGTCGCCAGAAGATCTTGCGCATCGCCAGTTCTGGCGGATTGCCGCGCGTCGCGCCGAAAAACACGATGCGCCCGCCGGATGCGGCCATATCGAGCAGCGTCTCGAAACCCTCACCACCCGCGCTGTCCACGATGACATCGAACGCCCCGTTCGCCTTGGCCGCCGCAGTCCAGCCCGCGTCGGTGTAGAGAAAGCCGCCCTTCGCGCCGAGCACGACCGCGCGTTGAACCTTCGCCGCCGAACTCGACGTCACCCACACCTCCGCACCCGCCGCAATGGCAAATTGGAGCGCAAACAGCGCCACGCCGCCGCCAATGCCCGTGACCAGCACGCGCTCGCCCGCACGCAACTGGGCCCGCGAAAACAACGCCCGGTAGGCAGTAAGCCCGGCAAGCGGCAGCGCCGCGGCTTCCTCCCACGTGAAGTGCGCCGGTTTCGGGGCGAGCTGCGCCGCCGGCACCGCCACCTGCTCGGCGAGGGTTCCCGCGCGCGGTAGCCCAAGAATTGTGAATTTCGCGCCCTGCGCGTGCTCATTCACGCCCCAGTCAAAACCCGGGTTGATGATGATCTCGCGCCCCACCCACGCGGCATCGACACCTTCGCCCACCGCAGTCACGACCCCGGCGCCGTCGGAGCCGGGCGTGCACGGCCACTTGAGCCCAGCGTATTGTCCGAGCTTGATCCAGATATCGCGGTGATTGAGCGCCGCCGCCCGAATCGCCACCACCACCTCGCCCGCTGCGGGCACCGGTGCGAGCACTTCCGCGACCTGAAGTTGATTGACCGCCGTGAGTTGAATCGCGCGCATGGGTGAAGCTTTAGGCTGTAAGCTTTAACCTTAAATCGTTTCATAGCAAACGCCGATGCTTCTCGCCTTCCACAAACCCTATGGCGTGCTCTCGCAATTCACGCCTGAGCCCGGTTCGCACTGGCACACCCTTTCGGAATTCGGGCTGCCGAAGGGCGTTTACTCGCTCGGCCGGCTCGATGCTGACTCCGAGGGCATGCTGCTGTTGAGCGACGAATCAGGCCTGAACTCAAACCTGCTCGATCCCACCCATGCCCACGTCCGCGAATACTGGGCGCAAGTCGAGCGCGTGCCATCCGCCGAAGCTCTCGCCCGTTTGGAGCGCGGTGGCATCACGCTCGGCGGTTACAAGTCTCTCCCCTGTCGTGCGCAGCTGCTGAATCCCGCACCGTCGCTGCCGCCGCGCGAGCCACCAATTCGCTACCGAAAAAATGTGCCCGACTGCTGGCTCTCGCTCGAGCTCACCGAGGGTAAAAACCGCCAGGTGCGCCGTATGACCGCCGCCATCGGGCATCCGATCCTGCGGCTCTTCCGCGTGCGCATTGGCCAACTCGCATTGGGCGCACTCCTGCCCGGCACGTGGCGCGAGCTGGACGCAAGCGAACGCGCCGCCATTTTCGCCCCAGACAAGATCCGAAGTTGATGCCGACGGATTCACCATTATTTTCATGCCGACAAAATCACCTGCTGCGCCCTGGACGATCTTCGTCATCCAGCACTCCCATATCGACATTGGCTTTACCGACCGCCAAGAGGCGATAGCCGGCTACCATCGCGACTTCATCGCGCAGGCCGCTGCGCTCGCGACCTCCCCCGCGCAGGCTTCGCGCCCCGTGGAGGCGCGATTCAAATTCACCTGCGAGGGATTCTGGGCGCTGGAGCAGTATTTGCGCAGCGCCAGCAGCGCGGAAGTGCAGGCCTTGCTCGACGCTTTTGCCTCCGGCTGTCTAGAGCTGACGGCGCTGCGGTTTCACCTCAGCGAACTGCTGGACGAGGGACATCTGCGCGACTCGCTCGCACCGGCGCGCGATTTTGCCCGGCGGCATGGTGTGCCACTGGACTGTGCGATGTCGTGCGACATCAACGGACTGCCTTGGGCATTCATCGACCTCTTGGCAGAAAGTGGCGTCCGCTACCTCTCGACCAACCTCAACGCCCACCACGGTGGTTATCCGCTCGGCGGGCCGCTGCAGCCGTTTTGGTGGGAGTCGCCCCGCGGCCGGCGCGTGCTGGTCTGGAACGGCCTAGCCTATCACCGCGCCAATTTTCTCGGTCTGATGGGCGGCACCGTGCCCGACGGTCGGATCGGAATTCCAGCCGTCGACCGAGGTCGCAGCGATGCGGAAATCGAAGGCTCGGGCAGGGAGGTGGACGTGCGTGACATCAGTTTTGCCGAGCGAAAGGTTTTCGAACTCGTCAACGCGCTGGAGCGCTCCGGCCACCCGCGCCGTTTCCTTCCCGTCATGGGTTCGGGCATTTGCACCGACAACAGCCCGCCGGGCGATGACTGCTGCCGCTTGATTGCCGGATGGAACGCCAAGCACGGCGACCGCGTCCTCATCCGGACGGCTACCCTGCGGGAATTCTTCGCGCACTTGGAAGCCAACGAACCAAGCATCCCCGTCCAACGCGGCGACTGGCCGGACTGGTGGGCGGACGGCCTTGCCTCCGCTCCGCGCGACACAGCGATCTTCCGTCACGCACAGCGCACCAAGAACCTGATCGAGCGGCTCGATCCCGAAGCGAAAGTTGTGCCGGTCGACGAACGCGCGGCGCTCGGCGCATCGCTCGGCCTCTATGCCGAGCACACGTTTGGCCATTCGGAGACGTTTAGCGGAAGTCTGCTCACTCAACAGGTGTTCGCCCGCAAGTCCATGCTGGCGGCCGAGGCCGACACGTCAGTGAACGGTGCGTTCGACCGCGTTCGCACCGCGCTCGGCGAAGGTCAGGTCCGAGCTGGCAGGCCGTTTCGTTTCATCGTCGTGAACCCGCACCCTGCGCCGCACACCGCCGTGGCGAGTCTGCCGCTCGACTGGTGGGAATCACCCGCTGTGCACGCCGGTTTCGCCGTGCGTGACGGCCAGGGAAACGTGTTGCCACACCAGCTGGAAAAAATCGCACGCGGCTGGTGCGCCCACGTCGTGGTGACCCTGCCCCCATCCGGACGCTTGGAGCTGGCGCTCGACTTCTCGCCACCGGCCGCGACGCCTGCGCCAACGGTCACGCAAGGCAAAGACCGTTTCGCGAATGCACATTATGCCGTAGGATTCGACGGCGAACGCGGGCTCACATCACTTCGTGACACCGCGACCGGCTCGGAACTGGTTGACCAGACCGCCGGCCAAGCTCTCGGCGCACCGGTCTGGCAGCATTTCCCCGGCGGCGATCGCAATGCGGCTGGTGGCTACCTGATGGCGCCACGCACCATTCCGCGCAGCGTCGTCTATCACGGCCGGCTTGTAGCGCGCCGTTGCACGGCGAACGGTCCCGTTTACCGCGAGTGGGAACTCGACTACGCCGTGCTTGGCGCGCACCGCTACACCTTGCAGGTTCGCTGTCTCCACGCCCTGCCCCAACTGGCCCTCACCGCAAAAGTGCACAAGGTCGCCACGCGTGATCCGGAGGGATTCTACGTGAGCTTCCCCTTCGCGATGCCAGGCGGCACATGGCATCTGGACCGCGCGGGTGGCTCGATCCGCCC
This sequence comes from uncultured Opitutia bacterium, assembly GCA_903877135.1. Taxonomy (GTDB): domain Bacteria; phylum Verrucomicrobiota; class Verrucomicrobiia; order Opitutales; family Opitutaceae; genus CAIRCN01. The sequence continues at coordinate 33,537 of CAIRCN010000065.1, forward strand.
CGGCGTGGACCAAATACCCGGTTCGTGCTGCGACTACTACGCGGTGCTCGACGGGGCGGCCTGCTGCGGAGCCGCAACCGGAGTGGCCTGGACCACGCTTGACGCCCCGCTCGTGCAGCTCGGCCGGCTGCGGCTCTGGGAGTTCGGCACCACGATCGAGCCGCACGGAGCGCTCTATTCATGGGTCGCGAATAACAAGTGGGAATGCAACTATCCCATCTATATCGCCGACAACTGCGAGTTCCGCTATCTTGTGACCTTCGGCGCCGGGCTCCGCGGGCCCAGCGACGCCCTCGACGAAGTCAGACGGGCCACGGTGCCATTCGTGGCGTTGCGGCAATGAACCGGTGCAACAGCCTCAGATGCGCACGATCACGTCCTCGGGCTTGAAGCGGACTTTCTTCGTCGTGGCGTATTTGTCGTCCGCAGCGCGGTAGCCTGCCGCGCAGGCGACGGTTGCGGTGAAATCCGTGCCGGCCAGCCCGAGAATCTCGTCATACTTCGGCGGCTCGAAGCCCTCCATCGGGCAGGTGTCGACGCCGAGCAGCGCCGCGGCGGTCATGAAATTGCCGAGCGCGATGTAGACTTGGTGCGCTTGCCAGAGGTCGAGTCGGCCTTCTGCACGGGCTTTCTCGACCGCTCCCGTTATCATCTGGCGGAAATACGCGAGCGACTCCACGGGCACGCCACGCACCTCGGCGGTGCGGGCGAGGTGCCGGTCGACGTGGTCAGTGCCAAGGTTTTTCCGCACGGCGAAGACCACGAAGTGAGAACAGTCGGCGGGCTGGGACTGGTCCCATGATGCCGGCACGAGACGGGCCTTCACCGCTGGGTCCGCGATGATGAGAAATTTCCAAGGCTGGAGTCCCGTGGATGAGGGTGTCAGCACGAGCGCGTGCTCCAGCACCGCCCAGATGTCGGCGGGAATTTTCTTCTTCGGATCGAATTTCTTGGTGGCGTAGCGCCAGTTGAGGGCTTCGAGCAGCGTGGAGGATGGGATCGGAGTCATGGGAGAGAGTTACCAGGCACGGGCGTATTGCGGCGGAGGAGGGAAAGGCTGGCCGAGCATGCGGGCCGCCTGGGCAGGCCAGTAGGGTTCACGCAGTTCCTCGCGCGCGAGCAACACGAGGTCGGCCCGGCCCGCACGGATGATGTCGTCGGCTTGCTTCGCCTCGGTGATCAGACCCACTGCGGCCGTCGCTATCCCGGCGTCACGGCGAATCTGCTCAGCAAACGGCACCTGAAAACCGGGGCCGACGGGAATCTTTGCATCGGGCACGCCGCCGCCGGAACTGCAGTCGATCAGATCGACGCCCGTCGCCTTCAGCTGGCGCACCAGCTCGACGGATTGCTCGATGTCCCAGCCGCCTTCGACCCAGTCTGTGCACGAGAGGCGAACCGTGAGCGGCAGACAGTCGGGCCAGACGGCCCGCACCGCGGTTGTGGTTTCTAGCAGGAAACGCGTGCGGTTGTCGAAGCTGCCGCCGTAGCTGTCGGCGCGGGCATTGGAGAGCGGCGAGAGAAACTGGTGGCTGAGGTAGCCGTGCGCCGAGTGCAGTTCCAGCCACTCGAAACCGGCGGCGAGCGCGCGCTTGGCCGCGGCGACAAAGTGCTGCTGCACCTGCTGGATTTCCGCCACCGTCAGAGCGTGCGGGACCTTGTCGAGTCCGCCACCGAACGCCAGGGCGCTCGCCGAAACCGTGGGCCAGCCACCGGCGGCGGCGGCGAGGTGATTGCCGCCGTGCCACGGGAGCGCGGCACTGGCTTTGCGGCCCGCGTGTGCGATCTGAATGCCCGGCACGGCACCCTGCTGTTTCACAAAATGCGTGATGCGCGCAAACGCCTCGGCATGACGGTCGGACCAAATGCCCGTGCAGCCTGGCGTGATGCGGCCCTCGGGCACGACTCCGGTGGCCTCGGCGATCACGAGCCCCGCACCGCCGACGGCGCGGGAGCCGAGATGGACGAAATGCCAGTCGTTGGTCACGCCGTTGGTGGCGGAATACTGGCACATCGGGGAAACGCCGATGCGGTTGCGCAGGGTGACGGACTTGATCGTGAGCGGAGCAAAGAGATGCGACATGAATCGACCAAGCAAACAGATCGGCGCGATTTGGCAAACCGTGCTGCAGCCGGGGTCAGCCGGACTATCTACGCTACCAGCGTCTCGAACTCGGCATTGCGCTCGATGAACGTCGCCACATAGGAGCAGGCTGGCACGACGCGGCGACCCTGAACCCGTGCATCGGCGAGCGCTCGACGGACCAGTTTTTCGGCGAGTCCGCGTCCGCGCAGTTCGGCTGGCACGAACGTGTGGGTGAACACCATGCGGCCGTCGCCTTCGAGGACGTATTCCGCCACGGCGAGGTGCCCGCCGATCTCGATTTCGTAGCAGCTGGCCGCGGTGTTGTGTCGGACCGGATCGACTTCGGGTTTGACAGGGTTCATAAACGCGCGGGGTCAGTCCCGCTTCGCCCAACGCTGTGCCAGCACACCGCAGATCACAAGCTGGAGCGGATGGTAGATCATGATCGGCAGCAGTATCAGGCCGATGCCCGGGTGCGCACCGAAGATGAGTTTCGCCATGGGCACGCCCGAAGCCAGGGTCTTCTTCGAGCCGCAGAACATCGCCGCGATCTGGTCCTCGCGAGAAAAATCAAGCACGATGGCCGCCCGCCACATGATGAACATCACCAACGTGAACAGGGCAAGCGCGCCGGCGAGCACGCCCCAGATCAGACTAGGACCATGGCCCGACCAGATGCCAGCCTTGAACGAGTCGCAGAATGAAGTGTAGACGAGCAGCAGGATCGTGCCACGGTCGGCAACGTTGATGAGGCGCTTGTTTCGCCCCGCCCACACGCCCAGCCACGGCCGGCAAAGCTGACCCACCAACAGCGGCAGCACTAGCCAGCGCACCAGGTCGAGGATCACCGGCCCAAGCGACTGCGTATGCCCACCGGTTTTCAGCAGCAGCGCGATCCACAGCGGCGTCAGAAACACGCCGAGCAGGCTCGACAGCGTGGCGTTGAACAGCGCGCCGGCGACGTTGCCCCGCGCCGCCGCCGTCAGCGCCACCGACGACGAGACGGTGGACGGCAGCGCGCAAAGATAGAAAAAACCGAGTTTCAGGTTCGGCGCAACCCGGTCGCCCAGCACCGCGAGCACGCCGAGGCCAATCAGGGGAAACAGCAGGAACGTGCTCGTCTGCACCAGCAGGTGCAGCGGCCAGCGCAGGGAGCCGGCCTTGAGCGCATCGAACGACAGCGCGAGCCCATGCAGGAAAAAAATAAGTGCGATGCCCGCCTTCGTCAGCAGCGCCGGATGCAGCCAGCCGCCCGCCGCGCCTGGACTCGGTGCCGCCCAAGCCAGTACGGTGGCCGCCGCCATACCCAGGAGAAACCAGTCGAATTTCGGTTTCATGGCAGGGTCACTTCGCCAGGTCGAATTTTCCCGCGGAGTTTTATCATCAGCGCGCCGATTTCATCGCTACCTTCGATCCTCAGGGCCCAGAGCGACGCCGCATAGACCACGATGCCGAGCGGAATGAGGCCGAACACCGCGATCGCATCCGCCCCGTGAACCTCGTGCACCAGGCCCCAGCCGCCCGCCACGACCGCCGCCATCACCAAGCTTCCGCCGAGGATTTTCCCGAGCGTCGGCCACAGTTCGCCAAACTTCATGCCCGGCAGGTTCACCCCGAGCTGATGTTGCAACGCCAGCGCCTGCACGATGACGGCCGCGGTGCTCGCGAGCACGAGGCCGCGCGCGCCCAGCGTGTCCTTCAGCCACCAGCCGAGCGACACGTTGATCACAAAGCTCAAGGCCGCGAGTTTCACAGGCGTGACCGTGTCCTTCGACGCGTAGAACGCGCGGACCATGAGGCTCGCCACCGCAAAGAACGGCATGCCGACCGCAAACAGCGCGACGAGCGGCGCCATCGTCGCGGTGTCGGCGGCGGAGAATTTGCCGCGCTCGTAAAGCAGCCGCACGATAGGCGTGCTCAGCACAGCGAGTCCGACCGCGGCGGGCACGTTGAGCAGCAAAATCAGCCGCACACCGCGCCGGTAGTCGTGCGCCAGGGCGGCATGATTCTTTTCGGCGGCATGGCGCGCGAGCAGCGGATAGACGACTGTCGAAACCGCGATGGCAAACACGCCGATGGGCAGCTCCATGAGCCGGTTCGAGTAAAAGAAGAGCGACGCCTCGCCCTCGTGAATCGAAAATGCGAACAACCGGGAGACGTAGGTGTTGATCTGATAGATCGCCGTGCCAAACAGCCCCGGCGCCATCAGCGTCGCGATCTCACGTACGCGGTCCGAACGTCCGAGTTCGAAGCGCGGGCGCCAGCCTTCGCGCATCAGCGCTGCCGCTGGCACGAGCATCTGGAAAAGACCGCCGAGCAACACGCCGCCGCAGAGCCACCCCGCGATCGACGAGTTGCCCGCTTTCCACAGCAACCCCGCGCCCGCGAGGGAGCCGATCATGCAGAGGTTAAGCCACACCGGCGAGATCGCCGATTCCCAGAATTTTCCGAGGACGTTTAACGCCGCGCCGAGCGCCGCCGCAATGCACACCAGTGCGAGATACGGAAACAGCACCGCCGTGAGGTCCGCCGCGAGATACCACTTCGCCCCTTGGCCTGCGAGCAACCGCGACTGGCTGAACACGAGCATCGCCAGCGCGACGAGGCTGCACGTGACGACGAGCAGCCAGCTCACCACCTGGCTCAGCAGCGCAAACGCCCCCTCGCGTCCGTGGTCTTTCAGCTCGTGCTGCATCGTCGGCACGAACGCCGCCGTGAGCGCGCCTTCGCCCAGCAGCCGACGGAAAAGGTTCGGCAGGTTGAACGCGGTCACGAACGCATCGTTGATTCCAGTTGCGCCCAGGATGCCGAGCGCAAGCTGGTCGCGGACGAGCCCAAGCACGCGCGACACGCTGGTCAGCAGCGAAACGATACCGATGTTCTGCAGCTTTTTTGACACGGGGGAAGTCTTCGGGCCGGTCGTGCGTGCGGGCAAGTTCTTAACCCGCGAACCGGGTCACGTCCGGCCTTCCATCTACACTGTCGCACCGCGCGTCAACTCCGGACCACGAGCCTCCTCACGGCATGGTGAACTGTAGGGTCGAGCCGTCGAGCGCGACGTCGGAAAGTTTACCCCAGGCGGCGACCACCCCTTCGGGCAGGGCACTCGCCGCCAGTATCTTTTTCATGACGTAGCCTTGCGCCATGGGCAGCCGGTGCACCGGGCAGGAGCCGATATAGACCTCGTTCGGCACAAAAACAAAACTCTCGCCCCGGCGCGCAAACGCGCCCCGTGCCTGCACGACGACATTGAGATCGAGGCCCGCCACACCGACTTGCATCGGCACGGCGATCTGCAACTCACCCTTGCGAATGCGGAAATTCGGCGTGCCAAACGCGAACGCAGCACCCGGGGCCGCAGCGGGGGGCTTGCCCTTGGCCGGTGCCGCTGGAGCCGTGGGCGCGGGAGCGGCGAGGGCGTTAAGCTCATCCTCCGTGATCGAAACGGATCGGCCCTGAGCAAAGGAATTTTGCTTGGCGATCGCCTGGCGCAGCTTCGACGCGTCGAGCGAGCCTTCGAGGTAATAAACCATGTCTGCAGTCAGCTGCTTGGGCATTTCCTTGGCCTTCGTCACCGGCTTCAGGATGAGAAAAACCGCTGCGAGCGCGCCGCCAAGCACCACGCTCAGCACTGCGCCGAGAATCACTTCTGTCCAACTGGGTCCGTGCAATTCGAGATTTTGTTTGCTCATGGTGAAAGACTATTTGGCCGCGGCAGCGACGGGCTTGGCTTCGGTTTTGGCCGGGGCGGGAGCGGATTTTTCGGCGCCACCGGTGACGCTCTTGGCGCCGTCAGTCTTGCTGCCTTCGGCCTTCGCCGCATCAGGTTTGTTCTTGTAATCGGTGATGTAGAAACCGGAACCCTTGAAAATCAATCCCGCGCCCCCGCCGACTAGGCGCCTGACACCGGTCTTCTTGCATTTCGGACATTTCTTCAGCGGCGCATCGTTCATCGACTGGAAAAGCTCGAATTCGCTAGCGCATTTTGGACAGGCATACTCGTAGGTGGGCATAGGTGGGCGCAGGAGTTATGGGCGGGGCGCAGCGGGTTGGCGAGTTTGAATCGTGGCGCCGACTTCCAGCCGGTAAATTTGTTTGATGACCGGCTGGAAGCAGACGCTACTACACAGTGATGGATTTCGCCCACGAACTCAAACGCCATGTCGCCAGCGTCGAGCGCGGACTCGACCGATTCATGCCGCCCGCCTCCACGCGGCCCGCGCGGCTGCACACTGCGATGCGCTACTCCCTCGAAGCAGGCGGCAAACGCCTCCGCCCCGTCCTTGTGCTCGCCACAGCGGAATTATTCGCTGGAGCCAAGGCCACGAAGGACGAATCAAAATTTGAGAATCAAAAATCGCAAATCCTCGACGCGCTTCCTGCCGCCGTCGCCCTTGAGTGCGTCCACACTTATTCGCTCATCCACGACGACCTGCCGTGCATGGACAACGACGACCTGCGCCGCGGCCGCCCTACCGCGCACAAGCAATTCGACGAAGCCACCGCGCTCCTCGCCGGCGATGCGCTCCTCACCTACGCCTTCGCGCTGCTCGCCGAAAACTATGCCGCGCAACCCCCACTCGCCGCCGCGCTCGTCCGCGAACTCGCTGACGCCGCTGGCAGCCGACGCCTCATCGGCGGCCAGATGGCCGACCTGCTCGCCGAGAAAAAGACCGACGCCACGCCCTACGAACTCGAATTCATCCACCTCAACAAAACCGCCGCGATGATCGAGGCTGCGCTTGTGATGGGCGGACTCATCGGTGGCGCACGCAAAGAAGATCTCGCCGCGCTCCGCCGCGCTGGCCAGCACCTAGGCTTGGCGTTTCAAATTGTCGACGACATCCTCGATGCCACCGCCGACACCGCCGCCCTCGGCAAAACCGCCGGCAAGGACGCGAAAGCCGGCAAGACGACCTTTGTGAAGGTCCACGGCCTCGCAGCCTCGCGTAGCCTGGCCGCAGAGCAAAATGACGCTGCCATTGCCGCTCTCGATGCACTCCCTAACGGGGGCGGACTGCTCCTTCTGCTTGTTAATACCATTGCTGTAAGAAGCAGCTAATCAACACCGCGCTTTGTTCGATTACTAAAGCGCGTTTGAATCACTGCACCAACCCCACGATGGACGAAATCAAGATAAGCATACGCGAGCAGATTGCGGCGTTTCTCTTTCGTCACCAGATGCGTGGTGCAGTCCGATTCTATCGCTTCGCCCTCAAGCAAGCCCGTATCGGCATTAGGACAAAACACGGGGTTGTTCTTCGATTAAATCCTTACGAATACGTCGACAACAAGATCATCCGTAACGGCTATTACGAAGAGGAAGTGTTATTGGCGCTTCTGAGAGTATTGCGTCCCGCCGATGTGTTCTGGGATATCGGAGCAAATGTCGGTCTTCATGCGCTCACTGTCGCGAAGTTGCTGCCCAATGTCTTCGTGCAGGCATTTGAGCCAAATCCTCAGTTGGCTGATTTGATTCGCAAAGCGGCGCGCCTCAATTCGCTTGCGGTGCAGGTGGTCGAGGTTGCATTGGATTGCGATACGGGCACGGCTCCTCTTTTTTTGCACGAAGGAAACCTTGGACAGAGTAGTTTGCATAACTGGGATAGCAACCCACTCATTAAACACATCGACGTCACCACCTCGCGAGCAGCCGATCAGGTGGCGCGCCATGGTGTAAGGGCTCCCAACGCAATCAAGCTCGATGTCGAGGGCAACGAGGCCCGCGTGCTCCGTGGCATGGGAAACCTTCTAAGCGACAAAACACTTAGGGCAGTGGTCTTCGAGGATGCCATGTCGAGCACCTCCGAAGTTAAGCAGATTATGGCCGATGCAGGATTCCATATCGTAGAATTGGCTCGGCTTGAGGACACCCATCACGGCTTGGAGAATTTTCTCGCACAGAGATAGACCGCACCGCCAAGCACGAAGCAGGAAACGCCCGCCTTCCGCGGTCCAGATCACTTCACTGCTGCCGCCACGGTGACGAGTTCGACGAAGCTGCGGGCTTCGAGGCTCGCGCCGCCGATCAGGCCGCCGTCGATGTCCTTTTGGGCGAGCAGTTCGGGCGCGTTGGATGGTTTCATCGAGCCGCCATAGAGGATGCGCACCTTCTGCGCCATGGGCTCGCCGAAGAGCTTCACGAGGAGGCCGCGGATAAAAGCGTGGACTTCCTGCGCCTGCTCGGTCGTCGCCACCTTGCCGGTGCCGATCGCCCACACGGGTTCGTAGGCGATGACGATGCTGGCCACCTGCTCCTTGTTCACACCCTCAAGGCCGCCTTCGAGCTGCGTCTGCACGACTTTGAGCGTCGCGCCGGCTTCGCGCTCGGCGAGCGTCTCTCCGACGCAGAGGATGGGCTTGAGTTGGTTCTTCAGGGCGGCGAGGACCTTCTTGTTCACGAAGGCGTCAGTCTCGCCGCAGTAGGCGCGGCGCTCGCTGTGGCCGAGGATGACGTGCGTGGCAAAGATGGCGCGCAGCATCGGCGCGGAGATTTCGCCGGTGTAGGCGCCGCTGGCCTCGGGGTGCATGTTTTGGGCGCCGAGGTTCACTGTCGAACCGTCGAGCGCCTTGCCGACGCTCTCGAGCGAGGTGAACGGCGGGCAAACGACGACGTCGACGTCAGCCTGGCGGCCGACGGCGGCGACTATGTCGGTGACGAGCGCGGCGGCATCGGCGCTAGTCTTGTTCATCTTCCAATTGCCAGCGATGAGTTTTTTGCGGGAGGACATGGGTGGTTTTTAGGTAGGGGCCGTTATCCTTAACGGCCCTGGATTGGGTAGGGAAAGGAAGGGCGGTTAGGGATAACCGCCCCTGCCCTCAAGTTTCAAGAAACGCGACACCGGGGAGCACTTTGCCTTCAAGAAATTCGAGGCTTGCGCCGCCACCAGTGGAGCAGTGTGTGACCTTGTCGGCCACCTTGTATTTCTTCGCGGCCGTGGCAGTGTCGCCACCGCCGACCACAGTCGTGGCACCGGCCTCGGTCGCCCGCGCCATGGCCGCGGCCATGGCTTTCGTGGAGCCGGCGAATTTTTCGAACTCGAAGACGCCCGAGGGGCCGTTCCAGACGATGGTCTTGGCGCGCGCGATGGCGACGTTGAAGAGCTCGATAGATTTTGGACCGGCGTCGAGGCCCATCCAGCCGTCAGGAATGCCCTGTTTGTCGGAGGTGATCTTGGTGTTTGCATTGGCGTCGAACTTGTCGGCGCAGATGAAATCGACCGGCAACGTGATCTTCACGCCCTTGGCGGCGGCCTTCACAAAGAGTTCCTTTGCAATCTTCGCGCCCTCAGCGTCGTAGAGGCTGTTGCCGATGGCCATGCCCTCGAGCTCCTTCTTGAACGTAAAGGCCATGCCGCCACCGATGATGATCTCGTTGGCTTTCTCCAGGAGATTGTTGATGAGGGGAATCTTGTCGGCGATCTTCGCACCGCCGAGGATGGCGAGCAGCGGACGCTGCGGATGTTCGAGCACGGCGGAGAAAGCCTTCAACTCGGCCTCCATCAGGAAGCCGGCGGCTTTCTGCGGGAGCGCGACGCCCACCATCGAGCTGTGCGCGCGGTGCGCGGTGCCGAAGGCGTCGTTCACAAAGACGTCGCCGAGCTTCGAGAGGCTGGCGCAGAACGCGGCGATGGCGGCCTTGTCGGCGGCTTTCTTCGAGCCGTCCTCGAGTTTCACCTTCGTCTCCTCCTCGATGTGGAAGCGGAGATTTTCGAGGAGGACGACATCGCCGGCCTTGAGGGCGCCGGGGGCGCACGCGGCCTCGACCGCGGGACCGACGCAGTCATCGAGGAACTTCACGGGCTTCGTGAGCAGCTTGGCGAGTTCGTCGGCGACGGGTTTCAGTGAAAACTTCGCGATTTTCTGCCCCTCTGGGCGGCCAAGGTGCGACATGAGGACGACAGAGGCGCCCTTGTTGAGCGCGTATTTGATAGTGGGAATGGCGGCGACGATGCGCTGGTTGTTCGTGATAGCGCCGGTGACCTTGTCCTGCGGGACGTTGAAATCGACGCGCATGAGGACGCGTTTGCCGGCAAGTGGGAGGTCGCGGATGGATTTGAATTTCGGCATAAAAAAAGGCCGCCACCTGGACGGACGGCGGCCAGTTTAAGGTTGGCTCACGCTCAGAGGACGGCGGCGACCTTCTTGGAGAGATCGACGACGCGGTTGGAATAGCCCCACTCGTTGTCATACCATGAGATGAGCTTGAAGAACTTCGAGTTCAGCTCGACGCCCGAGCCGGCGTCGAAGATCGACGAGGCCTTGCAGTGGATGAAGTCGGAGGAGACGACCTCGTCCGCGGTGTATTCGAGGATGCCCTTGAGATAGGTCTCCGAGGCCCGCTTCATCGCGGCGCAGATTTCCTTGTAGGAGGTTTCCTTCGTGGTGCGCACGGTTAGGTCAACGACCGAGACGGTCGGCGTCGGGACGCGGAAGGCCATGCCGGTGAGCTTACCCTTCACCTCGGGGCACACGAGCGCGGTGGCCTTGGCGGCGCCGGTCGTGGACGGGATGATGTTCTGCGCGGCGGTGCGGCCACCCTTCCAGTCCTTCTTGGAGGGGCCGTCCACGGTCTTCTGCGTGGCGGTGTAGGAGTGGACGGTGGTCATGAGGCCTTCCTCGATGCCGAAGCCTTCCTTGAGGAGCACGGAGACGACGGGCGCGAGGCAGTTCGTCGTGCAGGAGGCGTTGGAGATGATGTGGTGCTTCGTGAGGTCGAGCTTGTCGTCGTTCACACCGAGGACGATCGTGATGTCCTCGTTCTTGGCGGGAGCGGAGATGATGACCTTCTTCGCGCCGGCGACGATGTGCCCGTAGGCGCCCTTGGGGTTGTCCTTGGCGGCATCGGTGAAGAGGCCGGTGGACTCGATGACGAGCTGCACGCCCAGCTTGGCCCAGGGAAGCTCGGCGGGCGTCCGGGCGGAAACGACGAGGATGTCCTTGCCGTTGACGACGAGGACGTCGTCCTCGGCCTTGTCGGGCGCGGACTTTTTCGACCCGACGGTGCCGTTGAAGCGGCCTTGCGAGGAATCGTATTTTAGCAGGTAGGCCAGGTTGTCGGCGGGGACAATATCGCCGACGGCGACGACGTCGAAGGTCGTGCCGAGCAGGCCCTGTTCGACGAGGGCGCGGAAGACGAGGCGGCCGATGCGGCCGAAACCATTGATGGCGACTTTGACGGGCATGGGAGGACTTTCCGTTGGATTCTAGTGTTGTTTTCTAAGTGACGTTAAACCGCGCGGACGCGGAAGGTGAAATGAACAACCGGCCGCGGCGCGATGCAAGGGTTTTGGGGGCGCAAACACTGGCATAAGCCACCTGCATTCGGGGCTTCAGCCCGCGTGTTCGCTAATCCAGAGCCCGCAACCGAGCGCCGGCACGAAAAGTTCCGCTTCGACCGGCTCGGTGGCGCCGTGGGCTCCAGGAGCGTAAAACCGGTCGTGGTCGGCACGCTGGCGCCAGGGACCGGCCGCGACCGCGCCACCCACCGGCAGCGTTACCTCAGTCTGGGTGGGATTGACTGCGAACAGAAGGCGCTGCGCGCCCTGCGAATGATCGGCGTTGTAAACCACCGCGCAAGCGGGCGAGTTGGCGGCATAGAAAAACTGGAAAAAATCCTCGCTCGGCCGCGTGTGCTGCCGCAGGAGCCGACCTTCTACGCTGCGCCGGAATGCGATCCACTCCGCGAAATACGTGTGCGTGCCGAGGTAGCGGTAGAGCCGGCGGTAATCGAGGGCGTTGAGGTCGCGGCGCAGATAGGTGTTGTTCACCCCGTGCTTGGAACGCAGGAAGTCCTGCCCGGCCGCGAGCATCGGGATGCCGAGCGACATGAACAGCAGCGCCGCCATCAGGTGCGTGCGCCGGCGGTCGTTGGCCGTCGGGTTGAAACCATCGAAATTTGGATTCTCCGTAATCATGTCGATCCACGAGCGGTCGTCGTGCGACTCCGTGTAATTCACGGTCTGAGCCGGCCATTTGGCGAAATACCAGGGTGACCCCTTCAGAAAATATTCCAGCCGCTCCGCCGAACCAGCGCCCCGCACATAGTCGCGCACGAAGTCGCGGAAACCGTCGTTCCAGGAGGCCCAGCCGGTGTCGCGCAACACACCCGCGATGTGTCCGCGAAAGCTCCAGGGCTCGGCGATGAGGATCACGTCGGACTTCACGCGCTTGAGCGCCGCCTCGATCTCGCGCAGCACCTCGACACCCAGCAGCTCGGCGAGATCGAAGCGAAACCCGTCCACACCGTAGGCCTCGATCAGGTGGAGGCAGCTGTCGATGATAAGGCGCCGGGCCATGACCGAGCGAGCGCGCAGATCGTTGCCGCAGCCGCTCCAGTTCGCGAGCTTCCCGTCGGCGTCCTGCTCGAAATAATAGGACCGGTCCACCGCCATCAGGTGCTCCGGCACCCCGACGTGGTTGAAAACCACGTCGAGCACCACTGCCATGCCGCGCCGGTGAAACGCCGCGACCAGCTCCTGTAGTTCGCGCACCCCCGAAGCTGCCTCCGGCGCGAGCGCATAGCCGCTTTCCGGCGCGAAAAAATTGTTCGTCATGTAGCCCCAGTGGTATTCGTCGGTGGTCGTATTATCGAACTCCTGCACCGGCTGCAGTTCGACGCAGTTCACGCCGAGCTGGTGCAGGTGAAACTCGGGGCTCTCGACCCACTTACGCAGCCCAGTGAAGCCGCGTCGCTCCTCGGGAGCAATCTTCACGGGCGCATGCGCCGTGAGGTCGCGCACATGCGCCTCGGCAATGACGAGATCGTGCCACGCGGGCGTCTGGAAATCTCTCCTCGCGCGCCCGACCCAGGCGCGGTCCAACACAATCCCGGGCCCGGTTCGGCCGAGCGCGGCCAGCGCATAGGGATCAAGCACGCGGAATTCCGGTTGGAATTTTCCCTCCCCGTCGCGCACGCCGTCCACGGCATACCAGTAGAGCCAACCGTGCAGGGTGCGGTTGAGAGCGATTTCCCAGACGCCCGCCGCGCCGTCGGCATCGGGCCGGCGCACGAGCGAAAATTGTTGCGCGTCAGCCTGTGCGGCCGGTTCGCGGCACAAGAAAAGGGTCACGCTGCGCGCCCGCGGGGCGAACAACCGGAAGACCGTGGCTTCATCACGCACGAGCGCACCGAGGGGCAGCTGCGTGCTGAGTTCGTAGAAGAAATTCCCCGGCACAAGCGGCACGCCCGCCATCATGGGCGCGGTCGTGGCTCCGGGCTCCTCGGCCCAGGAGACGCCCCGCGGTTCCGCGAGATCGAGCGGCACTGCCAGTGTGAACCGCCAGAGGTGCCAGCCGGTGCGATGCGGGTCGAGCAGGCGATTGACGCTGCCGGCGGCGTCGCGGACGAGGTTGGGCGCGTCGCCCGGCACGACTAGCCACTGGTGCTCGCCGGTGACGAACTTGAACTTCTGCCCCTCGATGGCGAGGAAGCGCGCTGGCTCGCCCGTCCAGAGCAGCACCTGCTCGCCGTCGAGTTCGGCGGGGACCATCCGCCACTCATCCCGCCCGACGGCGTCCTGCCAGCCGTTAAAGTCCCCCGCGAGGTAAACCTGGTCGCGAGCCGGGTCGACCGCACAGCCGTGCTCCAGCGGCAGCACAAAGGCGATTTCGCCGCGGCTGTTGAGGAAATAGCCGTAGGCGCGGCCCGCGACCAGGCCCGGCGCGGGCGCCAGGGCGTCCGGTGCAGGGCACTGTTCGCCGAACGAAAATCGCGGGCGGGCCGGACCCGTCCAGTCGCGCTCGAGCTCGACAACGCCGGAGACAAGCGAGTCGAGCCAGGCGCGGACGATGCGGGGCGCTGGGTGGGCCATGTGAGTGTTCAGCATTCACTGCGCCGCGGAGCGGACAAGCGGGAAAATTTCCGCGCCGGTCCGCCATCGCATTTGACAATGTGGCGCGCAGGCGCGTGGCATGGTCCCGCCAACATCATGCCGCCACGCCTCCACCTGAATCCGTGCCTCCGCCAACTCTGTCGTCTGGCTGCCGTGCTGCTGCTCGGCGCGGCCGGCGCCGCACCCGCAACCCGTGCCGGCGAGCCGGACAGCGACCTCCGGCTGGTCATCATGGTGACGCGCCACGGCGTGCGCTCGCCGCTCTACACCAACAACGAACTGGGCAGGTTTGCCGCGCAACCGTGGCCGCAATGGACTGTGGCCCCGGGAATTCTCACGCCCCACGGCCGACAGCAAATGATCCTGATGGGGGCTTATTACAGAGCGCTCTATACCGCCGAAGGCCTGTTGACGGGCGACGCGGCAACCGATCTTCCGAGAGTTTACTTCCGGGCCAGCAGCTTCCAGCGCACGCGGGAAACCGCCCAAGATCTCGCTGCCGGGATGCTGCCGGGCGCAACGATTGAATTGCACGCCCGGCCGCTGGACGAATTCGACCCGATGTTCCGTCCCGTGATGCTCCCCGTCGGCCATCCCGATCGCAACCTCGGCGTCGCGGCGGTGCTCGGTCGCATCGGGCAGGATCCCACGGCGGTCCTGCGGGCCTGCACGCCGGAATTCGCCACGCTGCACCGCGTGCTCTTGGGGATCGGTGCCATGCCCGCCGGCAAGGTTGACCTGCGCGACCTGCCCGCCACCGTCGTGCCGGGCACCGGCGACAGCACGGTGACGGTGCAGGGGCCCTTGCGCACCGCCATGCAGATCACCGACAACCTCATGCTCGAATATGCCGAGGGCATGCCGATGGCCGAGGTCGGCTGGGGTCGCCTCACACCGGCCGATCTGACGCAACTGATCCGGCTGCACTCGCTCTATTTCGACCTCGCGCACGCCACCTTCTACCCCGCGCAGGCCCAAGCTTCCAACCTCGCCAGCCACATCCTCCTGACCGTGGACCAGGCGGCGAGCGGCCGGCCCGACCCCGGCGCCTTCGGCACGCTCGCGCACAGGCTCGTGGTGATCGTGGGCCATGACACCAACATCATTGGCCTCGGCGGCCTGCTGGGCCTGTCGTGGTGGCTGCCGGGCACGCAGCCCAATCCGGTGTTGCCGGGCGGCGCGCTCGTGTTCGAACTCCGCCAGCGGCGGCAGAACCACCAGTTCACCGTCCGGGCTTACTACCTCAGCCAGACGCTTGAACAAATGCGCGCCCTCGATCCGCTCACCCCGAAAAACCCGCCGGCGCGCGCGCCGATCTTCCTGCCTGGTTGCAGCGAGGCGGGGCCGGGTTTCGACGCGCCGCTCGGCCGGTTCGACGAGCTGCTGCGCCGGGTCATCGACCCCGGGTTCGTCCTGCCCAGCCCGAATTGACGCCAGCCGCGCTGCGTCGTCTTCCACTCGTGCCCGCCCCCGAAAAAATTCTCGTTGCCATGTCCGGCGGAGTCGACAGCTCCGTCGCTGCTCTGCTGTTGCAGCGACAGGGCCACGCCATTGTTGGCGCCTACATGAAAAACTGGATCAACGAGGACAACGTCCTTGGCGACTGTCCGTGGCAGCGCGACACCGAGGACGCGCGCGCCGTCTGCGAAAAAATCGGCATCGAGTTTCGCGTCGTGAACCTCATGCGCGAGTATCGCGCACTCGTGGTCGACTACCTGCTCGACGGCTACCGGCGCGGGCTGACGCCGAATCCCGATGTGATGTGCAACCGCCATGTGAAATTCGGTGTCTTCGCCGCTTACGCCCGCGCCGAGGGCTTCGCCGCCATCGCCACCGGTCATTATGCGCAGCGCATAGAAGCCGGCAATATCTTCAATCTCCTCGAAGGAGCCGACCCGAACAAAGATCAGTCCTACTTCCTCGCGCTCCTTACTCAGGCTCAGTTGCGCGACGCCCGTTTTCCCATCGGGCACCTCCGCAAACCCGAACTGCGCCGGCTCGCCACAGCGGCCGGGCTGCCTACGGCGCATAAGAAGGACAGCCAGGGCATCTGTTTCATCGGCGAGGTAAAGATGGCCGATTTCCTCCGCGCCTATGTGCCCGAGCGTCCCGGCCCGATCGTGCGCGCCACTGATGGCAACGTTCTCGGTGAACACCGCGGTCTGCACTACTACACGGTCGGCCAGCGCCGCGGCATCCGCATCCCCTCCAACACCGACCATCAGGCCTATGTCGTCGTCGGCAAACGCACCGCGGACCACGCGCTGCTGGTGGCCTTCGACGGCCCGGCGGCACCCGGCCTGTGGACCAACGAGTGCCGCGTGCACAGCCTGAGCTTCATCGGCGCAGCGCTGACCTCGCCGGCGCGCATCGAGGCGCGCGTGCGCTACCGCGACCCGCGGTTGCCGGTCGAGTTTGCTCCGGCGGGCGATGGCACCGCGCATATCCGATTTACGGAGCCGCAGCGGGCGCTGGCCGCCGGACAGATCCTCGCCCTCTACGACGGCCCGCGCCTCCTTGGCGGCGCGGTCTTCGTCTGACCAGAAAATCTCCAGAACTTGGGAGCGCGATCACCCCGATTAGAGGGCGAGTTCCTTGAACGCCGGGTCTTCGGTGATGCGGTCGAGTTGTCTGTTTTCCACAAACAGCCTGATCCCGCGGTTGTCGGGATGATTTTTGCGCGCCTTCTCCAACACAGAGCGCGCGTCGTCGATGCGGCCCAGCAGCGCTAGCGCGTAGACCTGCTGCAAAACCAGCTCAGGCTGTTTCGGATCGAGCTTGTATGCGTCTTGAAAAGCGTCAGCGGCGTGCTCGTAGGCCTTTTCCGCGCCGGAGCGGTTGTTGAGCCGCTTCCGCATCGCGCCAAGATTCACCCAGTAGTCGCCCATGTCCGGGCAAGCCTCCACAGCCTTCGCGAACAACCCCTCGGCCCGCGCATAGTCGCGCATGTTGATGGCGAACTGCGCCTCGCTCACGAGATTGGCAGCGGTCTTGCGCCTGAGCGGGGTTACAGCTTTGCGTCCGCAAGCCGTCAGAACCAGCAGTGCAACGCACACCAGCATCAGGGGCAGAGTTTTCATGGAAGACACCATAGCGATACTTTGGTGCCCAGCCGTCAATGCCGTGGTGCGTCTGCGGAAATTATCCCGTCAGGCGAAACAGTGCGCCTGCCCGATCAGCGTATGCCGGGGAGGCCGTTCCGCCTCGCAAGGTGAACACTCCAAACAGACTGGCACCGTCCGTTTTCGCACCATGACAACGAGGCTGGTAACACCGACTCCATTTATTCATGCTCTTCGTCATGAGTCTGGGACCGCTGCTCTTTGCCGCCGTTTTCGGCCAGCTCGCCAGCCTTCTTGCAAGCCGGCGCATGCCTAAATTGTGGCTCACGCTCACGCTGGCCGGGTTCGCCCTGGCTCTGACCGCCGCAGTGCTCGTTCTCGCGACCGGCATCGAGTGGGAGTGGCGCAGCGCCTTTCCGCTCTGCGGTGAGCCGCTTCACCTGCGGCTCGATGCGATCAGCGCGCTGTTTCTCGCCCTGCTGGCCGTGGTCGGCGGCGCCGGATCGGTGTATGCCGGCGGCTACTGGCCCGATAGGGTCCATCCGCTCTCGGCGCCCGCCGGCCGCCTTTGGTGGAGTGTGCTGGTGTTCAGTCTGTTCGTGACGCTGCTGTCGTCGAACGGCCTACACTTTCTCATTGGCTGGGAACTGTTCACGCTCAGCGCCTATTACCTTATCACGCTCGATCGGCAGCGTGTCGAAGTGCGCTCGGCCGGCTGGCTTTATCTGGGGGCCTCGCACGTCGGCATGGTTTGCCTGTTCGCATTTTTCGCCGCGCTAGCCTCCCAAACGGGGAGTTGGGAACTCGGCCCGATGTGCGAACACGCCAAACTGGCGCCGCTTTTCTGGCTCGCGCTGGTCGGCTTCGGACTGAAATCCGGCATGTTCCCCCTGCACGTCTGGCTCCCTTCCGCGCACGCTAATGCCCCGAGCCACGTCTCCGCTATGCTTTCGGGCATGACCCTCAAGATGGGTATCTACGGCTTGGTGCGGTTCAGCGGCTGGCTGCCCGTGCCGGTGGCGGCGGGCTGGACCGTCGCGTCGCTCGGGGTCGCCAGCGCGGTGCTCGGCGTCGCTTTCGCCCTCGGGCAACACGATCTCAAACGCCTGCTCGCCTACCATAGCGTTGAGAACATCGGCATCATCCTCGTCGGACTCGGCTTCGCCCTCGTCGCGCTGACGCACGGCGACGCGGCTTGGGGCCGGCTCGCGCTGGCGGGAGCGTTGCTCCATGTCTGGAACCACGGCCTTTTCAAATCGCTGCTGTTCCTCGGCGCTGGCTCGGTGCTGCATGCGACCGGCACGCGTGAAATGAGCCGCCTTGGTGGCCTCTGGCGGGCGATGCCGTGGACCGCCGGGCTGTTCGCCCTCGGTGCCGCCGCGATTTCCGGGCTACCGCCCTTGAACGGTTTCGTGAGCGAGTGGCTGGTTTTTCTCGGACTGTTCGACGCGACCGTCTCGCACGGCACTGCGACGTGGACGGCCGTGCCCGCGGCGATTTTGCTCGGCGTAACCGGAGCGCTGGCACTCGCGTGCTTTGTGAAAGTCTGCGGCGTGGTCTTCCTCGGCGCGCCGCGCTCGGACGCCGCCGCTCACGCCCACGATAGCGGACCCAGTTTGCGCGGTCCCATGCTGCTGCTCGCGGCCGCTTGCGTGGCGATCGGGCTCGCCCCGGTCCTGTTCTGGCCGGCGATAGCCAGGGCGGTAGGAGAATGGAAGCCCGCATGGCAGGGCACCGATGCGCCGGCGCCCCTGCTGACGCTCGGCTGGGTTCACCTCGCCCTCGCGGCGCTGGCTACTGCCGCCGCCGTGTGGTTGTGGCGCAAAGCCCAGCGTAGCGGATTCCGGCGTGCTCTGACATGGGACTGCGGCTATGCCGCTCCGACTACGCGTATGCAATACACCGCCGGCTCGTTTGCCGGCATCATCACGGAGTGGTTCGCCTGGATTTTGCGTCCCAGCCGGCACGAGCAACGGCCCGACGAACTTTTCTCTGCCTCCGCCAGTTTTGAGGAGCACACGCCGGAAACCGTGCTTGAGCACCTGGTCCAGCCGGTCGGCACGGTCGTCATGCGGGTGTCCACCGCCGTGCGCCGGCTCCAGCAGGGCAAACTGCAGGCCTATCTGCTCTATCTGCTGGTCGGCGTGGCGGGTCTGGCGGCTTTGGTAATGAGCGGAGACGGTCCATGAAATTCGTCGCCAACTATCACCAGAGTTGCCGAAATGGTTCCTGCGTCCATTGTCCCAAACACCTGCCCATGTCGTCATGTATCTAAACCTCGTCCAGATAGCCGAGTCATTCGGCGTTTCGGAAAAAGTCATCGAGGACTGGATCCGCGCCGAGGGGCTGCCGCACATCGCAGAGCGCGGCCGGTTGATTTTTGACCGTGCACAGGTCGTCAACTGGGCCGCCGGCCGGGGCCTGGCCTCCCAAGCCGGATTCCTCGCGCCGGCCAGCTCGGCCTTCGCCACTGGCGGCCTGCTTGAGCCGCTGCTCCGCGCAGGTGGCATCTGGCGCGACCTTTCCCCAGCGGACCTCCCGGCTACGCTCGACAGTATCGTCGCCGCGCTGCCGGGGACCACGCCGTCCGTCCGCCAACTCGTGGCCCAGCGCCTGCGCGCCACCGGTGGAGTCACTATCGCACCGATCGGCGGTGGTTTCGCCCTGCCGCATCCGAGCGCCCGCATCGCGCTCGGCCGCGACGCCGGCACAGTCGCCCTGCTGCTCTTGCGTGAGGGGTTGGTGTTGCCTGAACCGCCGCCCGACGGCGTGCCGGTCAATCGGCTCTTTTTCTTCATCGCTCCCTCGCCGCGAGCGCACCTCGACGTGCTTGGCCGGCTCAGCCGCAGCCTTTCCCGCGGCCTGTTGCGCGAAGCCGTCGTGCGCGGTGCCGGCGATGACGAGATTTTCCGAGCGGTCGCATCAACCGATGCAACATCCGCCCCAGTCCCGCCCAGCCGGGAACCCGCGCCATGACTCCTGGCCCGTTGCTGCTGCTGGCTGCGACCACTTTGGTCGCCGGCATCGTGATCGGTCCCCGTGCCCGGAGCGCATGGCTCGCCAATACGCTCGCTGGCGCACTCGCCCTTGTGGCAGCGGCAATTTTGATTTTGCTCGGCGGCCCCGTGTGGGAATGGCGGAGCGTATTCCTGATCGGCGGTGAACCACTGCATTTCCGCCTCGACAGCCTCAGCGCGCTCTTCCTCGCGCTCGTTGGCGTGGTCGGTGGCGCGAGCACGGCCTATGCGCACGAATATTGGAGCGACCGCGACCGCCCGCATTCGGCGCCCCAAGGCCGGCGGTGGTCGAGCGCGATGCTGCTCAGTATGGTCACTCTGCTCCTCTCCGCCAACGGCCTCCATTTCTTCATTGCGTGGGAGCTTTTCGCGTTGAGCGCCTATTTCCTCATCACGCTCGACCGCGGCCGCCGCGAGGTGCGAGCCGCGGGTTGGCTCTATCTCGCCGCGTCGCATGCCGGCACCGTCTGTCTGTTCGCCTTTTTCGCTGCCCTCGCCTCGCGGACGGGGAGCTGGGAACTCGGCCCCATGCGCGAACACGCCGAACTGGCGCCGCTGTTCTGGCTCGCGCTGGCGGGCTTCGGCCTGAAAGCCGGCATGTTTCCACTGCACATCTGGCTCCCGTCGGCCCACGCCAACGCTCCCAGCCACGTCTCCGCCCTGATGTCCGGTGTCGCCATCAAGATGGGCATTTACGGCCTCGTGCGCTTCAGCGGCTGGCTCCCGGTGTCGGCCGCCGCCGGCTGGACAGTGGCGGGCATCGGCGCCGTCACGGCGTTGCTCGGCATCGCGTTCGCTTTTGCCCAAAACGATTTCAAACGCCTCCTCGCCTACTGTTCCGTCGAGAACATCGGCATCATTCTTGTTGGCCTCGGATTCGCGCTTGTGGCCGAATCGCAAGGCGCATCCCTTTCGGTCTGGGGCCGGCTGGCGCTGGCCGGGGCGCTGTTGCATGTATGGAATCACGGTCTCTTCAAGTCGCTGCTCTTCTTCGGCGCAGGTTCGGTGCTCCACACGACTGGCACCCGCGAGATGAGTCGCCTCGGCGGCCTCTGGCGTGCCATGCCGTGGACCGCCGGGCTGTTCGCCCTCGGCGCGCTGGCGATCTCCGGCCTGCCTCCGCTCAACGGCTTCGTCAGCGAATGGCTCGTTTACCTCGGGCTGCTCGACGCCGTGACCAACCATGGCTCCGCCGCGTGGGCTGCGATGCCAGCGATCATCGTGCTCGGCACCACGGGCGCGCTGGCACTGGCGAGCTTTGTGAAAGCCGGCTCAATGATCTTCCTTGGCTCTCCCCGCACCAAGCCGGCCCGGCTCGCCCATGAATGCGGCCCGTGGATGCGCGCCCCGATGCTGGCTCTCGCCCTCGGCTGCGTTGCAATCGGCCTCGCGCCCGCGATTTTCTGGCCGACCGTCGCCCGGGCCGTCGGCGTGTGGCAACCCGCCTGGACCGGCATCGACGCGCCGGCTCCGCTGTTTGCTCTCGGCTGGGTGCAACTCTCCCTCGCCGCCCTCGCCTGCGCCGCGGTGGCCGCACTCTGGTGGCAGGCGCGCGCCAACGGTCTGCGGCGCGCCCTCACCTGGGACTGCGGCTACGCCGTGCCGACCGCGCACATGCAATACACCGCCGGCTCGTTCGCTGGCATCGGCGCCGGCTGGTTCGCGTGGATTCTTCAACCCGAACGCCGCCTGCACCGGCCGCGCGGCCTGTTTCCGACTGACGCCATCCGCCTCGAACGCATCCCGGAAACAGTGCTGGAGCGCGTCATCGGTCCCGTCGCCTCCGTTATCATGCGCGTTTCGACCGCCGTGCGCCGCTTGCAACACGGACACCTGCACTACTACATCGCTTATCTGTTGATGGGCCTCTCCGCCCTTGGCACTTTCGTCGCACTGGGCAGCAAACCATGATGTCGTTCCTCGAAATCGTCCTTCGTGTGGCGGGCTGGCTCGTGCTGGCGCCGCTCCTTCCGGGCATCATCAACAAGGTTAAGGCCTGGGTCGCAGGCCGGCGCGGTCCGCCGGTCCTCCAACTCTACTACGATCTCGGCCGCCTCTGGCAAAAAGGCGTCGTCCTCAGCACACTCGCCTCACCCGGTTTCATCGCCGGCCCCGCAGTGACCTGGGTCGCGATTTTCGGCGCGGCGATGCTGCTGCCGCTGGGCCCGGCGGGCGCGGCCCTCAGTTTCCGCGGCGATGTTCTGCTTCTGATCTATCTGCTCGCGCTGGCCCGTTTCTGCACCACCTGGGCCGCCCTCGAAACCGGCTCGGCCTTCGAAGGCATGGGCGCGGCCCGCGAGGTCAGCTACGCCGTCCTCTCAGAGGCCGCCCTCATCACTGCCGTGCTGACTCTCAGCGTCCACACCGGCAGCGTGACGCTCGCAACAATGCTGGAACCCGCCGCGGGCGCCGGCGCCGCGCTGCTCGGTGCCGGGTTGTTCTGCGTGCTGCTCGCGGAAAACTGCCGCGTGCCCTTCGACGATCCCAACACGCATTTGGAACTCACCATGATCCACGAGGCCATGATTCTTGATCACAGCGGACCGCCTCTCGCGGCGATTCTCCACGGCGCCGCGATGAAGCTGCTGTTCTTCGCGCTCCTGTTGATCGAGGCCGTCGTGCCAGTCGGCACGCTCTCGCCCTTCGCTGCGGCAGCCACGCTCGCGGCCAGTGTGCTGGCCGTGACCGTCGCCGTGGGCCTGGTCGAATCGCTGCTAGCGCGCCTGGCATTCCGGCGCGTGCCGCTGCTCCTGACAACGGCATTTCTGCTCTGCCTGTTCGCCCTGCTTGTCGCATGGAAAGGCGGTGCCGCGTGAGCGGAACGCTGAATCTCCTCATCGGCCTCGCGATGGGCCTCAACCTCCTCGCGCTCGCCAGCAGTCGCCTGCCCACGCTCATCGGTGCCGTCGCGGTGCAGGGCGTTGTGCTTGGCGTGATGCCACTGCTGATGGAACACCAGTTCGACTGGATCGTTGCCCTCGTCGCCCTCGGCACCATGGCGGTGAAGGGCTTCGTCATTCCGGGTCTGCTCCGCCGTGCCATGCGCACCGCCAGCGTCGATCGTGAAGTCGAGCCGTCCATCGGCTTCGTGGCTTCGCTGCTGCTCGGTTCGGGCGGCACGATTGCCGCTGTGGCGCTCTCCCGCGCCTTGCCCTTGTTGCCCGAACACGCCGGCTCGCTCCTCGTCCCCGGGTCCATCGCTTCGGTGCTGACTGGGTTCGTCCTCCTGATCGGCCGCTCCAAAGCCATCTCGCAGGTCTGCGGCTATCTCGTCCTGGAAAACGGCATCTATCTCTTCGGCCTGCTCCTCATCCACGCCACCCCGTTGCTCGTGGAGGCGGGCATTTTGCTCGACGTAACCGTGGGCATCTTCGTCACCGGCATCATCGTTGACCGCATCCAACGCGCGTTCGATTCGCTCGATACGCGCAAACTCAACGTGCTCCGCGAATGAAACCCCTCCTGCTCATCTTGCTGCCGCTCGCCGGCGCCGTGCTCGCCGCCGTCTGGCCGGGCGAACGCACCCGCCCGTGGCTGATGCCGGTCTTCGGCCTCATGCACACCGTGCTGGCCTTCTGGCTCCTCTTCGACCCGCCCGTCGTAGCTCCCGGCGCTTGGCTCGCGTTCGACCCGTTGGCCCGCGCCGTCCTTCCCGCGGTTTCGCTGCTGTTCCTCGTGTGCGCGGCGTATGGCGTTTCCTACCTGCGGGTGCGTTCCGAGCGACCCAACCGCGTCTTTGTCGCCATGATGCTCGCCGTGCTGGGCCTGCTGAGCGCCGGTCATCAGGCACGCCATCTCGGCCTGCTCTGGATCGCCACCGAGGGCGTCACCCTCGCCGCAGTGCCACTCTTGCACTTCAACGGCACAGCGCGCGCCATCGAGGCGACGTGGAAATACCTCCTCGTCGGCGGCACCGGCATCGCGCTGTCGTTGCTCGGCTCGTTCTGCTTGAGCTACGCGTCGCTCCACAGCGGCGGCAGCGGCGACCTCACGTTTGTCGCCCTCGCCCATCAGGGCGCGGGACTGTCGCGCCCCTGGGTGCTGAGCGCCTGGGTGCTCCTGCTCGTCGGCTACGGCACCAAGATGGGCCTGGCCCCAATGCACACCTGGAAACCCGACGCCTATGGCGAAGCGCCGGGCATCGTTGGCGCGATTCTCGCAGGCGGCGTGACCACCGTCGCGTTCACCGCCGTGCTGCGCATCCGCGCCGTGGTCAGCGCCGCAGGCGAAGGCGCCATCGCCGACCGCACACTCCTCGCGATCGGCCTCTTCTCCATGCTTGTAGCCGCTCTGTTCCTCCTCGGCACTCGAGACTTCAAGCGCATGCTCGCATATTCGAGCGTCGAACACATGGGCATCCTCAGCGTGGGCGCGGCGCTCGGTGGGGCCGGTGTCTGGGCCGCGCTTTTCCACGTGTGGTCAAACAGCCTCACTAAAGGCGCGCTGTTCCTAAGCGCCGGCAACATCAACCGCGCCGCCGGCGGGCGCACGATGGACCAGGTCCGCGGCATGTCCATCATCGCGCCCCAATCGGCCGCCATCTTTGTCGCCGGTATGTTCGCCGTGACCGCGTGTCCGCCGTTCGGTCCCTTCTTCAGCGAACTGCGAGTTGTGCGCGCCGCCTTCGACGCCGGCCGCAGCGGCGCCGCCGCCATGTTCCTCGGCTGCATGCTCTTCGCCTTCTTCGGCCTCACCCGGCTCGTGTTCGCCATCGTGGACGGTCGGCCGCGCCCTGCGTCAAGCATCACGAGTCGGCGTTTCCCGGAAAACGCCAGCGTCGTTATGCCACCCCTGATCCTCCTGGCGTTCTCCCTCTGGCTCGGTCTGGCCACACCCACCGTGCTGCTCGACGCCTGGACCGGCGCCGTCGCCCAGCTCTACCTCGCGCCATGAACGCCGCCTCGTCCTTCGCCCTGCTGGCCAATGCCACCAGCCTCCCGTGGGCCGACGTGCCCGAGTGGCCCGTCGCCGATTTTGTGCGAGCCACCGCTGCCGAACTCGACCGCGGCGGCCGCCTCTGTGCCTGGTTCGGCGTCCCCGAGGGCGACGCCACGCGCCTCGTCGCCGTCGTCGCCTTCGACACCGACAACACCCTCGCCGTCGGCCGCAGTGCCCCCGCCACCAGCAGCTACCCGTCCCTCACCGTCACCCACCCGCAGGCCCACCTCTTCGAGCGCGAAGTCTGGGAACAGCACGGCCTCACCCCCAAGGGCCATCCGTGGCTGAAACCCGTGCGCAGCAGCGCCGGCACCGCACCCGCCATGGGCGAATTTTTCCGCGTGGATGGACGCGAGGTCCACGAGGTCGCCGTCGGCCCCGTGCATGCCGGCATCATCGAGCCGGGTCATTTCCGCTTTCAATGCGCAGGCGAGGAAGTGCTGCACCTCGAGATCGCGCTCGGCTACCAGCACCGCGGCGTAGAGGCCGCGCTCGCCGGCGGCCCGCACCGCGCGACGATGAGTCAGATGGAAACCGTTTCGGGCGACACCACCATCGCCCACGCCACCGCCTATGCCATGGCGCTGGAAGCGCTGGCCGGCACCGAGGCACCGCTGCGCGCCCAATGGCTCCGCGCCGTCGCCCTCGAACTCGAGCGTCTTGCCAACCACGTCGGCGACCTCGGCGCGCTCGCCAACGACGTCGCGTTTCTCCCCACGGCCTCGGCCTGCGGCAAGATCCGCGGAGATTTCCTCAACCTCACCGCCCTGCTCTGCGGCAACCGCTTCGGCCGCGGCCTCGTCCGCCCCGGAGGCTGCCGCTTCGATCTCGATCCCGAACGCAGCGCCCAACTCCTCGCCCGCTTGCAGACTGCCCTCACCGACAGCGAACAGGCCGCCACCTGGCTCTTCGACGCCGCCTCCGTACGCGCCCGTTTCGAAAACACGGGCACCGTCACGCCGCAGCAGGCCGCCGCCCTTGGCCTCGTCGGACCCGCCGCCCGCTCCTGCGGCCTCGTGCGTGACGTGCGCTACGATCACCCCGCCGGCTGGTATCGCTTCGCTCAAGCCCCGCTCGCCGTGTGGCCAGACGGCGACGTTTACGCCCGCACCCGCGTCCGCTGGCTAGAAATCCAGCGCTCCGGCAAATTCCTCCTCGAGCAGCTCGCCGCCGCGCCCGAGGGCGAGATCCGCGACGCCACCCTGGCTCAGCCTGCACCCGACACGATTGCCGTCGCACTCACCGAAGGCTGGCGCGGCGAAGTCTGCCACGTCGGCCTCACTGACGGCGCTGGCTGTTTCCGCCGCTACAAGATCACCGATCCCTCATTTCACAACTGGGTCGGCCTCGCCCTCGCCCTGCGCAACCAGGCGATCTCCGATTTTCCCATCTGCAACAAGAGTTTCAACCTCTCCTACTGCGGCTTCGACCTCTGAACACCATGCTAGCCCTCGACGCCCTCACCCATCGCCTGAAACGCGGCTGCGAGACCATGGCCTACCCGGACGGTCCGCCGCCTTCACTGCCCGACCGGCATGGTGGCGGCCTGCGTGTCGATGCCACAAAGTGTGCCGACGGCTGCCGCGCCTGCGTGCCCGTGTGTCCGACCGAAGCGATCACTCGTCCCACTGGCCAAACCATTTCACTCGACCTCGGCCGCTGCATCTTCTGCGCGGAATGCGTCGCCGTCTGCCCACCGCACGCCATTACCCAGACCGGCGACCACCGGCTCGCCGTGAGCAACCGCGAGGCGCTCGTCCTAGGCGCGCCCGGCCTCGAGCAAGTTCGCCTCGCCGCCGCCCTCGACGAAAAACTCCGCCGGCTCTTCGGCCGATCGCTGCGCCTGCGCCAGGTCAGCGCCGGCGGCTGCGCCGCCTGCGAGGGCGACACCAACGTCCTCGGCACCATCGGCTGGGACCTCAGCCGCTTCGGCATTCAGTTTGTTGCGTCGCCGCGTCATGCCGACGGCCTGCTCATCACTGGTCCAGTTTCGAGGAGCATGGAGCTGGCGTTGCGGAAGACCTGGGAAGCGGTGCCCGCGCCCAAGATCGTCATCGCCGTCGGCGCCTGTGCCATTGCCGGCGGACCCTTTGTCGGCTACCCGGAGGTTTTGAACGGCGCTGCCTCCATCGTGCCCGTCGATCTCTACATTCCCGGCTGCCCGCCCCACCCGCTCACGATCCTCGACGGCCTCCTCCGCCTCCTCGGCCGCCTCGAAACCGACCGCGCCCCATCCCAACCGGACTCTACTCCCGCCAGGTGAAGGCGTGACAGAGCGCCACGCCCGCGGCGTCGGCTTCGTCAAGCGCCAGAGTCCGGCCGTGGCCCAGCAGCGACATCACGGTGCGAGCCATCTGCTCCTTGCTCGCGCGGCCCGCTCCCACCACCGCCTGCTTCACGCGCAGCGGCGCGTACTCGAACACCGGCAGTCCCCGCAACGCCGCCGCCGAAATGGCCGCACCACGCGCCGCCCCGAGGATCTGCGCCGTCTGGAAATTCTGCACGAAGATCGTCTGTTCCAACGCCACATGCCGCACGCCGCCACCGTCGAGAAACTGCGCTACTGCCCGATGGATTTCGCCCAGCGCGTGCGCCATCGGCAGCTTCGCCGCGACCTTCACCGTTTGGCAGCGCAGCAGCACGGGCTGCCGGCCCGGCGTGAACTCGATCAGCGCGAGGCCGCTGCCGCGCAGCGACGGATCAATGCCGAGCACGCGCCCCGCAAACGGAATCCGCTGTGCCGAGGGCACGACCGCTCCCGTCGCCGGCACGTTGCGGCCCTCGAGTTTCGCCTTCCACATGTCCCTGACGGATGTGCGCGCCATGTTTAGAAGAGCAGTTTTAAACCGGCCGCCGCCGCCAAGGCCAGCGCGAGATTCTCAAACAATTTCTGGTCGATGCGGCGCAGCACGAGGCGACCGAGCAGCGCGCCCGCCAGCACCGCCGGCGCGAGCCAAAGGTTGATCGCGAAGCTCGCGGCGTTGATCAGCCTGAGGTGGACCATGAACGGCACCTTGAACCAGTTCAGGAGCAGAAAGAACACGGCCCCGGTGCCGACGAACTCCATTTTTGGCAGCCGCATGGCGAGCAGGTAGATCACCATCAGCGGCCCGGCCGCATTGGCCACGAGAGTCGTGAAGCCGGCGAGCACGCCGATCGTCGGCGCAAACCACCAACCGTGCTCGCCCTCGTCGTCGACCACGCCGCGCCGCCGGGCCAGATGCACTGCGAGGAGGGCGAAGATGATCACGCCGATCAGCACCTGTGCCTGCCGGTCGTTGATCCTGCCGAGCGCGAAATAGCCGACGACGACCCCGGCGGCGGCCCACGGAAAGAGCCGCCACAAAAACCGCCATTGCGCGTGCTGCCGATACGACGCCACCGCGACCAGATCGCCGCAGATCAGGAGCGGCAGCACGATTCCCGTCGCCTGTCGCGCCGGCATGATCTGCGCGAAGATCACCACGAAGAGCATGCCGAGTCCGGCGATGCCGGTCTTGGAAACGCCCACGAGCAGCGCCCCTACGACCGCCAGCGCCCATTGCCAGGGTTCGAGATGCATCATGGGCCGACCGGCTTTTCGGTAAACATGCCGTCGGCGACCTCAAAAACCTGCCACGGCCCGAGGGCCCCATCGGGCGGGCTCGTGCCGGTCGCGATCACCTGCGCCTCCGCATCAATCGTTCCCCAGAAGCGTCGCCGCCGCTCCGGGTCGAGTTCCCCCAGCACATCGTCGGCCAGCAGCACTGGTCGCACGCCGCTCTTCGCCTGAAACCATGCCGCCTGCGCGATCCGCAGCGCCAGCACCAGTGAGCGCTGCTGCCCCTCAGACGCGAAATCCTTCGCTGCGGTGCCCCGCACGGCAAATTGAAAATCGTCGCGATGCGGCCCGATGAGCGTGGTGCGAAACTGGGCGTCGCGTGCCCGACCCACTTCCAGCCGCGCCAGCAGTGCGTCCGACGAGGGCTCAGCGAAATTCGGCTCGTAGGTGAGCCCGGCCTTCTCGGTCTCGCCAGATATTTGACCGTAAGCGCTCTTCAGCGTCGCCGAGAGCGCCAGTAGTCCGGCGGCGCGGCGCGCGATCAGCTCGGCGGCGGCGGGGGCCAGTGTCTGCTCAAACGCTGCCAGTTGGCGCTCGTCTGCTCCGCCGCGTTTCAAGAGCGCATTGCGCTCGGCTAGCGCCCGCGAGAAGGTCTGCAACACGGCCAGATAACCGGCATCCATCGCAGCCAGTGTCAGATCGAGCCAGCGCCTGCGCCCGGCGGGCGAGCCGCGCACCAGCAGCATGTCCTGCGACGAAAACACGACCGTGGGAAACTTGCCGAGGTGGTCGGCCAGCCGCGTCACCCGCGCCGAGTCGCACCATAGCTCCCTGCCGTCGCGCCGGAGCTTGATCAACACATGCGCTTCGCCCAGCCGCTCGTGTTCGAGTTCGAAGCTTACTGCCGCCGCGGACTGGCCGTGCCCGACGAGGAGCTTGCTCTCCGCGGTGCGGAACGAGCGCAGTGCCGTGAGGAAACCGGCGGCCTCAAGCAGGTTGGTTTTCCCCTGGCCGTTCGCGCCCGCGAGGAATTGCTGCCGGCCGCTGAATTCGAGCCCGGCAAAAACGACGTTCCGAAAGTGGCGCAGAGTGAGTTTGCGAAGGCGCATGCGGCAGACTCCAGTTGCGGTGAATTTTCTGTCGCGGGCAAGCCCGCACCTGTTTTTGCTGGCGGCATGACGTTTGAAGCCTCGCTCGCCGAATCGGTCCGCACTCTCCACGCACTGGCGGAAATTCGCCCCGCCATCGACCGCGCCGGCCAGATGATTGTCGACACCTTGCGGCACGATAAAAAATTGCTCATCTGCGGCAATGGCGGCAGCGCCGCCGAAGCCGCACATTTCGCCACCGAACTCGTCGGGCGCTACCAAAAAAACCGCTCGGCGCTGCCCGCGATCGCGCTTTCCTCCGATGGCTCGCTCCTCACGTGCATCGGCAACGACTACGGCTTCGAGCAGGTCTTCGCGCGCCAAATCGCCGGCCTCGCGCATCCCGGCGACCTCGTCGTCGTGCTCTCCTCGAGCGGCAACTCGGGCAACATCCTCGCCGCGCTGCACGAGGCCCGGACGCAGAACATCGCCAGCCTCGCCTTTCTTGGACGCGGCGGCGGCAAGGCCAAAGGTCTGGCCACCTGCGAGCTGATCATCCCGAGCCAAAGCGGCGCCGCCTGCCAGGAAGCGCACTTGTTTCTCATTCACCATTTCTGCGAGCTGATCGACGCGGCGTTTACGTGATCTGTATTCGGTTTTAGTCACTTGATTTATGCGCCAACTCATCTCTAGTCTGCTCTTCGGCTGCCTGACAGTTCTCCCATCCACCCACGCCACCGAGCGGCCATCGGTTGAGACTTTTTTATGCGAGCCTGAATATCGCCTCCCGAAGTTGTCGCCCAGCGGAGGAACACTCGCACTCATCCTTCGCCGCGACTTCACAGACAGTATCGTGCTGCTGGATGTCGCGACCATGACACCCCGTCCGGCGCCGACACTCAGCAACCTACGGGTCCTGAACTACTGGTGGAAAGGCGACCAGAATCTCGTCCTGCAAGTCCAGGAATGGTTCGGCGATGTCTATTGCCGAGGATTCAACCTCCAGACGCGCAAGACCACCGAGTTGCGCCAGTTCAATACTCATCACTGCACCATCATCAACGATCTTGTCGGCGACGATCGGCATCTGCTCGTTACGAGCGGCACCGAAACCGGGCGCGAGTTACAACGCTATGATATTACCGCGGACAAATTGGAGGTGGTGGAAAAGAATCCTGGCTGGGTTCATCTCTGGTTGACTAACCGAGAGGGGCGAGCCGTAGCCGGTTTCGGGCGCACGGAAGGACAATGGTTCATGCTGGTGCGCGCCAACCCCAGCGCCAAATGGCGGCACGTTGAACTAGGTGAGCGCAGCCTGCCGGACTTCTGGCCAATCTCGTTAGCGCCGGACAGCCATCATATAATCGGTTACGACTACACCACCGCAAACACGGTGCGTGTTGTCGCTCGCGATCCGGGCACTGGTCTCGACGAGTTGCTAGTGCAGCACAAGGGATTGGACCCGGTTTTGAATGTCTCGTGGGGTGACAACTCCACGCAATTGCGTGGAGTTGTCTATGAGGCGGACGACCACAAGGTCTCTTATCTCACGGCCGCAGATGCCCAGATTGGGGCTAGCATCGACCGAGCATTGCCAGGCAAGTTGAACCTCGTGGTCAGCACGTCGACCGACGAAAAACGCCTCCTGATTAAGTCTTCCAACGATATCATTCCTGAGCGCTATTTTCTTCTCGACCGCGGCACAGGCCGACTAGTCCCACTTGGTGGCACACGCACAGGACTGGAACCTAGTCAACTGGTGCGCTCTCGTTATTTTGAATTCAACGCACGCGACGGGCTGAAGGTTACCGCCCGGTTGATCCTTCCAGCTGGGACGGGCAATCATGCTCTCATCCTCGATTGTGGGGAAACCTTGAGCTCACCGTCACACCACGCCTACCGACCATTGGCGCAATTGCTCGCGAGTCGTGGCTACGCCGTTCTCCAAGTCGATCATCGAGGCGTTGACGGCCACGGCCGGGCATTTTCCCGCGCCGGCGAATTGAACGTGCATGCGGCCATGGCCGACGACTTAGCCGACGGCGTGCGTTATGCAATCGACCAAGGTTGGGCCGATCCGCGACAGATCATCATGCTCGGACGGAATGAAGCCGGCGTGCTCGCCATGCACGTCCTCGTGCGGCACCCCGGATTGTTTGCCGCATGGTTGAATATCGGGACGCCCGTCAACATTGAGCCCGTGGCGGCAGAAAGCCTTGTGGTCGGCATCCGTGAACCCAGCCTTGGCGGGCTGTTGGAGATCGACGCTCTAAAGCTCGAAAAATACGCAGGCACACTTGATACGACAGCGCTCCTTGCTTCCCTGAAACTGCCTTCGTTTCATTACTACGGAACGATCGAAATCTCCCAAAGGCCAATAATCGGGTCTGGCGGCATTCATTCAGCCACCTGGTCTATTCCGAAGAAGGGTGTCGGGATCGATCAATCATCTGTTCGTGCCATCAAGCATGCGCTGAAAAAATCAGGCACCCCTAACGTTATGATAGTCGGCCGAGATTCAACCGATGACGAGGAAAGTGTTACCAAGATCGACCGACGCCTGCACGAGGAAACCACCAAAGCCTACAGCCGAATGCTCGAGTTCCTCGCTACCTACACATCCGCGTCAGCTCACTGAGCCTATCAAGAGGCGCAAAACTGCGCGCAAAGCCGCACCATGCCAAAGAGTAGGCAAAAAACTCCCGTTTTCTGGCACAATTGGTTCTTGCTCGCCTGAAGTCCGGCCAGTTCGCTGCACTTCCTATGTCAAAAACTATACCCACCGAACACGCCATCATCAAGACCAGCTACGGCGAGATGACCCTCGCCTTCTGGCCCGACGTCGCGCCGAAGACGGTCCAGAATTTCAAGGATCTCGCGAGCGCGAAAT
Source organism: uncultured Opitutia bacterium (assembly GCA_903877135.1). GTDB lineage: Bacteria > Verrucomicrobiota > Verrucomicrobiia > Opitutales > Opitutaceae > CAIRCN01. The sequence continues at coordinate 65,993 of CAIRCN010000065.1, forward strand.
TTTACGACGGCACGGCGTTTCACCGCATCATCAAAGGTTTCATGGTGCAGGGCGGCTGCCCCAACACCCGTAAGGGCCAGACCGACGCCCCCGGCACCGGCGGTCCCGGCTACAAGATCAAGGCCGAGTTCAACACCAAGTCGCACGTCCGCGGTGTCATCTCCATGGCGCGCTCGTCGCACCCCGACTCGGCTGGCAGCCAGTTCTTTATCTGCCACGGTGACGCAAAATTCCTCGACCGCCAATACACTGCCTTTGGCGAACTCGTGAAGGGCGACGACGTGCTGCAGCGCATCGCCACCGTGCCGACGCAGGGTGGCGGCGGTGAAAAAAGCACGCCGATCGACCGCGTCGAGATCGAGAGCATCCGCATCGTCCCGGCCGCCTGAGGGCCGGTTACTTGCCGGTGGGCTTGCGGCCTGCGGCCACGAGCGCAGCCAGCCGGGCCCGCTCGGCCTTCATCGGGTCGGAAAGCTCCACGCTGGCGACCGCCGCGAGCAAACTCTCCGCGCCGTCCCAATCCGTGCGCTCGACGGCCGCCCGGGCGAACGCGAGGTTGCTCCAAGCCGACAGGGCCAGGTTCAGCTGGTTCATACGCTGAAACTCCACAGCCAGCAGTGGGGCCGACTGGAGTTTCTCGAGCAGATCGCCGGCTTGGTTGTATTTCCCCTCTTGGTAGAATTTCTCGGCCCAGGCGAGATTGACGAGCGCCTGCAGGCGCAGGTCGAGTTTGCGCGTGTAGCTCGTCACCTCCGAATCGCCCAGAAAATTTCCGGCGGCGATGCGGTCGATCCGCTTCTTGGCGCTGACGTGGTGCCGGGTCGCGATGTCATACGCGACCTGTCCGGCCTGAATCATGCCCTCCGTCGGGAACCGGCGCAGCCCTTCGCCAAGGACCGCGCCGTCGTCGTCGTTCACCTCCTGCAGCGACCCGATCAGCCCAGCGAACGCGTGGTACGCCTTTAAGAAATTGGGGCGCAGCCGGATGGTCTCCTTGAGCGAGTCGACGGTCTTGCGCACAGTCGCGCCGTCATATCGGTCCGCGGCCGCCTCGCCGCCGATCATCGACTGGGCCCAACTGAGTGTCGGATAGAAATGGGCGAGGTAGAAATGCGAGCCGGCCTGTGCCGCGCGCCTATAGTATTCGTCGGCGGCGGTCTGGTCGCCGCGCACTAGCGCCAGACTGGCTTGCGCCTCGAGGGTGCCGGCATCGTCGGGGGCCAGCGCGGCCGCTTGGGCAAAATAAGGCGCGGATTGCTCCGGTCCCTTTTCAGAGAGCAAAATGTAGCCGAAGGCGATCTGCACCTCCGCCTCGGAAGCCCGTGTGACCGTGATGTTCTTTTCCAGATCCCCCAGGCGATAGGGCAGCGCCTGCGAGCGGTAAACGGCACCGCTGACAAAGCGGTCAAACCGCCGCCCCAACTCGGCCAGCCCGGCGGGAAAAGCCGCCGTCAACGCCTCCACGGATGAGCGCCCTTGCTGCAATTGCCCGATGTAGCGGAGGAACGCCGCCCGATTCTCGCCCTGCTCCCCCAGCAGTAGGAAGTGCACAAACGCCCACGACTCCCAGATGTAGCGGGGCGCATTGTGCGACTTGTAATAGGGCGAATCGGCGTCCGTCCTCATCAGTTCGTCCAGCGACATCGCCAGCCGTCCCTGCCGCCACGACGAGCCCGTGAACGCCCCTCCAATCACGACCCGATCGCCGTCCAGCGAGTAGTTGGCATACAGTTCCTGGAACCCGGTGACCAGCCACAGCGGCAACTGCCAACGGGACGAACCCGTCAGCCACACCGTGCCGTTCATGAACACCACCTTCCTCGCCATTTCCTCGTTCGTCGGATTGACCGCGACCAGGTAGCGGCCGTTTTTCCGGAACGACCGGCTCACCTGCTCGCCCGGTGGCGCGCCTTTCGGCTGCGGGCCCATCAACGCCCGGAAACTACGCTCGCCCTTAAACACAAGCACCGTCAGCGGATCGAGCATCCGTTCATCGGCGCCGACGAGTTCCTGCAGGTCGCGGCGAAACGCTTCCAGCGCCACCGCCCAGGACTTCGCATCCCGCGCCGAGTCGGCCGTCAGGATGGTGAACTGTGGCGTGCTCACCTTCGTCCATTGCTCGGCGGCGCTCACAATCGTCCCTGCAAGCAGCATCGCCCCAACCAAGCTAACCATTCCCCGGAAAAAGCGGCCGGCGCGCGCAGGTCTTGCGTTCATCATCGGAATGCCATCATCCCACCTTTTCCTGCGATTTGCGCAAGCTGGCAATCCGCTCGCGCCACGCCCGCTTGCGCCCGTCAGGCCTAAAGCGCGCTCAGCGCCATGGCGATCAGGCCGGCGATCCGGGCATTGTTGACGAGCAACGCGACATTCGCGCGGCGCGAATCGCCGCTCGTCAGTTCCGCCACGCGGGCGAGGAGGAACGGCGTCACGCGCTTCCCGTGCACGCCCTGCGCTGCCGCTTCGGCGGTGGCCTGGATAATCGCGGCCTCAACTTGCCCGGCCGCCAGCGCCTCTGCCTCCGGCACCGGCACGGTCACGAGCAATCCGTGTTGCGCCTGTAGCCGGCCCGCCGCCGCAATGATCTGTGCCGCTTCGGCCGGCGTCTCGACCCGCACGTCGATCGGCAACCCGCTGGTCCGCGAGTAAAACGCCGGGAGCGTGTCTGTGCCGAGCCCGATAATGGGCACGCCCTGCGTCTCCAGCACCTCGAGCGTGAGCGGCAAATCCAAAATCGATTTTGCGCCTGAGCAAACGACAGCGACCGGCGTGCGGCCAAGTTCCAACAAATCCGCCGACACGTCAAACGGCGCCCCGCGGTGCACGCCGCCAATGCCGCCTGTCGCGAACACCCGAATGCCCGCCATGTGTGCGACGATCATCGTGCCCGCGACCGTGGTCGCCCCATCTTCGCCACGGGCCACTGCAATTGGCAAATCGCGCCGCGAACACTTGCGCACGCTCCCCGCCGGTCGTGCGCCAAGCCGCTCGATTTCGCCGCGTGTGAGGCCCACCGTGATCTTGCCGCCGAGAACCGCGATGGTCGCCGGCACGGCACCACTGGCACGAACCGCCGCCTCCATGGCGAGCGCCGTCTCGACGTTCGCTGGATGTGGCAGACCGTGCGTGATAAGGGTCGATTCGAGCGCCACGACCAGACGCCGCTCGCGCAGCGCAGCGGCGACCTCAGTCGAGATCTCCAAGTTCACCCTCATTGAAGCGCACGGCTGCAGAACGCTCACGAATATCCCAATGCCTTCGCGACAGCGTCGTAGGTAATCTGGCCATCCTTGGTGTTTACACCCTTGGCCAAACCTTTGTGCTCGGCGAGCGCGCGCTCCACGCCTTTTTGCACGATCATGGCCACATAGGGCTCGGTCGCCTGCGTGAGGCCCAGCGTCGAGGTGCGACCGACGAGCGCCGGCATGTTTGGCACCGCGTAGTGGATGACGCCGTGCGCCTGATAGGTGGGAGTGGTGTGGGAGGTCGGGTGAACGCTCTCGATGCAGCCGCCCTGGTCAATTGCGATGTCCACGATCACGCTGCCGGGCCGCATCCGGGCCACGGTCTTGCTGCTAACAACGATTGGCGCTTTCGCGGCCGGAATGAGCACAGCGCCGATCAGCAGGTCGGCATCAGCGACTTCGCTTTCGATGTTGGCGGGATTCGACATCAGCGTGACGACGCGGCCGCGATACTCGGTGTCGAGCGCCTCGAGTTTGCGCGTGTCGAGGTCGAGCACGGTCACGCGGGCCCCCATGCCGGCGGCCATCTGCACGGCGTGCGCGCCAGAGTTACCCGCGCCAACCACGACCACGTGGCCCGGCATAGTGCCGGGGATGCCGCCGAGCAGCACGCCCGAGCCGCCATGCTGGCTTTGGAGGAAATACGCGCCGATTTGAATCGAGAGACGGCCTGCAATCTGCGACATCGGCTTGAGCAACGGGAAACTGCCATCGGCGCCCTCCACTGTCTCGTAGGCGATTCCGAGGATGCGCTTCTTCAGGAGCACTTTCGTGAGCTCCGGTCCGGCAGCGAGGTGCAAGTAGGTGAAAATAGTCTGGCCTTCGCCTAGCAGGTCGTATTCGGCGGCGAGCGGCTCCTTCACTTTCAGAATGACATCGGCGGTGCGCCATACCTTGTCAGCGGCGGCCACCAGAGTCGCACCTGCGGCGCGGTATTCGGCGTCGGCAAATCCGGCTCTGAGGCCGGCAAATTTTTCGACGAGGACTTTGGCTCCGAGCGAAACGCAGCGCCGGCACAGGCTGGGCGTCATAGAAACGCGCGTTTCACCGATTTTGATTTCTTTGGGGACTCCGATGGTCATGGCGTGTATGACAGGGGAAAAACCGCCGCAGGCAATGCGGGAAGTGCTGCAACGGTTGTTTTAATCCTTTCTGGCTAAGCTGGAGTCACCGCGTTCGCAGTTTGACTGGGGCCAAATCCGGCCAAGCTTCCGCCCAGACCATGTCCCGGCCTTTCAACCTTATCGCCGCCTGTGCCGAAAACCGCGTGATCGGCCGCGCCGGCCGGCTGCCATGGCGCATCCCCGAGGATTTTGCATATTTCCAGCAGCAGACCGCCGGGCAAATTGTAATCATGGGCCGGATCTGCCACGAGACGTGGAGCCGGGCGGAGTGCGACCGCCGGCGGGCCATCGTGCTTAGTCACGATCGTGCGCTCGTGCGTCCGGGAGTCCTTGCAGCGGAGTCTCTGTCCGAGGCGCTCGGCCTCGCCGAACCTCTGTCAGGCGATATCTATGTGTGCGGCGGACAGCGCGTGTTCGAGGAGGCGATCACGCGGCCCGAGGCGGCGCGCCTCCACCTTACCCTGATCCACGCAGAATTGGAAGGGGACCGGTATTTTCCCGACTGGCGTCTGGGTTTCACCCGCGTCGTCAGCCGTCGCGAGAGCGCGGACGCCCTCTGGCGCTACACGTTCCTGACGCTAGAGCGTTAGACAGCGCCGCGATTTCACACCACCACAAATCGTCGGACTGACTTTCGCGCCGCTACAGCTGCTTTGCGTCCGGATCGGTCGCCTTCACGTAGCGGTCGAATTTCGCACGCGGATCCTGCCATTCCGGCCGCAGCCGCACATCCTTTTTTCCGGCCACCGAGCCCGGAGGTGCGTGCCCGCCGGTCGCAGCCGCCGGCCGCATCTCCCACCAACACTGACCGCGATGGTTGTGCTCGTGGTCAATCACGTAGCCGGATTCGCGCAGCATCGGCCCGGTCCAGCCCATGCAGTGGTCGCAGTAGTCGCGGTAGTTCTTGAGCCCGTTGCGCAGCAGAAACCCGCGCGACGGGCAGTCGTGGAAATCGATGCGAAACACGTCCTCCCGGTGCGAGATCGCAAAACCGAGGCTCGGCGACTCCTCCGCCAGCGTGTGTCCCCAGTATTTCAGCATGCCGGGAATTCCCTCGCGCTCGATCAGTCCGCGTGCGTGCCGCTGGGCGTCGTGGTTGATCGCCTCGTTCCAGTAGTCGCGCACGAGCGCATGACCGCCCACGCGCTCCATCCACCCAAATGTCCACTCGTAGTGGCCGCAGAAATCGTAGCACCCGATCATAAGCCCGCCTCCTTGATTTGGTTGATGTCCTGCGGTGTAGTCGAACCGGTTGCGACTGCGAAGGTGTGCCGGCACGAGCCGTTGCCGCCTGCGAGCCGCATGGTCAGCCCTGCCGCCTCGGCCCGGGCATTGCCCAGAAAATAGCAGTGCTGGCAGTATTCGCGCACGATCTCGCGCCCGCCCGCCCGCAGGTGTTTGATTGCCGGGCACCCGTGCACGACCACTTCGACTCGGTCTGGTGTCTCGGCAACCTCCACTTTCGCGCCGGGCTCGGCAGCGAAAAACGCCCGCCAATAACGCGCCACCGCCGGCAACCCACCCGCCCGCCATCGGTCGTTCACCGGAGCGAAATAGGCGCGCCCCAGCTCCTCAAGATAGCTCACCCAGCCCGCGCGCCCGAGCCGTTGCAGGATGAACCGGAACGTCGCGTTGGTCGCGAAGTAGAAATCGGCCGAGCCTTGCGGCTTTGTGTCGACGTAAGGGAGTTCGCCCGTGGGTTGCGCGCTCATCGTGGCATCTGGTCACTTCAGCCCGAAACATTCCCAGTGAAAACGCAACCCGACGTTTTTACTTCCGCGCACTTGCTTGTCTCGACGCCGACGAGGCCCCTTGTTCGTCCGATGCCTCCGCCGTCCGCTCCGCTCGCTCCCCTGCCCGGCACACCCGATGCCGACGCGGTGCTCGACCGGTTTCTCACGGTGCTCACGTATCGCGGCCTCTCTCTCTACGCCGAACAGGAGGAGGCGATACTCGAACTCTACGCCGGGCGCAACGTCGTCCTAAACACCCCCACTGGCTCCGGCAAATCTCTTGTCGCCGCGGCGTTTCATTTCCGCGCACTCTGCGCCGGCGAACGCTCCGTTTACACCTGCCCAATCAAGGCGCTCGTGAACGAGAAATTCCTCTCCCTCTGCCGCGACTTCGGCCCCGACAACGTCGGTATGATGACCGGTGACGCCAGCGTGAACCCCACCGCGCCTGTCCTCTGCTGCACCGCCGAAATTCTCGCCAACATCGCCCTCCATCGCGGCGCCGAGAGCGACATCAAAGCCGTCATCATGGACGAGTTTCACTACTACTCCGACGCCGAGCGCGGTTACGCGTGGCAGGTGCCGCTCCTCACCATTCCCGGTGCGCGCTTCCTCCTCATGTCGGCTACGCTCGGCGCCACGGAGTTTTTCGAGAAGGAGATGACCCGCGTTACCGGCGCTCCCAGCGTCACCATCCGCAGCGACTGCCGCCCGGTGCCGCTGGAGTTCGAATATTCGGAGACGCCGCTCACCGAGCGCGTCACCGCGCTACTCGAGGCCAACCGCGCGCCCGTCTATCTCGTCTATTTCACCCAGCGCTCCGCCAGCGAGGCCGCCCAGTCGCTCATGTCGCTCAACGTCTGCTCGAAGGAGGAGAAGGCCGCGCTCCAGACCGAGCTCGAGCGCGTCCGTTTCAACAGCCCCTACGGAAAGGAAATGCGCCGCTGGCTCCGCCACGGCATCGGCGTCCACCACGCGGGCCTGCTCCCGAAATACCGCATCCTCGTCGAGCAGCTCGCGCAGAAGGGTCTGCTCAAACTCATCTGCGGCACCGACACCCTCGGCGTCGGCATCAACGTCCCCATCCGCACCGTCGTCTTCACCCAGCTCTGGAAATTTGACGGCACCAAGGCCGCTGTCCTCAGCGTGCGCGACTTCCGCCAGATCTCCGGCCGCGCCGGCCGCAAGGGTTACGACGACCGCGGCTATGTCGTCGCGCAGGCGCCCGAATACATGGTCGAGAACAAGCGTGCCGAGGCCAAGGCCGCCGGCGACGCCAAGAAGCAGAAAAAACTCGTGAAGCAGCGCGCCCCCGAGGGCGCTATCGGCTGGGACGTGAAGACCTTCGAGCGCCTCCAAACCGCGCCGCCCGAGGGCCTCGTCTCACGCTTCGACGTCTCGCACGGCATGCTGCTCCTCGTGCTTAGCCGCGCCGCCGACGGCTGCCGTGCCCTGCGCCAGTTGATCGCCGACTGCCACGAGCCACCCCACCGCAAACGCGCCCTGCGGAAGCGCGCCTGGCAGCTCTTTCGCGCGCTGCTCGACCGCAAGATCATCGACTGGATTCCACCCGAATCGTCCGGCCGCAAACTTCGCGTCAACGTCGAGCTCCAGGAAGATTTCTCCCTCCACCAGGCGCTCTCACTCTACCTCATCGACACGCTCCTGCTCCTCGACCGCGCCTCGCCCGACTATTCATTCGACGTCCTCACGCTCTGCGAGGCCATCGTCGAGGATCCCGACCAGATCCTCTACCGCCAGATCGAAAAACTGAAAGGTGAAAAAGTCGCCGAGCTGAAGGCCGCCGGCGTCGCCTACGAGGAGCGCATGGAGAAACTCGACGCCATCGAGCATCCGAAGCCGTTGCGCGAATTCCTCTACGACACCTTCAACGCCTTCGCCGCCGCGCATCCGTGGGTCGGGCAGGACAACGTCCGCCCCAAGTCCATCGCTCGCGAAATGTTCGAGCGCTACCAGTCGTTCGCCGAATACGTGCGCGACTACGGTTTGCAGCGCTCCGAGGGCCTGCTTCTGCGCCACCTTTCCCAAGTCTGGAAGGTGCTCAGCCAGACCGTCCCCGAAAGTGCGAAGACCGAGGAGGTCGTCGAGATGGAGGACTATTTCCGCGAACTCATCCGCGGCATCGACTCCAGCCTGCTCGAGGAGTGGGAGCGGCTGCGCAACCCCGCCTTCGTCGCCGCCGACACTGCCGACAAACCCGCGCGGCCGGCCGCCTTCGACCTCACTCGCGGCACCGCCGCATTCCGTCGGCTCGTGCGCACCGCCATCTTCGGCTTCCTGCAGGACGCCGCGGTCCACGACTGGGAAAGTGCCGCGTCGCGCCTGCGCACCGGCGAGACCGCCATCCTGGCCGAAGGCGAACCGGCCTCCCCGGAGGCCCGGCGGATCGAGGCCGCGTTTGGGGCATACTTCGAGGCTCGCGAGCGCTTTCGCCTCGACCCCGAGGGCCGCTCAGCCAAACACACGCACTGGGAGGAAAATCGCGACGCCGGCGAATGGACCGTCGCCCAAATGCTCGTCGACCCCGCCGACCAAAACGACTGGGAAGCCCGTTTCACCGTCTCGCTCGCGGAATCGCGCGCCGCCAACCGCGCCGTCGTCCGGTTCCTCGACCTAGCCCCGGTCGGCGGCGCCTGAAATATCAGTTCGCTCGCGCCAGTTTCCCGCGAATGGATTTGCTGTCTCCCTGGCAAAACGAATGGATGGCGACGTCCACCTCGGCGCCATGACGACCCCCTCTTCTGCCACGACTCCGCCCCCCCAACGCGTCGCCCTGATCGTCGGCGCCGGCAACGGCCTCGGTCGTGCCATCGCCCTCGCGTTCGCCCAGACCGCCGTCCGCGTCGTCGCCGCCGACCTCGATCTCGCCGCCGCGCAACAAACCCTCACCCTTGCCGGCCCGTCCGCCAACGGCCTCGACCTGCGGCTCGACATCGCGAATCCCGCCGACTCCACCGCCGCCGTCCGCTCCGTCACGGAGAAATTTGGCCGTCTCGACATCCTGGTCAACTGCGCCGCGGTCTGCCTGGTCGATCCATTGATCGACCTCACGCCCGAACGGTGGGACAAGGTTTTCGCGATCAACGCCCGCGGCGCGTTCTTCTGCATGCAGGCCGCCGCCACCGTGATGATCCCGCAAAAATTCGGCCGCATCATCACCATCTCCACGCCCGCCTCGCACGTGGGCGTGCCGCTTTTCGCCACCTACGGCGCGAGCAAGGCTGCGGTCGACAGCATCACGAAGTCCGCCGCCCTCGCCTGGGCCCCGCACGGCATCACGGTCAACACCATCTCCCCCGGCCGCATGACCGGCGGCATGGTTGACGCCCTCGATCGCGACCTCGCCCGCCTCACCGGCCAGAACCTCGACGAACTCGTCGCCTCCCGCACCAAGACCCTTCCGATGGGCCGCCGCGTTGATCCCGCCGAGGTCGCGCACGCCGCGCTCTGGCTCGCCTCCGACGCGGCCGCTTACGTGACCGGCGAGCGCTTTAACTTCACCGGCGGCCAGGAACTCCAATGAACGCCCCCGCTCCCGACCTCGCTTACATCCGCCAGCGCGCCCACGCGATGCGCCGCCACGTCCTGCGCATGGCCGAGATCGTCGGCCAGGGTTACGTCGGCCAGGGTCTCGACATCACGGACCTGCTCGCCGTGCTTTTCTGCGGCGAGCTGCGCTTCGATCCGGCGGATCCCAAGTGGCCCGACCGCGATCGCTTCGTGCTCTCCACCGGGCACTACGCCATCGGTCTCTACGCCGCGCTTGCCGAAACCGGCGTGATTCCCCTGGCCGAACTCGACACCTACGGCGCCGACGGCTCGCGCCTGGAAATGTCCGCGCCGGAAACCACGCCCGGCGTCGAGATGACCGGCGGCTCGCTCGGCCACGGCCTCACGCAGTCGGTCGGCATGGCGCTTGGCCTCCGCCTCGACGGCAAATCTGCCCGCGTCTTCAACCTGCTCTCCGACGGCGAGTGCCAGGAAGGCTCGACCTGGGAGGCAGCGATGGCCGGCGCGCACCACCGACTCGACCGCCTTTTCGCCTTCATCGACTGCAACAACCAGCAGGCCGACGGCCCGCCCGCCCGTATCATGGGCATCGAACCGCTCGACAAGAAGTGGGAGGCCTTCGGCTGGCACACCCAGCGCGTCAACGGCAATGACCCCGCCGCCCTCCTCGCCGCGCTCGCCACCGCGAAAGCCACCCCCGGCTGCCCGCACGCCATTGTGCTCGACACGCTCATGGGCCGCGGCGTTCCGCTCTTCGAGCAGCGCGAGAAAAACCACTTCATTCGCGTCAGCCCCGACGAGTGGAGCATCGCCCGCCGCCAACTGGAGGAGGCCGCGCCATGAGCACTCCTCGCGGCGTAACCGGCAACATTCTCACCTCCGCCACCGAGGGCGCGGCCAACACCGTCAACGCTCCCTTCGGCCACGCGCTTGTGCGTGCCGCGGAGAAGAACCCCCGCATCGTCGGCCTCACCGCCGACCTCGGCAAATACACCGACATCCACGTTTTCGCGGAAAAATTCCCCACGCGCTTCTTCCAGATGGGCATGGCCGAGCAAAGCCTCGTCGGATGCGCCTGCGGCCTCGCGCGCACCGGCTTTGTGCCGTTCGCCACGACCTATGCCGTCTTCGCCACGCGCCGCGCCTACGACTTCATCGCCATCGGTGCCGCGCTCGGCCGCGCCAACGTGAAGATCATCGCCGGCCTCCCCGGCCTCATCACCGGCTACGGCGGCACGCACCAGGGCATCGAGGATCTCGCGCTCATGCGGTCCGTGCCCAACCTCACCGTCATCGACCCGTGCGACGCCACAGAAGTCGCGCAGGCCACAACCGCCATCGCCGAGCACGACGGCCCCGTTTACATGCGCCTCCTCCGCGGTCAAGTGCCCGTCGTCCTCGACGAAAAGACGTATCGCTTCGAAATCGGCCGCGCTCGCCTTCTCCTCGACGGCGCCGACGTCGCCATCATCAGCACCGGCCTCATGACCGGCCGCGCCCTCGACGCCGCCCGCGATCTCGCCGCCGCCAATATCCGCGCCGCCGTCCTCCATGTCTCGACACTGAAACCCTTCGACGCCGACGCCGTCGCCTCGCTCCTCGCCCGCGTGCCCCGCGTTGTCACTGCGGAAAACCACGTCGTCACCGGCGGCCTCGGCAGCGCCGTCGCCGATTGCGCCGTCGCCAACGGCCTGCCGGTCCGCCTCCGCAAAGTCGGCATCCCCGATTGCTTCTGCGAAAGCGGTTCGCTCCCCTTCCTCGCGCGCCACTACAAAATGACCGCTCCCGACATCGCCGCCGCCGCGCACGACATCCTGAAATAATCTCCCCATGCGTATCACCAAAATCGAAACCTTCACCGTCAGTGCCGGCTGGAAAAACTGGCTCTTCGTTCACGTCCACACCGACGCCGGTCTGATCGGCCTCGGCGAGGGCACGCTCAACGGTTTCATCAAAACCACTGAGGCCGCCGTCCACGAGCTCTCCCACCTCATGATCGGGCAGGACCCGACGCAGATCACGCACCTCGCGAAACGCCTCCTCGACAGCGTGTCGCTCGACGGCGGACACATTCACCGCACCGCCATCGCCACGATCGAGGTCGCCTGCTGGGACATCCTCGGCCAGTCGCTCAACGTCCCGATCTATCAACTGCTCGGCGGCAAAATGCGCGAGTCCGTCCTCGGCTACGCCAACGGTTGGTATCGCACCGAGCGCACACCCGAGCATTTCGTCCGCGCCGCCGAAGCAGTCGTCACCCGCGGCTTCCACGCGTTGAAACTCGATCCCTTCGGCACAGCGCAAGGTTTCATCGACGACACCGATCTCCAGCTCTCTTACGACATCCTCGCCGCAATCCGCGAAAAAATCCCCGCGCTGCTCATCCTCATCGATGTCCACGGACGCTTCACCGAGGCCGACGCCCTTCGCGCCGCGCGCAAGATCGCCCCGATCGGCATCTACTGGTGGGAGGAACCAACCACGCGCGAACGCGAACAACCCGTCAACGCCGTCGCCGCTCAGTGCCCCATCCGCGTCGCGACCGGCGAGATGTATGACACCGTCGGCCAGTTCTACACCCTCGCGGTCGGCGGCGGCGTGAACATTTTCCAGCCCGAGCCCATGTCACTCGGCGGCATCGGCCCCACGATGGCCGTCGCCGGCCTCGCCCAAGCCCACGGCAGCTACATCGCCCCGCACCAAAGCGGCGGCCCCGTCGCCACCGCCGTCTGCCTTCAGCTCGCCGCCTGCGTCCCGAATTTCCTCATTCAGGAACACTTCGATTCCTTCAATGATGCGTGGACACAGGACCTCGTCACCTGGGCGCCGACGCTCGACCCGAAGAACGGCCACCTCTCGCTTCCCACCGCGCCCGGCCTCGGTCTCAAGCTCAACCTCGATGTCGCCCGCGCGCATCCCTACGACCCCAACGCCTACCTCAACGTCTTCGAGCACGGGTGGGAAAAGCGCCTCGGCAAGACCGCCTCCTCCGCCGTGAAACCCGCGAAGAAAAGAAAACGCTAGCCACGCCGCTCCATGAAAATCACGCGCCTCGAAACGATTCGCTCCTCCGAACACCCGAATCTGCTCTGGCTGCGGATTCACACCGACGCCGGCCACGTCGGACTCGGCGAGACGTTTTACATTCCCGGCGCAGTCGAATCCGTCATTCACGATTTCGCCGCGCCGCTGCTGCTCGGCCAGTCGGCCTTCGATCGCGAGCGGCTTTGGCAGGCGCTGTTTTCCTATGCGAATTTCTTCGGCTACGCCGGCGCCGAGATGCGCGGCGTCTCAGCCGTCGACCTCGCTCTTTGGGATCTGCTCGGCCGCTACACCAATCTCCCCGTCGTGAAGCTTCTCGGCGGCCAGACGCGCGACTCGATCCGCATCTACAACACCTGCGTCAACACTCCGCTCTACCCCGACCAGACCGGCTTCCTCGAAAAACCCGGCGAGCTAGCGCAGTCACTCCTCGCGCAGGGCATCACCGCGATGAAGGTCTGGCCCTGGGACCAAGTCGCCCCGCAACTCACGGCCCACGCCATCACTGGCCCTGCCGGCTGGTCGGCAATCGGCCCTGTCGGCCACGATCTCACGCCCGAGCAACTCGCCCGAGGCCTTTGGACCGTGCAGGAAATCCGCAAAGCCGTCGGCAGCCGCATGCAGATCGCGATCGAGGGCCATTCGCGCTGGGACGTGAACTGCGCCCTCCGCATCGCCCGCGCCGTCGAACCCTACGATGTGCTCTGGATGGAGGACATCCTCCAGCCCGAGAGCGCCGCCGACCTCGCCCGCCTCGTCCGTGAGACCCGGGTGCCCCAATGCGTCAGCGAGCGCCTCTTCACCCGCCACGCCTACCGCCGCGTCCTCGATGCCGACGCCGCGCACATCATCATGCCCGACGTGATCTGGACCGGCGGCCTGAGCGAAGCCGTAAAAATCGCCACGCTCGCCGACACGCACCACCTGTCCATCGCGCCGCACGACTGCACGGGCCCGGTCAATCTCTTCGCCTGCCTGCATCTTTGCGCCGCGATGCCCAACGCCATGATCATGGAAACCGTCCGCGGCTTCTGCGAAGGCTACTACCACGAGGTCGCCACCGTGCCCGTCCCCGTGCGCGAGGGCCGCGCCATCCTGACTGAGTTTGGCCCCGGACTCGGCATCGACCTCCGCCCGGAATTTCTCACGCACCCCAGCATCACCCGCCGCGTTTCCCAACACCCATGAGCTCGCTCGCTGCGCGAATTTCACTCGCCCGCCCTACCCCGGGCTCGGTCGCCGCGTGGTGGCTCGGCGGCTCCGGCTTCATCTTCAAAACGTCCGCCGGCCGCCAAATTTGGATCGACCCTTACCTCTCCGACATCGTGCGCACGATGTTCGGCGTCGGCCGCGCATTCCCGCCGCCGATCGCCGTCGCCGAGGCCGAGCCTGACATTGTCATCAGCACCCACTGGCACGAAGACCACCTCGACCCCGAGGCGATCCCGGCGCTCGCCCGCCAGCGTCCCACTGCGAAATTCGTCATGTCGCCAGGCTCCATGTCGCATGCGATTCCGCTCGGCGTGCCCAAGGAGCAGATCGTGGCGCTTGCGCCCGGCCAGACCCTCGACCTCGATGGCGAGAAACTCACCGGCGTCGTCGCCCGCCACGAAGCCGGCGTGCCCGGCTGGGAAGTGCCTGACGCCTTCGGCGTGATCCTCGATTTCGATGGCGTGCGCGTTTACCACACCGGCGATACCGACTACGATCCGCGCATTCACCGCGCCATCGCCGCCACGCCGCTCGCCCTCGCCACCCTCTGCATCAACGGCTCCGTCGGCAACCTCAACGCCCACGAGGCCGCCCTCCTCGCCTGGCACCTCAACACCCGCGCCGTCCTCCCCCACCACCACCTCATCTGGGACCGCGCGCCCGACAAGATCGCGCCCTGCGAGACGCTCGACCCGCGCCTCTTCGCCGACACCTACTGTAAACTCGGCGGCACCGCCGCCGTCCTCCTCCCCACCGTCGGCGCCGGCTTCACCCTCACGGCGGCCGGCCTAACCTCGTAAACCCATCTTCCCATGCAGGGCATCGCCAACACAGGAGTCTTCATCACCGGCGGCTGCGGCGACATAGGCCAGGCCGTCGCGAAACGCTTCCTCGCCGCCGGCGCCCGCGTCGTCCTCGCCGATATGCGGCCGGCCGCGCAAGGCCGCGCCGCCGCCAAGGCGCTCGACCCCCAGCGCGCCGCTTACGTGCGTTGTGACGTCACCCGCGCCGCCTCGCTTGACCGCGCCTTCGCCGCCGCACTCAAATTTCTCGGCCGCCTCGACACCGCCATCTGCAACGCCGGCACCGTGACCAACCAGCCCTTCGTCGACGTGACCGAGGAGGCGTGGCACCGCGTCCTCGGCGTCAACCTCACCGGCAGTTTTCTCACCGCACAGCGCGCCGCCCGTCTCATGCTGAAAAATCCACGTCGCGGCACCGCCCGCCGCGGCACCATCCTCTTCACCGGCTCGTGGGTGCAGCACATGCCGTGGCCGCAGGGTTCCAGCTACTGCGCCAGCAAGGGCGGCCAGCAGATGCTCGCCAAAATCATCGCGCAGGAACTCGCGCCCCACGGCATCACCGCCGCCATCGTCGCGCCCGGCATGGTTTACGCCGGCCTCACGAAAAAAATCTACGACCGCGACCGCCACTTTGCAAAACTCGTGGACAAGGTCGTGCCCCTCCTCCGCATGAGCACCGCCGAAGAAGTCGCGGGCAGCTTCCTCTTCCTCGCGAGCGACGACGGTGCCTACATCACCGGCACCACCCTCCTCGTCGACGGCGGCGCCACCCTCGTGCGCAGGGAGTAACCCGCCGAATCGCCGGCCCAGATTAAGTTGGCGCGAAGCAGTGGCTTTTTGTCAGATCTTTCAGGCGCACCCGAAAGATACCGCAGAATGGGCTGAATGCTCGTTTTCCGATGCGGAGGGAGGATCACCACGATGGCCCGCTCGCCGGGTTCGATCTCAAATTGATGCCTGCCGACCATCCGTTTCTTACCGCCGATAACAGCCCAAAGCTCCAGATAGACGTGACCCCCGCTCGCGATCGGAGGATTAATTCCTTCACCGACGGTGAGGAGATCGCCGGCACATTTTGCATCGTATGTCCGGCCCGAAACATTCAAAATGGAAAAATGCCCAGTGGGAACGCTCGTCGCACTGTCATCGACAGCCACGATAGAGTATTTGGTCCCACCCGCGCCAGGAACTGCCAGCGGAAAAAAAGCAGCAGGGCGTTTTGCATTTGAAGAGGCACTTCCCAAACGGCCACTGGCGCGGGGGTGGCAGAGCCGGACATCTCGTAAAATCTCAGGTTCGCTTCCCCCACATAGCGATAGACCGGCGAACGGGCGGCGCTGTAGAATGTCAGCGCCTCCAGCGGTCTGTCTGCAAGCGGGTGATAACCGACACCGGCCAGCGGCGGTAGCGCGAAGACGTTGAACTTAACACTTACCTTGGATTTTGGCGTTGCCTCTGGCCGAGCCGGAAGCACAGCACAGACAGTCAGGACGAGGCAGATCAGATGTCGGAGGGAGATAACCATCGGAGTGAAACGATTCTGAATTGCCGGCCCAAGCCAGCGAGGGAGGGTTGCACGATGTTGTCGTTGGAATCGGCCGTCGAAAGCAAGCGTTGGACCGTGGCCTCCGCTACCACGTTAGTCTCCGTCGTGCCAGTCGCGGGATTCACCACGTCGCCGTAAGCACGGACCAAGAACGTATCCGACCGTGTGCGCAGGTAAGGGGCCAGCGCCGTCATGATGTCCGCCGGCGTGAGCGTCAGTGAACCATATCCAGGCTGCAAGGGATCGCTGACCCTGTCGGCCAAGTCGGGTGCGTTGATGCCCGTGTCCCCTATCGCCTTTGCCAGCAGGCTCTGGTCGTCAAAGGCGGCGTTTGGACCGAGAAGCTCCTCCAAACTGAGAAACGGTCCGCTAACCGCCGCTTTCGCCACGACCAATCCAGCGATGGCGGAGGCGAGCGTCTCGATCTGGCTCAGTGTCAGATAGTGCAACTGCGTCGAGAGCGAGGGGTCGGTGATCGACGGATTGTAGCCACGCACACCTTGGCGGAATGCCTGTGTGCTCAGGGTCTGCGAGTGGGTCGCCGAGCCTGATGACCAGTAATACGTCTCCTGCGTAGATTGGGGAAAACGCAGGAAAACAGGCCCCGCGTAACCCGTGCCCATGGTTGCGTCCTGATCAAATTGTTCGCTCGTAGTGCCAGGTGAGGAAGCTACTTGCGTGCCGAGTGTCGCGCTGCCACTCGTGTTGTCGATGGCAGCCCGCACGAACGGCGCGGCAGAGCCGAAGCGGACGGCTGATAGCACCGCACGCCAAGCGACGGCGCTTGTGGAGTTCACATTGTACGCCCCTGCCTGTAGCAGGGAGCGTGAGGAATACGACAGGTTGGAGCTAAAAGTTTCCTTGGAGCTTGGGGGTTGGTGTTTGGTGCTTCCGCTCTGCGGCGGTCACTCCTCGGCCTGAAGGCTGGCGACGACGCTGAAGTCCTCAAGTGTGGTCGTGTCGCCCTTCACCTCACCGCCGGCAGCGATTTCCTTGAGAATGCGGCGCATGATTTTTCCGGAGCGGGTCTTCGGCAGGCCGGCGGCGAAACGAATGGTGTCGGGCTTCGCGAGCGAGCCGATTTCCCGGCCGACGTGGTTGCGCAGTTCCTCCTTGAGCGCGTCGCTCGGCGTGATGCCGGATTTGACGGTGACAAAGACGACGAGCGCCTGGCCCTTGAGTTCGTCGGCGCGGCCGACCGCGGCGGCTTCGGCGACGGCAGGGTGCGAGACGAGCGCACTCTCGATCTCAGCAGTGCCGATGCGGTGGCCGGAGACGTTGAGCACGTCGTCGATGCGGCCAACGATCCAGAAATAACCGTCCTTGTCCTGCCGAGCGCCGTCACCCGTGAAGTAGTAATGTGGGTGTAAGGGAAACTCAGAGAAGTATTGTTTCTTGTAGCGGTCGTCGTCACCCCAGAGCGTGCGGAGCATCGATGGCCAGGGCTGCGTGATGACAAGTTTGCCGCCGGAATTGCGGGGGACTTCGTGGCCAGCGTCGTTGACGACTTTCGGCACCACGCCGAAGAACGGCCGCGTGGCGGAGCCCGGGGTCGTGGACGTGACACCGGGGAGTGGCGTGATCATGATGCAGCCGGTTTCGGTCTGCCACCAGGTGTCGACGATTGGGCAGCGTTTCTTGCCGATCATCCGATGATACCACATCCACGCCTCGGGGTTGATGGGTTCGCCGACGGTGCCGAGAAGGCGCAGCGAATCGAGCCGGTGGCGGAGCACGTAGTTGTCGCCCCAGCGCATGAAGGCACGGATGGCGGTGGGCGCGGTGTAGAGAATGGTGAGGCCGTGCCGGTCGATCATCTGCCAGAACCGGTCGGGTTCAGGGTGATTGGGCGCACCTTCGTAGAGGAAAATTGTGGCGCCGTTGGCCATGAGACCGTAGACGACGTAGCTGTGGCCGGTGATCCAGCCGATGTCAGCCGAGCAGAAATAGCGGTCGTTTTCCTTCAGGTCGAAAACGTAATGCGCACTGAGTTTGCAGCCGAGCAGGTAGCCGGCGCTGGTGTGGAGAACGCCCTTGGGTTTGCCGGTCGAGCCGCTGGTGTATAGGATGAAGAGCGGGTGCTCGGACGGGAACGCCTGCGCCTTGTGGGTGTTGGGCGCGCCTTCCCATGCTTCCTTCCACCAGACGTCGCGGCCCTCGACCATGGTGACGGGGTTGCCGCAGCGCTTGACCACCATCACAGTGTGGACCGTGGGAGTGCCCTCGATGGCTTTGTCCACGTTGGCCTTGAGCTCGATGACTTTGCCGCGGCGCCAGCCGCCGTCGGCGGTGATGACGAGCTTGGCCTTGCAGTCGTTGATCCGGTCCTTGAGCGCCTCGGGGCTGAAACCGCCGAAGACGACGGTGTGAATTGCGCCGACGCGGGTGCAGGCGAGCATCGCCATCACGGCCTCGGGGATCATCGGCATGTAGATCGCGACGCGGTCGCCGGCGACAATGCCCATGTTCTCGAAAATGTGTGCGAGACGGCAGACATGGAAATGAAGCTGTTTGTAGGTGATGGTGCGGACATCGCCGGGCTCGCCCTCAAATATTAGCGCGGCCTTGTTTTCTCGAGCCGTGCCGAGGTGGCGATCGAGGCAATTCTCGGAGACGTTCAATTTGCCGCCCACGAACCACTTGGCATGGGGTAGTTTCCAATCGAGAACCTTCTGGAAAGGCTTGCGCCAGACCAGATGCTCCTTCGCCTGTCGGTCCCAGAACTTTTCTGGAGAGTTGACAGACTCTGCGTAGAGCCTTTTGTAGATGGCTTCACTCCCAAGATTGGCTTGGGCTTTAAACTCGGCCGAGGGCCTGAACAACCGGTGTTCCCGGGAAACTGAGGTAATCGTCTGGTCTGTCACGTTGTGGCGGATTTTAGGGTTTAAGAATGCAAGTCCAGATTCTTATCCCGCCATGAGTTTCAAGCGTCAAGCGCAGGCGTGACCCGAACCAATATTCGTATGGAAAAGAAAACTGAGTCCGCCCCGGCGGACACCACCGCGCCCACCCCGGCCGCGGCACCCAATAATCCTGAGACCACCACTCATGCGGCGGCTCCTGCCCCGCCTCCCGTCGAGACCATCCGGGTCGAGGGCATCCTCGACATCGACCTGCAGCGCGGCGGCAACGGCCAGTTGCTCGACCTCAACCGCGGCGGCAAGCGCCGCCCGACCGACCCGTTCGTGCCAAAGGAACTGATCCGGCGTTTCAAACTGCGGACCGGCTCCATGATCGGCGGCACGGCCTACCCGGCCGACGGGCGTTTCCTGAACCCGAAAATGCGATTCATCGAGACGGTGGACGGCGTGCCGCTTGAGGAGCGCCGCGCCCGCATCGAGTTCACCGCCCTTACGACCATTTCTCCGAACCAGTTCCTGAAAATGGAGATGAAGGACGGCCGCATGACCACCCGCGCGGTTGACCTGTTCTGCCCTATCGGCAAAGGCACGCGCGGCCTCATCGTGGCGCCGCCGCGCACGGGCAAGACCACCCTGCTCCGCGACATGGCGCTCGGCGTTCTGCAAAACAACCCCGAGTGTGTCGTCATGATTCTGCTCGTCGACGAGCGCCCCGAGGAAGTAACCGACTTCAAGCGCAGCGTCCCGGCGGAGATCTGGGCGTCATCGAACGACGAGCAGATCGAGAACCATATCCGCATCGCCGACCTCTGCATCGAACGTGCGAAGCGCCTCGTTGAAACCGGCCGCGACGTCGTCCTCTTCCTCGACTCCATCACCCGCCTCTCCCGGGCACACAACACCGCGCGCAACAGCGGCCGCACCGGCTCTGGCGGCCTCGACGTGCGGGCGCTGGAGAAGCCCCGACAGCTCTTCGCCTCCGCCCGCAAGACTGAAGAGGCCGGCTCGCTCACAATCATTGCCTCGGTGCTGGTCGAAACCGGCAGCCGCATGGACGACGTCATTTTCCAGGAGTTCAAGGGAACCGGCAACATGGAGCTCGTTCTGGACCGCAAGTGCGCCGAGATGCGTCTCTGGCCCGCGATCAATGTCGCCTCGTCCGGCACCCGTAAGGAGGAGCTGCTCATCGATGCTAAGGCACTCGACGGCATCCACTTCTTCCGCCGCGCCCTGGTGCAGCAGAAGATCGAGGAGGCCACCGAGACCATGATCGCCCGCCTGTCCAAGACCAAGACCAACGCCGAGTTCCTCAAGCTGATCGCCCAATAAATTCGCTCTTGCCGCCCCGTCGCCCCGCCGGGCACACTGCTACTTCCGCCGGGCCGCCGCTTCCGCCTCCACTCCACCGCCAACCACCGCATGCACAGTTTCTCCGAGCAATGTCTCGACATGGCCCGCTCAATGCTGGCCCACAATCTCGACTCCATCCAGCCCGACGGCACCCTGATCCCCGTTAATGGCGAGCACTCGCGCCCCGACGAACCCGGCCACGTCGCCTTCGCCCTCGGCGAGTTTTACCGCGCCACCGGCGAGACCACCCTCAAGGGTTTCGACCTCATCGACCTGGCGGCGCGTTGCATTACGGCACAGATGTTCACCGAGCCCGCTGCGGAAAACGGCCTCGCTTACGCCGCCCTCGGCCTGCTCTCCTATGGTCCCTCGAAGGACCGCAATCCCGTCTGGGAGCGTCTTGTCGAGGAGACGAAGCAGCGCATCGACAAGCAGCTGCTCCACCGCAGCGACTACGACAACCACTGGCAGGCGTTCAACGTCGCCAAGGCGGTCGCCCGTTTCAGTTTTGGTCTCTCGAAAAAAGACGAAACCTCGCGCCTCATCGAGCGCATGTGCGACCGCATCAACACCACCAGCTCCGCCGGTTTCTTCGACGACGCGAGCAAGGGCATGGGCGGCAATTTCAATCTCTATGGCGTGATGGCCTTCGTGTTCATCCGCTCGGCGCTCCAGCTCCACGCCAACAGCGGCGTGCGCGACCGCAAGCTCCCCACCCTGCGCACCTACGCCGAAAAATACATCAAGATGATGCCTGACCTCGTCCGCGCCGACGGACTCGGCTGGGCGTTCGGCAGCGCGGCGGGTGCCTACGGCCAGATGCATTGCGTGAGTCTGATCCTCCAGGGCCTGCGCGACGGCTGGATCCCCGACGACCAGAAGGTCAAATATTTCGACATCCTACGCCGCCTCTTCCTGTTTTTCTACGGCACCTATCTCGACCAAGAGCAGGGCTTCCTCGACTTGCGCGACGACGAGCGCACCGCCTATGAGCGCCACACGACCCGCATGGCGAACTTCGACGCCGCACGCTACCTTTGCCAGTGGTCGCGACTCGCGAAAACGATCCAAATGCCACCGGGCGCTCCGAAAATCGAGCCGCCCCGCACCAGTGGCCGGTTTGTCATCTTCGACAAATCCAACCGCAAAGAGCAGGGCCTGTTCCTTTACCGCGACGCCGACAGCGGCCTGCACGCGCAGATTCCGCTGATCAGCTCCGGCAGCAAGCTCACCGCCGACACCCTGCCCTTCCCCCACTGCCCCGGCATCTTTGACTGGCCGAACAACGTTTACGTGCCGATCATGATTCCCGAGCTGACGTTCGGCGAACAGGTCACGATTCCGGCGTTCTACGGCAAAAATACCGTCACCGGCCTGGGGCTGCGCAACAGCTACTATTTCCGCTATGAGCAGCCCGATCTCGTCAATACGAAGGAGGAAATCGTCAAGGGCCTCGGCAGCGTGAAGGTCCAGTGGACCTTTTCCGGCAGTAAAATCAGCGTGGAATTTGCCTACACCGTGAAACAGCAGGTGACCCTCGACAAATTCCGCTTTGTCCTTGCTATCGCCGCGCCCCATTCGAAATACCGCGTCGGCGGTTCGCTTGCGCTCGGCCCCCAGGGTCATCGCTGCAGCGTCGCAAAGGATGATTTTCAAGGCGTTTGGCTCGACACCGAAGTCGTCAGCAGCGACCCGGTTTACCGCACGAACTACGGCAAAATTCACTACCTGCAGTCGCTTGTGCGCGCCCATCCGCTCATCATGCGCCCGGGCCACATTTACCGGCTGGCCGTGAATTTCGACCCGGATGTGACCCTGGTCGACGGCTAAGGGGATTTTATTTAAAATTCTGATTTTCGATCTGGCCGGGCTAATCCCAGCAATCGAAAATCGAGAAACCAATAGCGGAAATTCGCCATGCTCAGTCGCCGCATCATCCCTTGTTTCGACGTCCACAACGGGAAAGTTACCCGTGGCGTGCAATTTGGTAAAGCCGAGGCTGGCGAATTGAAGAACGTCGGAGATCCAGTCGAAATGGCCAAAGACTACGATGCCCAAGGCGCCGATGAACTCGTCTTCCTCGACATCACCGCCTCCAGTGAAGGTCGCAGTATCATGCATGATGTCGTCGCTGCCACCGCCGAGCAGTGTTTCATGCCGCTCACCGTCGGCGGCGGCCTGCGCACCCTGACCGACATCGAGGCCATGCTGAAATCGGGCGCGGACAAAGTCTCGCTCAACACCGCAGCGATCAAAAACCCCAAGCTTATCGCCGACGCCTCAGACCGCTTTGGGGCGCAGTGCATCGTGCTGGCGATCGACGCCAAACGCGAGCCCGACGGCCGGTCGTGGCGCGTCTACACTCATGGCGGCCGCCATCCAACCGAGCTCGACGCGGTCGCCTGGGCTCGGCGCGCCGTCGAGCTAGGTGCGGGTGAAGTCCTCCTCACCAGTATGGACCGCGACGGCACCAGGGACGGCTACGATCTCGCGCTGACACGCGCGGTAAGCGACGCCGTCTCCGTTCCGGTGATCGCCAGCGGCGGCGCCGGGCAGCTGGCCCACTTTGCCGAGGTGCTGGAACAGGGCCAGGCAAGCGCCGTGCTGGCCGCGAGCCTGTTTCACTTTGGCACGTTTACAATTCCGCAGGTGAAAGATTTTCTGGGCACACTGGGTTTGCCGGTGCGGCGGTAGCGTCCGGGCACCCGCCTGCTGCCGGTGACATTTCTGCCCCCAAAGTTATCCGCTCGTTTTCCGGCGGCGCGCCGTTAGGTTCAAAGCCATCTCGACCGACTCCCAGACTTGAAGCGCGCCCAGAAGATTCCCGCTCCCAAGACCTCCACCCGCGCCCGGCCTCCGTCTGCGCCGACCGGCGGCCGTTTGAGCAATTATGCCAATCGCGAGAGCAGTTGGCTGGCATTCAACCGACGCGTGCTCGAGCAAGCGCAATCGCCGGCAAATCCTCTGATTGAGCGCGTCAAGTTTCTTGCCATCGTCAGCTCCAATCTCGACGAGTTTTTCGAGATCCGTGTCGCCGGTTTCATCCAGCAGGTCGACGCGGCGGCCGGGGAACTGAGCATCGACGGACTGACCCCGCAGGAACAGCTCCGGCGCGTGCGCCGGGCCGCCAACGCGCTCGTGGAGGACCAGTATCGCTGCTGGCACGAACAACTCGTGCCGCTGCTGGCCGCGAAAGGCATTCTCTTCCGCGCGGCGCCACAGCTTAAGGAGGCGGAACAGACCTGGGTGCGCGGCTACTTTGCCAACCAGGTGCTGCCCGTGCTCACACCCCTGGCCATTGACCAGTCGCATCCGTTTCCTCTGATCGGCAACAAGACGCTTAACGTCCTCGTCTCCCTCGACAATCCAGACACCCCCGAGCCGGAAAAGATGATGGTCATTCTGCCCGTGCCACGGATTCTGCCACGCATAGTGCAAATCGAGCCGCAGGCGGAGGGGCCGCAGCGTTTTATTTTCCTCAGCGAGATCATCAAGCTCTGCGCCGGCGAGCTTTTCCCCGGCTATCGCATCAACGCCGCGCACGCCTTTCGCGTCACCCGCAACAGCGACCTTTACATCGACGAGGAGGAGGCGGAAAACCTGCTCAAGAAAATCGAGGAGGAACTCCGCAACCTGCGCCGCGGCGCCGCCGTGCGGCTTGAGATCGAGGCCGGCGTGGACGAGGGCCTGTTCACGATGTTGTGCAGCCACCTTGGGCTGTCGCTCGAAAACGCCTTCCGCCTTCAGGGACCGCTAAACCTCCTGCGCCTGATCAGCCTCTACGACCTCATCCCGCGGCCCGACCTGAAATACTCGCCGTTCTTCCCCGCCGACGTCCTACCGCTGCGCAGCGCCACGGCAATTTTCGACGTCATCCGCGAGCGGGAGATTCTGCTACATCACCCCTACGACTCGTTCGCGCCGGTGGTGGAGTTCGTCGAGCAGGCGGCGCGCGATCCCGATGTCTTTGCCATCAAGCAGACGCTCTACCGCACCAGCGGCGACTCGCCCATTGTCCGCGCCCTGATGGACGCCTCAATCAACGGCAAACAGGTCACGGCGCTGGTCGAGCTGACGGCGCGTTTCGACGAAGCCAACAACATCCACTGGGCCCGCCAGCTCGAAGAGGCCGGCGTCCACGTCGTCTACGGCCTCGTCGGGCACAAGACCCATTGCAAGTGCAGCCTCGTCGTCCGCCGCGAGGGCGACGGCCTCCGCCGCTACGTCCATCTCGGCAGCGGCAACTACAACCCCAAGACCGCGCAGCTCTACACCGACATCAGTTTCTTCACCCGCCGCGAGACCATCACCACCGAGGTTGCCCAGCTCTTCAACACGCTCACTGGTATTGGCCGCTCGCCCGAGTTCAAGCACCTGCTTGTCGCGCCGTTCAACCTGCACACGCGCCTGCAGGAGTTGATCGCCATCGAAACGGCCAACGCCGCGGCCGGCCGGCCCGCCCGCATCATCGCCAAGATGAACAAGCTCGTTGACCCCGTGACCATCGACAACCTCTACGCCGCCTCGCAGGCCGGCGTGAAGATCGACCTCATCGTGCGCGCCACCTGCTGCCTGATTCCTGGCGTGAAGGGCCTGAGTGAGAATATCCGCCTGCGCAGTATCATCGGCCGCTTCCTTGAGCACGCCCGCGTCTTCTATTTCGAGAACGGCGGCCAGTCGATCGTGTATTGCGGCAGCTCAGACTGGATGTCGCGGAACTTCTTTCGCCGCGTCGAAGCGCTCTTTCCCATCGACGATCCCGAGCTCCGCAAGCGGCTGGTCGACGACATGCTCCCCGCCGAGCTCCGCGACAACGAGGACGCGCGCGAGTTACAGCCCAACGGTGCCTACGCCTTGCCGCCACGACCAGCCGGCGAACCGGCCTTTTCCGCCCAGCGCTATTTCATGGCGTCAGCCAACCTGCGTGCCGCCCAGGCCGCCGTCACCACTGTCTAAACCCGCGCAGACGCCAGCGGTAATTTCAGGCCGGGCCCACGACTGGCACGGGAGCTGGAGTAACGGACGCCTTCGCCGGCCCCAGCAGCAAATCGAGCTGACTCTGGATTTTCACGAAGAACGCGTCGTCCAGGATGCCTGCCGGTATTTCGTAGAGCTGATGGGTCTTGGCGTGTTCGAGGATTTGCCGCTCGCCGTCGGACGTCCGGCCGCGCGAACGCAACAACTTCTTCCGCTCAAGCATCAGGGCAAGAAATTGCAGCAGCGGCGTGTTCGCCGGGTTGGGTTCGGCGGGATCTGCCAAGGTCACAAAGAGATTCTCGGCGGTCAGCTTGAGCGCCCGGCCGGCGTTCTCCTCCATGCCTCGGTGTTTGAAGATCACCGACCAACTGCAGAAGACGAAGAGCGGCTTAGCGTAGGCGGCATCCTCGGCCGCCAGCACGTCGTGCCGCGCGATCTCCCCGTTGGTGTCGCGCACGAGGTGGCTAACCACGCGGTCGCCCTCGGCAAAGGCGCGGCCCGAGACCAGGCAGGTTTTCGCCATCGGATGCAGAGTGAGTTCCATTACGTCTTGTGTTTAGCCCCGGAAAAAACGAACGCTAGCCAAATTCCAAATCCCGCATGAAAGGCCGCCTCGTCGCCATCGGCGACATCCATGGTTGTCCCCGCGAGTTCGAAGACCTGCTGAACAAGCTCCGGCTCGAACGGCATGATCGCGTGCTGCTCCTCGGCGATCTTGTCAACCGCGGCCCTGACAGCGCGCAGGTGATCGCGCTAGCCCGTCAGCACGCCCGGCTCTCGCTCCTCGGCAATCACGAGCTCCGCCTCCTCAACTACCGCAAGACCGGCGACCCTACCCATCTGAAGAAAACCGACTACGACACCCTGAAACAGCTCAGCAGCAAAGACTGGGCTTACATGAGCGCTATGCCGTTGACCCACTATGATCGCGAGCATGCCACCGTGCTCGTCCACGGGGGCTTTCTACCCGGACAGTCCTGGCGCATCCAGCCGGCGCGCATCGTCACACGCATCCAGGTCGTCGGCAAGGATGGCACGCCGTACAAGCGGTCCGAGGCGCCCGGCGCGCCGCATTGGTCTGAGCTGTGGCGCGGACCGCCGTTCGTCGTTTACGGACACACTCCGCGGCGCGAAATCTCCCGGCTAAAGTGGTCGCTAGGCATCGACACTGCGTGCGTCATGGGCGGGGCGCTCACCGCCTGCATCCTGCCGGAAAAACGGATTGTGCAAGTCAAGGCGCACGAGCGATATTACCAGCCATGAAATCCGCGCCGTCGGCCAACCTGCTGCTGCTCTGCATCGACCTGCAGCCGGTATTCCTAACGGCCATCGCCGATGGCCCCACCGTGCAGCGCCGCTGCGCCTTCGCGATCCAGGCCACGGCGGGGCTGGGCCTCGCGGTCGCGTTCACCGAACAGGTGCCGCAGAAACTGGGCGGCACGGCTGCCGAGCTGCTAGCCCTCGTGCCGCAGCCCATCGTTTACGGCAAGAGCACCTTCTCGGCGCTCGCGGACGACGGCATCCGAGAGTCGATTTCCGGCCGCGGCGTCGAACACCTGCTGCTCTGCGGCATCGAGACGCCCGTTTGCGTTTACCAAACCGCGCTCGCCGCCCTCGGGGCCGGCCTGCAGGTGACGTTGCTCAGCGACTGTGTCGGAGCGCGCCGTGCCGACGACGCCCGCGTGTGCCTCGACGCGCTCATCCGCGCCGGCGTCCACGTGCTGCCGAGCGAGACAGTCTTCTACGCGCTGCTGCACGACGTGCGGCATCCCTTTTTCAAAAACTACACTCAACTCGTGAAAACCCATGGCTGACCCCACCCCGCTCTCCACGGTCCGTGACCTGAAAGCCCTCGACACGGGCGCCAACGGCCGCCCCTTCGCCAGCCTGCTGGTCGTGAAGAAAATTGCCGCGAAAACGGCCTCCAACGGTAACCCGTTCTGCAGTGTCGATCTCGGCGACCGGACGGGCTCGTTTGGGTGCACGGTGTTCAGCGACAACACGGCGTTTGAGGTGATCAAGGCCGCCGGCGAAGGTGCGGTTGTCCGCGTCGAGGGCAAGGTCGATTTCTATCAAGGCCGGCTATCGCCAAAGCTGGGCAATGTCACCGCGCTGGCTGAGGAAGAGCTCACCGCGCCCGGCTTGATCGAAAACCTCGTCGAGACCGCGCCCGAAGACGCCGCGGCGCTCTGGACGGAGCTCAACGCGTTCATCGACGGCATCACCCAACCCGATCTGCGGGCCACCGTGCGGGCGGTTTTCGACGAAGTGGGCGAGAATTTCAAGTGGTCACCCGCTGCGGTCGCGATGCACCACGCCTACCGGCACGGCCTGTTGGAGCACACCGTCCACATGGCTCGCGCGGGCCGGGCGCTGTTGCCACTCTACGCCGAGGTCCACACTGACCTCGCAATGGCGGGAATCCTGCTCCACGACGCCGGCAAAACCATCGAATACGAAGGCACACTCGCCACCAAACGCAGCCGCCGTGGACTCCTTCAGGGCCACGTCGTGCTCGGTTACCAGCTTGTGCGCAAAGCTGGCCTGAAGGCCCGGCTCGACCACGATCTGCTGGAGCGGCTGGAGCACATCGTGCTCAGTCATCAGGGCGAACCGGAATGGGGCGCGGCGGTTTACGCCGCGACGCCCGAGGCGGTGTTCGTTTCGATGATCGACAACCTAGACGCGAAGATGGGCATGGTGCAGCGCGCTCTGCGGCAAGCGCCCGAGGACTACGAGTTTTCCGAACGCCTGCCCGGGCTGAATTCACCCCTGCTCACCCGCAAACCCGTCCAAGCCTGAAGCCCGCCCTACTGCAGGTGCTGGATGATCGAGACGATGGGTAGGAAGAGCGCGATGACGATCGTGCCGACCATGACGGCCATAAGCACGATCATGACCGGCTCAATCACCGAGGTGAGTGCCGCCACGGCGTTGTCGACCTCCTCGTCGTAGGTGTCGGCGATGCGGGCGAGCATGTCCGGCAGTGCGCCGGTCTCCTCACCGACTTCGATCATGCTGGTCACCATGCCGGGGAAAATACCTGTCGCCTCGAGCGGCTTGGTGACATCGTCGCCCTCCTTCACGCGATCGTGGACGACCTGCAGCGCGTCGGCGACATGGACGTCGCCGCTGGTATTGCGTGTTGACCAGCGCCTGCAAGATCGGCACGCCGCTCGCCAGCAACGTGCCAAAGGTGCGGGTGAAGCGCGCGATGGAGGCCTTGAGCACCAGATCGCCGGAGGAGCGGCAGCCGGATGAGCAGCCAGTCGGTGGCCCGCGTGCCGGGCGGCGTCCGGCGGAAGGCCAGAAAGGCGGCATAGAGGGCGAAGAGCAGGCTGGCGGCCACGAGGAAGTGGTTTTTCAGGAAATTGCTCACGCCGAGCACAAACAGCGTCAGCGTCGGCAGCTCCTGACCCTTGAGCAGGCCCACGAAGATTTGCTCGAACTTTGGTACCAAAAACACCATCAGCCCCGCCATAATCACAGTCGCCACAATCACGATCAGCAGCGGATAAATCATCGCCGAATTCACCTTGTTCTTGGTGCGCTCGGCTCTTTCCATGAACCGCGCCAGCCGCTCCAGCACAGTGTCGAGCATGCACCCGGCCTCACCCGCCTTGACCATGGTGATGTAGAGGCGGTCGAACAGCCGCGCATACTGTGCGAGCCCGTCGGAAAAGCTGCCACCCGACCGGATCGTGTCGGCCAGATTTTCCAGCACGGCCTTGAACCGCGGATTTTGCTCCTGCCGGGCGAGCACGCGAGGCTGCGGACGAGCGGCATCTTCGCCCTGACCAGCGTGGCGAGCTGCCGGGTGAACACCGCTAGCCCCTGCGTTGACAGCCCGCCCCAGCCCCCACGGGCGTTTCCGCCCGTTTCCCGGCGCGGCGCGGCGCGGGCCGGCCCGGTCGGCAGGGGCAGTTTCTTATTTCCGGCTAGCGCCGCCACCGAACCAGCCTCGGCGGTGAGCGACATGGGCGCGAGCCCGCGGGCTTTCAACTCGGCCGTGGCCTGTTCGGCGCTCGCGCTGTCGATCGTGCCTCCGCGTTCCCGGCCACTAGTCGACTCGATGGCGGTGTAGGTGAACTTGGGCATGCTCAGGTGTATTTGACGACCTCTTCGATCGTCGTCGCGCCGTCGAAAATTGCGCGCAGCCCGTCGTCGCGCAACGTCCACATGCCCTGCTCGATCGCCTTCCGGCGAATGAACGGCGTCGGCGCCTTTTGCACCACGAGATCGCGCACCGCCTCGGTCATCATCAGCCACTCGTAAATGCCCAAGCATCCGCGGTAGCCCGTCTGGTTGCAGTGAGCGCAGTCCTGTCCGTAGGAAAAGTGCTGGTCGCCCACGCTCGCGTAAGGAATCCCCAGTTGTTGCAGCATCGCCGCCGGCGGGTCGTAGGTCGGGCGGCATTGGGGGCAAATCCGGCTCACGAGCCACTGCGCCATCACCGCTTCGAGGGTCGAAGCGGTGAGGAACGGCTCCACGCCCATGTCGATCAGGCGCGTGATGGCGTCCGGCGCGTCGTTGGTATGGAGAGTCGAGAGCACGAGGTGGCCGGTTAGCGAGGCTTGGATGGCGATCTGCACCGTCTCAAGGTCGCGGATTTCGCCCACCATGATGACGTCGGGGTCCTGGCGCAAAAAAGAGCGGAGCGCCCCGGCGAACGTCAGACCCACGAGCGGATTCACCGACACCTGCATGATGCCGTCAAACTCGTATTTCACCGGGTCCTCCGCGGTGAGGAGCTTGAGGTCGGGGTGGTTAATGACGCGCCGGCCGCTGTAGAGCGTGGTAGTCTTGCCGGATCCGGTCGGGCCGGTGACGATGAAGATGCCGTTCGGCCGCCGGATGATTTCGTGGATGCCGTTGAACACATCCTCCGGCAGGCCGAGCTGTGTGAGGTCGAGCTGCACGGCTGACTGATCGAGCACGCGCAGCACCACGCTCTCGCCGAACTGCGTGGGCAGCGTCGAGACGCGGAGGTCGACCGCACGACCGGCGATGGTGAGCTTGATGCGACCGTTCTGGGGCACGCGCCGCTCGGCGATGTCGAGGTTGGCGAGCACCTTCAGACGCGAGGTAATCGAGAGGGCGAGCGCCTTCGGCGGCGCCATTTCGTAGAGCGCGCCGTCGATCAGGCAGCGGATTTTGAATTCTAGTTCGAACGACTCAAAGTGAATGTCGTTCGCCTTGTCGCGGATCGCCTAGCCGAGGACGAGGTTGACGAAGCGGATGATGGGCGTCTTCCCCGCCATTGCCTCGATGTCCGTCGTCGACAGTTCCCGCTCCTCCTCTTCCGACAGCGGCTTGTCGCCTATCTCGCGCAACAGTTCGTCGAGACTAGCCTCGTCCTCGCCGTAATTGAGCTTGATCAGCGCCTCGATGCGTGCGGGGTCGCCCACGACGAGCCGCACGTCGCGGCCCAGCGCGAAGGTGAGGTCTTCGATGATCTGGCTGTTGAAGGGATCAACCGCGAGTAGGTCCACGCTCTGGGCATCGGCCCATAGCGGAATGGCACCGTAGGTGCGGGCGAGGTTGGCGGGTAGCATCGCGATGGTTTCGGCCGCCAGCGAGGCCGGCGGCTCTGCCAGAAAAGTCCAGCCCAGCGACTGCGCCACGTGGCCGAGCAGCGCCGATTTTTCGATCAGGCCGAGATCGACGGCGAGATCCGCCAGCGACCGTCCGAAGGCTTTGTGCTCCTCCTGCAGTGCCTCCAACTGCTCGGTTTCCACCAACTGCCTGTCGCGCAACAGCTTATAGACGGCCTGGCTGTGACTCTCGAACATGCGGCAGGCGGCAGACGCTCAAAGCTCCTTCAGCTTTGCACCCATGCCGAGAAGCTTTTCCCGCATGACAACTGGATCCTGGGCCTTTTCCACGCACTCGTCGGCACTGACGAGTTCGCGGTTGAACAGGCTCATCAAGTGCGTGTCCATCGTGATCATGCCGAGGTTGGCGCCGGTCTGGATGTCGGACGGGATGCGGAAGGTCTTGTTTTCGCGGATGAGCGAGGCGATGGACGAGGTGCTGACCATGATCTCGTAGCCGGCGATACGGCCCCCACCTATTTTCTTACACAGCACCTGGGCAATGACAGCCTGGATCGAGGACGCCAGCTGCGTGCGGATCATGTCTTTCATGTTGGCGGGAAACGCATCGACGATGCGGTCGATGGTCTTCGCGGCGCTATTGGTGTGGAGCGTGCCGAACACCAAGTGACCGGTCTCGGCCGCGCTGATGGCGGCCTCGATCGTCTCTAGGTCGCGCATTTCGCCGACGAGGATGATGTCGGGGTCCTGACGCAGGGCACGGCGGATGGCCTCGGCGAAGTTGGGGACGTCCGAGCCGATTTCACGCTGGGTGACAATGCAGCGCTTGTGGTTGTGGTAATACTCGATCGGATCCTCGATGGTGATGATGTGGCCATCGCGGTTTTCGTTCACGTAGTTGATCATCGACGCGAGGGTCGTCGATTTGCCCGAGCCGGTCGGCCCAGTGACAAGGATGAGCCCGCGGGGCCGGTAGAGGAGCTCACGAATCTTGTCGGGCAGGCCGAGGTCGCGCAGGCCAAACATTTTGTAGGGAATCTGGCGCAGAACCATGCCGTAATTGCCCTTGGCCTTCAGCACGGAGACGCGGAACCGCGCCTTCTCGCCGAACGCGAAACCGAAATCGGAGCCGCCGTTGAGCTTTACGTTGCTGATGTGGTGGTCCGGTGTAATCGAGAGCATCAGCTTCTCGGTGTCAGCGGGCGTGAGGTTGGGCCCATCGATCGGCGTCATGCTACCGCTGAGGCGGAGCGTCGGCGCCTGACCTACCTGGAGGTGGAGATCCGAGGCGTTTTGCTCGACGACGAGATCGAGCAGTTCACTCATTTCATAGCTCATGGTAACGTCCTTTCGAGACCGGGCGCAGGGCGGGCGACGGCTTGGTGGGTGGGTGGTGCATACGGGGCAGCGGATCAGTTCGCATCGCCAACAGTGATGGAGACGACTTCTTCGATGGTGGTCAAACCTGCGCTGGCCTTTCGGGCGCCATCCTCGCGCATAGTGCGCATACCGATGGTGCGGGCCTTTTCCCGTAGCCGGGCCGAGCTTGCCTGCTCGTAGATCATGCGCTCGATCTCGTCGGTCACCACGAAGATTTCGAAGATGCCCATGCGCCCGCGGTAGCCGGTTCCGTGGCATTCGGGGCATCCCGCGCCTTTCTTGAACTGCGCCCCGGCGAGTTGACCAGGCAACAGCGCGAGGTTGAGCGAACGTAGTTCCGAGGCAGTGGGATGGTGCGGCGCGCGGCAATTGGGGCAGACCTTGCGCACCAGTCGCTGCGCCATGACGCCACGCAGCGCGGTCGAGACCAGAAATGGTTTCACGCCAGTGTCGAGGAGCCGTGTGCCGGCGCCCGGCGCATCGTTGGTGTGGAGCGTCGAGAACACCATGTGGCCGGTGAGCGAGGCGTTGATGGCGATCTCCGCCATTTCGAGGTCGCGAATTTCGCCGATCATGACGATGTTCGGTGCTTGCCGGAGCATCGCGCGCAACGCCGAGGCGAACGTCATGCCGACCTCCTTCCGCACGGGCACCTGGTTGATACCGGTGACCTGATACTCCACCGGATCCTCGACGGTGATGATCTTGCGGTCGGGCTTGTTGATGTAGTGCAAACACCCGTAGAGCGTGGTGGTCTTGCCGGAGCCCGTCGGGCCGGTGACGAGCAGGATGCCGTCGGGCAGTGTGATGAGCCGCTCGAAGGCCGCCTGGTCGTCGCTGAAGAACCCGAGCTCGGGCAAGCCGAGTTGCAGGCCGGCTTTGTCGAGGATGCGCATGACGATGCTCTCGCCGTGCACCGTCGGTAGTGAGGAGACACGCAGGTCGAGCGACCGGCCACCGACGGTGATCTGGATGCGCCCGTCCTGAGGAATGCGTTTTTCGGCGATGCTGATGTTCGCCATGATCTTCAGCCGGGGAATGATCGCGAGCTGTAGGCGCTTGGGCGGGTTCTCCACCTCTAGCAGGACGCCGTCGATCCGGTAGCGCACCCGGAAGCGTTTTTCCAAAGGCTCGAGGTGTATGTCCGACACGCGCCGCTGGATGGCCTCGGAAATGATCGAGTGGACGAGTCTGATGATCGGCGCATCCGAATCTTCAGGCGTGTCCGCGCCCGCTGCGGGCGGTGTGACGCCCGAATCGACCGACTCCTCTGCCTCAGGCACGGCGAAGTTGGTCAGCAACTGGTCCAGGGAGCCGGCTTCCCCGCCGTAGCTGCGGTTGATCGCCCGCGCAATATCCTCCGCCGTTGCGACAACTGGCATGATGGTCAGTTTCAGCATGTGGCTGAGGCTGTCGATGCCGTCAGTGTCGAGGGGGTAGCTGATCGCCACGCGCAGGGCCGCACCTTCCCGGCCGAGCGGCATCAGCCGGTAGCGGGCCGCCAGCGCCCGCGGCACCTGCGCGAGCACGTCGGCCGGCACACGGAGTGCGCCCAAGTTGGCAAATTCCATGCCGAACTAGGCCGCCAGCAGCCGAGCGATGCGCACAGCGTCGAGCGCCCCCGCCGCCATCAGGACGTCCAACAGCCTGGGCGGCGCCGTCGTTGCCCCGGCGTGGGCGGCAACGCTGGCCCTCGCAGAGGCGAGCTGTTCGGCACTCACTATCCCCTGCTCGACGGCAAGCTGCAGGACAAATTCGTTGGCCGGGGTGGTCACGAGAACGTGCTGCCAGCGTGCGCTAACGGTTCAGGCCCAGCAAAAACTCGGCGTTAGATTTCGTCTTCCGCAGCCGGGTGATCAGCATTTCCATCGACTCGATGGGACCGAGGCCCTGCATCGCGCGCCGGAGGCCGTAAATGCGCTGGAGTTCCTCGGGGTGGTAAATGAGTTCCTCTTTTCGGGTGCCCGAACGATCGATGTTGATCGCGGGAAAAATCCGGCGCTCGACGAGGCCGCGGTCGAGGTGGAGTTCGCTGTTACCCGTGCCCTTGAACTCCTCGAAGATGATTTCGTCCATGCGGCTGCCGGTGTCGATCAGCGCACTCGCGATGATCGTGAGACTGCCGCCGCCCTCGATGTTGCGCGCCGAGCCGAAGAAACGCTTTGGTTTTTGCAGCGCGTTGGATTCGAGGCCCCCCGACATGGTTTTGCCCTGGTTGCCCGTGAGGGCGTTGTAGGCGCGAGCAAGACGTGTGATCGAATCGAGCAAAATGACGACATGGGCACCGTGCTCGACGAGTCGGCGGGCTTTTTCGATCACCATTTCGGCGCAATGCACATGGCTCTCGGGCGTCTCGTCGAAGGTTGACGACACCACCTCGCCCTTCGTGTGGCGTCGGAAATCCGTGACTTCCTCCGGTCGCTCGTCGATGAGCAGCAAAATGAGCTTGGCCTGCGGACTGTTCGCCGTGATCGAGTTGGCGATGTTCTGCAGCAGCACGGTTTTGCCCGTGCGCGGCGGCGCCACGATCAGGCCGCGCTGGCCGAAGCCGATCGGCGTGAGGATGTCCACGGCGCGCATCGAGACGTCCTTCTGGACCTCCGGCGCCTCGAGCAAAATGCGCTGCAACGGATAATACGGAATCAGTTCCTCGAACGGAACGATTTTGGCAATCTCTTCCGGATCGAGCCCCATGACCCGTTCGATGCGGAGCACTGACGGGCAGCGTTCGCCGGTGAGCGGCGCCTGTAGCAGCACCTCAACTTGATGACCGCGCTTGAGCCCGAAGCGCTTAATCAGGCTCTCCGATAGGAAGGGATCCTCCGGATAGAGCCGGTAGTTGACATGCTCGTGCACCACGAAACAC
This sequence comes from uncultured Opitutia bacterium, assembly GCA_903877135.1. Classification (GTDB taxonomy): domain Bacteria; phylum Verrucomicrobiota; class Verrucomicrobiia; order Opitutales; family Opitutaceae; genus CAIRCN01. Next base: position 101,218 of record CAIRCN010000065.1, read on the forward strand.
CCGCGGTCCGTCTGGTCGATGTAACCCCGGTCGCGAATCGGGCGTTTCGCGTCGGCGGCTGCACTCAGGATCTGCGCCAGCAACTGCCGGCGATTCGGGGCCCCCTCGAACGTGATGCCCGTCTTCCGGGCATACGCCGTGAGCTCAAACAACGTCAGCGCGTAAATATCGTTGAGAAAGACCGGTTCGCCACCACCTGAGGAAACCTCCGTGGCCAGCGCATCCAATGCCGTCAGGTCGGAAAAACGAGACGGATTTGGTAGATCGCCAAAAATCGGCGCGTTGCTCGGCGGCGGAGGTTGCGGCGGGAGCTGCTCCCGCGGCTGGGCGCCACCCGCGCCCTGCTGCCAAGGTGTACCGGGCTGCCACGGGCCACCGCCATGGCGGCCGCGCTTGCGCTTGTTGCGTTTCCAAAACCCGCGGTCGCCGCGTTCCGACCAATCGCCTTGGTTTTGGTCGCCGCCGTTGCCGGGGCGTTGTTCGCCCGGGTTAGCTGCCGGCCCAGGCTCGGACGCAGCGGGAGCATAAACTTCGGAGGCCGGCGGGACACTCATCATCGGTTTCGACTCGGACACCGGCTTGGATTCAACGACTGCCGCCGATGGCGGCTCAGGGGGAGGCACGGGAGCGCGGACTGGCTCGGGCGCCGGGGTCGGTGCCGGCGGCGATTCCGTCGGCACTAGCACGGGGGAGGGTGAGCTGGAAGCGGCGACGGACTTTCGGGCACCGGATCTCGGTTTGGTAGTGCGTCGACGCACGGTTTTCTTGTCCGGCGTGGATTCTGAGCCTGGCGTGGAAGCAGACGAGTCGGCGTTCGTGGGAGAGTTATCCATGTTGTTCGATGGCCAAATTTAAAATACGGATGCGGGAAATACCGGCTGTCGCCGGGAATCTCAACGCCCAACCGTCAACGAACCGATGAGCTGGTCAACTTGGTCTTGGAGGAATTCGGGCGAGCCTTCGTTCCACAGGACAAAATCAGCCTGTTCGATCTTTTGCTCTAATGGCAGTTGCTTGGAAATTCGTTGCTCGGCGAGCGCGTGAGGGAGTCCGCGCAGCTCCAGTCGGGCGAGTTGCTGGCCATGAGAACAGGCGACGCACACCGTGAAATCAAACCAATTCTCCAAATTCTTCTCGAATAGCAACGGCACCTCGACGGTCCAGGCCACGTTCGACTCCGCCGCAAAGGTCGCCCGCCATAGATCGAAAAGGACCGGGTGGGTCAGTTCTTCTAACCACAGCCGGACGGCATTGTCGGTGAATACGCGCTCCCCCAACCAGACCCGGTTCACCGTCCCGTCCGCCGCCATCACTTCAGAACCAAATCGCTGCTGTAATTTCTGCTGCACCCGCGCATCGGTCAGCACTTGGTCCCGGACAAGAGCATCGGAATCGAGCCGCCGCCAGCCATGGTCTTCGAACAGGCCCGCCACGGTCGACTTGCCGCAACCGATACCTCCGGTGATGCCAATTCTCATATAGGGATTGTCCTTCAGCTTTCGACTTGCGCCATCTAGTCGCAAATACTTAATTGCCACATGCTCTACCTGAGCGCGGGTGAAGGACTACCCTAATATTACCACCACGATGTTTCCGCCTGCCGACACCAAGAGTGCCATCGCGACTTCCAATCTGGTTCGCGAGAAGTTTCTCTTCCTGTTTCCTGGCGAGGAGCCCAAACTCCTCGGCCCGATTTTTCAGGATGTAGAGCGGCTCTTCAACGGCAGCCACCCCGATTACTGTCCCATCGATCTACGCTACCATGATCTTGAACATACGTTGCAGGCCACCGTGTGCCTCGCCCGGATTTTCGAGGGTTGCCAAAATTCCTCTGCATCGATACAGCTGACATCACGCCACTTCGAGCTCGGCATGGTCGGCGTGCTGCTGCACGACACCGGCTACCTCAAGTTGCGTTCGGATCGCCAGGGCACCGGCGCGAAATACACCTATTGCCACGTCTTGCGGAGCTGTGCGTTCGCTGCCTCCTATCTGCCGACCCTTGGCGTGAACGAGACTGAGCTCTCCGGTGTGCTGGGCGCAATCAGTTGCACCGGCCCCACCAAGAATATCAGCCGGCTCCATTTCCGCGATCCCACCGAGCGCTTCATTGGGCACGCACTGGCTTCCGCCGACTATCTCGGCCAGATGGCCGCGGCGGATTATCCCGACGAATTGGAGGTTCTCTACCGCGAATTCCTCGAATCGGACAATTTCGTCCAAGTCCCTGAGTCCAAACGTGCTTTCCAATCCGCGCGCGATCTCATCCAGAGGACGCCGCGATTTTGGTCGCAGGTCGTGCGGCCCAAGCTAGAAAATGACTTCAGCGGAGTCTATCATTTCCTCGCGACGCCTTACCCGAACGGGACCAATGCCTACGTGCAGGCGGTCGAGAGAAACATCGCGCTCATCGGACGTCGCATCGTAGAAAGCGGCGCATAAATAAAGCTGCCCGGCGCTGGCTTATTTTTAGATCATGCTGGCCACCATCGCCTCCGCCGCGCTGCAGGGCATCGATGCCGCGCTCGTGCACGTCGAGGTCAACGCAGGCGAAGTCGGCGAGCCAAAACCGATCCTCGTCGGCCTGCCCGATGCCGCTGTGAAGGAGTCTGACGACCGCGTGTTCTCCGCCCTGAGCAACAGCGGCTACCGTCCGCCACGCACGCGTACCACCATCAATCTGGCACCCGGCAATCTGTGCAAAGAAGGCCCCTTCTACGACCTGCCGATCGCGCTCGGCATCCTTGCGGCCACCGGCCAACTCAGAGCCACTCATCTCGATGACTGGCTGATTGCCGGAGAACTCAGCCCTTCTCTTCCTTTTCCGCCTCTTCGTCGTCGTTGTCTTTTTCCTTCTTCGATTATTTGGAGACCTCCTTGTCTTCTGCCGCTTCCTTAGCCTGAGCTTTGGGCGTTTCAACCGCCACCGCCACGATCTTCCCCACCTTCGCGTCAACCTGGACTTCGGTGATGTTCTTTGTGCCGGGAGTGGAGATATCGAACGACCAGATCAAGTGGCCGTTCTCTTCCTCGAGTTCGCTCGATTGCACTGTGCCGCCAAGAGCTTTTGTGAGTGCAAGTGCGCGAGCTTGCGCCACGGTGACCTTGACTTTGGCTAGAAGTTCGGCCTGAGCGGAGCCCTTCTTGGCAGATTCAGCCGCAAAGGCTTGGTTCAGAGTTGGACTTGAAAGGGCGCCGCAGATGAGGAGGGACGTGATGATGATTTTGCGCTTCATGGATTTTATAGAAAGAGATCTGTTAGACAGACCTAGTAAATGGGCGTTTACGCCGGTTAGAAACTCGCACGGCACCTGCAGTGAGGGGCCGTGCAGAGCAGATTCAGTAGCCGACTGTAGCATTGGAGCGGCGGGGATCGGCGTAACCTGTGTAGCCACCCGCGGAGTTGAGTTCGATAGCGTTGATGCCGCCAAAGATGTGCCCCGCGCCGGCGGCTTCGCGTAATTTTACCTTCCAGCCGAGGCGGCGCAGGGCCTCCGCGTCAGCTTTCGGAAGTGATTCTTCCGCTTCGAATGACTCCTCGTTGTTTTGCCGCCAGTCCCGCTCGAAATGCACCCTCGTATCGCCGATGCACTCGGCGAGCGGACGGCCCAACGTAAGCCGGTCGAGGAGTGCCTGCAGTAGTGCTGTGGGAATGCGCGTGGCGCCGGGAATGCCGATTGCGAACACCGGTTTTCCTCCGCGGAAAACGATCGTCGGAGCGATGGTGCTTCGAGGGCGCTTGCTAGGCGCAATGTAGTTGAGGCTGCGCGGCTCGGTGTAGGCAAAATTGCTCATCGAATCGTTAAGGACGACACCGGTGCCAGGTGGCACAACGCCCGCGCCGAAATGCAGGCTCTGCGATTGCGTGGCGCACACGATATTGCCCTGCGCGTCGGCCACAAGAAAGTGCGTCGTGGCGGCCATCACGCTCTCGGAAAATCCGCTGTCGTCGAGCCACGCCACCTTGATAATTGGGGCAGCGTTGGCGTGCACTTTGTCGCGAATCGCTTTGATGGAATCAGGAGCAACCATCTTTTCGAAATTGAAGACCGCCTCGGGCACATCGCCGATGCCACGCTGCACGAGTGGAGAAACCTCGCGCCAGACGCGGCCGATCAGGTCGAGATTGACGGCAGAGCGGAGCGGTCCACCTGAGAACGACTCATCCTCCAGCGCCTTCATGATCGTGAGGAAAAGAGGCGCGCCGCTGGTCGGTGGCGGACTGCAGAGCAGATTGTAACCGCGAAAGTCGATACCGATGGGTTCGACGAAGCGCGCCTCGTAATGCGCCAAATCGTCGAGTGTGATCACTCCCCCACCCTTTTTAGCTGCGGCGATGATGGCCTCGGCCACAGGACCGCGATAGAATCCGTCGCGTCCGTGCTGCGCGACAAGTTCGAGAGTGTGCGCAAGGTCGGCGTTGGCCAGATGCGAACCTACTGTGGGTAACTGGCCGCCGGGCAGATAGAGCCGAGCAATCTCGGGGTCGCCGCGGCGCAGCTTCTTCTCCTGCTCGGCGAAAAACTCGCGGCTCTTCGGCAATATTTCAAAACCCTCGCGCGCCAGCCGGATCGACGGCGCGACATCGTCGGCCCATTTCAGCCGGCCCCACTTCTGGTGCGCAGCCCAAAGTCCGGCCGACAGACCCGGCACGCAGACCGAGCCGTAACCGTAGCTGTGGTCCTCCTCGGGGCGTTTCAGGTAAGCACCAACATCGAGCGAACCGGCGGCATCCATCGCGTCGACCGCGTAGGTGCGCCCAGTGGCAGCTTCGTAGTAGAGCAACATGAGCTTGCCGCCGAGGCCAGAGCCGTAGGGCTCGGCCACGCCAAGGGCGAACGAGACAGCGACTGCGGCATCGATGGCGTTGCCACCGGACTTGAGGACGACGAGACCAGCGGCCGCCGCCTGCGGATGGCCTGCCACCACCATGCCATGAGCCGAAGTGACGGGAACAGCGTTGACCGGCACCGCCGCAATTGCGACGACGCTGGAGAACGCAAAAACGAACGATGCAACAAGTGAACGGAGCAGTTTCACAGCGGTGTATAGCAGACTGTGTTGGAGATCAGAATCGTGATAAACACGAGGCAAGTCGTCATGGGACCGAGATAAATCCTGCCGGTCAACCGGAAGAAATACCGGTTGAAATATGGCAGCACGAACATGATCGGCACCACGGCGAAGAGCAGGTTTATGTAAAGCCAACCGTCGGTCCAATGGACGGTGCCGGTGAGGGCAAAGGTCAGGTATTGCACGACGACGATGAGCAGCAGGCCGAGGGAGTTGGCGAGACCGGCGAGAAGGAGGCTCCGCCATTCGGGTTGTCCTGCCAGCCGCATGGCGCCGTTGACGCGAAGGGAATTTGACAGGAAGAACGGGAAAAATGCCGGTGCATACATGAGCAGCAGAAGCAGGACCGCCGGCTGGAAGACGCGTGCACCGACAAAAACAAAACGGTAATCAACGTGGAAAAAATAATAGACGGCGAAAAGCAGAAGGAAAAATGAGACGGCAAGAGTGAGCGCGAGCAGTGCGGTTCGCCTCAGCGCACACCAATTCGTCTCGGCGCCCCACATCGCGGACACGACGCCGTTTTTCCGGCCGTGCCAGCGGTAGCCTAGGTAAAACAGCAGGAAACCCACGAGGCCATTGAGCAGCGCCCAGAGCATGACGCCGTTGTTCATCCGCTGTGGAAAGAACCACGTCTGCTCCCGGCCCGAAGCGGCGACAAACAGCTTTTGCGAGAGGTCGGTCAGAGGAATATACGAGAAACAGGCGACCAAGGCGCCGGCGACCAAGAATCCCCAGAAGAAGATTCGGCCCTGGCCTTGCGGGCGCAGCTGCGGCGCCGGCAAGGGCTGCACGAGGGTCTGGAAATAGGGAATATTTGTCAGCAGCAGCTGCGCGAGTGGCACCAAGGCGACAAACGCGGCCACAAGCGAGGCCAAGGTGAGCAGTTCCTTCCAGAACCAGATTTGATTGTGGCTGGGAATGCCGCTCGTGCGGCCGAAAACTTTTTCGAAGTAGTCGATCTGGTGCGCCGTCGCTTCGGTGCTATACGGCTGGAACGGGTGGATGACCCGCTCGTTGTGCACCACGCGGAGATTTCGCGACGTCACGTCGCCATAGTAACGGTCGATCTCCACTTCCGTCAGAGGAGCTGCCTCCGCGCGCAGGGAAGAACTAATCAGGCGCAGGGCCTCGGGCGCGTGGCGCATATCGCCATTTTTCAATTCGTTTCGGTATGACCCCTCGTCGAAGAAGGCGAAGCTGAGCCCGACATTGGAACGGACGTTCTTCAGCACGCGATCTGTCAGAGACAGCGCGTAACCGGAAACGTAGACCGACTGCAGCTGGCTCGGACGCCCGGACTTGGCGGCCTCTTTCCCGAAATAGCTGGCGCCTTGAAGCACGGCGTTGCCGCCCGCCGAATGTCCGGTGGCCCCGATTCGCGTTTTGTCGATGTAGTTCAGATTCCCCGTGCTGCCGCCGTAGTCGACCACGGCGAACAGGCCGTAGCCCTCGGTCGTCGCCGACTGCGGACTGGTGGAGGAACTCGACGAACCTTGGGCGTAGGGATCGATGGCAATCACCACGATTCCACGGCGGGCGAGTTCGAGAGAGATGTTGGACAACGTCTCCTTCGAGCGCTGAAACCCGGGCACTACAACCACCAGTGGCGCCGGGTTTTCGCTGGTCGCCGTCCGTGGCCGAAAGAGGTCCGCCACGAGCCACTGGCCGTTTTGCGTCGGGATTTTTAGGTCGATGACCTGAACGCGGCCCCACGAATTTTGAATCCGGGAAGCCAGCAGACTGGCGAGCACGACGATCAGCAGACAGCCTGCGAGCAGCCGTGGGCCGCGTTTCATCTCGACGTCAGCGCGAGCGTTGAGTGATTGAGAGTTTGGCATTGGTAGAGCGGTGAACTACGGCATCGACGGCGGCACCATCATCCAAGCGAACACGCTGCATCGGTAAAAATACCGGCATGGCGAGTTACCACCATGCCGAAGTGCAACTGAGCGGGAGTTTGCGTCGGCCGGTCAGAGACGCTTGGTGATCTGGAACGACCAATACGTGCCGCGCGCCATGGTGTTGTAGAGCGAGGTTTCGTAGCCCTGCGAGGAACCAGAGACGAGCGGTGGCTTGGCGTCGAGGATGTTGTTGATGCCAAGGCGGAGGTCCGTGTCCTTGAGCCAGCGATTCTTTGTGTCGAAGCCGTAGGTCAGATATACGTTATACGTCTTGGTGTCGTGAACGACGTAGCGGTAGGAATAGGCGCCGTTGGTGAAGACGGGCTGAATGTAGCTCGGATCGCCGAGGGAATCCCATGTGGTTTTCGTGGTGGTTGCCCCGGTATCAGTATAGCGGCCGATGTAATAGAAACCGACACCCGCTCCCCATTGCTTGCGCTTCCACGAGAGCGAGGTGGTGCCGCGCCAGATGGGCGTCGCACCACCGACGTTGGCGCTGTTGCACGCACGGTAATCCGTGCGCGTGGCGCCTGCGGCCGTGTAGGCGTGAAAATCATTCAGGCGGGTCCAGCTGGTATCAAATGTGAACTGCCCTACAGCAAACTTGGGCAGGCGATAATTCAGATCAAAATCAAAGCCGTTTACGAACTGCTCGGCTTTGTTGTAATAGCTGACGTTGACGTAGTTGATCGCCCCCACAACGGCACGTTGATTGCCAGGAACCTGCTTGGCGTTGTAGGCGGCAAATAGATCCCGGTCCTGCTGCGTGACCGGCAGGCGGACCACGGAGGGATCACCCTGGTAGTTCGCGGTGCCGGAGCCAAAGTCGATGCTGCCGATCTGCTGCCCGGCGGAGATTGCGGCTTGAGTGGCGGCGAGAAGCGCGGCGGTGTCGTCGGCAATGCCGCCACCGGATGCGATGACGTCTTTCTGCCGAATCTCCCAATAGTCGACCGACACGGAAAGCCCCTTGACGTGCGGCACGTCGATCACGATGCCGGCCGATCTTCCTGTGGAGGTTTCGGGTTTGAGGTTGGGATTGCCCGCCGCTATACTGCGCCGGTTAGACGGGCCGTCGGTCGCGAGGTTGGTGACAACACTGCGATAAGTGTCGGTGCTGCTGAGCAGCGTGCGAACCAGTGTGCCAGTGAACAACTGGGCAAGATTGGGCGCGTGGAAACCCTGATTGAAAGAGCCGCGCACCATCATCCATGACGCCGGACGCCAGTTGATGCCGACCTTCGGTTTCGTGGTGTCGCCGAAGTCCGTGTAGCTCTCATAGCGGGCGGAGGCCGTGAGTTCGAGCGACTGCACGAGCGGCAGCTTGAAGCGATTGCCGACGAGCGGAATAACCGTCTCGGCATAGAGCGCAGCGACATGGCGGTTGCCGTGAGTGTCGGAATTGGGCGAGAAGCTGACGAAGTCGTCGTTGGTGGGATCGAGGCCGGAGCCGGCGGGGTTCAGACCGGCGTAGGGCGGGCGATAGTCGTCGTAGGCTTCGTAGCGGAACTCGCCTCCGACTGCGCCACCGATCTTGTTGCCACCCCATATCGAGAGGAGGTCGCCGCTAGCGCTGAAGTCGCCGCTACCGAGCTTGGTGATGCCGTTGCGGATGAACGGAGCCTGAAACGAGGAGATCAAACTCTGCGGGTTTTGGTAGTCACCGGTGACGACAACCGCGCCGTTCTGCACGGCGAAGGTGCGCGTGAAGGGATTGAACGCCTTGGTCGGATCGGTCTGGTTGATGGCGGCGTTAAGCAAGCTGCGGCGGGTGCAGTTGGCCTCGTATTCGATGCCGCGCGCCGTGGAGTAGAGCAACGCCGCTTCCCAGTTCCACGAGTCGAAGATTTTGCCGCGCAGACCGGCGACCCCGCGGTAAACGGAATCGGTCACGGTGTCGATGCGGTCGGGAAAATCGATGAAGCGCTTGTTGGTAATCGACACGGCCGAAGGCGTGCCCTTGAGGCGGGCTGAACCGTCAGCATTGGGCGCGCCGGCCGGATCCCAAAAACGGGTGCCGAAGGGATTGTAGGGATTGGTCGCAGGAACGATCAAATATCCGTCGGTGCTTTGTGAATAGGCGTCGGGCTCGCGGTAGGTAACGGAATGCGCCTGATACAGGCTCAGGTCGGTAAAGGCGGTGATATGGTCGTTGAGCGCGTATTCGCCGCTGGTAAAGATGTTGGCGCGCGTCGACTGCGGCTGTATGACGCGGTAGGCGCTGTTGTTCCAAAAGTAGTCGTGCCCCGGTCCGGTTGCGGTGCGGGCGGGTGTGGCTGTCGCGAAGCCGACACCGCCAGCCGCGAGCGGCGTAAGAACAAACAAACCGGTCGAGGACGTCATCGTCGTCGGGACGCCAGTCGGACGGGCGCCTGTGAATGTCGTGACGTTGCCATAGGTCGGGTCAGTGGCGGCGACGGTGCCGACTATGTAGCTGCCGTAGGCACTCGAAGTGGAGAGCAGGTTGAACGTAGTGTTGGTCGAAACGTTCCACGGCGCGGGCGCGTTGCCGGAGTTGTCGGGATTATTGCCGAAGGGCCGGTTCCGCGAAAACATCGCCTGCCGGTTGTAGAAATCGGCGACGACCATGAAGTGGCCCTTGCTATTACTGAAGTCGAAGCCGTGCGTCAGAGTCGAGCGGACCTCTTCGCCGTCATGGTATTTCGTCTCGCCCCAGCGCGCCGCGATTTCAGTGCCGGTGAAATTCTTTTTCATCTGGTAGTTCACCACGCCGGCAACGGCATCGGTGCCATAGATAGAAGAGGCGCCGTCGCGCAGCACTTCGATGCGGTCGATCCCGCGGTTTGGAAGCTGGTTCACGTTGACCGACAGCGTCGGGGTTCCCGCCTCCGATTGGGTGATGGGATGCGGGGCGAGGCGGCGGCCATTGAGCAGCATCAGGGTGTTGCTCGACGGGATGCCGCGGAGTGAGATTGTGGCATTGTCACCACGAGCAGCCGCACCAGAAAATGCAGTTTCGTTGCCCGGCAGACCGGTAATTTGGGGTAGTGCCATCAACAAGTCAGAAGGTTGAGAGGCATCGCGGACTTCGATGTCGTTTGATGAGAGGACCGTGATGGGAAGCACCTTCTCCTGCTCGATGCGCTTGATGTTCGAACCGGTGACGGTGAAGGCCTCCAATTTGACGAGTTCATCGGACTTGGCAGCGGCCAAGGGAGCGGGGGCTGTTTGCCCGAAGGCCGCTGCGCCGAAAGCGAGCGTGGCCAGCATGGTTATTCTATGGGTGATTTTTTTCATGACAGTTGCAGGGGTTGAGTTTGGTGATCGGTCGGTTGGTTGAGGAATCAGTTGCGAAAGAGTTCAGGGACGGCGTATGGGGCGATGTTCTTGTCGGAGTGAGCGACGCCGGGCGCAGTTGCCGCCCGCCAAGCAAGAGGCATTTGGAATTTTTTCGCGGCAGCCTCGGCTTGCGCCATAAAGAATTTTCCGCGGGCATACCGATACATGCCCTGCGCATCCGATTCAGGTGTGTGGCGGAGGGATTTGGCCTCGGGATCGACATCGGACGTGCCGAGCAGCACCGTGAGCGGCAGCGCGAGCGCATGACGCAGGTCTGCCTCGGTCACGGGCGTGTTCTTCAAGCCATAGGGAAAAGTGACCGACAGGTCGGGCAGCATATACCAACCGGCATTTGCGCAGACCACCGACTCCAGCCGCGCCGCAGGCACAAAATAAACAAAGCGCTGCACAAACTGCGAACCGGCCGAGTGCCCGAAAAGGCGGTAACGCTCCGTGCGGTTGCCGGTGCGGGTGCGCACGGCGTCAAAGATGGGCTCGATCATGTTGAACGACCACTGTTCGCGCGGCAACGCGTGGCCGGCGGTGTTGACCGTGTTACCGTAGTTGTAGCCTTCGGCGCCTGGAAATTCCGTTTTCGAAAACTCCGGCACTACTAGCAGGAATTTTGTTTTCTGGGCGTGAGGCAGCCAGTCGTTGAGGTAATCTTCGCCGTTGCGCCCTACCCCGTGCATGACGATTACCACCGGAGTGTCAGGCTTGGCATCCTCCGGCAGATAAAACCAAACCTGCACATGCTTGCCGGCCTGTGTGTAGACGAAGCTGCCCTTGCCCGCAGGCAAGTTCTGCACAGTAGCCGCAGAGGCCGCCAGTGCGTTCAGCGACACTACCATGAGCAGAAGTTGTCGGAGGGTTTTCACTGGCTAGTTGACGCCCATTCCTGGGCCGTTTCGTAAATGGCGGTATGCACGCGGCCCGCAGTGCCGATCCAGCCGCGATACATGCCCTCGGTGTTGAACGGCAATGCGACGTGACCGCGGGAATCCACGGCGATAAGGCCGCCTTTTCCCGGAAGCCGTTTGTGAATGGCCGACTCGGCTGCAGTCGCAAGATCGAGCCCACGATATTCCATGAGCGCGGCCACATCGTAAGCCGTCACGGCGCGCATGAACGCTTCACCCTGACCGGTGCAAGAGACCGCGCAGGTGGCGTTGTTGGCGTAAACGCCGGCGCCAGGGGTCGCCGCCTGACCGATGCGGCCTGCGTATTTGTTGGTTGTGCCGCCCGAGGAAGTGGCTGCCGCTAGGTTGCCCGCTGCATCCAGCGCAACCGCCCCCACCGTGCCGGCGGCTTCCTGGCTGCCCGGGACGGCGGATACGACAATATCCTCAGATAACGCCGTGCGCTCAGTGCCGCGCAGGCGCAGCATCGCCTCCCAACGAAACTTGGTGAAAAAATATTCCGGTGATTGCAGGGGCAAGCCGTGAGCAACGGCAAAACGCTCCGCCGCCTCGCCACCCAGCATGATATGTGGCGTGTGCTGGAGGACCAACCGGGCAAGGCGCACCGGATTTTGCACCTGCCGCAGAAGTGTGACCGCGCCGACGTTGAGCGTAGCCCCGTCCATGATGGACGCCTCCATCTCGACATGACCCTCGCGCGTGAATGCCGAGCCGCGGCCCGCATTAAAAAGCGGATAATCCTCGAGCCATGTCACCACAGCTTCTACGGCATCCATGCTTGTGCCGCGCTGCGCCAGCACACGTTGTCCCACCATCAAGGCGTTGCGCAGAGCCGCATGGAATTCGGCGGCGCGCTCGGGTGTCATGTCCTTCTTTGGCAGCGCTCCCGCGCCTCCATGGATGGCTAGGCAAGTCATGGTTCAGCTTCCTGGTTGGGTTTCGTCCTCGTTTTTCCGAGCGGACATCGTGAAACCGGTAAATCCGACGAGCAGCGTGAAGAACGCACTGGTATAGCAAAATATCGCCCAAGGTGCGTAACTCAGCACGGGCACGCCCAGCGTCCCGCTCATAAATGCTCCTGCGATACTCCACGGAATCAGCGGCACGCCGACAATGCCACAGTCGCCCACAACGCGGGTGAGATTCTTACCCGCCAACCCCAGTCGGCGGTAGGCTGGCCCAAACAATTCCGACGGCAACAAAATGCACACAAACGCCGCGCCGGTCATCAACTCGACCACCAGACAGCCGGCCGCAGTCGCCGCCACGAGCCGGCGTGTAGTGGTGATGAATTTGAACAGATGGTGCAGCACCGGTTCGAGCAATCCCGCCTTTTGGAGGATTCCGCTGAACGCGAAAGCGCAGAGCGCGATCAACGTTACGCGCATCATTTTTTCCATGCCGCCCTGGGCGAGGAGTTTGTCGACAAGTTCCAAACCTGTGTGCGGTTGATAGCCACTCACGGTGATATTCAGGGCGTCGATCAGCGGCATGCCCTGCACCCACACCGCGAGGATCACTGCCACCGCTACTGCCAATATCATGCTGGGCATTACAGGGCGATTGCCTATGGCGAGAACGAGCGTCAGCACCGGGGGCAGAAGCAACCATGGGCTGAAAATGAAGTTACTGGCCAGCGCCTGCCGCACGCTTTCATCGGCCGCCAGCGAGGCATTGGCCACGATGGAGGTGTTCGCACCCACCAGTGCATAAACCAAGAGTCCCACGCCAAAAGCCGGCACCGTGGTCCACAGGCAGTGCCGAATGTGGTCGTAGATGTTCACGCGGGCGATGGCGACGGCGAAGTTGGCATTGGCCGCGAACGGCGAGATTTTGTCGCCGAGATAGGCTCCCGCCACGAGCGCTCCCGCTGCCTGTCCCGCCGGCACACCCAGCCCGTGGGCAATCCCCATGAACGCCACACCGACTGTCCCGATCGTGCCGTAGCCAGTGCCGGTTAACATCGACACGATGCCGGTAGCGAGCGAGGCCGTGACCAAAAACATTTTCGGAGAAATCAAACCCAGCCCGTAGTAGATGAGCATCGGGATGGTGCCGGCCGCGAGCCAGCTGCCGATGAGCGCCCCGACCACGATGACAATCAGCATTGCCGGCATGCCCTTCATGATGCTCTGCATCACCCCGGCAAGCATTTCGTGCCAACTCAAGCCGAGGTATTTGGCTAGGCACCCCGTCAGCCCCGCGGCAATGACGAGTAAGACCTCCACCTTGATTTTATAGATGCCAAAGCCGATCCCGATCAGCATGGCCGTGCCGACAATCGCCATTAATGAATGCCCGAGATGGGGTTTCTGTTTGAGTTCTAACGAAGGTGTGATGGCGCCTATAACCATTCGGGGGTAGAAATGGGAAAAAGAGGAACAAAGGGAAAACAGATTGTATACTTGTATACAAGTATATTTTTAGACAATTTTCTCGCCCTGCCTCTCGAGAACTCAAAGCATTGAATGACAAAGCAGCTACGCCATGTCCACCCTAGTAAGACCTTCTCTAATCGAAATCGGCCCGCATACCATGCGACCGACCGCACTGCCCGATCATGTTTATGCGGTGTTAAAACAGAAAATTCTCTCGTGCGCCCTTCCGCCCAATGAGCGTTTGGTGGAAAAGAACCTCTGCGCCGAACTGCGGGTATCACGCACGCCTCTGCGCGAAGCACTGAACCGGCTCAGCCACGAGGAATTAGTTTCATTTCAACCCCATGCCGGTTATCGCGTGGCCGGCATCTCACTCGACGGATTCAGAAACCTGATCGAACTGCGCGCCATCGTGGAACCGCAGGCCGCCGCGCTTGCAGCCGAGCGTGCAACCCCTGCTGACATCCAAACCCTGCGAGCTCAGGCCACCCTGCAGCACGATCCGAGCGAAGAGCACACCTTCGTGCAATACTGCCAGGCCAACTCGCGGTTCCACCTCCTCGTCGTGCGCTGCGCCCGCAATCCCATGCTGGAAAACATCGTCATGTCCGCGCTCGATATGTATCAGCGCCCAACCTATCTCCGCATCGGTCGCCAGATGGATCCCACCAATCCTTCCTCGAAGCACCACGCCATCGTCGATGCGATTGAACAGCACGATACCCAATCCGCCCGCGAGATCATGTATCAGCATATCCGCGGTGGTGGAGAACGCATCATGAAGGCCCTTAAAGCCGCGCACATCGCCTGATTCTGGGCGCACCTCTGACTGAAACAACAGGCTGTGGATCACTTTCGAGCTGGTTCATAGGATAATCAGGGAATAGTTGGCGCCAGATGAACCAGTTTATTTGAACTTCGGTCCAACAGGCGCGATTGCGCCGCCAAATCCTGGGACACACGCTGACGATTCTTCGGTGCGCCCCAACCCAGGGGGCATTCAACGCCATGTGCTCTTTAACCCTTACGGCATAAGCGCCCCAAGGCGTTCTTCTCAACCCTCTCCCGCCTCGCCAACGTTGTCGGGTCGATGTCGAGTTCGTCCGCGAGACCCCGCATCTGCTCTTCCCTAGTCCGCGCCCGACCTGGCGAGAAACTGAGATCCGCCCCAATGATTTCTTACACACCAATCAGATTGACGAAAACACAGGCAGAGGACAGTCTACTACCATTATTTTTATGCGCTCCATTACACTCCACCTCTGTCATGCAGCCGGCATTGCAATTGCCTTCACGTTCACGGTTAGCTCCTTTGCCCAGGTTGGTAATTTCGACAACCTCAACGGCTACGCTTCAGGTTTGGAAACACGGCTTGCAACCATGCGGGATCCGCTCGTCAGAGTGGGACCCGCATCAGACGACAATGGCGTAGCGTTGTCAGGCAATTACCTTGACCGGAAAATTGCGGCCGCCTTCGATCGCATCGAGCGGAACACCAATGGTAGTGGCGCTACGCTTAATTACGGTTGGTCAGAAAAAATCTGGAATGTCGGGCTCGCTGTCTCCAGCGATTACACTACGAGCGATTACAAGGAGCTCAAATCCTCCGCCATCATTCCACTACACGGACAAGTGAAATCCCGCACTACTTCCGGACTCGCGCGAGCCGGGACCACCCAAGGCGCATGGAACATAAATGTATTTGCCGGGACCGGGAGCACAAATCACGACGGCACCCGGATCAGTGATGCCGGCAGTTCCAGCGCAAGTTTCCGCAGCCGCGACTACACCCTTGGGATCCAAACGTCCTATGACGTGGCATTGACTGACACCGTCAATCTCACCCCTTTCGGTTCTCTCGCCCATTTAACCGCGAACGCCGACGGATTCACCGAAATGGGAACGGCACCGGACCGACGGATTATCAGCGCTTTTTCCTCCCGCGAATCACTCGGGACTGTCGGGGCTCGTCTCGTGGCAAAGCAGGGCAACTGGATTCCTTCTTTGACGATCGCGTGTATGCACGAGTTTTCCCCTCGCTCGATCGCCATGGTTAACAGCGCCATCGACGGATCAAATCTCGGCTCGGGGTTTGTCCCAGAAACGGCAACGAATCTTTTTCTTGCGAACGTTCGTGTCGAAGGCGAGTTGGCAAAAAACTGGTTTGCCGGAGCCCAAGTGCAGTTTTTGGACGGCGGTGACGAACGGCAATGGACCCTGCACTTAACGGTGCGTCGGACCTTCTGAACGCTACGTTAGCGTTCCGCTCCCCGCCAGCAGCTCAAGGCACAGCGTAAACCTCCACGAGGGCAACGCCGGTTGTGTTGCCCACGCCACTGACCTGCGCCGTATAGACTCCCGGATTCAACGTCACCCAAAGGGCGGCATCCTTTGATCCGGCTCTTAAGGCAAAGGCTCCGACTTTGGCCGCGGTCGCGGTCACAGAAGAATCCCAATTGTCATTAGAACTGATCGCGGTTGCACCCCTGTAGAGCGTGAGTTGAGGATCGACAAGGGTGCCCGTGACACCCAAATCAGCCAAGGTCGGTCCGACCGCACGAATTAACACGGTCAGCGGCGTGTCACCAGCGATCACAAAACCGGTGATCATGATATTCGCCCCAACGTCCACTTGGGCGCGCGCCGACACATTGAGTAAGACCGGTTTTGCGACGTCAAAAGAAGTGTTTGTGTCATAGATTTCCGCCAGCACTACTCCAGTCGCAACGGCACCGCCTCCTGAGATGACAGCCGTGTAGGGAGCGGGCGTCAGGTTCAAACTGATCGCGGCATCCTTACTGCTAACGTCAGTGAATGGATAGGCGCCCACCGAAGCGGCAACGACCGCAGTCGCCCCTCCCCAATTGTCGTTAAAGGCCACCTCTGTCCCGCTGGCATTTTTGATCGACAACATGGGATCCGGCATGGCACCGGGCACACCAAGTGGCGTCAGAGCCGGCCCTCCTGCACGGACTAGCAGCGAGGCCTGGCTCCCAGTTCCTCCGCTCGCAACAAAGCCCACAATCAGCGTCTGGACACCCGCGCCCGCGCCAACTCGTATCGATAGGTTTACCAAGCGACTAGGATGTTGCGGCACCAATGCAATCAACGTTCCGGCAACGAGAATATTCCCATTGGAGTCCTGTGACAGCGTCGCTATTGGTCCTCCGCCATTAATGGGCGCTTGAACGACGCTTGGCCCACTGCCTGTCGCATATGTGATTTGGACTTGCTGATCACCTCCGGCATACCATCCCGTGCTGGTCATATAGATGACCGTGTTCAGGTTCTCCGAGACGAGGCCGGATTTGGCGTCGGCGGTGAATGTTTGGCCGCCGTCGGGAGAAAAGAGCAACGTGCCGGCTTCGCCGACCGCTAGTTCCCTACCCTGTCCGTCGGTCGCTATCGCGGTCAGCGGATAGGTGCCGGCCGGCAAAGTCACGGCCGTCCACACCTTGCCGTCGGAGGAACTCAGGAGCCTAGCGCCAAACAAGCCGTCGGTGCCAACCGCAATCCAGCGGCCGGCCGTCGCATCATAAGCCACACCCCGCAATGTGCCACTCTGGGAGGGCACAGTCCCAGCCGTCCAAGTGGATCCGTCGTCGGCCGACCACAGAATTGTCACATTCAGATTATTACGCCCCACAGCCACCCAGAATCCGCCGCCTTTGCCGGCCACATCGCGCAGTTCTCCAGGAAACGACGCCGAGGTGGCGTCCGTCCAGACCTGCCCTGCGGTGGTCGAGCGGACCACATAGCCTGCGTCACCCACCGCCACGACTGTAGCGCCGCTCGCCCCCACATGGAGCAAAGCTGTAGTCGAAGCAGCCCGAGTGATGGTAAAACTGGCCCCATCGTCGGTCGAGCGCTCCAAGTTTCCCGCACTGGACAAGGCCACCAAGACGCTGCCAGATCGGGTCAGAGAAGTGAGGCTACTAGAGATGGCCGCGCCGAACGCAGTAGACAGACCTCCATTGCCCGCGGCGAGGAACAGGGCGCAGAAAAGGGCTATGAGACGGGTGTTCATCCGAAGACGAGGTAAAGGGTGATGTAGGCGGCGTCGCGGCGGAAAATCGAAATGCCATTAACAACGACGCTATCGGATACGACCAGCAGATCGAGCACCTTGGCGACTTGAATCACGGGACTGACCGTAGCGACCACATTGTAGCCCGTGTAGCCGGCGAGCCGCAGGATAGAGCCGGCGGTGCTGGTGAGTGTGACCAAGCCAGTGGGACTACTGATGTGAGACAGGGTCATGGTGCCCTGAGTGGATAGACTCAAGGCGCCGGAAGTCGTGCTGATGGTGGCGGCGGCCCCCATCGAGAGGGCGCCCTGGAAGGCGCTTAGGGTGAGCGCACCGCTACCCAAGTTCGTCACCGCACTTTGCAGCGTGAGCGAACCGGCCACGAGGTCCAACCCTAGGGCGCCCGCACCGCCTGCAATGCTCAGGCCCGAGCCGAGAACAGTGGTCGAGCCAGTGGATTGGACGAAAAGGTCACCCGTAACGGTGCTGGCCTCGATGGATGCGGCCGTGAAATCAATGTCACCGCCCGCGAGCGAGGTGCCGATGCCGGTCTGCGCAAAGAGCGATACGCGACCGTTGGGCGCCACCAGCAGGGGGGCCTCATCGGGTGTGCCGTCGATGATCCGGCCCGCCACCAGCCTAATGTTACCATTGGCCGAGACCACTTGGGTGTTGAGCGTGAGGTCGCCCGCAGTCTGCAAGACCAAAGTCCCCTGCCCCCGGTCGATCACGGGACCGCCATTTGAACCGAGCGTGCCGCCGACGATGTTTAGCACGAACTCCTCACCGATGGCAGTCGAGACATCGAAACCCGCCCTGCCAGCCGTGAGCCCGCCTTGCGCCTGGAACTTCACGACGCCGCCGGCCTTCACATCGACCACACCACTGCGGGAGAGAATCGGGGCCGTGGCGGTTCCGACCGTGCCGCCGACCGTGATCCGCAAGTGGGTCGCGGCCAGCTCGCTCGTGGTCGAAGTAGTGGTGAGGTTGCCCGGGCTTTCGATGTCGAGCACACCCGTGGCGATGATACTGGCCACGGCGACGTTACCCCCGGCGGCGAGTGTAACGTCGGCACCGGAAAGTGTCGTAGTGGCATCCAGCGTCAGCGCGCCCGCAGCAGCAAGGTTCGCATTGCCAGAGGTGCTCTTAAGGGTCGAACCGGTGGCGCTGATGCTCCCGGCCAGCAGCGTCAGAGACCCGGAGGCGGTCACCGCAGACTGGCTGAGTGTGAGCGCGCTCGCGACGCGGAATGTGGCCCCGCCCCCGGCCACCGTTACCGGGCCGTTGATCGACAGGCTGCCCGACGGTTGCGCGAAGTAGAGCGAGCCTGGGCCGGCGAGACTTGCGGAAGCCAGGGTCGTCGCGAGGGACTGGGACTTCACATAAACCGAGCCGTTGCCAGTGTTGGCCAGCGTCAGGGTCCCCGCGGAGAGATCAATATCCCCGCTGCCAGTCTGGCCAATGCCGGAGACGGCCTGCAAGGTCAGTGCACCACCGGTGCCCAGGAGGGGGGTTTCGGAGAGGGTCGTTTCCAAGATCCGGCCGCCGGCGTTCACCGAGATTGCTCCCGTGCTGCTTGAGGCTGCGGAACCGAATATGACGTCGCCTGCTGAACCGCCAGCGGTCAGGGCGATCGTGCCGCTGCCATCCGCCGCGATCGGAGCAGACAGGGTTAGCGTTCCGGTCAGGGTGCGCAGGACGACGGCACCGTTTCCAGCCGTGGTCCGAACTCCCGACTGGGTCGCGTCGGTCAGGGCGGTCACCGTCGCGTCGGCGTTGACCACCTGCACGGTTGCACTCGTGTCACCCACGATCAGCGCATCGGTCTCCAGGAGGTTGATCCCGCCGGAGGTAGCACGGGCCGAGACCGTCGTCACCGCGGTGTCGAGCG
>CAIRCN010000066.1 GCA_903877135.1 uncultured Opitutia bacterium
AGACGCGCGAATCGGCACAGGTCAGGATAATCGCGAACGGGTGCTGACCTTGGGCCGTCTCGGTGCGGCGTGCCGCCGATTGCTCGGGATGGGTCAGCGCGTCGGCGATGAAGCGCTTGTTGCCCTCGGTCAGCCGGGAGAGGGCTGCATCCGGCGCCACAGAGCCGGCGGGTTCGGTGGCGGACGCCAGCGGGCACAGCGCGCCCGCCATGAAGGCGGCCAGTATGCAGACAAGTGCCCTGCTAAGCGTCCAAGGGTTGCTCATGCGTGATTAATCGGCACAACCGCAGCGGACCTGTAGGAAAACTTCCTTGGATTGAAACAACCGAATTTTACTTTGGTGCCGCCGGTCCTTTCAGGTTGGTTGATCAATTCGGTGACCAAGCCCTAATATCTCTAGGCACTTGTTGTGCCAAAGGAACAGGAGACGTGCTCTGCGTGCCAGTCTCGGTGCTGCTCGACAAAAGGCGCAGATCGGCGGGTCGCCGACTGATCGGCGGCACTGAAGGCAAACCTAAGCCCTCTAGACCCCGGGGGGCCCAAGCCAAGACATCTACCGGGGCATGGATTGGCCAAGAACGTGATTCTAGGCGCACCAGAGGCTGCACCCGGGAGCCATACTTGGGATCCGGATGAGGCTATTTGCTTCCAACCATGACGTGGCGCATGCACAATAATGCCTATGAGCATGCCCATCTCCGCCCGCCTCGCGGCCTGTCTCTTGCTCCTCCTCAGTCCGCTTGCCCGCGCCTACCCGAACAACGAACTTGAGTTTGGCGTGCGCGCCGATATCGACGAGCCGGTCAAGAGCGAGGCCAAGTCTGGTGCCCTGCCGCCCGCCGCTGCTGCTGCCGGGAAGATCTTCGCCCTGACTCCGCCCCAGCTTGCGCCGTCGGTGGAAAAGCTGGTGAAGCCCATCGAGCCGGATGCCCTGCTTGTCCAGTTGTTACACGTTCTGCAGCGCAACGGTTTTCTCCCGGCCAAACCCGGGGAAACTCCGCAAATTGTGATCACGCTTCATTACGGTCGCGGCTACCTGCGTGACCCATATTTCGGATTTGGCTACGCCACTGGTGTGGTGGACGCTGGTGACTATCCCATCGCATGGATCTTCATGCCGACCATGGATAACGTCCACGGCATGGCCCCGGGCGTCGAAGGCAAGCGTCAGAAATCCGAAGAGGAAAAGCTCTTCCTGCTCGTCTCGGCGTGGGACGTTCCAAAAGCAAAGGGCATCAAACCCCACCGCCTGTGGAAGACCCTGATCTACGTTGACGACCCGGATCACCGTGACCTCGGGGTTGTTTCCAGACAGATGCTGGCCGCTGGCGGGTCGTATTTTGGCCAGAAGATCAAGAAAGAGGAGGTCACGATCAGCACCGCCCTCCCCGAAGGTCGGGTTGAACTCGGACCCACGAACATTATCGAGGGGAAAAAACTGCTCCGAAGTAAGGCGGCACCTTGATTCCTCGCTCGGCCCAGAGTTTTTAGGTCTTCTCGTAGTGGCAGTAGAAGTCCTGCAGGGCGGTCTGGAGGCGGGTGGGTAACCGCAACGTTGGAGAGAGCGCCGAATTGACGCGTGCCAAAACCAACCGTCATCAGAACGCACAACATCGACGGGAAGCCGGTCGGACGGCTGAAAAATCTGGCCTGGCGTTTCCAGAAGGTTCCTTTTTGAGACGGCAGATCTTGACCCAAACAGAGCCAAACGATCAGCAACTACTGCGCTCCCTCCACGCCTGCAAAACTAGGTTACATGACGAAACTAACGTTTGACGCACCTCAGAAGAAAATCGAAGGCGCATTCATACCGGCGCGGACTCAAGCACAATCAGTGCATGCACGCTCAACTGCGCGATCCTTACCTCCGCCCACGGGCATTGCACATGGGCGAGCGAGCGAGCGCTCTGGCATTTGTCAAATGGAACGGGCCCATGTCCGTCCACAAACCTGAGGCTCATTGCATGAACTTACCACCGTCCACGACGACATTCTGGCCCGTGATGCCACCAGCGCACCCCGACAGCAGGAAAAGCGTGAGTGGAGTCACATGCTCCTCCGTCAGCAGAAACTTCAATGCCTGCGCCTCCACCAACTCCGCACGGTCCTGCACCGAGGCATGTTCCTGCAGCTGCTTCTCCGTCATGATCCACCCTGGAGAGATGCAATTGACACGGATCCCACTCGGGCCCAGTTCGCGGGCCAGTGAGCGGGTGAAGCCGATGCCGCCGGCTTTGCTCGCGTTGTAGAGTGTGAACGGCGAAAGCCCGAGCAGATAGTTGGTGGTGGCGACGTTGACGATCGCCCGGCCGGCCCCGCGCCGCAACGCGGGCAGCGCGGCCTGCGTGACCACAAAATACGGGCGGAGATTGATGGCGACCAACCGGTCGAAGTCCTCGACGGTCGCCTGCTCGAACTCGATCCGCGGGTCGATCGCCGCGTTGTTGACGAGATAGTCGATCCGCCCCTTGAACGCGGCCGCCTCCTGCACGAAAGCACGCGCCGCGGCATTGTCGCTCAAGTCGGCTGGCACAAAATGGGCCCGGCGTCCCAGCGCTCGCGCTACCGCCACACCCTTTTGCCGCGTCCGGCCGCAGAAGAAAACATCGGCCCCAAGTTTCACGAGCGCACCGACCAGGTCGCGCCCGAGCCCGTCCGAGCCACCGGTCACGACGGCCAACCGGCCGGCAAATTCCTTCCCGTCGACCGCCAGCGGTATGCGGGCAGTGCGCGTGGTCTTGGCTCGATTCGTCGGGCGACGCAATGGCTTCATGGGTGGATGATGACCTTGTTGCGGACGGTGCCGTCCATCACGGTGAGCGCGGCGGCTATGTCCTCGAGCTTGAAACGATGGGTGACAATCCGGCCGGGATCGACGAGCTGCCGCTCCATCAGGCGGATCGCGTTTTGCATCGCCAGCGGAGTGGTGCCGAAGCTCGCATCCATCCGCCCCTCGAGGAAATGGGTCAGGCCGCCGTCGAGTTCGAATTTCTCATGGGTGGTAATGCCGAAGAGATTCCACTTCGTGCCCCGGCGCCGCAGGTCCACCATCAGCCGCACCGCGCCAATCGGTCCGGCCGCCTCCACCACGAGATCCGGTCCGTCGGGAATGATCTCATAAATGCGTTCCCGCGCCCGCCCGTCGCTGGCGTCGACGGCTTGTGACGCCCCGAACCGCAGGGCGTTCTCCCGGGCGTGCGCGCTGGTGTCGATGGCGATCAGCCGGCCCGCGCCCGCCGCCCGCGCGACCATGAGGCAGAGCAGGCCGATGCTCCCGACCCCAATGATCACGACATCGTCGCCCACTTTCATCTCGCTGTATTGGATGACGCCCTTCCACGCGCCGCTCAACGGCTCGGTGAGGGCCGCGGCGTCGAAGGAGATGTTGGCGGGCTTGTGAAACAGGCACTGCTCCTTTGTCCGCATGTATTCGGCAAAGGCGCCGGGCCAGACATCCTCCGGTCCGTCGCCGCCGGTCGTGAACGCCGTGTCGCAGTAATGCGTGTTGCCAACGCGGCAGTGTTCGCAATAGCCGCAAAACCCCGACGGCTGGCAAATGACTTCATCGCCCTCCTCGAAATGCAACACGCCGGGGCCGACGGCGGTCACCACGCCGGCCGGCTCGTGTCCGGGGATGAACGGGAACTTCACGTTCTGGCGGATGCCACGGATCGCCTTGTAGTCCGTGGCGCAGAAGCCGCACGACCTGATTTTCACCACGACCTCGTCGGAAGCCTGGAGCTCAGGGACCGGCACCTCCTCGATACGCAGGTCGTTCACCTGGTGCAGCACGGCGGCCTTCATGGTCTTCATGGGTTGGTCATATAGGGCGTCCCGGTGATGGTTTCAATCATGGCGCGGAAATTTTCCATGGGGGTGTCGAGTTGGACGAAATGCGTTGGGCCGATGATCAGGCCACCGTCCTTGCCGATTGTGCCGAGACGCGTGAGCACCTCTTTGCGCACGTCGGCCGGCGTGCCGAACGGCAAGATGTGCTGCTCGTCGATCGAGCCCCAGAAGCACAGTTTGTCGCCATATTCCCGTTTGAGACGCGCCGGGTCCATGCAGGCGGGCTGAATCGGATTGAGCACATCCAGCCCGATCTCGATCAGATCGGGGATGATCGGGTCGATCAGGCCGTCCGAGTGGTAGGCGATCTTGACGTGCGGATTGATGCGCTTGAGTTCGGCGAAGAACCGCGCCATGCGCGGCTTGAAGACGCGCCGCCACATCGCCGGCGAGATGATCATGGCCCCTTGCGCCCCCACGTCGTCACCCGTCCAGATCATATCGACGCCCATTTCGACCAGCTTCTTTGCCGCCGTGAGATGGTATTGGAACGGAATGTCCATGATCGTCTCGGCCAGCTCGGGCTCCGCGGCCAAATCCATCATCAACTGCTCCGAACCACGGAGCGCTATCGCCGTCTCGAAGACCGTGGTCACGGCCACCCCGGCGATGAAGTATTCCCGGCCGAACTCGCGGATCATCCACTCCGAGTCGCGATACAGTTCGGGACGGTTGGGATCCGGCGGGCGGTAGCGACTGATCGCGTCGTCATCCGCCAGCGGATGGTTGACCACGTCGGTGTAGTGGCCTTTGCCGTAGGGCGTCTCGTATTCGCAGTTCGTCCAGCCGACACCCCATTCATCGACATAGGCCTGGTCCGACTGGTAATAGGAGTTGGCCCAGCAGACACTGGTCAGCAGCATGTCCTCGTCGAGGGCACGCTCAAGCTGGTAGGTGTTGCCGCCACCGTGGGGATTATGCTCTGTCCGGCCCTCGAGTCCCAGTTCCTTGCGGAGCCGGTTCGCGAACTCAGGGGTAAAGCCGACCTGCATGGGGCAACGGTCGGGTTGCTCATGGTTGAGGGCGGTCAGCACGCGATCTCGGTGTTTCATTCGGATGATTGGTTGAAGCAGCGAAGGTTGTTTTGGTCCTCAGGCGTGGCGGCTCAGGCCCCGCCCCCTGAAGGGGGACGCGGGATTCGGGCCGGGGTGAGTGTTAGTCCGGGAGGTGGGTTGATATGGCTGGGCGAAGTAGAGTTGGCAATCCCTCGCGGAGGGAGGCCGTAGGCCGACCGGAGCGAGGGATTGAGGGAGCGAGTTGTGCCGCGAAGCGCTGCGGCGATTGGTAACCGAGGGAACTGTGCGGCCATGCGGAATTGTAATCTTGGCTCCGAAGAGTTGGGCAATATCTGAATCGAGATAGATAAGAGTTCCGTGAACTCGATGTCTTCTGCGAGGAGCATCCCAGACCGATGAGCGGCTGCGAGACTTTGACTTTTGTAGTCAAGTTTTGCCCAATCAAGGTCTCTAGTGTCCCAAAATCGATTTTGCCGTGAATCGAAGATCAGCGTTTTGCGTAACTCTGTCGGCCCCGTAACCCGTTGATCAGATTTTCCGCGTAGCCGGCTGTGCAAAATACGTTCCTTTGCGCAACACCCGGTTCTCGCCGTGCAAATGTGACCAAGTTGAGGGAAGGCGGATAGGAAGGCGCCTCCAACCGACGAATCGCTTACGAATGTCGGACGAGGGCGCAGCGACGGCGGCGGGTGCAGCCGGCGACAGCGAGGGCCATTAGCCCGGCAAAAGCCGCATAGGTGCCGGGCTCGGGAATGGCGGGGGTTCCATTCACCGAAATCTGCGCGCCGAGATCGCCAGAAAGTGAGAGGCTGCTCCAGGTGCCTGTGGTGGAGCTAAAGCCGGCCGACGAATTGCCGGTGACGGAGCCAATGCCCCAGGCCTTGGCGGTTCCGGAGGTGGAGGTGACGACCAACCAATACGGAGTGCCGGTTAAGACGGAGTAGTTTTGCCCGAAGCTGCCTTCTGAAAATGTGACGGTAT
>CAIRCN010000067.1 GCA_903877135.1 uncultured Opitutia bacterium
AACTCCGTTCGGTCTCGGGGGAACGGCTGAGCAAGGGCCGCCAAGTTGGCTGTCCGTTGTTTGGCCGGGGTGTGCATATCCTCGCAAGCGTCGTGACACGTTCCACGCTCTGCCAGTGTCAGTCAACTGCATACCCCAAAAAAAATATGTCCGTGAAATATTCGGTACGTTCCTTCTCTGGAATTCCGATTTCAAACATCGCGACGTAGCGTTCGGGGTCGCGGACAATCTCCTCTTCCGAAGCTCGAACGCTCAGCCCCTGTGAGTACGCCGCCCTAAAGAGACGCAAAAACACAACCAGTTCCCAAGAGTCCAGGGGCGCATCACTGCCTTCAAAGACGACAGTCGGCATGCAGTAGGACTAGGCGCATGGGAAGCCGCCATCAATCACCATCCGTTGCCGGACTTCAGCGCTCCTCAAAGCAATGGTGACCTCGTCTTTCCCCATCTGGTGCACGTTGACACGCCGACGTTGACACACAGAGTCCCTCCACTGCTCCGTCGCCGTGCGGTCCAAAATGACAGGCGACCTGCGGATCACCTGGTCCCACCAGAGTCTCGTTTGCCGCCCCGCAAAACGAGCGAAGCCGTGACATCCCCGTGACGTGAAATACCCCCTCTAAGGCGTTTTTCTTCACTTTTAACTCGTTGTACTTCAATACTCCACGATGAACTGGGTTCATGGGGCGGCGGTTATCTGGGAATCACCTGCACTTGACGAGGACGAAAGCGTGCGTCTTTTTCAGCTTGCCCTCGCGCCAATCCTTTTTTTTAGGACGGAACTTTCCCAGCAACGATTTTTCCCATCGCGGAGCGCAGCCGCTTGCTCTCCTCTGTCCTCTTCTCCTTTCTCGCCACTACCCATGATTGAAGTCAAAGCCCTGGTTAAAACTTTCGGTGCCATTCGTGCCGTCAACGGCGTCTCCTTCACCGTCCGCCGCGGCGACATCCTCGGCTTCCTCGGCCCCAACGGCGCCGGCAAGTCCACCACGATGAAGATGATCACCGGCTTCCTCCGCCCCGACGCCGGCACCGCCATCGTGGACGGCATCGACGTCGCCAAGGATCCCGTCGCCGTGAAACGCAAGCTCGGCTATCTCCCCGAGAGCGCACCCGCCTATCCCGAGATGACGGTTGAGGAGTTTCTCGGCTTCATCGCCGAGATCCGCGGCTTCCGCACCGCCGCGGCCCGGCGCGCCCAGGTCGAGCGCGCCGTCGGCCTCACGCATCTGGCTTCCGTCCGCAATCAAACGATTGAAACGCTCTCCAAAGGCTACAAACAGCGCGTCGGCTTCGCCCAAGCCTTGCTCCACGATCCGCCGGCGCTGGTGCTCGACGAGCCGACCGACGGTCTCGATCCCAACCAGAAAAACGAGGTGCGCGACCTCATCCGCCACATGGCGGTCGAGAAGGCCGTGATACTCTCCACCCACATCCTTGAGGAAGTGGAGGCCATCTGCACTCGCGTCATCATCATCTCGAAGGGCCGGCTCGTCGCCGACGAGACGCCCGCGCAGCTCCGCGCCCGCCAGCCCGGCGCACGCCTCGACGAAATCTTCCGCAGTCTCACCCAGAGCGACCTCTGATTCCCCCGCGCCATGCAACAAATCGGTCCACTCTTCAAACGCGAGTTCCTCGGCTACTTCCGCTCGCCGGTCGCCTACGTTTTCCTCGTGGTCTTCCTGTTCACGAGCGTCGGCCTCGCCTTCTTTGTCGGCGGCTTTTTCAAGGCCAACCTCGCCTCGATGGAGAGTTTCTTCGTGTTTCACCCGTGGCTGTTTCTGTTTTTGATTCCCGCCGCGGGCATGCGTCTGTGGGCCGAGGAAAAACGCACCGGCACTGTAGAGCTTCTCTTCACGCTCCCTGTCACCACGCTTGAGGCCGTGCTCGGCAAATTCCTCGCCGCCTGGGCGTTTCTCACGCTCGCGATTTTGCTCAGCCTCCCGCTGGCACTGACCGTCGGCTGGCTCGGCAGCCCCGACTGGGGCGTCATCGCCAGCAGCTATCTCGGCAGCATCTTGATGGCCGGCGCCTACCTCGGCGTCTGCTCTCTCACCTCCGCGCTGACCAAGAACCAGGTCATCAGCTTCGTCCTCAGCGTCCTCGCCTGCTTCGTGCTGCTCTGCCTCGGCTGGAGCGTGTTCAGCGGCGTGCTCGGCACCGTGCTCCCCGTGTGGGCGGTCGATCTGGTCGCGAATTTCAGTTTCATCACGCATTTCGACGCGTTCACGAAGGGCATCGTCGATCCGAAGGACGTCGCGTTCTTCCTCTCCCTGGCGGGCTTCACGCTCTTCCTCAACATCGTCGTCCTCGAACGCTAACCCTTTCGCCGCTCCCATGAAACTCGGAAGCAAAGCCCTCGCCGTCCTCCTCCTCTTTGTCGGCCTCGTACTGGTCAACTACCTCGCGTCGTCGCTCCCTGCGCGCCTCGACGTCACCGCCGACTCCATCTACTCGCTCTCGCCCGGCACCAAGGCCATGCTCGGCAAGCTCGAGGAGCCCGTCGTCCTAGACCTCTATTTTTCGAAAGACGCCACCGGCCTGCCCATCGCCTACAAAAACTACGCCGCCCGCGTCGAGGAGATGCTCCGCCAATACGTCCGCGCCGCCCGCGGCAAACTCACCCTCAACGTCATCCACCCGCGCCCAGACACCCCCGCCGAGGAAAAGGCCACCGCCGCCGGCCTCACCCCGCAGGTCTCGCAGCAGGGCGGCGAGCAGTTCTTCTTCGGCCTCACCGTCACGCAGGCCGACCAGCAGAAAAACCTCCCGGCCTTCACGCCCCAGCGCGAACAGTTCCTCGAATACGACCTCTCGAAACTCATCTACGGCGTGCAGCAGCTTGACAAGCGCAAGCTCGGCCTTCTCACCAGCCTCCCGCTCCAAGGCAGCAGTCCCGAGGACATGCAGATGATGATGATGACGCGCCAGCAGCCCAAACCCGCGCAGCTCATCGTCGGCGAGTGGGCGCAGACGTTCCAGATCGTCACCGTCGAGCCCACCGCCACCGAGCTGCCCGCCGGCCTCGACGCCCTCGCGGTCATCCACCCGCAGAACCTCTCGCCGAAACTCCAGTTCGCCATCGACCAGTTTCTCCTCGGCGGCAAACCCGTCTTCCTCGCCCTCGACCCCGCCTCGCAATACTTCAAGCGCCAGGCCAACCCTGAACAGGCGATGATGGGCGCCCCGCCGCCCAATGTCTCCAGCGACCTCCCCGTCCTCCTCAACGCCTACGGCATCGTCTATGATCCGCAGCAAGTCGTCGGCGACCTCGAAAACGCAACGCAGGTCCAGACCGCCGGCGGCGGCGTCGCGCGCTACCCCGTCTGGCTCAGTCTGCACAAGTCGAACTTCAGCGCCAAATCCCTGCCCACCGCCCAACTCAACTCCGCGATGTTCGTCGAGGCCGGCAGCCTCGCCGCCAAACCCGGCAGCACGCTCACCTTCACCCCGCTGATCGAAAGCTCCGCCCAGAGCGGCAACCTCGCGAGCATGCTGCTCCAGTTCACCGCGCCCGACGAGCTCGCCAAGCAGATCGCGCCCTCCGGCAAGAAAACCATCGCCGCCCTCGTCACCGGCAAGTTCAAGAGCGCCTTCCCCGCCGGCGCCCCGAAGGATGAGGACAAGATCACCGATCCGCCGAAGAAGCACGACAAGGTGGAGGCGGCTATCCCTGGCCGTCCTGGTTTGCTGGAATCCACCACCACCTCGACCCTCTTCGTCATCGCCGACACCGACTGGCTCTTCGACGACTACTCCGTCCGCAAATACAGCTTCTTCGGCCAGACCGCCGCCGAGCCGTTCAACGACAACCTCGCCTTTGCCGCCAACACCGTCGAGTTCCTCGGCGGCTCGCCCGACCTCATCTCCATCCGCGGCAAGGGCACCTCGCTGCGCCCCTTCACCGTCGTGCGCACAATGGAGGTCGAGGCTCAGAAAAAATATCAGGAGAAACTCACCGCCCTCGACGCCCGCCTCGCCGACGTGCAGAAAAAACTTTCCGAAATCCAGGGCAAGAAGACCGAGGGCAACCGCCTCGTCGCCACGCCCGAGATGGCGCGAGCCATCGAGGATTTCCAGAAACAGCAGGCCGCGCTCCGCGGCGAACGCCGCGAGATCCGCCGCGCCCTCCGCGAGGACATCGACGCCCTCGAAAACCGCCTGCTCCTGATCAACCTGCTCGCCAGTCCGCTCCTGGTCGGCGCCTTTGGCGTCTGGTTTTACCGCCGCCGCCATCACTGAGCCGTTCGTCTCCCGCCCCTCGCCTGTTTCGCGATGAAACTCAAATCCCTGCTCCTCACCGTCGCCATCCTCGCCGCGTTTTCTGCCGGCGTCTTTTATCTGCGCCGCTCCGCCCCGCCACCCACCGCCGACCCGCGCATCGGTCAACCGCTCATCGACCCGGCCCTGGTGGACAAAGCCGCCCGCCTGCAAATCGCCGACCAGGGCAAGACCGTCACCCTCATCCGCCAGCCTAACGGCACCTGGCGGGTCGCCAGCTACTACGACTTTCCGGCGGACTTCGCCAAGCTCTCCGGCTTCATCGGCAGCCTCACCGAAGCCAAACTCCAACGCCTCGTGACGTCGAGTCCCGAGCGCATTGCCCGCCTCGAGTTCAAGGACACCAAGGTCACCCTGCTCGATACCACCGGCAAGGACCTCTGGTCGCTAACTTTCGGCAAGTCCGCCGAGACCGGCGGCGGCCGCTTCGTCCGCTACGGCAACGAGCCCAAGGCATTTCTTGCCAGCCTCAACGCCTGGCTCGACACCGACGCCAAGAATTGGGCTGACTCCGAGTTGCCAGCGCTCAAGGCGGAGAACATCGCGAAAATCGAGATTCCCTTCGCCGACAGCGCACCCGTGACCGTCACCAGAGTCAAAGCGGAAAATCCCTGGGCCGCCGCCAATCCGCCCGCCGGCAAAAAGCTCATGGCGGAAAAAATCACCTCGCTCCTCAACACCCTCGGCAAACCTCGCTTCACTGACACGAGCGATTTGGCCGACCCTGCCGTCGCCACCGCCAAAGCCCGCCTGCGCACCTTCAAACTGACGACCTTCGACGGCAAGACCGTCACCGTCGCCCTGGGCCGCAAACCCGAGGAAAAGAAACCGAAGCCCACCGACGCCGCTTCGCCAAAACCCGCCGACGCCGCGAAAGCCCCCGCGCCGGAGATAGAGACCATTCCCGCCGGTCCCGTTTATGTCTTTGCCACGAACTCCGACGCCGCCGCCCCGATCAACGCCTTGATGGCGAAGCGCGCCTTCCAGATTAGTGACTACGTTTTTACCAGCCTGCCGCAGCGCCCCGACGAACTGTTCGAGGCCGCCCCGCCGCTGCCCGCCGCGCCCGTTCCGTCCAAGAAGTAAGCCTGGGGCGACGGTTCACTCCGCGTGGAAGACCTCTTCCATGCCGCTCCACCAATCGTCGGGGGCGCGGTTGACGAGCGGTTTCTGGCACGGTTTGCAGCAGTCCCACCAGCGCTGCGTGGTGGCGTCAGCGGCCATGCGCGCCATGTCGGCGGCGAAATCGTTGCCGACATATTCGAAGTAGCTGAAGAGGTAGGGCTGCCCGTCGTCGAGCGTGCGCAGGTAGATCGAGTAGTTCCGGATATTGCACTCCCGGATCATCCTGAGCACGTCGGGCCAGACCGCGGTGTGAAGCTGCTTGTATTCCTCGATCTTTTCCGGCCGGAGTCCGAGAACCATGCCGTAGCGTTTCATAGGTTGCCTTTCAGTGGTTGGCGCATGCGCCGAATTACTTTCTGCGGGGGAAATGAAGGCGGTAGCGACCGGTTAAAGTTTCTCCTCAAACTCGCCCAACTGAAGCGGATAGCGGCCATATTCGCGGACGAGTTTCACAATGTAGTCGTAGGTCTGGCCCGACACCCCGCTGGTCACCGAGTGGTCGCTCTGGAAAATCAAGCCGCCGCCCTTGGCCGCGTTCAGCTTGCGCAGCACTTCGCGGCGGATGGACGCGTGATCGCCTTGTTCCCAGACTTGCACGTCGCTGTTGCCGCAGAAGCCGATCCGGTGCCCATGGCGGCGGCGCAGTTCCACCGCGTCCATGCCCGCCTTTGCCTCAAGCGGATTGTAGGCGTCGATCCCGATGTCGATGTAATCTTGGAAAATCGCCTGCACGTTGCCGCAGCCGTGGTAGATCACCGGCAGGCCCGCGCCATGGGCTGCCGCGGCGATCTGTTCGACCCACGGTTTGAAATATTGCCGCCAGTAAGCCGGCGCGAAAAACATGCCCTTCTTGTAGGCCACGTCGCCCCAGATCACGAAACCGTCGAGCAGGCCCGCGCCGGCCGCGATCTCGGCCTTCGCCATCGCGAGGTAGAAGGCGCCGAGGCGGTTGATAACCTCGCCCATCTCGTCAGGATATTCGCCCATCCACATCAGCGCGTTCTCCTGGCCGATCAGTCGCGTGAGACATTCGCTCACCTCGATGATGCTGCCGTAAACCGGAAAATCCGGCCACAGCGACTTCACCGTCTTGAACCAGGCGGGCGAGTTGCGCTGAAACCCGTCGCCGACCCCGGAAATCTGGTTGTCGCCGGCGCTGAAGAACCGGCGCGGATCATCGGGCGGATCGAAGACGGCGCGCTGCAGTTTTTCGAACGTGTCGGTTTCCCACGCGCTCATCTCCGGCATCGGCAGCGAAAAATACTTGTGCATGATCGCGCCGAATCCCGTCTTCACCGTCACCTCCGCCGGCGTCTCGCTCAGCGTCTCGAACGGCCGGATCCACGGATCCATGTTCGGCAACGTCACGATCCAATCGAGATCGTAGTGGTAGTAGGGGCTGGCATCAGGGGCCAGCCCCAGGTCCTGCTGCCAGCGCTGCGTGAAGCTGCCCCAGAAAAAATCGCTGATCGGCACGCGATCCGGCTCCTCGTGCCGCAGCGCCTTGTTCATGCGCTCGAGTTTGCGCAGCGTGTTTTCCTTCCGCGCTTTTGGCGCCGCACTTCGGCCCACGGTGTCGAACATGTTCATAGGGTTTTGCCGGTGACGCTGATTTGAACTGCAATTTGGGTGATACGATTAGGCCAATCGGGAATCAAGATCCTAACCATCGGTTCTGAAATCCCAGCGACCTAGTGATGGATGCTGCGGTGAATGCTACCGCCACTCGTGTCGCGGGTAGCGTCGCGAAAGCTCCGCCTTCACCTTCGGATATTGTTCGCGCCAGAAATTCGTCAAGTCGTCCGTCACCTGGATCGGACGGTGGTTGGGCGCGTGGATTTCGAATTTCACCGGCACGCGGCCGTGCCCGATGGTGAACTTCCCCTCGATGCCGTAGAGTTCCTGGATGCGCGCGCTGAGCACTGGCGGGCCTTCCTTGTTATAGGTGAGGCGCGACTTCCGCCCATTGCCCATCACTAGCCGCTCGGGCAAATAGTCGTCGATCACCGCCAACTGCTCGGCGGTCAGCCAGTCGTGCAGAACCGGCATCACGGGCTTGTCCTTGATGTCGCGGTAGCCGAGTTCGCCGTAGCAAATCTGCTCGATGAGTGTCGCGCGGTCCGCCTCGGTGATCGGGTTGACCTCCAACTCGGGAAACCACTCGGCCATTCGGTTTACCCGTAAAATCCATTGCTCGACCGTTTCATCCCACGCCTCGAGTTTGAGCCGTCCCGCGACCACCTCCTTCGTCAGGAGCGCCGCCGCCTCGTTGAGCGGCGCCTCGTCGCTGCTGACCTTCGCCTCCAGCACGAGATCGCGAAACCGCCGTTCGCGCCGCGAAACCACGCGCTTGATCGCCTCGTCGTAGGTCACCCCGCGCACCTCGCGGTAGTCGTCCGGGAAAATCTCTTTCAGCCACGCCTCCTCGATCGCGGTGGCGATGGAGAGCAGCGTGTTCACTTCGCCGTCACCGCGGCCGATTTCGCTGATTTCACCCGCCACGAGCAGTTTGGCCTGCTGGATGCCGCTCTCCCGCGCCAGCACCCCGCGGCGGTTGTGCACCAGTTCACAGCGAAGCGTGCCGGCGTCGAGCCGCCGCGCGAGTTGGTCGGAGAATCCTGCCAGCACGCACTTGCGCACCTCCGCGCCGTCGTTGCGCCGCTCGCTCACATCGAGTCCCTCCTTCGCGGCAATCTCCAAAAACTGCTCAAACAGCGGCCCGACCTGCCGCGCGCCCTGCGCGTGAATGCCGAGACGCCGGCAGGCATCGAGGGAGAAGTTCGCCCGGTCGGCATAGCGCCACGCGCGCATCAGCAGGAAGAAATCGCTCTCGTGCTCCTCGCCCAGCGTGTCTTCGCGGGCACGCTCGACCTCCTTCGGCACGCTGCGCAGGAGGAAATTCCGCCCCTGGGTCAGCGCCGCCATGAGCGCCACGGAACGCACGCAGCCGCGCTCCGCCGCCGCGAGAAACATCCGCGCGTAACGCGGATGCACAGGAAAACGCAGCATTTTCCTGCCCACCTCGGTGATCGTTTTCCTTTCGCCGGCCAGGGCCCCGAGGTCCACGAGCAGGTTCTCCGCACGGACGAGCCCGAGTGGGTCAGGCTTTTCCAGCCAGGGAAAATTCACCACGTCGTCGATGCCGCTCGCCTTCAGCGTCAGGATGACCTCGGACAAATCGAGCCGCTTCACTTCAGGCAGTTCCTGCAAAGCCCGCTGTTCGTGCTCACGCTCGGTCCAGAGCCGCACGCACACACCGGGCGCAGTCCGGCCCGCCCGGCCAGCGCGCTGGTCGGCGCTCGCGACCGAGATCTTTTCCACCAGCAGCGTGTTGATGCCGCGGTGCGGATCGAAGCGCGCGATGCGGGCGAGTCCGCAGTCGATCACGGCCGTCACGCCATCGATGGTGAGCGAAGTTTCGGCGACGTTGGTCGAAACGATGATCTTCCGCGCGTCGTAGCGCGCCACGGCGCGGTCCTGGGCGTCGGGCGCCAGTTCGCCATGGAGTGGAAACGTCACGAAATCCCGCAGCCCGCGGGCGCCCTGGATCGCCTGCACGGTGCGGTTGATCTCGTAGGCGCCCGGCATGAAGACGAGAAAGTCGCCGCCAGTCGCCGCCGCGACACGCTCGCACTCGCGCGCGGCGACGTCCCACACCGGCTCCGTCTCAAAATCCACCCGCTTCGAGAGATATTCAATATCGACCGGAAAGCTGCGGCCCTGCGACACCAGCACCTCGCAGGGCGCGAGGTAGTTTTTCAGCATGCCTGCATCGAGCGTCGCCGACATGACGATGATCTTTAGGTCGGGCCGGATAGTCTGCTGAATCTGGAGCGCGCGGGCGAGCGAGATGTCGCCGTAGAGATGGCGCTCGTGGAACTCGTCGAAGATGACGGCGTTCACGCCGCGGAGTGTGGCGTCGAAGGACATCTGCCGGAGCAGAATGCCCTCCGTCACGAAGCGTATGCGGGTGCGCTCGCTGATGCGCGACTCGAGCCGGATCTGGTAGCCGACGCCCTCGCCGAGATTCGTGCCGGCCTCCTCGGCCACCCGCTTCGCGAGTAGGCGCGCGGCCAGTCGGCGCGGCTGGAGCACGACGACCTCGCCCTTGTCGCCGAGCTGACCGTGCCGCCAGAGCATCTGTGGGATTTGCGTGGATTTGCCCGAGCCGGTCGGTGCCTGCACGATCAGCCGGCCGGCGTCGCGCACGGCGGCGACCACGGCGTCCTCAAGTTCATAGATGGGCAGTTCGCGCGGGGACATAGGACGGAGGCGACAGCGTTTCGCCGCTGCCCGCCGAAGCAAGAGCAGAAGGTGAATAACCTGTGCAGAAAATTATCCCCATCTAATTCACCACTTCTGGCGGTGAAGCGATTGTGAGGAACAAAGGCTTCATTTTTCCGCGACCACCGCCCAACTTCGTCCCGTTCCTTGATAGAACAGTCGCAGTGCGGCGGGACTGAAAAACCCGCTGAGAGCGCGGCTGGGATAATCCCGGGCGACCGGGGAAAGGTTGACGGCAGCTGGTGCCGCCCTCCCCTCCATACCGCGTTAGCGGTGTTGGCAGGCAGATATCACCAGCTCCTCTGGCCGGAGTCGTGTCCGGTCAGTTTAGCACGAATCAGGAGCTGAGCGGCGAGGCGCGATTAGAAACCGCGCAAGAGCCGAGTCAGGCCCGCGGGGAGTTTCGATCCGCGCGCCGACGCAGTTACCCAGAGGGTTATGGTTGCTACTGCGCAGACCAGAACGCAGTCACGTTTCCCGGCGGGCCCACCCCGCCAAAAGGCCCGGCTCTCACGAGCGGGGCGCGCAACGGAGACGGGACGGCGGGGAGTGAGCGGACCTGGCAAAGTCTGCAAACCTCCTCAACCGGGGCGGCGTAAAAAACGCGTCACCCCACTGCAAAAGCGAACGCAACTTGAGAGTTAAGAGGTCAGACCCGTAACGCGGGGCCAACGGCCGGCCAAAAGCTGGCGCCGTCCCCGTGGCAAGGGTGCCGACGCGAAGTGTTAGGGATTGCAGGCGTGTCAGCACCACGTCCGGCGTGCCGCTCCCGGCAGGGGGCGACCGAACTGGGCGAAGAGGCCTCACTCAAAAGATCCCAGCCGGAAACGGCCGGGACGGTCCCGCCATGAGACCGAAACATCCGCATGCCGCGGAGAGTGGCGTCGGGGAGCACACAGCCCGCGAAAGCGAGAGCGCCAAATGTTGTGCCGTCGGGAAAGAGCGCGTGGCGAACGCCCACCCCCACTTTGACCCCCGGGACCGCAAGGTCTCGGGGGTCTCTGTTTTTATACGCGGCCACCGCGCCACAGACCGGCCAAAATACCAGTTCCGCACCGCGCATCCCCTTCGGCCTTGCTTTCGCCGGAAGCGCCCTGCACTTTGGGCCTCTTTTTCCAACCAAAGTCAGTCTTGTGACCATGAACCAGAGCATCCGCAATATCGCCATTATCGCCCACGTCGACCATGGCAAAACCACCCTCGTCGACAAACTCCTCAAGGAGGGCGGAGTCTTCCGCGCCAACCAGCAAGTCGAGGAGCGCGCCATGGATTCGATGGATCTCGAGAAGGAAAAAGGCATTACCATCAAGGCGAAGAACACCTCCGTTCATTGGAAGGACAAGATCGTCAATATCGTCGATACCCCCGGCCACGCCGATTTTGGCGGCGAGGTCGAACGCGCCCTCCGCATGGTCGATGGCGTTCTCTTGGTCGTCGATGCCTACGACGGCCCCCAGGCCCAGACGCGCTTCGTGCTCCGCAAGGCCCTCGCCCACGGCCTCAAGGTCGTCCTCGTCATCAACAAAATCGACCGCGACAACGCCGAACCCGCGAAGATGTATGAGAAAGTCCTCGAACTCCTCATGGAACTCAACGCCAGCGAGGAACAGTTCGACGCCCCGGTTGTTTACGGCTCCGGCCGCGACGGCTACATGATGTATCACCTCGGCGAGGAGAAAAAGGACATGTCGCCCCTCTTCCAGACTATCCTCGACCACATCCCACCCCCTTTTGCGAAGCCCAACGAGCCGTTCCACATGCTCGTCTCCAACATTGATTGGAGCGACTACGTCGGCCGTATCGCCGTGGGCAAAATCCTCGGTGGCAGCGCCGCTGTCGGCGACACGATTTTCGTCGTGCGCCACTCCGACGGCAAACGCATCCGCGCCAAGCTCACGACGATCTTCGAGTTCACCGGTCTCGGCACCGTCGAGGCGCCCACCGCCCACGCTGGCAACATCGTCGGCATCTCTGGTGTCGAGGACATCGACATCGGCGACACGATCACCGCCGACGAAAACGGCCACGCCCTGCCCTTCACGCAGATCGATCCGCCGACGCTTGAGATGCAGTTCTGCGTCAACGACGGTCCGCTCGTCGGTCGCGAAGGTAAGCTCGTCACCTCCCGCCAGCTCCGCGAACGCCTGATGCGCGAGCTGAAAACCAACGTCTCGATCAAGATCGAGGACACGGACAAAGCCGGCATTTTCAACGTAAAGGCGCGCGGGGCGATGCAGATTGCCGTGCTCGTCGAGACAATGCGCCGTGAAGGCTTCGAACTGCTAGTCTCTCGCCCAACCGTCATCGAAAAGAC
Organism: uncultured Opitutia bacterium; assembly: GCA_903877135.1. GTDB lineage: Bacteria > Verrucomicrobiota > Verrucomicrobiia > Opitutales > Opitutaceae > CAIRCN01. The sequence continues at coordinate 12,005 of CAIRCN010000067.1, forward strand.
CATCGACGGCAAGCGGTGCGAGCCCTACGAGACGGTCTGGATTGAAGTGCCTGACGAATGCGTCGGCGCGATCATGTCGAACCTCGCGAATCGCAAAGGTCTGCTCACGAACATGGAGAAGCTCTCCCACTCCACGATGATCGAGGCGACCATCACCACCCGCGGCCTCATCGGCATGGAGATCGACGTCGTCAACGCCACCAGCGGCCGCGGCGTGCTCAGCCATCTTTTTAAGGAATACGCCCCCTACGCCGGCGAGGTGCTCACCCGCATCACCGGCACCATCATCGCCACCGAGGCCGGCGAGACCACCGCCTACGCACTCGTGATGGTGCAGGAGCGTGGCAAACTCTTCGTCGGCCCCGGCGAGCAGGTTTACGAGGGCATGATCGTCGGTGAGAATCCCCGCAACGAGGACATCTCCTGCAACGCCGTGCGTGCCAAGCAGCTCACCAACTTCCGTTCCCAGGGTTCGGGTGTCGCCACTGGCCTGACGCCGGCGTCGAAGCTTTCGCTTGAGCGCGCCATCGAATACATCGCCGCCGACGAGTTCGTTGAAGTCACGCCGAAGAATCTGCGCCTCCGCAAACGCATCCTCACCCAGACAGAGCGGCGCAAGGCGGAACGCTCGGCCAAGTCGGACTGAACCAGCGGCCCTGCCCTCATTGGGCGGCGGCCGGCTCGATTGCGGCCAACCGCGCGCGGGCCGCGATCACCTTCGGATTTCGCTCACCATAGCGCGCCAGCAATATCTCCATGTTGGCGCGGGCCAGCCGCACTTCCGTCGAGTCCGGGCTTTTCGCCGTCAGGTTGCGCGTCAGCGTCGCCACTTTTTCCCGCTGCAGCCGCAACCGCGGGTGCGCTTCGCCATAGCGCAGTTCGTCGGCCGCCAAGTCCGAGCGTGCCAGCGCCAGTTCGTCCCGCGCCGCAGGAAACTCCCGGTAAACGTCCTCGAGCGCCCGCACTCGCGCTTGCTGCTGCCGCAAGGTCGGATGCCGCTCGCCCATGCGCACCTCCATCACGGCGAATTGCAGCCGGGCGGCGCGCAGCGGTCCCGGTTCGGGCACCGGCTGCGCCGCCTGCCGCTCGAGCTCAGCGACGCACGCAAGCTGGACCGCCATCACCGGATGACTGTCCAGATATCTCTCCCGCAGGACGGTGAGCTCAGAGCGCGCCGCCGCCAGTTGGTCGGCGACCGCCGCTTTCTCGCTTTGCGCGAGGGCCGCGCCTGCCACCAGCAGAAAAATGGCGAAGGCAAGAGAGAGGCTTTTCATGGGATGCGCCCTTGCCCGGCGGCTGTTCGAGATTAGGGGCGATCAACTCAACATCCGGCCGTAGGCGTCGGCATCGAGGAGCGACGCCGCGTCCGCAGGATTGGCGGACTTCAATTTCAGCATCCAGCCACCCTCGAAAGGCGCGGTGTTGACCGTTTCAGGGGCATTCGTGAGCGCGGGATTGACCGCCACCACGGTGCCCGCCACGGGCGAATAGAGGTCGCTGGCCGCCTTGACGGATTCGACGACGCCAAACACCTCGCCGGCCTTGAGCGCCGCTCCCACCTTGGGGAGCTGCACGTAGGTGATGTCGCCAAGCGAGTTTTGCGCATAATCGGTGATACCGATGGTCGCCGTGCCGTCGCTCTCAAGCTTCAGCCATTCATGGGATTTTGCGTAACGGAGGTCACTGGGGACGTTGCTCATGAGGATTTTTTTAGTTCAACGAACGGAGGTTTGACGAGTTGCAAATTCAGTTTGGTGCCGCGGATGTCCACGCAGAGCAGCTCATTGGCCGCCGCTGCTTCCACTAACGCCGAGCCGATGGCCTCGTTGAGCATGGGCGAAAGCGTGCCGGAGACCACCTGCCCGACCTCGGTGCCGACAGCGTTGAGCACCGGCGTGCCGGCGCGGACGATGCGGCGGTCGCCGGTCTTGAAGAACACGATTTTCCTGGCCGAGCCCTTTTCTTTTTCCGCCTTGAGCGCGTCGGAGCCGATGAACGGCCCCTTGTCGAACTTCACCACCCAGCCGAGTCCCGCCGCGATCGGCGTGATGTGCTCGGTGATCTCGTGGCCATAGAGCGGGAATCCCGCCTCGAGTCGCAGGCTATCCCGCGCCCCGAGCCCGGTCAGTTCCAACCCGAACGGTCCGCCGGCGGCGCGCACCGTCTCCGCGAGCCGCAGGGTGTCGCCAGCCGCGCAGTAAAGTTCCACGCCATCCTCGCCCGTGTAGCCGGTGCGGCTGATGAGGCACGGCACGCTGGCGACTTCGCCGTGCGCGAAATGATAGTATTTGATCCCTGCGAGATTCATAGCGGTCAGCGACTGGATGAGCGCCACCGCGGTCGGTCCCTGCACAGCGATCTGCCCGTAGTCGGCCGAGCGGTCGGTCACCGTGCAGTTAAACCCCTTGGCCTGCTCCTGCATCCAGGCGATGTCCTTGGCGATGTTGCCAGCGTTGATGCACAGGAAGTAGTCGTCCGCGCCGCGCATGTAAACCAGGAGGTCGTCCACCACGCCGCCGTGCGAGTAGCACATCGTCGTGTAGAGCACACGGCCCGGGAAAAGCTTGCTGCAGTCGTTGGTGACAAGGTGCTGGAGAAACTTCAGCGCCTCCGGACCGGCCACATCGGCCTCGCCCATGTGGCTCACGTCAAAAAGGCCGGCGGTGCGCCGCACGGCCTTGTGCTCCTCCAGAATGCTACGGTATTGGACCGGCATCTCCCAGCCGGCAAAATCCACCAGCCGGCCGCCATGGGCCGCGTGAAAACCCCGCAGGGGCGTGCGCTTGAGTTCGCTCATGCCGGCAAACTACGGGGGCCGGCGCCGCGGGCGGCAAGATTCATATTTCATCCCGCCCCGGATAGTAGTTCCACGCCGGTGCTCAGAAGATTTGAGTCGCCACCCGGCGCGGCTGCGTAAACTGGCGGCATGTTCTGGCTCTTCCTCGCCATCGCGGGCACACTTACGGTGTCGTTCGTCTGCTCGCTGTTCGAGGCGATCGCCCTCAGCACGACGACGGCCGAGATCGAGGCGCTCAAAAAAACCCACCCGCAGCGCGGCGAGCGGCTCGAGACCATCAAGCGCGAGTTGGACGAGACCATCTCCGCGATCCTTACCCTCAACACCATCGCCAACGGCCTCGGCTCGGTGGGTATCGGCGTTCTTGGGGCGCATTTGCTGAACGACCGCAGGCTCGCGGTGCTCACAGTTTCCTTCGGCGCCGCGCTGCTCGTAGTCGCCGAGGTGCTGCCGAAGAACCTCGGCGTCGTCCACCGGCGCAAGCTGCAACCCTACGTCGTCAATCCGCTTTGGTGGCTGCGGCGGGTGCTCATCCCCATCACCTGGCTCTGCAACCTCGCGGTGCGCTTGGTCGTCCGCGAGTCCGCCCATGTGCACCGCTCGGATGAGGAAATCATCCTGCTCGCCCAGCGGGGTGCGCAACAGGGCACCCTGTCCTCGAGCGAGTCTAACATCATCGCCAACGCCCTGTCGCTCGACAACGTGCGTGTTGGCGAGATCATGACGCCGCGCACCGTCCTCACCGCGCTGCGCAAGATGGCGACAATCGGCGAGGTGTTTCGCGAATTCCAAAACCTGCCGTTCGGTCGCCTGCCGGTCTACGGCCGCAATCTCGACGAAATTGTCGGCCTTGCTCGCAGGCGCGATCTGCTAAAGGCCAAGGCCAACGACCAAGATGCCGAACCCGTCGAGAAATTTATGCAGGAGGTCCATTTCGTCCCTGAGACCGCCACCTTGGCCAACGCCCTGCAGGTTTTCCTGAAAACCCATCAGCAACTGTTGGTCGTCGTCGATGAATTTGGTTCCACGTCCGGCGTCGTCACCATGGAGGACGTGATGGAGCAGCTCCTCGGCCGCGAGATTTTCGAGAAAGACGACATCGCCGTCGACATGCGCGAACTCGCACGGTCGCGGCAGCAGAAATCCGCCAAACCCCGTCGACCCGGCGATGCCGCCACGACGCCGCCGTTTCCCGCCAAAGAGTGATCTTGCCCATGCCGCTCGCCTTTCTCGTCCACCAGCCCCACCCCTTCTTGATCCGCTTCACGGATACCATCGGCATCCGCTACTACGGGCTGAGCTACATGCTCGGTTTTGTGACCGCCGCGTGGCTGCTCTACTGCTACGCCCGGGCCGGACGGTCCCAACTGCCAGCGGAAAAAATCGGCGATCTCGTCGTCGCGCTTGTTATCGGCGTGATGCTAGGCGGACGGCTCGGCTCGTTTCTCCTCTACCACCCCGAACAATTGCTGGCCGATCCGCTCAGTTTTTTTCGCGTCTGGGAAGGCGGCATGGCGAGTCACGGCGGTTTCATCGGCGTGGCCGTGGCGCTCGCGTGGTTCGGACGCGCCAACAAGATTCCCTTTCTACACCTCGCGGATCTGATCGCGTCCACCGCTGCCGCGGGCCTGCTCTTCGGGCGTTTGGCCAACTATCTCAATGGCGAGCTTTGGGGCAAACCCTCCCTGGTGCCGTGGGCGGTCGTGTTCTCGAGGACCGGTGGTGGCCCAATGCCGCGCCACCCGTCCCAGCTCTACGAGGCGGCGTTGGAGGGCGCGCTGCTGTTCGCGTTTGCGCAGTGGCGGTTTTGGCACAGCAACGTCGTCCGCGACAACCCAGGGCGTCTGTCCGGTGAATTTCTCGTCGCCTATGCCGGCCTGCGGATGCTGGGCGAACTTTTCCGAGAACCCGACGCCTCCCTGATCCTGGGCCTGAGCCGGGGGACGTTTTACTCGGTGTTCATGGTCGTCGCTGGCGCCGCGCTGATCGTTACGACCGCAGCACGAAAGCAATCTTGAAAGCTGTAGCGCAGGCGCGGGAAACTATTATACGACAGTCCCCGGCGGCAGCACGGCGCCTTTGGTGACGACAAGCACCCCGTCACGGATAATCACGCTGCCGTTGGCGTAGGAGCCGTCGGCCTTGCCCGCGGCATTTAGCACACACCCGTCGCCGATACGGGCGTTTTTGTCGATGATAGCACCCTTGATCTGACAGTTATTGCCGATGCCGAGGTGGGGGCGCCCGCGGGAGGTGTTTGCTTCCAACTGGGCGTCGCCCTCGTAAAAATCCGACCCCATCACCACCGTGTCCTCCAGCACACAGCCCTCGCCGATGTAAGAGCGAATACCCAGCACGCAATGCTTGAGCGACGAATCAGTCAGGATCGAGCCGTCGCCGATGACCACATGGTCGATGGCGCATTTGTTGAGTTTCGACGCCGGCAGATAACGGTCCTGCGTGTAGATCGGCGCGTTAGGCTCGAAGAAATTAAACGGCGGAAGCGGCTGGGCGAGCGCCAGATTGGCCTCGAAAAAAGCGCGCACAGTGCCGATGTCCTCCCAGTAGCCCTCAAAGATGTGCGCGAAAAGTTTTTTCGTGCCGAGCAGGCCCGGGATGATTTCCTTGCCGAAGTCCGTCATCTTGTTGTTGAGCGCCTCGGCGAGCACCGCCCGGTTAAATACATATATGCCCATCGACGCCAGGCACCGTTTCTCCGTGGAGGGAATCGTCAGTTCGGCCTCAAGTGCGGGGCTGAGCGTGAGACTCTGGATCACCGCGGGATCCTTCGGTTTCTCGACAAAGCGCGCGATCGAGTGATCGTCGCGCACCTGCATGAGGCCGAGACCCTCGATCTTCGACACGGGAAATGGAATCGCCGCGATACTCACATCGGCGCCCTTGGCGATGTGCTGCTCGATGATCTTGCGAAAATCCATCCGATAGAGCTGGTCGCCCGAGAGAATCAGCACCAGTTCGTGGGGAAAGGCACGGAAATGAATCAGGTTTCGCCGCACCGCATCGGCGGTGCCCTGATACCAATCCGACCCTTTCTCGGTTTGCTCGGCGGACAAAATGTCCACAAAGCCGCCGCCAAACGGATCGAAATTATAGGTGCTCGTCACATGCCGGTGGAGCGATGCCGTCTGAAACTGCGTGAGAAGGAAGATTCGGTTGATGTCGCTGTTCAGGCAATTGGAGATCGGAATATCGACCAGCCGGTATTTGCCGGCGAGCGGGACGGCGGGTTTGCATCGCTCCTGCGTGAGTGGATGCAAGCGGGTGCCGCGGCCTCCGCCCATGATGACTGCCAGCACGCGTTTTTGGGTGGTCATGTGAAATAGGATGATGAGACGGCCCTTAGGCCTTGCTACACCTTTGCGGCTGCCGCTAATTTCGCGAGCCAAAATCCAAATAAACCATGTGCGGCATCGTCGGCTACGTCGGTAAACAAAAAGCGGCCTCCATCATTCTCGAGGGCCTGAAACGCCTAGAATACCGCGGTTACGACTCTGCAGGTGTCTGCGTCCTCCAAGGCGGCCGGCTCGACGTCGCCAAGAAAGCTGGCCGGGTCGAGAACCTCACCAAGGAGGTTGCCCGGCACCGTTTCACCGGCACGACCGGCATCGGTCACACCCGCTGGGCCACCCACGGCGGCGTCACCGACGCCAACGCCCACCCGCACGTCAGCAGCGACGGCAAGTTCGCCCTCATCCACAACGGCGTGATCGAAAACTACGCCCAGATGAAGTCCTTCCTCACCGGCAAGGGCTACACCTTCCAGTCCGAGACCGATACCGAAGTGCTTTGCAACCTCATCGCCTACCACTACGCCAAGGAACCCGCCGGCACCAACGGCACGAGCCGTTTCCTTGAGGCTGTGCGCAAGACCCTCCGCCACGTCGAGGGCACCTACGGCATCGCCGCGCTCTGCGTGGATTATCCCGCCGAGATCGTCGCCGCCCGCAAGGCCTCCCCGCTCATCCTCGGCGTGGGCGACGGTGAATACATCCTCGCCTCCGACGCCTCCGCGCTCATCAGCCGCACCCAGAACGTCGTTTACCTGAAGGACGGCGAACTCGTCCATGTCATGGCCGACTCGTTCACGATCAGCACGCTCGACCAGGCCGACGTCTCGCCCGTGGTGGACACCATCACCTGGTCGGTCAAGGACTCGGAGAAGGGCGACCACGCGCACTTCATGGAGAAGGAGATTTTCGAGCAGCCCGCCGCGCTCGAAAACACCATGCGCGGACGCTTTGCCGCGGACGGCAGCACGGCCCAGTTCGGCGGGCTCAACATGACGGCCGCGGAGTTCCGCCAGATCGACCGCTTCCTCTTCTGCGCCTGCGGCACCGCGTGGCACGCCTGCCTCGTCGCCGAGCACCTGATCGAGCGGTTCGCCCGCATCCCCGTTGAGGTCGATTACGCCTCTGAGTTCCGCTACCGCAACGCCCCGCTCCACAGTAGCACCCTCTTCTTTGTCATCAGCCAGTCCGGCGAAACCATCGACACCCTCGCGGCGTTGCGCGAGGCCAAGCGCAAGGGCTACAAGGCCCTTGCGATCAACAATGTCGTCGGTTCCTCGCTCGCCCGCGAGGCCGACGGCGGCATCTATCAGCACGTCGGCCCCGAGATCGGCGTCGCCTCGACCAAGGCGTTTACCTCCCAGCTCATGGTCAGCGCGATGATCGCGCTCTACGTCGCCCGCATGCGCGACATGAGTTTCAGCGACGGCGTCCAATACGTGAAGGCCTTAAAAGGCGTGCCCGATCTCGTCCGCAAGGCGCTCACGCAGGCCCCGCACATCCGCGAGA
>CAIRCN010000068.1 GCA_903877135.1 uncultured Opitutia bacterium
ATGGTCGGGGCGACAGGATTCGAACCTGCGACCTCCTGGTCCCAAACCAGGCGCTCTACCAGGCTAAGCTACACCCCGCCGACCAGCCGCCATCGGACGTTGAACCCGCAGCCCTGTCAACGCCAGCTTCGCGGCAATCGCATTCCACCCCGCACCGCCACACCTGTGCGGAGCACCCGCAAAAAACATCGCTACTGGTATTTTCCTCGAAAACCGCATGTTTTCCCCGCAGTAACGGCAAGCCATGTTGACCGTCGAATCTCCTCCGTGGCGGCGCCGTCTGGTGCTCGTCGCCATCCTCGCCGTGGGGGTGCTCGCGTTCGCGCATACCTGGCTCACTGACCGGCATCTCACGTTTGTGTCGGACGTCCACCGCTCCGATCATCCGATCCAGACACCGTTGCAGCGCGTGCGGCCCGGTTTCACAGCCGACGTCAACATGTGGATCCGTTACGCCCTCGCCGTGCTCGAGGGCACGGAAGGACCGCGTGTGCGCCACACCGACGTGGATAACGTACCTGCCGGCCGCGAAGTGCATTGGAATTCCGCGCTCACCTGGTGGCTCGCCAGTCTAGGCTGGTCGTGGCACCAGCTTTCTGGCGCACCCCTGCCCGCCGCGGTCGAACGCATCGTCCCGTGGGCCAACCTGCCGCTGCTGCTCGCCTTCGTCGCAGGCTTCGCGTGGTGGGCGGGCCGCCGGGCCGGCGCACTCGCCGGCGCCCTCGTGGCGGTCGCGATCTTTGGCCACCGCTCCATCTATGAGGGCTTTTTACCCGCCTATCCCGATCATCACGGACTCATCGCCGCGGGCATTCTCGGCCTGATGCTGGGGCTGCTCTTCATGGGCGGTGGCTGGACCCGCGGACCTGACGCGCCGCCCGGTTTCGCACTCCTACCCGCTGACGAGCGCGAGGCACAGCGCGCAGCGCGGTGGGGCGGCTTCTGGGGCGGCTTTGGCCTGTGGATCAGCACGGCCTCACTGGCGCTGCCACTTCTTACCGTGCCCTTCGCCGGCGCACTCGCCACTCTCGTCTGCCGCTCGGGCCTCACGGAATCGGGCGCGCGCTTCCACGCCAGTGTGTGGCGCACTTGGGGCCGCTCCGGTGCGATCACCAGTCTCGCGTTTTTCCTGCTCGAATATTTTCCTCATCACCTCGGCTGGCGGCTCGAAGTCAACCATCCGCTCTACGCCCTCTCCTGGTGGGCTGGCGCCGAACTCACCGCCTGTGCGCTCGAGGCGCTCGCCGCGCCTCCCGGCCAGCGCCGCGTCCCCGGCCTCATCCTCGCCCGCTGCGCCGTATGGGCCGTTCCCGCCAGCCTCGCGCCGGCCCTCGTCATCCTCTGGCGCGGTTCCGCGGTGTTTCTGCCGCTCGATCCATTCCTCGCGCGGCTGCACGCCACCATCGCGGAATTTCTCCCGTTCCAGACGCGCCTGGCTCTGGACCACAACTTCACTGAGCGCCTCGACTACCTCATCGTTTACCCGATGTTCTACGTCGTCGCGTTCGTCCTGCTGCCGATCACGCCTCGCGCCCAGCGCTACCTCGTAATCATGAGCCTCGTGCCGGCGCTGGCGCTGCAGGCACTGGGTTTCTGGCAAGGCCGCTGGGCCATGAGCGCCGGCTCCGCGCAAGTGCCGCTGCTGCTCGCCTGCCTCGGCTGCGCTTACGCCCGCCCCGCGATGGGCTCGACCCCGCGCCGCCGCTGGACCGTGGCCGTCGTGGCCGCAGCATTCTTTTTTATTCCCGCACCGATTTACTATTTCAAAAATCTGATCCAGGCCCTCCATCACCGCCTCGTGCCGCTCGACGAAACCCTTGAGCTGGTCTATCGCGAGATCGCACAGGCTGTTCGCGACTCGCAGCCCACCGGCCCGATTGTCCTTTTCGCCAGTCCCAACGCCTCCGTCAGCGTCGGCTACTATGGCCGCTTTCAGACCCTCGGCACCCTCTACTGGGAAAACGTCTCTGGCCTCAAGACCGCCGCCGCTCTCAGTTCCGCGCCCGGCGAGGAGGCCGCCACCCGTATCATCCGCCGCCTCGGCGTCACCCATCTTGCCCTCGTGTCGCGTGACAACTACATTGAGGAATACGCCAAGTTCCTCCACCCCGGCCTCTCCAACGCCGGCGTCGAGCGCACCTTTGCCTACCAACTCCTCGGCAAAGGCCAGATTCCTGTCTGGCTCGAACCCATCCTCTACCGCCCGCCGACGGACCTCCCCGGCGACCTTGCCGGTCTGCGCGTGCTCCTCCTCAAGGTCAACTTCGGCCAAAACGAAACCACGCTCTACTATCGCCTCGGCCTCCTCCTCACCCTCCAGGACCAGCTTGACGATGCCCTCCAGCGCTTCGCCCACGCCTCCCAACTCGACCCCAAGGCCCCTGCCCCCTGGCTTCGCCGCAGTGAAATCTTTCTGCGGCAAAAGAAATGGCGCGACGCCGCGGACAATCTCGCCCGCAGCGTGGAACTCTCCGACCCCGCTGAACGCTACCGCCTCCTCACGCAAGGCGGCATCGCCTTCGACCAAGCCGGCGAACTCGCCCTCGCCCTTGGCTTCTATCGCCAGGCCGTCGCCCTGCCGATGAACAACGCCATCGCCCTGAACAACCTCGCCTGGCGCCTCGCTACCTCAAATCAGGCCTCCCTCCGCGATCCCGGCCTCGCGCTCCACTATGCCGAGGCCGCCTGCACCATCGAGCCCAACGAACCCGGCAGCCGCGACACCCTGGCCGCCGCCCTCGCCGCCAACGAACGCTACTCCGAAGCCCTCGTCGCCATCGAGCAAGCCATCGCCCTCGCCACCAAGTCAGGCGACACCGAGGCGATCAAAACCTACCAGCTCCACCGCGATGCCTACCACGCCGCCAGTCCTTGGCGCAAGTGACCGCCCGCTCCGCGGGCAGAAGCTCCAATTTTCAAGCTCCAATCACCAGTAAACATCCCCGGAGCAACCCGGACTGTCATTGCGAGGCACGACACGCCGAAGTAATCCAGTTGGATCACAGAGGAGTGAAGAGTGAGCGCTGACCGTTGAAGTTCGAAGCTTCTCTGGAGCTTGGACGTTGGAATTTGGGGCTTCTGCCTACGCTGCGCACCTCTTCTCCACATCACCACGCCGGCTAATAGCCACAGGAACGTGACCGAAACCCTCTTGCCCGCCTTCCGCGCACCCTATGAATTGGTCCTGTATTCTACCCCCGGTTTTCTGTCCTTAGCCGGACTCATGCAATTGAGTGCAAGATAAGTTGGTGAGGGCCGGCTCTGGCCGCGAGTGCAGCAACTGTATAGCAGTCGTCGTTGGCGCTCATTTGGCGGAGGAGAACATGCCACCAATGGCGGCGGTGGGGCGCAGCGACGGCGAGTTTGAGTGTGAGCTTGCCCGTGGCGTGGCTGAAGACCGCGGCGCAGGAAAACCGGCGCCAGCGCAGCGTCGTGAGCTCGGCACGCTGGGGTTGACCGAGGCGGCGCTGGAGACCGACGCAGAGATTGAAGGCGCAGATGGCGAGATGACAGGCCGCTTCGGTCGCCCAGAACGAACGGCCGCACAGGCCCTTCAAGCCAAACTGGGTGCCGAGCTCCTTGATCCGATTTTCGATGTCGGCGCGGCCGTTGTAATGAGCAGATGATCTTCCAAGCGGAGCAGACTGGGATAGAGCCGGTTGCAGATGCGATCCTTGACGATGTCGCCGAGTTTCTCGACTGGGTTAAGTTCGGGACTGTAGGGCGGCAACGGCAGCAAGCGGACGTTCCGGGGTAGCCGCGGATCAGTTTCCGGCAGGTGGAATCCCGCCTGGTCTTGGATGACGACATGCAAAGCCGCCGGCTCCGTGGCGCCGAGTTGCTGGAGAAACAACGCGTGCACGTCTTGGTCGATGCACGGCGTGAACAGCAGCTCCAGCCGGTTGGCGCCGTCGACTTCCAAGGCCTCGTGCAGATAGCCCCACTGGTAGCGCGTCGCATAGGGCGCGTGCACGCGGACTCCGCGTAAACCCCAGACCCGGCAGATGATCGGCAACAAACCGTAGCGGTGCTCATCGAGCACCCACAGCCGCACCGGCCGGCCCGCCCTCGTGGCGGCGCCGGCGAACACCGCCAGTTATGCCGGCAGTTCCACTTTGAAGGCCGCCGCCTTGGCCGGATCCTTTTTCGCGTGGCTCTTGCGTGGCACCTTCAGCTTCCCGCCCAGCCGTCGCAGCACCTTGCGCACGCCGCTCTCGGTGAGGGTCCGGCGCGTGCGCTTCTTGATCCAAGCTTGCGCGTCCTTCGCCCGCCGGAACTTTCCCGCCGCCAAGTGCGCCAAAAACTCCGTTTGCACCGCGCCGCGCACTACCGGCCGATTCCCTGGTGCCTTGCCCCGCTGGAGCAACGCGGCCACGCCCCCAGGTAACAGTTTATCCCGATAGGTGAAGACCGTCTGCCGCGAGACATCGGCAATCTTCATGATCTCGGCCACCGTCAGTTCGTGCTGCGCGATGAGTCGCACCACCAGCAAACGCCGTCGCGCCCAGTCGGGTTGGGCCTGCGCCCACGCCGCTTCGATTTGCGCCACCAACTCCTCGCCCAGTTTCGGTAAGGTTCTCGCCATGCCACTGCTTACCCGAAATCAATGGCCTTGTATAGTCTAATGATTACAGGTCGTTTTTATTATGCGGCGATTTTTGGAGCCGTGGCCCACGCCGCCGCCAGCGCAAATCGACTGATTTCTTCGCAGCTGTATGGCGTTGGCGCAAACCACGGTAAGCTGCCGCTGGTGGATTTATTTTTCCGTCAACGGCAGGCTGATGGCCGGCGCCCCGGCGACGGGAGCAGACTCAGCGACGGGCAGGTTGGCGCGCAAGAGCATCGCGCGCTGCACCCACTGACTAGCCGGATCGACCTGTGAAACTTGGTCGGAATATCTTATCACGTCGTCGTTGCGGTGCTGTGTCACCGCGAGGCTGGCGAGGTGGTAGGCTGCCTCGGCGCGCGCGCCTCTGGGCTGCGCGGCATCGGCGAGCAGTTGCTTGAGCCCGCTTTCGCCGTCGGCGGATTTGCCGGCCTGAAGTTGGGCCATCGCGAGGCCGAGCCGGGCGCGGCTGGCCAGCGGGCCGGACTTCAGGAGCACGGCCGCCTGCGTGTAAGCGGTGGTGGCATCAGCAGACTTGCCGGCGGCGTAGGCTTGGTCGCCGAGTTGGAGTTGTGTCACACCGGCCAGCGAGTGGTCCGGGTGCGCGGCGGCAAACGCCCTGAGCTTTTCCGGGGTGCCAGCAACGGCGTAGGCCTGCTCGATCTCGATTTCTTTTTGCGCCGCAAAATAGTCCCAGCCGCCCTTGGCGACGATGGCCACCGCCACAGTGATCAGCACGCCCAGTATGAGTTGCTGGTTTTTTTCCCAGAACAGGCGGATGCGGTCCTCGAGGCCCGGTGCGACGTAGTTTTTGTCAACGGCGACGAGATTGCGGTCGTCGCCAGCTTTTTGGGGGGAGGAAGGAGTGGCGGGCGTGATCATGCGCGAAGGGATTGGGCTTTGGAACCGTGGACGAGAACAAAACCCCGCCCTCATGTCCATGCCGGAAAACAAACGTTGGTTACCAATGTGCGGTCAAGGCCGATGCTGGTGAAAAACCGCGGGCCCGAAATGACAACCGCGGGCTAGCCTTGAAGCGGCCCGGTCAGGCTGCCGCCATTACGTCTGCCTGGACCAAATGCCGGAGGTAGTTGCGCAATTGGTCGAGGGTCGAAAGGCGGCTCAGCTCGGTGTCGTCAATGTCGATGTCGAACAGGCTCTCCATCATGAAAATTGTGTCCATCATGGTCAGCGAATCGCAACCCAGGTCTTCGACCAATCGGGTTGTGCCCGGCAGCGCGTCAAGCGACGTCTTCGGTTTCTTGGCCAGATAAAAATGGAGCACACCCAACACGGCGACATCAAGGCTCTCGGGGGATCCTGTTTCAGCAGCGTCGAGGTAGGCGGCAGTGACTTGGGGCGGGAATCCGACCAGTGTTTCTTGGGCCCTTTTATTTGCTTCGGTATAGTCGATCATAAGTGTGAGCGTCAGCGGCATAACCCAGTGCGGAGTGTTTTAGGGAAATGGATTTCAATTTTCACCAGAAGATGGAATGCGATGGGCAGGAACGCAGGGGGAGTGTAGGCAACTTCGTTCCCGATGTATGTAGGGCAGACCAGAATTATGATGTAGGGAAACGCCTTACACAGAGCACTCGAGGGTGTTCGAAAAATTCGGTGCACTGCTGAAACGAACCACGATACTTGGCACAAGCGGCCTAGCTGTGGCTGCCTAGAGTCTGGTTACATGACCGCGGTCCTCCCCGTCTTTACTCGTCAGTCAGATAGTCCGGACTCGGCGGGCACGGTGAAGAAGAATGTGGCCCCGGCGTCGGGCGCAGCTTCGGCCCAGATGCGCCCGCCGTGGCGCTCGATGATGCGCCGCACGGTGGCGAGGCCCACCCCGGTGCCTTCAAACTCGTGGAGGTGGTGCAGGCGCTTGAACAGGCCGAACAGCTTGTCGGCATTGTGCATGTCGAAGCCGACGCCGTTGTCGCGCACGAAGAAAACCGGCGTGACTTCGTTGGCGGGGTGCGTGACGCCGATTTCGATGACGGCGGGATCGCGCGGCCGAGAATACTTGAGCGCGTTGGAAAGGAGGTTGACGAACACGACCCGCAGCAGGGCGGGGTCGCCGTAGACGACCGGCAACGCCACGAGGCGCAGTTCGATGTGGCGGCCCTGGTGCTCGCGCTCGAGTTCCTTAAACACCTCGCGGCACAGGTGAGCGGGCTCGACCGTCTGCCGGGTGAGCGCCTGCCGGCCGAGTCGGGAAAAGGCGAGGAGATCGGTGATCAGCTGGCTCATCTGACTAGAACCGTCGTGAATCTGGCCGATATAGCGGCGCACGTCGGCCGGCATCGTGTCCGAGTGGTGGGCGAGCAAAATGTCGGTGAATCCGGTGATGGCGCGAATTGGTGTGCGCAAGTCGTGGGCGGCGGAGGAGCAGAAGGCCTCCAGTTCGTCGTTCGCCGCCTCAAGTTCCGCCGTGCGCTCGCGGACGCGTTTTTCCAGCTCGGCGTTTTGCGCCTCGATTTGCGCGAGCATGTGGTTGAACGCGTCGGTGAGCAGGCCCAGTTCGTCGTCGCCGTATTTCGAGGCGCGCACCGCATAGTCGCGCCGCTCGGAGACCGCCCGGGCGGTCTCCGCCAGCGCGAGCACCGGCCGGGAAATCTGCCGTTGGAGGGTCCGCGACAACAAATAGGCGACCAGAATGGAAACCGCCATCACCAGCACGGCGATGCCGCCATACAGGCGCAATCGCTCATACATCGCATCGAGGTCGGAGCGGAGATAAAGCGTCCCGAGCCGCTGACTGCCCTTGACCTGCACGACGGGCGTGAAGCCGACCAAGTAGCCGCCGGCAAAACGAAAGCCGTCTACTGCCGGCGCCGAGGGGAATCGGCCGGCGGGCGCGTTGGCGGGATAACGGGAGAAAAGCCGGCCGTTCGCGTCGTAGAGACAGGCTGAGACGATGTGGCGTTCGGCCTTGAGCGCGGCCAGGACTTGCGCGGCGTCCTCGGAGTTGTCGAAGGCCAGGGCGGCGGTGCTGTTCGCGGCGATGACTTCGCCGAGCGTCGCGAGCTGCTGGGCCGCCGCCCGGCGAAAGGTGAAAGCCTCGTAACTCAGAAACGCCGCACAGGTCAGCAGCACCACCACACCGCTCGTCGCGAGGATGATCGCGGTGAGTTTTTGGCGGATCGGGATGTCTTGAAACGCCATCGTCAGCCTTTCTCCGGGGTGATCATCTTTGCCAGGCGGAGCAGTTTCGAGCTGATGGCGAGGCCGCTGGCCTTGGCCGCGTCGGGATTGATGCGCAGCCGGATTTTGCCGTTTTCGATGGCCAGCCGCACCATCCCGCCGGCGCGTTCGAAACCATCCTCATCGGCCACGGTGAGGACACTGCGGCCGGCGAGCGCCGACACTATTTTGGGGAATTGCCCGGCTTCGGAACCGCTGATGAAAAGAATGTGGCAGTCCGCGGAATCGTCGCCGCGGCGGTAGCGTCGCACAATGATCGGGTGTCCTCCCACCTTTTCTCCCCGGACCAATTCGTCGAGATAACTGCCAAACGGATCTTCGCCCAGCACACCGATCACGATTGGAGCCTGGGCCGTGGCAAAGGCGCGCGCCGGCCATTCGATAAATTGGGGAAAATTGAAAAGGAAGCCCGCCTTCACCCGATATTCAGCCGAAACCGTCGCGGGTTCCGGTCCGGCCGCCGCGCGGACTCCAGACAGGCACGTCGCCGCGACGAACCCAAGCATGCAACCGCGCCGCACGATGCGGGCGATGCGTCCATAGAAAATGGGGTTCAGAAACTCCATGTCGCCTTGGCAAAAACACCGCGCTGGATTTCACGGCGGGCGCCGGGCCTGTTAAACTCGGCGTGGTGGCTGTGGAGCAGATTTTGCCCGTTTAGAGAAAGCTCCCACACCGGGGCCGGCCGCCAGCCGAGGCGCACGTCGGCCTCAGAGTATCCGGGCAGGTTTTGGTTGGCGATCGGTCCAACATAACGGAGATCGGCGTCGCATTCCCAATGCGCGGACAAATCGAACAGCGAGTGGAGGGAAAACTGATGGTTCGGATCTCGCCCGATGCTGTCGCGTGTGCTGCGGTCGATGGTGCCTGGATTCGGCTCACTGTGGACGCGTAGCTCGGTATAGCCGGCGCGCAGGCGCCATGCCGAGGTGACACGCCAGTCCGCCGTCAGCTCCGCACCGGTCGAGTGGCCGCGCAGGCCGCTGCTCTGCTCGACGGGAAACGCCAGCGGAGGAGTGAGGGGTTCGAGGCTGCGCAAATTGCTGTAGTCATTGAAAAAAGTGGCGAGCGAGAGGGCAAATTGCGGGGAGACCTGCGCGCGATAGCCAAGCTCGTAAGCCGTCAATTTTTCCGAGACCACGTTGCCGCCGCCCGCGATGCGATAAGGGGGCGTGGCCGGAGAGTAGAGGTCGCGGTCGATGCGCGACGGCGTGCGCACCGCGCGCGAGATTGAACTCCAGATCGTTTGTTCCCCGCCGGGCGTCCAAGACAGTCGCGCACTCGGTTCAAACTCAACGCCCGTATATTCGGTATGCTCGACCTTGGTGCCCACCATAAGGTGCAGCCGGTCTTTCCTGAGAGTGATTTCATCTTGAGCAAACGCACTGAACAACTGTTGACCGGAACTGGGTGGCAGAAACGCATTCGCCGGAGTGTTGACGATGGCGTCCTCGACCAGGCGATAGCCAACACCCCACACAAAATTGTTGATGGGGCCAAGTGGGCGTTGGTGCTGGAAGTCCAGGTCATAGGTGTCGATGTCTTGGGTGAATGAACCCGGTATGCGGCGATGCGTGTGGTCGTAGTAGACTTGCAGCTTCACATTGGAGCCATCGCCGAATGAGCGCGACCAGCGGCCAAGCACATTATTCCCATTGGCGCGGATATTATCGGGACCGACCTGCCCCATGGTGGCATCGTAGGCATCGCCTTGCACTGTGAAGGTGGTGTCAAGCGGCTGCTCCCAATCCACGCGGAACCCAGTCTGCCCCATGCGCCAGGCGTCGTTCGCGGTGGGACCGCCAGGTCGGACCGAATCACTTCGGTCGAAATATTTCACGTAAACGCGATAGTAAATATTCGGCGCCAACTTGCCGCCATAACGCGCTTCTTCCGATTGGCGGAGCTCGGTGCCTCCTCCGCCGACCAGAAGACCGCCTTGGGTGTCCTTCGCGCTCTTCGTTGTGATGTTGATTACGCCGTTGACGGCATTGGCGCCCCACTGCGTCGCGCCAGGGCCGCTGATAACCTCGATGCGGTCGAGGTCTTCGAGCATCGTGTCCTGCACATCCCAATAAACGCCGGCATAGAGCGGCGTGTAAACCGAGCGCCCGTCGATCAGCACAAGCATCTTGTCGGCGAAAACATTGTTGAACCCGCGGGACGTGATCGCCCATTGGCGCGAATCAATCTGTGCCACCTCTAGATTCGACGCCAGCCGCAGGGCCTCGGGCAGGCTGGTGGCGCCGGCGCGGCGGATGTCCTCTCCAGTGATGACCTGGATTGCCGACGCGGCCTCAGAAAGTTTTTCCGGGTGCTTGGAAACCGATGTCACCTCCAGGTCCATGAGCTGTTCCACGCTCAGTTTTTTCATATCACTGGGAGAAGAAAGCGGCGACAGCGATTGAGCGTGAAGGGCGCCGCCAAAACAAACCAGGCCGGCAATCAACATCATCGCAGGCGCTCGCCAGTGGCCCTGTGGTGCCTGACAAACCCGTGTGCTGGCGCCGGGCAGCAAATGTTGTCGCAGGAATTGCATCAGAGTCCGCGCTGACGTTCCTGCCAAAGCATGGCTTCGCGCATCACCTCGGTGGTGCTCTCCAGACCGAGTTTGGATTTAATGCGTTCGTCGTAGGAGCCGACAGTCTTCACGCTGACCCGCATCCGGTCGGCGATTTCCTTCGCGCTGTGCCCTTGCCCCCGCATCCGAAAGACCTCCAGCTCGCGGTCGCTCAACAATTCCTCGGGTTCTCCGCCGCTGCGCGAGAGACCGCCAAGCAGCCGGCCCGTGAGCTGGGCCGCCAGCGCCGGGCTGGTATAGAAGTTTCCCGCGAGCACCGACCGGATCGCCTCAACGATGCTCGGGCCGGATTCGTTTTTGACGGCGTAGCCATGCGCGCCGGCGCGGAACGCGCGTTCAGCGATGCTCGCTTCATCGTGCATCGAAAGCACCAGCAGCCGCAGCGCGGGAAACTGCGCGCGCAACTCCTTCAGCAGTTCCAAACCCGACCCGCGTGGCAGCGAAAGATCCACCACGACGACATCGGGTCTCGCCTTCGGCAGCGCGATCAGCGCGGAAGGCGCGTCTTCGGCGTGTCCGCAAACTTCCAGATCGGATTCAAGCGCCACCAAGCTCGCCAGCCAGTCGCGCACGAGCGGGTGGTCATCGACAAAGAACACGCGTCGCCGCACCGGCTGTGCCGCTCTCGAATCGCTTCTCATGGCGCAGCAACGGTCGCGCGCCCCGCGAAGCGTGGGTCGCTACGGAAATAACGAGCGAGATTCTCGGCCATGGAAACCTGTTGGCGCAACTTTTGGGGCAGCGCAAATCATCTCGGATGCTCGGCTACGCGAATTACTAGGAATTTGCCCTGCACATGTATTCCTGTCTTGCAGGCAGCCGGGTGCGGCGCGTTTGCATATTTTTAGAAATGCCATCCGGCGCGGTCCTTGATCGCCCCGCCGAAGCTACAAACTTCCTGAGGCCAGTCTCTGTTCTCTCCCTGTCGGATGTTTTGTTTCTGGCCGCGTTCGCCAGCGCGCGAGCGTCGCGGCCGCTCCAATTAGTGCGACTATCCTTACAAAGAACAACGACCATTGCTGGCCAAAATTCTGGCACCACTCCCGTGGTGCGATGCGGTCGTCATCTTCAACACTGGGTTCGTCGACAGCACGCTCGGAATACTGTTCGTGTAATGCGAAAACTCTTCGTCGCTCAAGCGGCAAGGATCTTGCGCCAGCATTGCTTTTCGGGAGTTCATTCACAGAAAAAGTCACGCACAGGCGCCGAATCATCTCGATAACACCAAATCAATCACACCAGCCTGCGTTCATGTGTCACTGATCAACCGTTATCTACGAAAGCCGGCTTTGCCTTTAATCAGACAGTCGTGGGCGATTGGGTAAAAAGTTGGCTATTGCGGCGCTGCCGGGCTAGATTGTCGCGTCACGCCACCTCAAGCCACCAACCAACCACCTTTCATGGCCCGTCCCTACCGCCGCCGTCTCGTCTCGAATGCCAACCGTGCTTACAGTCGCGATCCGCTGGAGCGCGTCGAGGCAATCGGTGGGGTGAATTCCGACCATACCCACTGGAATCTCTCTCAGGTCGCCGCCATCGCCGCCATCGAAGCCGGCACCGATGAATTTTTTGTGAAAGATGGCGGCAATGCCGTGAAATTGATCGTGCTGACCCACAACGGACAGAAATACCTCAAAACCGAGCGTGAGAAAACACATCCCGACGACCTACTGAGCCTGACCGCGCGGTAGGCTGCGCTTGCTTGCGCCGCCATTTCAGTGCCGGAGGTTGAGGTCGAGCCAGGGCCAGGTCATTTCATAAAAAGCCGCGCAGGACGTGTGCGGGAGTTCGGGGTAGAACATCAGTGCTTTGGTGCCGGGGATCCGGTCGAAGACGGCGCGAATCGTCGTCGAGGGACACGTCTCATCCCTCCCTCCGGCGCTGATTAATGCCGGAGCGCGCAGATCGGGCGCGAGTTGCAATGGGTCGAAGTGATCGAGCGTGCGCAGGTTCGCCTCATTGTTGCAGCCAGCCGTGTCGAGCAGTGTTTTCACAAGTGCGCCGGATGTGCGCGCCGACTGGCGCAGGTCACACAATAACGGGACGTGCGCCACGACCGCCTTGACGCGCAAGTCGAGCGCGGCGACCGCGAGGACGATGCCGCCGCCTTGGCTGGTGCCGGCGAGGCCAATACGAGCGACATCAATGTCGGGCCGCGACACAAGGTAGTCGATACCGCGGATCACGTCAGCATAGGCACCTTGATAGTAGGCGCCCTCGGGTTGCGCGAGGTGCCAGGTGAGCTTGTCAGGGCCGTCGATTTTCCAGAGCTCGGCAGATTCGCCCTGCGAACGCGGATAAACCTGCAGGATCGCGTAGCCGCGCATGCATTCACCGAGCATCACCCCTTGTTGCGTGCCGCCATAGCCCGGCGCGGTGACAATCGCGGGCCACGGGCGCGGCGGTGATTCGCCCTGCACGGGCAGCGCCAGCAAGGCCCGGATTGGCACGCCGCCAAGACTGCGAAGCGTAATGCGATACTTCCGGTAAGGCAGCGGCTCGCTGAGCAGTTCGACCTTCGCCTCCATCGGCTCATGTGCGAGAGCCGCCAAGGTTTGCCGCCAAAAAGCATGCAGCTCCTGCGCAGGTAGCGAGGTGGCAACCGTGAACCAGACAGCGGTGATAAAAGTCGCGGCGCTCAAAAATGAGCGAATGAAGGTCATGGCGGAGTTTGAGTCTGTGCGGGAGGCACTATCTGCCCGGTTGATTTTTATTCACCCCTAGCCAGAGCGGGCGCCCGTAAATGCTGCGGCCCTTCCCGCTCGTCCAGTCACCAAGGTCATAGGCGACGAAGATTTCGTTGTCGCGCGGCATCTCGACTACAGCGGTGTAGTGCGTGGTGAGCACGCCGGACGTGAGACGGAGCACATGGCTCCATGTTTCCCCGTGATCGAGGCTGACAGCCATGTAGTTGCCGTTGCCGGGATAGCCGGCGCGTGGCCAGCAAACCCGCGCAGGAACGCGCACTCCGAAGGTGCACACGAGTATGCCGCTGCGCAGTTCAAGCAGGTCAGGATCGACCACCGCCGCGACCAGATCGACAGGTTTGCCCTGCTTATCGGTCACGCCGCGGAACATCTCGGCCCAGTCCTGCGTGCGGTGAACATCGATGACGCCAAAGCCGATGGGGCTGGCGCGTGTCCAAGTGAGGCCATCGTCGTCTGACTGCGTGCCGTAAAGATCCTCGCCCGTGCGCATGAAGCACAGCAACCGGCCGACGTGCGACCCGCGGGAAATGCGCGCGAGGGCGGGCTCGTCAAACCCTTCGGTACCTACCTTGGGGTCGGCGGCGATTGTCGACACCAAACGCCAATGGCGGCCTTGGTCGCTTGAGCGCAGTAGCATCGCGCGCGTACGTTTCATGGTTGGGATGTAGGCCGCTGGCGCGTTGTCGCCGTGAAGCCAGCCGTAGACGGTCGTGAGTAATTCGCCGTTGGGCAGCTCAAGAATCCGGCGGTGCAATCGTATCGCCACGTGCGCGCGACCGTAATCATCCGAAGAGCCGTGAAAGTTGACGTTGGGGAGCTGGAAGGAGCTTTCCAACGGGCCCTGTACCGTCCGCCAATCGTCGTCGGACCAGTAAAGTTGGCCCACGCCGAGGCCTTCTCCGACAGCCGGCGTCACATAAGTGTCCAACGCAAGAACGCGACCGCTGCGCAGCGCCAAGGCGCCGCCTTCGAGGTTCAGGCCGTTCTCGCCCGGAGGACGGGGAAACTCGACCCACGTCTTGCCCGCGTCGCGCGATACCACGGTCTCGATCGCACTCGGATAAGTTATGCGCTTCGAGAGAAGCGGCGCCTCAATGGTTTGTGCTTGCACGATCAGAGTGCCGGCCGCGGTGCAGACCATCGCCGGCTGCAAGCCACCTTTCATCACAAGACATTCCTGAGCGGGGCGCACGCGTAGCCGCGGATCGGCCTTCAGCGTCTCCACCACGCTCGGCCGCGGGTCTGGTGCATCAGCTGACGGGTTGGTCGCCGCCCCGCACAGTTGCGCGGCATTGATCGCCACCAACGCGACCCCGAGGACGGTCCGCAGCCCAGACGAGTGAGACCTGAGTAAGGGTGACATGGTGGCGAGACGGGGAAGATGGAGCACTGCGGGGTGCGGCACGCAATGACCTTGACCTGCGATGGGCACGCGTCGGAAAGCAGCCAGCTTTCCTCGGCGAGTCGATGCAATTTTCCCGCGAATGTCTTCCTTAGGGAGAGATTGCCAACCTCACATCAGCTCTCCATCGCTACCGGCCTCCCCAACCGTAGGCCGCTCTCGGCCCAAATTCCGCAATCCCCTCGCACCATGCCCTCACTCCAGGAAATCAAAACGTTCTTCGCCGAAAACGGCTACTACCTCGCCCGCGGCGTTTACGCTCCGGCGGAAATCGCAGAGCTGGAGTGCGAGATCGACCGCATCGTCGGCCAAAACATCCGGCTCAAGGATGCGGCTGACAAGAGCTGGAAAGGCGAGGCGGTTGACCGCCTCAAGGTTGGCGGTACCTTCTTCACCCATACGCACCAAGTGCATTATTATTCGGCGCGTTGGCTGCAGGCCCTGCTGCACCCGGCCTTCCTCGATGTTGCCGAGGCAATTCTCGGTCCCGACATCGTGCTGCACCACACGAAGCTCCTGCAGAAGCCCGCGGAGAAAGGCGCGCCGTTTCCCATGCACCAGGACTGGTCCTACTTTCCGACGGTCAAGGACACCATGATCGGCGGCACCATCGCGGTCACGCGCGCGACAAACGAGATGGGCTGCCTGCGGGTCTATCCCGGCTCGCAAAAGCTCGGCCGCCTCTCCCATTCGGATGGTCAGGAATATTCCGAATTCATGGAGAAGAATTATCCCCTCGAACGGGCTACCATCATCGAGGCCGAAGCTGGCGACGTGCTATTTTTCCACTACCTGACGATCCATGGCTCCATGCCCAATCGCTCCTCGCAGGTCCGGAAAAACGTCCTCGTGCAACTGCATTCGGGGCAGGATCGCGTCGAGCCCGGCAACGGCCATGTCGATTCGCGGCTCGTGCTGCGCGGCTGGAGCCACGTGGCCTCACAAGCCTACTGCGAGGCACATTGAGCGACAGCCGGCGAGGCGGCCTTCAGCACTCTCGCTCCCCTGGAGCGCCTACGCTTCGTAGAGAGTGCGCAGTTCGCCGTCGGTGCGGCGCAGCCGGAGCGCCAGCGCGCGGGCGATACGGGCGAAAACTTTCACGCCGACGAGCGGGTGCTCACGCGAGACCTCATTGAAGCGCGCGCGGGAGATGACGAAGAGGTCAGTGTCCGTCGTTGCCACGGCATTGGCCGAGCGGATGCCGCGGTCGAGAAACGCCACCTCGCCGAAAAAGTCTCCCGTGCCGAAGGAGGCGAGATTGTGGTAATTACCGCCGTGCAGCGGCAGGATGATGCGGACGACGCCGCGTCGGATGAGAAACAGTTCGTCGCCTACCTCGCCGCCTTGGAAAATCATCTGCCCGGCGGCGCACGAGCGCTCAACCACACACGAAGCCAGCGCGCCGAGCGTCTGGTCAGCCTTGAACTCGCGCAGCAGCTCGATCTCGGCAAGCGAGAGCGGCCGGTCGCAGGCGTCGGGGCGGGGCAGTTCGGCGGCGAGGATCCGATCCTCGACCCACTGCAGCGCGTCGTCGAGCGTGTCGAACTTACGGACGTTTTCCTGCGGCTTCGTGACACCAACGCGGTCGAAATAGACTTGGAGATTCTGGCCGGTCGGCAGGATGGCGGGCAGCCGGCTGAAGAGGAGGTAACCGCCGCGGTCGGTGAGCATCGCCTCGAACTGCTCGAGCAGGTGCGCCGCGGTGAAGTCCACCGAGTGCACGCGGCGCATGTCGAGGATGAGGTAGCGGCAGCGCTTTAGGTCGGGTTCAAGTTCTGTGAACAGCTGATCGGTGGTGCCGAAGAAAAGGCTGCCCTGCAGCTCGCACACCGTCGTGAGCGACCCGTGTTTTTCCAGCACCGCTTGTTCGGCCGGGAGACGGTGCTGCTTCGAGGAGATTTTTTCGCCGGACACTTTCCAGCGGATCACCGAGCCGTGGATCTGTTCGCGGATGAAGAGCAGAATCGCAAGGGCGAGGCCCGCGCCGGCGGCGGCGATAAGGTTGACGCCGACCGCCACAACGATGACGGCGGCGATGACGATGAAATCCAGCGCGGTCGACCGCTGCCGCAGCAGCGCAAAGCTGCCCCAATCAAACATGCGGAACGCGACGACGAACAGGATGCCCGCCAGTGCACCGAGTGGCACCCAGGCGATCAGGTTGCCAAACACTAGAAACACCGCGAGCACGCAGGCACCCTCGATCGCGCCGGAGAGGCGCGTGCGCCCGCCACTTTGGACATTGACGAGCGTCGCGCCCATCGTGCCGGAGCCCGGCATGCCGCCGATCAGCGCCGAGGCGAGATTGCCCGCGCCCTGGCCGATCAACTCGCGGTTCGAGTTGTGCCGGCTGCGGGTGAGCGCGTCGACAACGACGCAGGTTTTCAGAGTGTCGACCGAGAGCAGCACCGAGAGGGTTAAGGCCGGCACGATGATGACACCCAAATCGGTGAAATGCAGCGCAGTGACCGCCGAGCAGCGGCCGGCGAATTCAGAAAACACCAGGCCGGCGCCGCCGCCCACCGGGCCGATCACGAGCTTGTTGTGCGCGAGGTCGAGCAGTGCGGGCTGGAACCACGCCAGCACAAAGTAGGCCGCCAGGCCGCAGAGGAGACCGAGGATGGCTGCCGGCACGGCCTTGGTGACCTTGGGCGCAAGCAGCACGCCGGCGATCGTCACGCCGCCCACAATGAGCGCGGGCCATTGCCACAGCTGTGGCGACATGACGCCGGTCCACGTCGGCACTCCCTTGGGCAGGCCAAGAAACTTCGGCACCTGGCTCATAAAAATGAGGACACCGACGCCGCTTAGGTAGCCCGAGACGACCGGGTAGGGAATGTATTTGATCAGCCGGCCTCCACCGATGGTCCCGTAGAGAAACTGCAACGCGCCAGAGAGAAGCGCCACGAAGGTCAGCAGCACCACGATGCGCTCGGGGGCGAGGGGTGCCACCGTGCCGGGGGCGCCGGCCATCAGCTCACCGACAAGTGCCGCCAGCACGGCTGCCGCCGGAGCGCAGGGCGCGGAGATCAGCCGCGGCGCGCCACCCAGCAGCGGGGCGGTCAACCCGATCGCGATGGCGCCGAGGATGCCCGCGCGCACGCCGTAGCCGACATAGTTGGCGCCCAGCAACGCATAGATCGCGATGCCGTAGGCGATCGACGAGGGCAGCGCGACCAACATGGCGGCGAAACCACCCCAAGCATCGCCCGCCAGGTCTTTTGACCAGGTAAGGGCGGGGCTGGCGGTGTGGTTAGCCGAGGTAGCAGGCATGACGGTCAGAGCGCGACTTCGAGACTTTGCACCACGGTTTTCAAAATCTGCACGCGGGCGAACTTTTTGTCGTTGCCGGCGACGAGGGTCCACGGGGCGAACTCAGTGCTGCACTTTGCCACCAGGTCGTTCACGGCGAGTTTGTAAGGCTCCCACTTCTCGCGGTTGCGCCAGTCCTCGTCGGTGATTTTGTATTGTTTGTAGGCCACGGTCTGCCGCTCCTTGAAGCGCCGCAGTTGCTCCTGCTTGCTGATGTGCACCCAGAATTTGTTCACCACGATGCCGTGGGCGGTGAGCTGCTCCTCGAAGTCGTTGATCTCCCCGTAGGCGCGGCCCCAGTCCGCAGGCGGTGCGAAACCTTCGACGCGCTCGACGAGCACGCGGCCATACCACGAGCGGTCGAAGAACGTCGTGAAACCGGCGCGCGGCAGGTGCCGCCAGAAACGCCAGAGATAATGCTGCGCCCGCTCCTCGTCGGTGGGCGCAGCGATGCCGACTACGGCGTAGAGCCGCGGGTCCATCGCCTGCGTGACGCGCCGGATCGCACTGCCCTTGCCGGCGGCATCCCAGCCCTCGAAGAGGAGGACCATCGAGCGTTTCTTGGCGTGCGCGGCCCACGCGAGCTTGCTGAGCTTGGCCTGTTGCGCGGCAAGTGACTTTTCATACTCGGTGTCGGTGAGGCGCTGCTTCAAATCCACGTGGTCGAGAATGGAGTCGACTGAGATTGCAGCTAGTTTGGCCGGCTCGGGGACCGAAACTGCGACAGGCGCGGGCGCAGCCTTGGCGGCTTCTTTGGCGGCAGCCTGTGCCGCCGCCTGCTTCAGCCGGCGTAGGATCGCGTCGAGGAGAATCTTGCCGACGGCGAGTTCGCGGTGGCGGCGGTCGGTGGCCTCGACGACGTGCCAGGGGGCGGCGTCGGTGTGGGTGCGGCGGAGGGAGCGCTCGGAAACTTTGGCAAACTCGTCGAAGAGCTTGAAGTTCTTCCAGTCGTCGGGCGCAATGCGGCCCTCCTTGTCGAGTTTCTTGAGCCGCTTTTTCTGCTCCTTTTTCGGCAGATGCAGCCAGAGCTTCACGAGGAGCGCGCCATCCTCGGCTAGCATTTTCTCGAAGGCGACAATCTGGTCGAGCGCGGAGTCGAACTGACTGCGCTTGGTCTTGCCGAAGACGCGGTCGACAATGGGATCGGTATACCAAGAGCCGAAGAAAATCCCGATGCGGCCGCGGCCAGGCATGGCGCGCCAGAAACGCCAGTAGGGCGGGCGCTCGCACTCCTCGTCGCTGGGCTCCCAGAAGGCGTGGGTTTCGACGCCACGCGGGTCGAGCCACTCGTTGAGGCGGTGCACGAGATCGCCTTTGCCGGCGCCATCTGCGCCGGAGACGATGACGATCACGGGGAATTTTTTTCCACGCAGCTCGAAATGCGCGTTGAGAACTTTCTCCCGCAGTTTCGGCAGCTCGACGGCATATTTTTCGGGCGTCACAGTGCGGCCCAATTCGGCATTTTCAAACATGGTGGACTCCTTTTTCAGGTGCTTGGGGTGGACTGCGGTTCGCTGGCAAAACTGCGCACGGTCGCAAGGCTGCGCCCGGTAATCTGGCCGACTGTGCCCTCGCCGTCGATCTCGTGCAACAGCCCCGCCTCGCGGTAGTAGGCGATCAGCGGTTCGGTCTGCGCGTGGAACGTCACCAGCCGGGCGCGCACGGTGGCGGGATTGTCGTCGGAGCGCTGATAAAGTTCGCCGCTGCACAAATCGCACACGCCGTTTTTCGCGGGTGGCTTAAAGAGGACGTGGTAGGGCGACTGGCAACTGCGGCAGATGAGCCGGCCGGAGAGCCGGTCCACGATCGCGGCGTCGGGCACGTTGATGTAGAGCACGCCGGCGAGGCGGCGCCCCAAGCGGACCATCATCTCGCGAAGCGCCTCAGCCTGGTGCAGCGTGCGCGGGAAGCCGTCGAGGATAAAGCCCACGTGCGCGTCGGGCCGCGCGAGGCGGTCGGCGACCATCGCATCGGTGATTTCGTCGGGCACGAGTTCGCCGCGGTCCATATAGGTTTTCGCCAGACGGCCGAGCTCGGTGGCCTGCCGGAGATTTTCGCGGAACAGGTCACCGGTGGCGATATGGGGCAGGCTGAGTTGCTTGCTCAGCTGCTCGGCCTGCGTGCCCTTGCCAGAGCCGGGGCCGCCGAGCAGAACGATGTCGCGGCTGGCGCGGACGGGCTGTTCGGGCAGCCGGCTAGTGGCGACCGCGGCGGAAATCTCGGCGGTCTCCTCGCGGGTGGCGAATCCATAGGTGCCGCTGTGCACGGCTTCCAGAGCCGCGACGAGCCGCGCATCAACATCGGCGATCAAGCCTTCGCCGGAGATAATAACAAGTTTTTTCGCGTCGCGATAGTGCTCGATTATGGGCTCGATGGTCCGGTGGAAGACGCGGAGCCGGGCGTTCACCATCTCGGTGGTGTCATCAGGCCGCTGATAGAGCATGCCACCGCAGAGATCACAGACGCCGGGTTGCCGGGCGGGTTTGAGCGTCTCGTGGTAGGGCGTCTGACACTCGCGGCAGATCAGCCGGCCAGTGAGGCGGCGGACGATTTCCTCGTCGGGCACCTTAAGATAAACCACCGCGTCGAGGGTGCGGTTGAGTTGGCGCAGCAGTTCGTCGAGAAACTGCACCTGATAGGTGGTGCGCGGGAAGCCATCGAAGAGCGTGCCTTGGTCGAGTGTGAGCGCATAGCCCCACTCCTCTATCATTGCATCGACGACCTCGTCGGGCACGAGTTCGCCCTGCGCCATGTATTTGCGCGCAAGGATGCCGAGGGCGCTGTGGGTTTTGAGATTGTGGCGAAACAGGTCGCCGGTGGCCACATGGCGCAGGTTGAAACGGAGGGCGAGGGCGGCGGCGTGCGTGCCTTTGCCGACACCGGAGGGACCGAGCAGGGCGAGGTTCATCATAGGAATTTGCGGTGTTGCAGACGCGCGCTTGGCCACGCGGCACGGCGAGGTGCTGGTGAGGGCTCCTGGCGAAGCGGACAAGTTTTCATGGGAGCGCCTTGATGACCGACGGGGCTAATTTTGGCAGAAAACCAGGCTAATGTCTCTTCGTTTCTTGGCGGAAATACCGCATTTCTGAGAGCTGGGCGCGGGCACGGGAATGTATTTCCGGCGTGGGAGGCGACAGGCTCGCCTGCATTGCGCTGGTGCGAATGCAGGGGGGATTATTGAATTTGCTCCACTGACAATTCAAAAATAGCAGGCTCTTTCACCAGCTTGCGGGTGGGTGGCCTGTCCGATATCGATAGAAAAAACGGCAGCGTTGGCCCGGACCTGCTCCGGTGATTTGCAGCCAGGAATAACGGCGGTCACAGCCGGGTGCTTGAGGCACCATGCGAGCGCCCATTGCGCCATCGGCACGCCGGCGGGCACCTCGGTCGCAGCGATGCGCTGCACCTCGGCGAGCTTGGTGTCGCGGTCGGCCTTCATCCACGCCTCGCGCACGTCGCTCGCCGGGAAGGTCGCACCGGGCTTGTATTTGCCTGAGAGAAACCCGCTGGCGAGTGGCACGCGGGCGAGCACGCCGAGATGGTCGCGATGGCAGGCGGGAAGCACCTGCGCCTCGGGTTCGCGTTGCAGGCGGTTGTAAACGACTTGGATCGTGCTCGCGCCGACCTGCACCGCCCTGTCGGTCTGGTAGATATTCGACCCCGGGCTGATCGAGAGGCCGAGGTGGCGCACCTTGCCCTTGGCTTGCTCGCGCAGCAGCGCGGCCCAAAGACCGTCAGTGTCAAACTCCGTATCCTTGGCCGAGTGACATTGCAGAAGATCGACGTAGTCCGTGCGCAGCGCCTCCAACGAAGCGTCGAGCTGGCGCACGACATCGGCCGGGTCGAAGTGCATCGTCCTGTCGAAGCACTTGTGGAAATGGTGCCCGAACTTTGTCGCGACTATCCACTTCTCGCGCTGGCCGGCAATGGCGGCACCGATGAAACGCTCTGAAAGGTGGTCGCCGTAGCACTCGGCGGTGTCGAGGAAGTTGATACCGCAGTCCGCCGCCGAGCCAAGGATGGCGTCGACCTCGGGCTGCGTGAAATTCACACCCCATTCGCCGCCAAACTGCCAGGTGCCGACGCCCACAACGGAGATTTTCAGGCCGGTGCGGCCGAGCGTGCGGTAGTGCATGCTCAAAAGAACGTGTAGTATTTTCCCGCAGCCATGCGCGAGATGAGGAGCGCGAGTTCCATCGCGTGGTAATCGCCCCACATCGAGGACTCGCCATTCGGCACTTTCTGGCCCGACGCGACGTGGTCCCAGCCGTTCGGGCGGTGGTAAACACTGTGGAGCAGCAGACCCTGGTGTTTCTTGTCGGTCGAGAGGTAGGGCTCGGCGAAAAGCGTGTCGGCGATGGTGAGTCCGGCCTGGAGATACCTGCTGCCGGCGGCTTTTTCGCCGTGCGCGGTGAGATAGTTGCCGAGGCGGATCATGCCTTGCGCAGCGATGGCGGCGGCGGAGCTGTCCACCGGCTCGTGGGCGTTGTAGGGATCGGCGTTCTTTTTGGTGTAGTCGCCGAGTTGGTGGGTGTTGAGCGCCATCGAATCCCAGTAGGGCACGCCGTCCTTCGCCGAGTAGCCGTCGATGTAGTAATCGCTCGCGGCGCGGGCGGTTTCGAGGAAGAGGTCGGTCACGGCGCGGCGGCCGCCCACGGCGTCGAGGTCGGTGCCTTTGACGGCGTCGAGGAACTCGAGCTGCTCGGCGTAGCCGCAGATGATCCACGCGGCGCCGCGCGTCCACGTCGTGAACGGCGAGTAACCCTGCTGCGACGAGGGGCAGCGGAACTGGCCGTCGTTGCGGTTAAAAACGCTTTCGTGAGCGACGCGGCCACGGACGTCGTAGCTGTCGCGGCCCTGGCCGAAGAAAACGTTGAAGCGCGCGGTCGTGGCGGCGTGCTCGATGGCGCGGTGGAGGAGGTTGATGGGCCGGTCGCCCTCGCCCATCAGCGCGTGGCCGAGCTGGTGCGCGACGACGAGCGAGCGCACGGAGCGGATCGTGTCGGCAAAGAGCGACTGCGGGCCGTTGAAGGAGTAAACGTAGCCGCTGGGCGCGACGCCCGGCGCGCCGGCGACGGGCGACCACGGGGTTTTGTAGGCGGTGGTGGCATAGCGCGCGGCCTGCACGGCGCCGGAGACTTTCAGAGCGAGCTCGGTGAAGTTGAGTTCGTCCTGGTTGTGCGGGATTTTCCCCTCGAGAATCAGGCGGCGGAGGTTGCCGTAGGTGGAGACGTTGTTGAACCCGTGGTCGTGCACGCCGACGTGTGAGACGTGCGAGGCCATCAGCTTCACCGTTTTCTCGCGGCCGAGCTTAATGAAATCTGCCTCGCCGGTGGCGTCGTATTGCAGGAACGTCATGCCGAACTGGAAGCCCTGCGTCCACTCGGTCCAGCCGCGCGAGGTGTATTTGCCCTTCACGGTGAAGACAGGCGTGCCCTTGGAGGGGTCCCACGAGGCGTCGATCGCGCGGATCTTCTGGCCGGCGAGTTCGAAGAGACGGGCGATTTTCTTGCCGAGACGGGTCGGCGTGAGCGTGGCGTTGATCTTCATGGAAAGGTAACGCAACTTGCGCCCTCCGCCGCAGCGAAACAAGGGCGAAACGCGTCAGCGACCCGCCGGGCTTGCAGGCGCGGCGCCGGTGCGAATACTCCACCGCATGACCGATCTGCTTCAACGGTTCATCTTGGCGTTCATTCCGCTCTTTGTCGCGATCGACCCGATCGGGCTCGCGGCGGTGTTTCTCGGACTTGGGCAGGGCGTACCCTTGGAGCGCCGGAACAAGATCGCCAACCAAGCCACGTGGACCGGCGGGCTCGTGGCGCTGGGTTTTCTGTTTCTTGGGCAGAGCGTCTTCACCGCGCTGGGCATTGCTGTGGGTGACTTCCAAATCGCGGGCGGACTCATCCTTTTCATTCTCGCAGCGAAGGATCTGACCCAGTCGGCGGTGGTGGAGGTGAAGATGCCGGACGATTTCGGCGTGGTGCCGCTGGGTATGCCGTTGATCGCCGGGCCGGCCTCGATCACCACCTTGCTGCTACTGGTGCAGACGCAGGGGCTGTTCATGACGCTCACCGCGCTGGTGGTGAACCTGGCGATCGTGGTTTTCGCGCTGCATTACAGCGATTGGCTCGGCCGCAAGATCGGGCCGACAGGGCTGCGCGCGATTTCCAAGATCATCTCGATGCTACTCGCGGCGATTGCCATCAGCATGATTCGCCGTGGCTGGGCCGCGGGGTGAGCCACGGCAGACGAATCTTTATGTTGATCAGATCCGGCGGTAAGCGAGCGCCGCTTGCAAAACCGCGCCGAAAAACCCAGCATATCCGCGGTGAGGCAAATCAAACACCACCATGAAAAACACGCTTACCATCCTGTGTGCCGTCGCGGCCCTGTTGTCAGCCGGCTGCGGCAGTCCGGCTGTCGTTCAACTGACCCCCGATCTCTATGTCATCAACAAAGCCAACCGCGCCGGGGTTTTTGAGAATCTCGACGCGATAAAGGCGGCCGTGTTCAAGGAGGCCAACGATTTCGCCGCGGCCAAGGGAAAGGTCGCCCTCGCGGTGGCGGTGCACGATGCCCCGGAGTATCCGGGGCACTGCGCGACGGTTGAATACCAGTTTCGCCTGGTGGACAAGGACAGCCCCGAGGCGAGCGCGGCGCATTGAGCGGCAAACATCGCCGAACAAACCGCTCCGGTTTCGGGTGTAGCCATCATAGAGTGAAAAACTGTTGTCCGTGGTAAACTATATAAGCAGCTGGACTAAATTTGGCCTGCTCGCGCTGGTCGGCTGCTGCAGAACCGCAACAGTGGGCGCGGCGCCGGGCGACCTCCAGGCGCTGGTCGAGCGGACGGTGGCGGAGACGCGGACGGAGTTTGCCAGCCCGGCGCTCAAACCCGAGCAACTGGCCGTGACGGTCGTCGATTTGCGCGGCGCGGCGCCGGTGGTGGCGCACTCGCGAGGCGACGAGCGGTTTTACCCGGCCAGCGTGATAAAGCTGTGCTTCCTCGCCTATGCGCACCGGCGGATGGAAGACGGTCAACTCGCCGATACGCCGGAGCTGCGCCGCGGGCTGCGCGATATGATTGTCGATTCATACAACGAGGCGACGAGCTACGTCGTCGATGCGGTCACGGGCACGACGAGCGGGCCGGAGCTGCCGCCAGATGAACTGACTCGCTGGAGCACAGCACGCGGGGTGGTGACGCGTTATTTCCGGCAACTCGGCTACTCAAACGTCTACGCGCAGCGCAAACCGTGGGGCGAAGGACCGTATGGCCGCGAGCAGCAGGACATGGCGGCGCATCCGCCGGCGCGGAATTTTCTTTCGACGAACGACACGGCGCGGCTGCTGACGGAGATCGCGCTAGGCCGGTGCGTGTCGCCGGCGCGCTCGGCGCAGATGCTGGCGCTGCTGGCGCGCGACCATTTTGCACCGAAAAGCAACCCCGACGATCAGGCAATCGGTTTCACCGGCACGGCACTTACTCCAGGTATGAAACTATGGTCAAAGGCCGGCTGGGTGAGTTGGGCGCGGCACGACGCGGCGCTGATCGAGCTGCCGGGCCGCGGGCGCATCATCATCGTGACGTTCACAGACGGCCGCGAGCATGCGCAGAACCGCGCGATCATCCCCGCCGTGGCGCGGCGGATTCTGGCGGGGCTGAAATAGGAGGCCGCTCCGGGACTACGGGCAGATTTCGTGTTCGCGCAGCAAGTCCGCGACTTGCTGATGGCTGTCGACGTAGGTGTTCCACACCGACTGACACCATTCGTCGATGGAGCAAGCACGCGCCGGGTTGTCCAGCACGTCGCACGCCGTCATCGCACCGCGTATCGATGGCAGCACGAAAGTCGGCCATTGATGTCGACGCCGGCCCATCCGCATGTGCGCCAACTGCACCTGTCGGCCCGTGAACTGCCGTTCAAGGTGCAGATAGAGACCGACGAGGGCGAACGTCAGCTTGATGGGCTTAGTGCTCGCGTCCGCTTGCTGGGCAGCAAAGGCATCAACGACGTGCTGGTGAATGAACGCCGGATCCCGGAGGGCGAGCGTGTAGGCACATAGCTCGTCGAAGGGTACTTCCTCGGTCATGGGTTGTCCAATAGGACGAAAGTTGTTCTACGGGCAGTCAAACCGGTGTAAATATTTGCGCTAGATGAGATCCATCAGGTCGCACAATAGCACCTCAAGGCGAGTCGTTTGTTCGCCATCGCGGCTTATCTTGCCGCGGTTAAACGCGTGCCCTTGTTCGGCGAGGAAATCGACGCAAAACACCGCGGTATAGAAATCGACGACTGCGCGGGCCTTATCGTCTGCCCCGATCAGTTCGAGCCAGTCCTGCACATAATCCGTGTCACAGCGGCGGGCCAGCAGCGCCATCTTAGTGAGTGCCGGCGTCAGCAGCGGATCTCCGAAACATATCTCATCCACGTCCACAATTCCGCTGAACCTCGTTTGATGAATCAGGACGTTTTTTGTGGTCGTATCGTCAAGAAAAGGAGTTGTCCGCACCCGGGAAAAATAATCCGAAAACCGGGGCAGCCGGCGCAGCACGCGGTCAACGGCGTCCGGGTCGGTCATGCCAGCTGTAATAATCCACTGCCTGCTGTGCTCCAGCATGGCCTCGATCACCTGAAACCAAGTCTGGCGCCGCTGCAGTGCGGGATCGTCGTAGCTTTGGGCAAGGCCAAAACCAGAGGCCTCGGGCAGCCGGGCGGCGCGGCACTGCGCCTCCACGACCGCGGCGGCGATCGCGCGTTTCTCCTCACGGCTGAGCGAAGCATAGACCGCATGAAGATCGTCGCCGGGCAGGCGTTCGAGAATGACAAACGGGATGGAGCCCTGCTCATTGGCGTGCAATATGGCAGGCAGCGGGACCCCCAGCGGTTTCAACCGGTTGTGCCAGTATACTCCACCGGCAAGCAGAGCGCGGGTTTCCTCCGTGGCGAGGCGGACTGCCACGTGGCGCCCATCGTTGAGCGCGACCTCGTAGACATGGTGGCAAAGCCCCGTGGCAAATCGTTTCGCGCTGACCGTGGCGCCGCCGAGCGCCTTTTCCACCAACTGCCGCGCGTCTGATTCAGTCGGTATTCGCATTCGGTCGAACCGCGGAAAATTTTGCCTTCAGCCGGCGAAGCTGGTCAGCAAGTTGGCGTAGATTTTGGCGCTGGCGAGGAGCTCCTTGATCTTCGCGCTCTCGTCCACGGCGTGCTCGAAACGGCCGCCAGGGCCGTAGCCGAGCGTGGGAATCTTCATTTCCGTGGCGAAAAAATGCATGTCGTTGAAACCGGTCGAGACGTTAAAGACGGTCGGTTCGCGGCGCACACGGGTGACGCTCGCGGCCATGGCGGCGAAGAACGGGTGCTTTGGCCGGGTAAAGCAGGCGAAGTTTTCCGAAACTTTTTTTACCGTGATGCGGCAGTCGGGAATCCGGCGCGCGGCGGCGGCTAGGAAGATGCGTAGGTCGCGTTCGGCGGCGGCGTGGTCCTCAATGGCGAGCACGCGACGGTCGATGCTGAAGCTGGCGAGGGAGGGCACGGTGTTGATCTTGCCGCCGGGGCCGGAGGCGAAGACGCCGCCGACGTTGATCGTGGGGCGCATCGTCCGGCCCTCGGGCGTGACGAAGGTGCGACGGGCGAGCTTCCGCTTGTAATCCTCCAACGCGAGGACGAGGGCAGACATTTTTTCGAGGGCATTGATGCCAGCCTCGGGCTTGGAGCCGTGCGCGGCGAGGCCGTGGACGGTGACTTCGAGCCAGACGACGCCGTTGTGGCCGCAGCAGACGGTGTTTTCTTCGCCGCCTTCCATCACGACAGCGTAGTCGGGCTGGATGGGGGCGTGTTTCACGAGCCAGCCAGTGCCGAGTTCGGAATCAGTTTCCTCGTCGGCGGTGAAGG
This sequence comes from uncultured Opitutia bacterium, assembly GCA_903877135.1. Taxonomy (GTDB): domain Bacteria; phylum Verrucomicrobiota; class Verrucomicrobiia; order Opitutales; family Opitutaceae; genus CAIRCN01. The sequence goes on from CAIRCN010000068.1 coordinate 27,710, forward strand.
AGACCTCGACGTTGAGCTGGGGCGCGGTGCGCGTGGCGCGGAGGGCGTTGAGCGCGAGGAGAAGGCTCGCGATGGAGCCCTTCATGTCGGACGTGCCGCGACCGTAGATCCAGCCGTGCTCAACCGCGCCGCTGAAGGGGCTGCCGTGCTGCCACTCGCCGGACACGGGGACGACGTCATAGTGGGCGTTGAAGTGGATGGTCTTCGTCGCGCCGCGGACAGGGAGCTTGCCGAGGACGTTGTAGCGCGGGAAAGCGCGTTGTTCCGGAGGCAGGTGCCGGCGGAGCAGGGCGCGGGAGATGGTGTAGCGCTTCGCAGCGAGGCCGGCGTCGGTGAGGGCGTCGACGAGGCCGGAGGTGATGGCGGCGTAGTTTTCGCCGGGCGGATTGACCGTGGAAATGCCGACGAGCTGCCGGAGGCAGCCGACGAGGTCGGCGGCGTGGTCGGCGATGTAGGAGGAAGGGGTCATGCGGCGGTAGACGGGCCACTATGGGCACGGGGCCGCAGGCGACAAAGCTTAAAGCTCAGGACCGGAAACTGAGCCAAACGAGCCGGGTCAGCGTGAGCGCGACCATTGTCAAGAATACCGGCCGGATGAAGCGCACGCCCTTCGTGACCACGAGGCCTGAGCCAAGGCGCGCACCGAGCACTTGGCCCACGCCCATCGTCAGGCCGGCGCCGAGGTGGATGAGGCCGGCAGAGGCGAACACGGCGAGCGAGACGAGGTTGCTGGTGGCGTTCATGACCTTGGTGGTGCCGGTGGCCCGGGTGAAGTTCTGCCCGAGGAGCATGATGAGCGCGATGGCCCAGAACGAACCGACGCCGGGCCCGAAAAACCCGTCGTAAACCCCAAGCCCGAGACCGAAAACGGCGTAAAACGCCCCCTCGCCCATTCGCGGCGGCTGCTCGTGCACGCCGATGGCCGGGCGGAGCACGGTGTAGAGCAAAATCGCCGCGAGCAGCCAGGGCACGAGCCGGCCGAGGAGGTGCGAGTCGATCTGTTGCACGGCGAGCGCGCCGCCGAGGGCGCCGACCAAGGTCATCGCGATGCCGAGCCGGCAGGCGCGCAGGTCCACGACGCCACGGCGGGCATAGTGCCACGAGGCGGCGACGCTGCCGAATGTGGACTGGAATTTGTTGGTGCCGAGCGCGAGCGGCACGGGCAGGCCGAGGTTGAGCAGCATCGGCAGCGCGATCAGCCCGCCGCCGCCCGCGATGGAGTCCACCAGCCCGGCGACGAGGCCGGCGAAGAAGAGCAGTGGGTAGCTCCACGGGACGAGGTGCATGACCGAGGGAGAATCGCCGAAACGCGGCGGAACGGAAGCGCGGAAATGGGCGCGTTCCGCGCTTTCCCTAGGCGCCGAGGGGCGCTTGGCTGGCGGTCGTGAAACGCGAGGCCGCAGAAATCGTCGCTCGGTTGGGGCTGGAACCGCTCCCGCACGAGGGCGGATTTTTCCGCCAGATTTCTGTGAGTGAAGAGCGGTTGCCGAGCGGCCAGCCGCTGCGCTCGGTCATCTGGTATTTGATGACGAAGGAGGATTTCTCCTCGCTGCACCGGTTGCAAGCGGAGGAATTGTGGGAGTTTCACGAGGGTGATGAGGTCGAACATCTGCAGCTCGATCCGCGCACCGGCGTGGCGCGGGTAACTTTGCTGGGAACGTCCGCCGGTGAGCGGAAAGTCGTGGTGCGCGGCGGCGTCTGGCAAGGCGCGCGGTTGGCAAAGGCGGCGCGCGGCTGGGCGCTGTTGCAATGCACTATGACGCCGGCGTGGGACGAAGCGGAGTTCGAGCTGGGCCGGCGCGACGAGTTACGGCGGACATTCCCGGCTGCCGCGGAGCTAATCGTCGCGATGACGAGATGACTTTTGACAGCGCGGTGTCGGCGCTTCACGTTGCCAGCATATCATGCCGCTGGCCGATCACAGAAAAGACTACAGTCTCGCTGGGCTCGCCGAGAAGGACCTCGCGCGCGACCCGTTCCGACAGTTCGACAAATGGTTCCAGCAGGCCGAGGCGGCGAAGATTTCCGAGCCCAACGCCATGACACTAGCCACCGCCGCGCGCGACGGCCGGCCCTCGGCACGCACCGTGCTGCTCAAGGGCGTGGACGGGCGAGGCTTCGTTTTCTTCTCCAACTACGAGAGCCGCAAGGGCCGCGAGCTAGAGAGCAACCCGCGCGCGACGCTGCTGTTTCCCTGGCTTGCGCTCGAGCGACAGGTGGTGATCGAGGGCCCCGTGTCGCGCGTGCCGCGGGAGGAGTCTGAGGCGTATTTTCACAGCCGGCCGCTCCCGAGCCAGCTCTCCTCGTGGGTCTCGCAGCAGAGCTCGATCATCTCTGGGCGCAAGTTCCTTGAGGACACGATGAAGGAGCTGGAGATAAAATACGCCGGTCGTGCAGTGCCACTGCCGCCGCACTGGGGCGGTTTCCGCCTCACGCCTGAAACGGTCGAGTTCTGGCAGGGGCGCCGCAGCCGGTTGCATGACCGCCTGCGCTACCGGCGCGAGCCAGATGGGGACTGGACGGTCGAACGCCTTGCCCCGTGAATAAAAAATCGCATCAACCGAAAGCGCCCGCCCGCATTCCCACCACGCTGCTGGCCGCCGCTCTGCGAGCGGAGGGCGACGGCGTCGTCGTCTCAAAATTAGGCGCCCCGGGGTGCAAGCCAACGATTATCTTCGTCAACGGCAGTTTCTGCGCGATGACCGGCCGCACCGCCAACGAACTGGCGGCGCAACCGCACGTCGCTCTGCACGTCGACCAGGCCGAGGTGGAAAACATTGAGCATTGGCTGCTCAGCGCACAACCCGGCCAGCCGTTCGCCGGAGAAGGCTTCCTCGTCGGCAAAAATGGCGCGACCATCTTCGCGGCGTGGACGTTTAGCACGCTGGGCAACCGCCGCGGTCGCCCCACTCACCTTGTCGCCAGTTACCGCGACACGACCGAAAAACGCCGCCTGCAAGAGACGCTCGTCCAAGCACAGCGTCTCGATGCCGTGGGCCAGCTCGCCGGCGGCGTGGCGCACGATTTCAACAACCTGCTCTCCGTCATCAACGGCTACTGCGAGATGCTCGCCGCCCATGTCTCGGACCGGCCACAGGCGCTGCGCGAAGTTAACGAAATCCACCGGGCAGGCAGGCAGGCGGCGACGCTCACGCGACAACTCCTCGCCTTTGGCCGCCGCCAGCCGATGGACGCTCGCGTCATCAATCTTAACCGCGTTGTCAGCGACAACGCCGAGATCTTGGGCCGGCTGCTCGGTTCAGCCGGCCGGCTCGAACTCGACCTCGCGAAGAATCTCGGCCGCGTCCGTGTTGACCCCACGCAGTTTCAGCAAGTGCTGCTAAACCTTGTCCTCAACGCCCGCGACGCCTTGCGCGATAAGGGTTGTGTGACCATCGCCACCCTGAACCGCGACGTTGGTCCCGGCCTCAAAAACCGCGTCTCCGATGCCCCCCCGGGGCATTATGTCTGCGTCTCCGTGACCGACAACGGCACCGGGATGGACGCCGAGACGCAAAGACACCTATTCGAGCCGTTTTTCACAACGAAGCTCGAGGGTAAGGGCACCGGGCTCGGACTGGCGCTAGTTTACGGCGTGGTGCAGCAGAGCGACGGTTACATCGAAGTGCGCAGCGCGCTCCTCGCCGGCTCGACTTTCGAAATTTACCTGCCGGAAGCTCGCGAACCGGAGGAACCGGTTGTAAGAGTCGACACGGCTTCACCCTTCCCTGCGACGCGCGGGCATGAAACATTGCTGCTTCTTGAAGACGACGATGTGGTGCGAAAAATGGTCGCCGGCATGCTCACCGCCGATGGTTACCGTGTGCTGGCGGCGAAGACGCCAGCCGAAGGTCTCAAGCTTGCCCGTGCCAACTCGCGCCCGGTGCAGTTACTGATCGCCAACCCGAGCCAAGGCGGCGATACCGTCGCACGTGCTCTCCTCTCAACCCGGGCGGATCTGCGCATGCTCTGCACCAGCAACCACGAGGCGCTCACCCCCCTCACATGGCTGAAACCGGAATACCAGGCCGGCATGGTCAAACCTTACGCGTTGAGTGAAGTCTTGCTCACCGTGCGCACGCTACTCGACGCCTAGTCGTAGGACCAGCGGCCGGACGAGGATCTATTTCCGATTTGAATCGCGTAAAAAAGAGAGGAAGGAACTTCGGAAAGAAAGTTTGTTAGTATTGCGCTTCCGCCCTTCCGTGCCTCCGCGATTAACCATGAATCTGGACCTTCTTCCTATCCGCACTGGCGGTGCTGCCGAGAACATGGCGGTGGATTTTCTGCTGCTACAACGTTACCCGCAGGCGGCGGTGCCGCGCTTCCGCCACTACGGTTGGCGCGGGCCGGCGTTCACGTTTGGTTACAGCCAGAAAATTGCCTTCGTGCGCGGCGCGCTGCCGCCGGGCGGGATTGTTGACGTTTGCCGGCGGCCGACCGGCGGAGGCATCGTCGATCACCGCGACGATTGGACCTATGCGCTCGTGATCCCGCGCGGCCATCCACTCGAGGATGTGCGTGCCACGCAGAGTTATCGCGAGGTGCACGAGTGTCTGGCGGCGGCGCTGCAACGACAGGGCGTGTCAGCCGCAGCAAAGAAAGCCTGCGAACCTGCGGCCGACGGTGCGGCGTGCGGCCCATCGGGCGTGTGTTTCCAGCGCGCAGAACTTTACGATGTGGTGCATACGGGCAGCGGCGAAAAAATCGCGGGCGCGGCGCAGAAGCGCAATAAGCACGGTCTGCTGTTCCAAGGCTCAATCTGGCGGCCGGCTGTGGGCGCGCCGCTTGACTGGGAGCGGTTTCACGCCGACTTCGCCGCGCTTCTCGGCGCGGTGCTGGGCGGCGAGGCGGTGCAAACGCCGTGGCCCGAATTAAACGAGGACGAGGTCAGCGGGCTTACGGAGCAATATTCGTCAACCGAGTGGATCGAGGCACGTTGAACAGCGCCTACGGCTCGAGTCGCAAGCCACTGAGAGTGTAAGCCAGAGCGCGGGCGTTGGGGGCAACATTTTCCGGCTCGGGCAGAGCGTCAGAGTCGAGCGTCAGCGTCGCGCGCCCTTTGTGAAACTCCAATCCGGTGAGGCAAACCCAGCGGGCTTTTCTTTCGACCGGGCTCGACCAGACCGAGCTCCCCTCCTGCCGCACAGTGACGGTGCGCGGAGTGAATCCCGCCAGTTTCAGCCATACTTGCGGGGGCGGAGCGGACGCCGGCGCCCACAACTGCAGTTCCAGATGCGCAGTGCCTCCTGCCCAGGCCCACAAGCGCGAACCTGCGTGCTCGACGCTATACCAGCCGCTGCCAGCGCGGGCGATCATGGCAGTTTCGCCGGTCCGCGCGGCAGCTATTTCGCCAGGCGTGTGTGGCACGTCCAACAGCGGCAACACGCCGCTAAGGAAGCCGAGGTTGCCCAGCACGAGAAGCGCAAGCCCGCCACGGGTGCGGGGAGCGAGGGCGTTGAAGGCGAGGTGCAGCGGCAGCAGCACGCGGGCCGCGGCACCCGGCTGTCCGTCCCACGGTGCGATGCCGAGGCAGAGCATGAGGCCGACGTAGCCGATGCCGAGCCGCCACCAGAGATTGTCCCACGCCGGGCGCAGCAGCAGCCAGGTGGCCTGCACGGTGAGGGCGAGCAGAGTGAGTAGCGTCGCCCAGAACAGCAGCGAAAAATCACCGCGCCCAAGATCGGCGAGGCAGCCGCGCCATTTTCCGACGAAGGCGAGACCGGGCCAGGAGAAGTTACACCAGCCGGCATCGACGGGTCCGGCCATGACTCGCACATAAACCAGCCAGACCGCCAGCGGAGCTGCGACCACGGCGACGCGCAGCAGATGCCGGGGCCAGATGCCGGCACGCAACGCCAGGGCCGCCAGTAGCGAGGTCTCGCGCGCCAGCGCGGCGGCGGCCAGCCAGCCCATCGCGCCGCCGCGGCGGCCGCGCTCCCCCACAACCATGGCGGCCACGATAAGCAGCAGCGCCGGCAAATCCGTAAGCGCAAGACGCACGCTGGCGAGCACACCGGCCGAGAACATCAGTCCGGCCCACGCGATGACGTTGTGTAGCGAGCGCGGTGGAAACACCGCGAGCAGCAGCGCACCCAGCACGAGCCAGCACAGCGGATTAAGCAGTGCGTATGTGTCGAGCGCCCGAACGGGGTCGCCTAACGCGAGCGCCCAAGCAGCCCAACTCGCCAGGATACGGTGGGCGCGGTAGGAAAAACCATCCATCGCCACCGCCAACGCAGGATCACGCAGCGTGGGCCGACACGCGAGTTGAGCGTAGTAGAGCCCGTCGTAGCCCCCGGTGTCGCGATAGATGAAAACCGGCCGCTCGCGCAACTCGTGTAGCATGATCGTCTCATTGCTCTCATCGAGTTGGAAGAAGGCGGTGAAACCATAAACCGGATGATAGAACCGCAGGACCAGCGCGAGAAACCCGGCGACCAGCAGGACGATGCAGCCCAGCCAGACGAAACGGGCGGACGAAAGATGCGCCGGAGGGATCATGTCTTTGCGCTCATTTCGCCGGCATCGAGGCCGGCGCCGGTTCCCAGAAGTAGTGCCCTGTCTTGACGCGCTTCCAGCGGATAAAAATCGCGGTGGCAGCAATCACGAGGAGGGCAAACAATATCACCACACAGTGGCGCTGTTTTGCGGCCTCCTTGTGTTTGTAAGGAGCCTCCAGCAGCCGTTACCTTCGAGGAACGGGCCGAGTGTGCGCCGGCGAAGTTTGAGCCATGCGCTGATCTTCGAAGGGCCGAAAATGCCGAAGATGATGCCCAAAACACCGATCGCCATCCACGCACCAAGGCCGAAGAACACACACATGATTGGCCAAACGCGGCGGTGATGCTATCAAGCGCTGCTAGATCGGCCCCGGTCCTAAGGGAGACCTGATCGAGTCCGTAGGTGCGAAAGAATTTCGACGGCTGGGACACGTCTGAGGTGGACATGGCACGAATTTTGGGAGCCCGCGGCCGGTCTGCAATATTACTCTCCGATCACGGCGCGCGCCGGAGGCTCAGCACGCACTCGAGGTGACGCGTCTGGGGGAAGAGGTCGAAAGGTTGCACAGCGGTCAGTGCGTAGCCAGCGGCGAGGAAATTTTTCAGGTCGCGCATCTGCGTGGCCGGGTCGCAGGAGACGTAAACCACGGCGCGCGGGCCGAAGGCGAAAAGCTGCGCGAGGAACGCCGCGTCGCAGCCTTTGCGCGGCGGGTCGATGACGACCACGGTGTCTGCCGGTGGAAATGCGAGCCCGGCGAAGATCGCGGCGGCATCGCCGGCCTGGAACGTGGCGTTGGCGATACCGTTGGCAGTGGCGTTTTCACGGGCAAACCGGATACTGCTCTCGCTGATCTCCACACCCGCCACGCGTTCAAACGCCGGCGCCGCCGTGAGCGCGAAGAGTCCGCTGCCGCAGTAAGCGTCGACGAGAAAGCGCGCGCCGCTGGCGGCGGCCTGCGCGCGCACGTAGCCGGTGAACGAGGGCAAAATGAAGGGATTGTTCTGGAAAAAATCACGCGCGAGGAAGTGCAATTTCAGGTCGCCCACCGTCTCAGTGACGATGGCTTCGTAATCGGTTGTCACCGTGCCCGAGGCATCGCGGAGCAGGAGCGTGGCGCCGCGGGTGTAGGTTTCGCGCCGCGCCTGCACCCTAGCGCGCACCTCTGTCAGGCGGGCGTTGATCGCATCGGTCGCGATGTCGCAGTGGGGCACGTCCACGATGTCGAAGCGCGTGCCCTGGCGGAGAAAGCCGATCGGCACCGGGGCGCCCGAGCCGGGAGTGCGCGGCGGGTTGAAATGCGGAGTGACCTTCGAGCGGTATCCGAATTCGCGCGGCGAGGCGATGACCGGGGTCACCGAAAACTCGATGCCCACCATGTGCCGGAGCAACTCGGTCACCTGACGTTGCTTCCACTTAAGCTGCTCCATGTAGGAGAGGTGCTGGTATTGGCAGCCGCCGCAGCGACCGTAGAGCGCACAGCGGGGCGTGACCCGATCCGGCGAGGATGTGACGACGGCGACAAGTTCAGCGTCGGAGAAATTTTTCTGGTTGCGGAAGACACGGGCGCGGACGCGTTCGCCGGGGAGCGTGAACGGCACCATCACGACCCATTTGGCCTCGGTCTCACCGGGCAGCGTCACGCGGCCGAGGCCGGAGCCGAGGTTGGTGAGCGTGGTGATATCCAACTCGATTTCCTCGTGGTAGGCGAACGGACGGTCGTTGAATGATTTCTTATTTCCCACGGAATACACGGAACACACAGAATTCGTGGCGGCGAGGAAAAGGATTTTGTCTTTTGGGCCATTCCGTGTGTTTCTTCTCATCTGTGGGCCCTCCTCCCGAAAAGATTTCCAGCCTCCAGAATCCGCGCGTGAAGCAGTTGGTGAAGCTGCGCGACCGACGGTCGCGCGACGAGGCGGGCGTCTTTCTCGTCGAGGGTTACCGCGAGATTCGCCGCGCGCTCGAGAAACGGTTCGCTCTACAGGAGATCTATTTTTCCCCCGAGTGGTTTTTGGGCGAGAACGAGCCGGCGTTGATCGTGCAGGCTCGCGCCGCCGGGGCCCAGGCGTTTGAGCTGTCCAAGGACGCCTTTGCCAAAGTCGCCTACCGTGAGCGGCCCGACGGGCTGCTGGCCGTGGCGCCGCAGTGGAAGCGCGCGCTCGGCGATCTCGCGCTGCCTACCGTATCGTTTCTCCTCGTGGTGGAGGCGATCGAGAAGCCGGGCAACCTCGGCACCATCTTGCGCAGCGCGGACGCGGCGGGATGCGACGCCGTGATCGTTTGCGACCCGGTGACGGATATTTTTAACCCCAACGTCGTGCGTGCCTCGACTGGCGTGTTGTTTTCCGTGCCGCTTGTCGTCGAGGAAAGCGCGCGAGTGTTGGCGTGGCTGCGGGAAAAGGGCGTGCACACGGTGGCGACGACGCCGTCCGCCAAGAAAATCTACTCGGACGCGGACCTGCGCGGCCCACTGGCGGTGGTAATGGGTAGCGAGCAATACGGGCTGAGCGAGTTCTGGCTGAAAAACGCCGACCTGCCCGTGCGCATCCCGATGGCGGGTCAGGCCGACTCGCTGAACGTCGCGATGGCGACGATCATCACGCTGTTCGAAGCCGTGCGGCAGCGGACTGCTTGAGGTGTCCGACCAGTTCAGCTGTGCCGGCGGCCATGGTGATGCGCGGGGAGTAGCCGAGGTCGCGGAGGGCGGCGGTGAGGTCGAACCAGTGGTCTTTCGCCAACTCGGCGGCGACGAAGCGCGTCATCGGCGGTTCGGTGCGGAGCGGGAGCAGGCTCCACGCGGCTTCGCATACAGCGCCAAGGGCGGCGGCGGCGCGGAGGGAAATTTTTTTCGTTACGGGCTGTTCGCCAAGGGCGGCGAGCAGTGCGTTGATCCAGTCCCAGAGCACGACGGGTTCACCGTTCGTGATGAAGTAGGCGCGGCCGGCGGCGGTCGAATTCGGGCGCGAGAGGACTTGCTCGGCAAGCAGGTGGGCATCAACAGCGTTTTCGACGTGGACCATATCGACACGGTTATGGCCGGTGCCCACGATGCGCAGGCGGCCGACGCGGGCCCGGGCCAGCACGCGGGGCACGAGGTGCGGGTCGCCCACGCCCCAGATGAGGTGCGGGCGCAGCGCGACGGTGCGGAGTTTTTCGGAATTGGCGGCAAGGACTTCGCACTCGGCGATGGCCTTCGTGAGCGGATAGGGACTCGGGCAGGCGGTGGTAAGGGGCAGTGACTCGTTGGCGCCGGCGAGGTCGCCGCCATGGTAAACCACACTCGGCGTGCTGGTGTAGACGAGGCGCGCGCCGCCGTGCTCGCGGCAGCCGGCGAGCACCGCGCGGGTGCCGAGGACGTTGGTGCGGAAGAAACTGTCGTAGCGGCCCCAGACGCCGACCTTTGCGGCGACGTGAAAGACGGTGCCTATGCCAGCACAGGCGGCGCGGACGGCGGCGGTGTCGTCGAGCGAGGCGCGGATGAAGCGCACGCCGCGTTTTTCGAGTTCGGGCGCGGGCGTGCGGGCGAGGACGGTGACGGGGCGGCCTTGCGCGAGGAGGCGTTCCACGAGGTGGCGGCCGAGGAAGCCGGTGCCGCCGGTGACTAGGACGGGGGAAGTTGGAGCGGGGGCCGTCACGGGGCAGGCGGCAGGATCAGCGTTTGGGTTCGACCTCGAAGCCCTTGGCGGTGGCGGCCCAACGGGCGAGGGCGAGGCGGTGAATCTTGGCGTTGTGGCGGACATCCACCGGGAAGCGCGGGTGAAAATAGTAGGTGCGGATGGCGGCGGTGTGCGGCTGAGCCACGGCGAGGGCGCAGAGTTCACGTGCGAGGTGGCGGCGCGCGGTGGAGTTTTTCAACGTCGCCTCGACGACGAGCGCCGGGCGTTGCTGGCCGCGGGGGCCGAGCCCGATGAGGGCGCAGCGGGCCGCGCGCGGGTGGCAGCGGAAAACCTGCTCGCACGGTTCGGTGTGGAGTGTGCCGGAGGAGGTCTCGACGCGCTCGGCCTTGCGTCCGCAGAACCAGAGGCGACCGGAGGCGTCGAGATAGCCGCAGTCGCCCATGCGGTGCCAGACCGCCGCGCCGGTAGGCACGGCGGAAGTGGCAAGTGCCAAGTGGGATGTTCCAAAAGACTCCGGTGCGCTGGTAGGAGCGATTTCTCGAGATTTGTCACTTGTCACTTGGATTTTGGCGGCGGCGGTGGCCTTGGGGAAGGCGTCGTAGGTCTGCGTGACGACAGGGCCGCGGACGATGATTTCTCCAATTTCGCCGGGCGGTAGTTCGCGGGCGTCGGTAAGGGCGATAATTTTGACTTCGATTTCGGCGACGGGGCGGCCGACGCAGGCGCCGCAGGGCGCGACAAAAGTGTTACCTATTAGGTGACACTTTTTGAGAGCGAGGGCGGCGATTTCAGCCGATGAGACAGTGGCGACGGGGAGGGCTTCGGTGGCGCCGTAGGGGCTATGAAGCTGGCCGTTGGGCAAGAAGGTGAGGGAGGTTTCCCAGAGGGCGGCGGGCACAGGCGCGCCGGCGCAGAGGACGCGGCGGAGCGAGGGGAGCGTGATGCGGTTGGCGACGCAGTGGTCGCCGATCTTGCGCCAGAGCGTGGGCGAACCGAAGGAGTTGGTGACGTTTTCCTGGCTGATGGCTTGGACGATTTTCGCGGGGTCCACCTCGGCGGGCCGGCGCGGGTCGATCTCGGGCACGATGGTCGTCATGCCGAGCGCGGGGTTAAAGAGCGCGAAAATCGGCAGCAACGGCAGGTCGATCTCGCCGGGGACGATGCCGTAGGTGTCGCCGATGAGACGGACTTGGGCGTCGAACATGCCGTGTTCGTAGCAGACGCCCTTGGGCGCACCGGTGGACCCGGAGGTGAAGAGGATAGCAGCCAATTCGTCCGCGGCGCACGAGGCGGTTTCTGATTTTGGATTTTGGATTTTCGATTTTGGATTGGACAGCCGGGCGGTGAGGGAGCCGGGGGCGAAGACGCGGACGGCTACGGTGGCGAATTTTCGCGAGAAGAGGTGGCTGACGAGCTGAGCGAGCGGGAGGCCGACAATGGCGCGGGGGCGTGCGTGCGCGACGCAGGCGAGGAACGTTTTCAGGCCCATGCCCGGGTCGATTACGACGGGCACGGCACCGAGGCGGAACAGCGCGAAGGCGGAGGCGATGAGCGGCAGGCCCTGCCGGACCATGACGAGCGTGCGGTCCCCTCGCCTCACCCCGGCGGCAGCGAGCCGCGTGTGCCATGCGGCTACTTCGGCGTCGAGTTCTGCGAAGGTCAGCGCGAGATAGTTGATGTCGCCGGTGCGCGTGCGGCCGCGGGGCACCTTGAGGGCAGTGCGAGCGGGTTGCTGTGCAGCCATGAGCCCAAGGTGGCGGGCAATGTTGGCGTTGTCGGCAGGCATCCGGGCGAGTCACGCAGAGGGTGGCGGAGTGGGCAACAAAAAGGGCCACGGTCCTCGAGCCGGCAGGGTGCCGGCGCTACTTCGACACCTGGCTCAGTAATCGTGAAAGGTTAGCAAGCCCCACAACACGGAAATCCTGGTGCCGGAGGCGGTCATCACACCGCCGAGCACGGTGGTGGTTTTGCCGCCGCTGACGGTCGGATGGGTGGTGCAACCGGCGGCCGCTGCCAGCATGGCGAGGGTGATGGAAAACTTCAGGGGTTTGAAGTTCATGGGTGGAAAGATGAGGTGAGGCGGCCCCCGGCCTGGCAATATGGAAGTTACGCCTCGTTGAGCGAGGGCTCGGCGCGGAGTAGGCCGGCCTGCCACGGAAGGAGGATCTCGTCGAGTTTGCGCGGAGCGCGGGCGATTTGCGCAAGTTGGGCGCGGTTGGCGATGAGGGTGGACTCAATGCCAAGTTTTTGGGCAACGCGGTCGCGGTCGGCCTTGATGCGGTCGAGGTGCTCGATCTCGGATTGCGAGAGGGAGACGTGATTGGGGTCGCGGCCGCGGCGTCGCGGGAGGGTGTGCGGGTCGCGTTCGAACCCGGCATGCAACGCGGCGGCGAGCGAAGGGACGAGCCGGTCGTGGCGCTTGCCGAGGTTGATCTGGGCGAGGATCGCAGGTTCGGGCTCGCCGGTTTCGGCGGCTTGGGAGATTTTGGCGAGGAGGTCGTTACTGCAGACCTTGAACGGGGGAACGTCGAGTCGCTCGGCGGTTTGCTGGCGCCAGTGCCAGATGGCATGGAGGACGCCGAGGCCTTTGCCGCGCAGGCGTTCGCTGCGGCCGATGCGCCAGTCGTTCTCGTCGGGCAGCGCGAAGCCGCTAAGGCCGGATTCGATTTGGGCGCGGCATTGCTGCTCGAGCCAGTCGAGGCGTTTAAGTTTCGCGAGTTCGCGGGTGAGAATGTCGCGCAGCGCGGGCAGGTGCCAGACGTCGAGCGCGGCGTAATCGAGCATCTTCTGGGGGAGCGGGCGCCGCGACCAGTTGGCCTTCTGCGACTCCTTGGAAAGTTTTACGCCGAAATGATCCTCGAGGAGCGGGGCGAGGCCGATGCGCGGGCGATTGAGGAGCTGTGCGGCAAGCATCGTGTCGAAGATGCCCTTGGGCCGAAACCGGCAGAAATCGTGCAGCAGGCGCAGGTCGAAATCGCTGCCGTGCATGACGAGGTGCTTCGTCGCAAGGCGCGTCCAGAGTCCGTCGAGCTGCAACGGAGCAAGCGCATCGACCAGAAAGATTTCCTTCCCCACCAAAAACTGCAGCAGGCAGACGCGCGTGCGGAAGTGGAACATGTTGTCCGCCTCGGTATCGAGCGAGACCTCGTCGACCTTGTCCAAGGCGGAGAGCAGGGGCGCAAGTTGGCCGGGTTGGTCGATGAATTGAAAGGCGGGCGGGCGCGAAGTCACTTTGACACCAAGAAAACGGCGAACGCCGGCGGGAAGAAAGCGAGAAATCATGCGGAGAAACAAATTATCGGCTCGCCCACGCGGAAAGGAAAGCGTCGATCAGCATGCGAAGATCGTCGCTGTAACCGCCTTCCAGGATGGCGGCAGCGGGCAGGCCGCTCTGACCCAGCCACGAACCGAGCGTGGCGAAGTCGCTTTCCTCCAATGTCATCGCTGTGATTGGGTCATCCATGTATGCGTCGAAACCGGCCGAAACGAGCACCAGATCGGGGGCAAAGGCGAGGACTGCGTCGAAGGATTCGCGCAGGGCGGCAAGGTGCGCGGCGCGCGGGGTGTGGGGCGCGACCGGCCAGTTGCGGCAGTTTTCGAACGAGACCGTGCCCGTGCCAGGGTAGCCGGGATATTGGTGGACAGAGGTAAACAAAAAACCCTCGCGACCGCGAAGGATGGCCTCGGTGCCGTTGCCGTGGTGGGCGTCGAAATCCCAGATCGCAACGCGGGTGGCGCCCAGTTCGCAGCGGGCGTGGAGCGCAGAGATGGCGATCTGGTTGAGATAGCAGAACCCCATCGCCTGGCCAGCTGTAGCGTGGTGGCCGGGAGGGCGCATGAGGGAGAAAGCTTTGCGGCGTTCGCGGAGAGCGAGTTCGGCGGCGGCAAGTGCAGCTCCGACGGCGCGGCGCGCATGGTCGCCGATGCCGGGAAAGAACGGCGTGTCGGCGTCAAAATCGCGCGGCTGGGCGAGGCGCTTGAGATGTGCGGGCGTGTGGGCGAGCAGGAGCGTGGCGTCGGCGACGCTAGTCGCGGACGGCGGCACGCGCCAGGTCCAGTCCGGGTGAGTCGCGCGCAGATGGGCAGCGCTCCGCGTGACCCGCGCAGGCTGCTCGGGGCGCATCGAGGAGCCATAACCGGCGCACTGCGGATCGTGAAAAATTACCATCAGATTTCTGTTTGTGACTTTTCCGAAGATTTAGGCCAAGATTTTCCTGATGAAAGTTGTCGTGCTCTGTTCCGGCGGGATGGATTCCGTGACCGCGCTCCACTGGGCGCGGCGGGAGCATGCCGTGGTGGCGGCGGTGAGTTTCGATTACGGGGCCAAACACAACCATCGCGAGATTCCGTTCGCCCGCGAGCATGCGGCGGCGCTGGGCGTGCGGCACGAGGTAATCACGCTGGATTTCGTGGAGCGGCTGTTCGCGTCGGACCTGCTCAAGGGCGGCGGGACGGTGCCGGACGGGCATTACGAGGCGGAGAACATGAAGCAGACGGTCGTGCCGTTCCGGAACGCCATCATGCTGTCGATTGCGTGCGGTCTCGCAGAGAGCATCGGCGCGGAGGGGCTCGTCATCGCGGCGCACGGGGGCGACCACGCGATTTATCCGGACTGCCGCGAGGAATTCATGCGGGCAATGAGCAACACCATGCAACTCGGCACCTACGCGGGCGTGCAGTTGCTGCGACCGTTCATCGCGATGGACAAGGGCCTGATCGCGGCGGAGGGCGTGGGGCTCGGCGTGAATTTTGCTCGGACCTGGTCTTGCTACAAGGGCGGCACGGTGCACTGCGGCACCTGTGGCACCTGCGTGGAACGGCGTGAGGCGTTTCTGCTGGCCGGGCTGCCCGACCCGACGGTTTACGCGTCGCAGGAACCGCTGCCGCTGAAACCTGTGGCTCACTGACCATGCTTATCGCGGAAATCTTTTATTCGCTCCAAGGCGAGGGCGAGCTGACGGGCGTGCCGTCGGTCTTTGTGCGGACGAGCGGCTGCAACCTGCGCTGCAACTGGTGCGACACGCCCTACGCCTCGTGGTATGCCGAGGGCGAGCCACGCACGGTGGCGCAGATCCTGACCGAGATTGCGAGTCATCCGGCACGACACGTGGTGCTCACCGGCGGCGAGCCGATGATCGCCAAGGAAATCAGCCAGCTGGCTGCCGAAATCAAAAAACTCGGCCACCACCTCACCATCGAGACAGCGGCAACAGTAGCGCCCGGCAGCATCACCTGCGATCTCGCCTCGCTTTCGCCCAAACTGCTCAACTCGGCGCCTGACAACCGTCTCGGTCTGACCTGGCGCAAGAAGCACGAGACGCTGCGCTGGCAGCCAGCGGTCGTCCGCGCGTGGCTCGACGCCTATCCCTGGCAGTTCAAGTTTGTCGTCGCGCAGCCGGGCGACGTCGATGAGCTTGAGGGCATGCTCGCCTCGCTTGGACGGGAGATTCCCCGGCACAAAGTGCTGCTCATGCCGGAGGGCGTCACGCTCGAGGCGATCCGCGCGCGCGCCGGCTGGCTCGGCGAACTGTGCAAAGCCCGCGGCTACCGTTACGCGCACCGGCTGCACCTCGAACTTTACGGCAACAAGCGCGGCACATGAGCGCTCCCCTGCCCCACGCCAGCGATACGACGCGGCGCAAACTCTCCGAGGAGCTGGCACGGGTCGGCGCGATGTTCGCCGCGCGCGCGGTGACGTTGCGCGAGGTGATCGAGGTGCTGCAGGACCGTGCTTATCTGCTGTTGATCGTGCTACTCTCCCTGCCCTTCGTGGCCCCGATATCGATCCCGGGGCTCTCAACGCCGCTCGGCGCCGTGATCGCGTTCATCGCGGCCAGTTTCGTGCTGGAGCGACGGCCGTGGCTGCCGCAACGCCTGCTCGCGTTGGAACTGCCGCCGGGATTTTTCGGGAAGGTGATCCACGTGGCGCACAAGGTGGTGGTGTGGCTGGAGCGGTTTTTGCGGGAGCGCGCGCCTCGCCTGACCACCTCGCCCTGGCTGCGGCGGCAACATGCACTCGTGATCATGGCGGGCGGTGGGTTGCTGCTGCTGCCGCTGCCGATTCCGCTGACCAACACGCTCCCGGCGTGGGCCGTCTTGCTGACCGCCGGCGGCTTGCTCGAACGGGACGCACTATTTGTCGCGTTCGGCTATGCGATGTTGCTGGTCTCAGTCGTTTATTTTGTGCTCCTCGGCGCGACCGTCGGCCAGTCACTGCACTGGTTCAGCCAGTGGATGAGCAACTGAGGACGTCTGAAAAATACCTTTGTTCAGTCGTAGCGCTGCCAGGCGAATTTATTGGCATCGATCCAGCGGTAGTGGTCGGCGTATTGCAGCGCGGAGGCGGAGGCTTCGTCAACGATCACGGTGGCACGTGGATGGAGCTGCAGCGCGGACGCGGGGCAGATGGCGGCAAGCGGACCCTCGATCATGCGCTCGACAGCGCGCGTCTTGGCCGGGCCGAAAGCCAGCAGCAGGCAGCGGCGGGTGTCGAGGATCGTGCCAACGCCCATCGTGATCGCGTGGCGCGGCATCGCGGTGGGCAACTGGAAGGCATCGCTGTTGTCACGCAGCGTCTGTTCCGAGAGGATCTTGATCCAGGTGCGCGAGCGGAGGGAGCCGGAAGGCTCGTTGAAGCCGATGTGACCGTTGCGCCCGAGGCCGAGGAGCTGCAGGTCTATGCCGCCCGCGTCGGCGATGAGCTGCTCATAGCGGCGGCACTCGACGTGCAGGTCGGCCGCCGTGCCGTCGGGCACATGGGTGCGCGACTGGTCGATGTTGATGTGGCGAAAAAAATTCTCCCGCATGAAATAGCGGTAGGAACGGTCGTGGTCCGCCGGCAGGCCGACGTATTCGTCGAGGTTGAAGGTCGTGACGCGACTGAAATCGAGGCCTTCCTCGCGGTGCTGGCGGATGAGTTCCTGGTAAAGCCGCAGCGGGGTGCGGCCGGTGGCGAGGCCAAGCACGCAGCCGGGTTTGTCGCGCACGAGCTTGGCGATGATCTTGGCGCCGAGGATGCAACCGGCGGCGGCGTTCGGGCGAATGATGACTTCCATGGGAGCGGAGCGCAGCCTAGTGCAGGGCGCGGCGGTGTTGGCAAGCGCCGAGGGACGCGTGAAGCGGAATGTTCATCGCGGCAAGGTTATCAGATGGATCGCCACGCCCGGCGGTGCCGGGCTCGCGATGACAAACCGAGACATATTCAATGCAGACCGTCGGCGAACATCTGGCCGTTGATGATCGTGCCGGTGCAGTGGCTGGTGTATTCGAAGGGATCGCCGTCGTAGAGGGCGAGATCGGCGTCCTTGCCGGCATCGAGCGAGCCGGTGCGGGTGGCGATGCCAAGGATCTTCGCTGCGTCGAGTGTGACGCTCGCGAGCGCGGCGTCGAAGCCGAGACCGTTGCTCGCAGCGATGGCAGCCTCAAAGAGGACGACGCGCGTTTTCGGCACGTAGGCCTCGAAGCCGCTTTGCAAAGTGAACGGAATGCCGGCGGCGCGAAGCTTGGCGGCGGTCTCGACACTGAGATTTTCAGCGTCCTCGAAGCTACGCGCCATCGTCGGGTGCAGGATGACAGGGAAGCCGCTGGCCTTGATTTCGGCGAGGACGAGCGGGGCGTCAGCACAGCCGTCGAGGATTATTTTCAGCCCAAACTCCTTCGCGACGCGAATGGCAGAGAGGATGTCCTGCTGGTGCTGGGCGTTGACGAGGAGCGGTTGCTCGCCGGTGAACGCGCGGAGGATGGTCTCATACTTGAGGTCGCGGCCGGGGCGCTTGGCCTCGTCCTTGCCTTCGCGTTTTTTAGCGTATTCCTGGGCCTTAATGAGTTCGGCGCGGAGCATGGCGACGGCCTTGGCGCGGGTGCCGGGGGCCTTGGCGGCGGGCTCGCCGGAGCGGCCGGGCACGGCGTCGCGGCCGGTGAGGCCGTTTTGGCCGAGAGCAGCGGAGGTCATCGCGGCGGGGTTGACGACGTCCTCGTCGGCGGTGCGGCCGAGCATTTTCACGATCATGGTCTGGCCGGAGGCGAGCGCGCCGGGGGCGTGACCGGTGTTGACGGTGGTGACGCCGAAGGAGCGCACCCAGGCGACGAGCGGGTCGCGGGCGTTGTAGGCGTCGATGGCGCGGAGTTCGGGCTGGAACGAGGCGGATTTCTCCAACTGGTCCTGATCCTGCGGCTGGTTGAGGATGCCGGAGAGGCCGACGGTGGCGTGGGCGTCGATGATACCAGGGGTGACGACGGCGGCGGAGAGCGTGCGGTAGCCGGCGGGAATCTTGGTCGTGGCAGCGGGACCGACGGCCTCGATCTTGCCGTCGCGGATGAGGACGACGCCATTGTGCAGCGGCGCGCCGGAAACGGTGTAGACAGTGCCGCCGGTGACGGCGAGATTCTCGGCATGCATCGTGAACGTGAAGGCAAGCAGTGAGACGAGGGAGAGAAGGCAGGGTAAAGTTTTCATTGGTCGGCTCCGTTGGCGGCAGCGATGAGATCCCAGGCACTGGTGAAACAGCAGAGGTGAGCGCGACGCGGGTCGCCGGCGCCGGGGCCGCCGACGGCGTAGAGGTGATCCTCGGGGCGGGAGAGGTCGAAGATCTTGCGGCCCTCGACCCACGTCTGCTCGACGTGCGAGTAAACACTGAGTGGGTCACCAGAGAGGAGAATGAAGTCGGCGTCCTTGCCGGGCTCGAGCGAGCCGACGCGGTTTTCGAGGCCGAGGATTTTGGCGTTGGCCAGTGTGACGCCTTCAAGGGCGCCCTGGCGCGTCATGCCGGCACGGACAGCGAAGCCGGCGGAGCGGAGAAAGCGGCGAGAGTCGCAGATGGGGTCGTCGGTGTGCAGGCCGACGAGGACTCCGGCTTTTTCGAGTATGGCGGGCGTGCGCCAGTCGGCCTCGCGGGCCTCGAGTTTGCCGCCGGGCGAGTCGATCATGATGACGGAGCAGGCGGCGTGAGCGGCGGCGATTTCGTCGGCGACTTTCCAGCCTTCGCTGACGTGGTGGAGGACGATTTTGTAGCCGAATTCCTTGGAAAGGCGGAGGGCCGTGAGGATGTCGTCGGCACGGTGCGTGTGCTCCTGAACGATGCGTTTGCCGTCAAGCACCTCGACGAGTTCCTCGAGGGCGAGGTCGCGCGGGGGCATTTTCTCGGCGTCGCCTTTGGCGCGTTTGATTTTGTCACGGTATTCCTGGGCCTTGACGTATTGCTCACGGACGAGGGAGGCGGACTTGGCGCGAGTGCCAGGGAAGGGTGCGGCGCGGATGGAGTTGGTGCCGTTGGCCATCTTGAGGCCGCCGGCATTGGTTCCGTCGGGGAGTTTGATGAGGAGGTCGTCGATGGTGCGGGCGTCGCGGAGCTTGAGGTAGAGCGTCTGGCCGCTGATGAGGTGGCCGGAGCCGGGCATGACGTTGACGGTGGTAAGGCCGCCGGCTTGGGCCTTGCGGATGGAGGGATCGCGGACGTCGATCGAGTCGAGCACGCGGGCGTCGGGCTGGATGGGGCCGGAGCCGTCGCCGCCGGAGCCTGCGCCGATGTGGCTGTGGGAATCGATGAGTCCGGGCATAAGGACTTTGCCGGTCGCGTCGTGAATCTCGGTGTCGGCGGGGATCTTCACGGAGGCCATGGGACCGACGGCGAGGATTTTCCCGTGCTGGACAACGAGCACGCCACGCTCAATGGGCGCGCCGACGATGGGGACAATCTGGGCGTTGGTGAACGCCACAGGGTTTTCCTGGGCGGCAAGGGGGACCGTCAGCGCAGCGAGCAGGCCGCAGCGGCCGAGAATACGGGGGAACATGCGGGGGAGCAAAGCCACCCGTGGCGGTCTGGCAAATGCAATCCTGGCCGCGGGCCAAGCCGTTAGAATTCGTCGAAGACGATCTGGGCCGGCGGCACGCCGAGGGCGGTGAGCATTTTGGCGCAGGCCTTGATCATCAGCGGTGGCCCACAGAGGTAGTATTCGACGGCCGCGGGATTCGGGTGGTCGCGGAGAGATTGCGCCAGCACGACCTCGTGGATGAAACCGATGGGACCGGTCCATGCGTCTTCCGGCAGCGGCGCAGAAAGCGCAAGGTGGAAGGAGAAACTCGGGTGCGTGGCCGCGAGGGCGGTGAAATAGTCGTCGTAGAAAATCTCCTGCCGCGAGCGCGCGCCATACCAGTAGCTGACCTTGCGGTGCGATTGCTCCGTCTCGAACAGGTGTGAGAGGTGGGCGCGGAGCGGGGCCATGCCGGCGCCGCCGCCGATGTAAACCGCCTCTTTCTGCGTGGGCTTCAGGTGAAAATCGCCGAAGGGGCCGATGGCGGTGACGGCGTCGCCGGGCTTCAGGCTGAAGACGTAGGCGGAGCCGACGCCGGGCGGGCAGTCTTGGCCGGGCGGGGGCGTGGCGATGCGGACGTTGAAGCGGAGCGCGCGCTCGGACCGGGCGTTGCTGGCGAACGAGTAGTTGTTGCGCCGGCCGGTGGCCGCGTGACGCGCCACGAGGTCAAACACGTGCTGGCGCTCCCAGACGGCGGCGTAGGGCGCGGGAATGTCGAAGTCGCGGAAGCGGATTTCGGCGTAGGCCGGGATGTCGAACTGCAGGTAGTCGCCGGGAGAGAAGGCAATTTTATCGGCGGCATTGGCGGGCTCGAGGACGAGTTCCTTGATAAAGGTGGCAACGCTGCGGTTGGAGACGACGCGGAACTGGAAGGTTTGCTGGGCGCGGGCGCCGGCGCCGCCGGGACGCGTGAGGTTCAGGTGGAGGCGGCCGTGGCGCTCTTCTAGCGGATAGGTGACGAGGCCGCGGCACACGGGTGGGCGCGCCGGTGAGCCATCGGCGAGGTGGTAGCGACCATTGTGCTTGGGGCACTCGATGAGCGGGCCCTTCACGAAGCCATCGGAGAGGTGGGTGTTGCCGTGCGTGCAGACGCCGTCGGTGGCGTAGAGCTGGCCGGCGGCAGCGCGGTAGAGCGCATAGGTTTTCTGACCGTGATCGAAACGGAGGACATCCTCGCGACCGAGGTCGGCGGCGGCACAGACCTCGAGCCAGCCGTCGGCGTCAGGTTGGACTTCGGCGGGCGCAGCAGCGGCGGCGCGCGCGGGTGGCGGAGGGAGTTTGCGCCGCACGAAATGGCCGGGGTCTTTCACCTGACGCAGGACGGTGGGAATGATTTCGCGAAAGGCCTCGGCGATGCTGCCGTAGGGCGTGGGCATGTCGTGTTTTACGAGAGCGTGGAGACGGGGCAGCGCGTGGTAGGGCACCAGCGGGAACATGTGGTGTTCCACGTGGTAGTTCATATTCCAGTAGAGATACCGGTGAATCGGATTCATGTAGACCGTCCGACAGTTGAGGCGGTGATCGAGGACGTTCTCGGCGAGCCCAGCGTGCTGGGTGTAGCCGTAGATGAGCATCAGCCACGTGCCGAAGATATTGGCCAGGCCCACATACATCAGGGGCAGGATGCTCCGCGTGGAGATCGCGAGCACGATGACCGCCGCGTAGATCAGCAGGTGGATCCGCGCCTTAAAGTAGATCTTGGGAAACTCGCTCTCGGGGATGTAGGTTTTTTCCTCGGGCAGCATGCGGCCGACGGAGTGGTTGAGGATCTGCGTGAAGTATTTCTGGTAAACGCCGAGGTTGAAGACCCCGAGGGCCATACGGGTGAGATTGGGCGGACGGGGCACGGCGATCTCGGGGTCGCGGCCGACGATGATGGTGTCGCTGTGGTGGCGGGTGTGGCTCCAGCGCCAGAGCGTCGATTCGCGCATGACCATGAACGAGGCGACCTCGTAGAGGGTGTTGTTCATCCAGTCGGTCTTGAAGGCCGTGCCGTGGCCGGCCTCGTGCCAGCGCGAGTCAGACGTGGAGGCGTAGAGCGCGGCATAAACAGCGTAAGGCAAAATCGCCCACCCTAAGCCCCAGAGGACGAAGGTGGCCCAGCCGGTGCCAAAGATCAGGGCAAACCAAATGATGGTGTCGCGCACGGCCGGGCCGTCGCGGCGTTCGAGCAGGCGGCGAAACTCCGCGCGGGGCACCGGGCATTGATACCAGTCGGCCTCGGCGAGGCCCTTCTCGATGGCGGCAGCGGCGTTTTCGCCGACGAGACTGTAGTCGAGCATGACGGCGGGGCGGGCGTTACTCATCGCACAGAGAAACCAGATGATGGTGAAATCGCAAATGGTCGGGTGGCGCCGAACATACAGTGGACACGAATTCAGGACTTGAGCTTCGCCTTCAGGTCACTCGTCGGGCAGGCACAGTCGCTGCCGCAGCCGGGGTGTTTGCGCTTGGCGAGTGCGCGGCGCACGAGCCAGAACGCGGCGGCGGCGACGACCACGAGCGCAAGAATGGTCTGGAGTTGAGGCGTCATTTCAGAAACCGAGCGCGCGCCCGGTTTGGTAGACAACGAAGCACACGATCCACGCGGTGCCAGTCAGGTAGGCGGTTTGGAAGAGCGGCCAAAGCCAGCTGGCGGTTTCCTGGCGCACGACGGCGAGGGTGCTCATGCACTGCATCGCGAAGACGTAGAAGATCATGAGCGTGAGGCACACGAGGGGCGTGAAGAGCAGCCGGCCGTCGGGCCAGTGCGCCGTGAGCAAGGCTTTGCGCAGGGGCTCGGTGTTGTTCTTGTCCGACTCGGCGTCGAAGACGATGCCCATCGTGCCGACGAAGACTTCGCGGGCGGCAAACGACGAGATAAGGCCGATGCCAATCTGCCAGTCGAAACCGATCGGCTTGATCACAGGCTCAAGCAGGTGGCCGGCGCGACCGGCGTAGCTTTGGGCGAGCTGCTGCGCAGGCGGCGTGCCGGCGGGGGCCTTGGGATAGGCCGCCAGAAACCAGAGGATGATGCTGACGCCGAGGATCACGGTGCCCGCCTGGCGCAGGAACGACGACGCGCGCTCCCACATCTGCAGCGCGACATCTCTTAGTTTCGGCATCTGATAAGGCGGCAGCTCCATCATCATCGGCGTCGGCTCGCCCCGCAGGAAGGTGCGTTTGAACAGCCACGCGAAACCGAACGCGCCAAAGGTGCCGAGCGCATACATCAGGATCATGAGGCTGGCCTTGGCCACGACCGAGACGCGCTCGCCGGGCAGCAGGGCCGCAATCATCAGCAGATACACCGGCAGCCGGGCCGAGCAGCTCATGAGCGGCGCCACCAGGATGGTGACAAGCCGGTCGCGCGGAGCCTCGATCGTGCGTGTGGCCATGATGCCGGGAATCGCACAGGCATAGGAGCTGAGCAGCGGGATGAAGGATTTGCCGTTGAGCCCCACGCGGCCCATGAAACCGTCCATCATAAACGCGGCACGCGCCATGTAGCCGGTGCTCTCGAGCAGCCCGACGAAAAAGAACAGGATCAGAATTTGCGGGAGAAACTTCACCACGCCGCCCACGCCGGCGATCGCGCCGTCGGTGATGAGGTTGCGGAGGTCGCCGGCAGGCAGCGCGGACTTCACGAGGTTGGCGAGGGCGGCAAACCGGTCGTCGATCCAGTTCATCGGCGGTTCGGCCAGAGAAAAAATGCTGACGAACAGCAAGGCCATCACTCCGGTCAGCACCAGCCAGCCCCAGACCGGATGGGTGACGATGGCATCGATCCGGTCGGAGGAGTTGGGCCCGGTGGTGCCGGCATGCAACACGACCTCGGTGGTGATGCGTTTGATCGCCGTGTAGCGGGCGTTGACGAGCGTCGCGGCCCAGTCGGTCCCCTCGCCCGCCCAGCGTTTCTGCCAGATGCGCAGCACCTCGGTTGTTCGGGCGCTCAGCGGGGTCGAGCCGGCGACCCGCACGCTGTCCTGGTCGGTGAGCAGCAGCAGCGCCTCGGCGCGGGCGCTGAGCGGCGATTTGCCGTCGTGGGCCGTGAGGCAGGCCTGCAGCTCGGTGACTGCCGGAGCGATAGGCGCAGGAATATCCCACGCGTGCCGTGCCAGCGGCAGGTCGGCGCGGCTCATCGCGAGACGCAGCTCAACGAGGCCCTTATGGTTGGAAGCCTCGCAGGGAATGATGGGGACGCCGAGTTCGCGCTCGAGGCGGGCGACGCGGATGTTGAGGCCGGCCTTCACCGCGAGGTCCATCATGTTGAGGACCACGATGACGGGGCGGCCAAGGTCGAGGACCTGATGGACGAGGTAGAGATTCCGCTCGAGGTTGGTAGCATCGACGATGCAGAGGACGCGGTCGGGTGGCGGCGTGTCTGAGCGGCGGCCAAGGAGCACGTCGCGGGTCACCGCTTCATCGGGCGAACGGGCGGCGAGCGAATAGGTGCCCGGCAAGTCGATGACTGTGATGGGCTGGCCGTGCTGGGAAAAGGTCGTGCCGGTCATCTTTTCGACGGTGACGCCCGGGTAATTGCCTACTTTTTGCTTCAGGCCGGTAAGGGCGTTGAAGAGCGTGGTCTTGCCGCAGTTGGGATTGCCAACCAAGGCATAAACCGGGGTGCGGACGGGTCCGACCGGTGTCGATGAGGTCAGCTTGATATGGGGCGGCAGCGCCATAACTCAGAGAAATAAAGAGACGTGCCGGCCAACAACGTATCGCCATCGCGCGCGAGGGTTAAATTTTCCTCGGGAAAAATCATACGCTCAACCGAACGACCGACAAGGAGCCGGGCGCTATCAGCGCCGGTCCAGCGGTTCAACGAGGATGTTTTGAGCTGCGCTGTGACTGAGGGCTATCCGCGTGCCATTGACCTGACAAACAAATGGCCCACGACCTGAAATCTTGGTCACGAACGTCGATTCTCCGAAACCCATCTCGCGGACACGCTGGCAGAAATGAGCATCGCCCATGACCTCGCGCACCCGGCCAACCGAGCCAGCGGGGAGCTGGCAGAGGGGCAAACTGGGGTTTAGCAGCGTCTGTTTCATGGCGAACAAGATTGATGAGACTGGGTTTCAGCAAATAAGCAAGAAAAAGGCTCGGCCTGGATATTCCGACTTTAACCTTAGTCGGCAAAATTAGCGTCGCCGGCGTTTGACGTCGAGCTGCACGCCGGCGAAGCGCACGAGTTCCTGCAGGTGTTCGAATTGGGCAGGATCGGTGGTGCTGGCGTCTTGGAGCAGCTGCTCGGCGCGCTTGAGCGCGTCTTCGACCGCCTTCTCATCGATCTTTTCCTCGTCAATGGCGTGCTCCGCAAGGACGCGGACCTTGTCGCCCTCAACTTGGGCAAAACCACCGCTGACGACGAGCCACTGCGTCTGACCACCCTTGGTCACGCGGAGTTCGCCCTCTTGAATCTGGGTGAGCAACGGGATGTGACCGGGCAAAATGCCGACCTCGCCCTCAACGGTCGGGATGACGACAGTATCGATAGTGTCGGAATACACCTTCGCCTCGGGTGTGACGATTTCGAGCGTGAGTGGCATAGCGTTCAGGCCTTCTTGGCAGCGGCGAGCACCTCGTCGATGCCACCGCGCATGTAAAAGTCGCCCTCGGCGACGTCGTCGAGCTGGCCATCGAGGATCATCTTGAAGCCGCGGACGGTTTCCTTGACGGGGACGTATTTGCCAGGTGTGCCAGTGAACACTTCCGCGACCGCGAACGGCTGAGACAGGAAACGCTGGATCTTGCGCGCGCGATAGACGGTGAGCTTGTCCTCGGGCGAGAGTTCGTCGAGGCCGAGGATGGCGATGATGTCCTGGAGATCCTTGTAACGCTGGAGGACGCGTTGGACTTCGCGCGCGACGAAATAGTGGTCTTCGCCAACGATGTCGGTTTGCAACGCCTTCGAGACAGACGAGAGCGGGTCGACGGCGGGATAGATCCCGAGTTCTGCGATGGAGCGCTCGAGCACGATGGTCGAGTCGAGGTGGGCGAAAGTGTTCGCAGGCGCCGGGTCAGTGAGATCGTCGGCGGGCACGTAGACGGCCTGCACGGAGGTGATCGAACCCTTCTTGGTCGAGGTGATGCGCTCTTGGAGGAGGCCCATCTCGTTGGCAAGCGTCGGCTGGTAGCCAACGGCGGAGGGAGAGCGGCCGAGGAGCGCGGACACTTCGGATCCGGCCTGCGAGAAACGGAAAATATTGTCGATGAAGAGGAGCACGTCCTGGTTTTTCTCGTCGCGGAAATACTCGGTCATCGCGAGCGCGGAGAGTGCGACCCGCATGCGGGCGCCCGGGGGTTCGTTCATCTGGCCGTAGACGAGCGCGACCTTCGACTTCGACAGGTCCTTCTGGTTAATGACTCCGGCCTCGGACATTTCGTGGTAGAGGTCGTTACCTTCGCGGGAGCGCTCCCCCACCCCGGCGAACACGGAGTAACCGCCGTGCGCCTTGGCGATGTTATTGATGAGTTCGAGAATGACGACGGTCTTGCCGACGCCGGCGCCGCCGAAGGCCCCGGCCTTGCCGCCCTTGATGAACGGGCAGATCAAGTCGATGACCTTGATGCCGGTCTCGAGGATTTCGGCCTTAGTATTCTGCTCGGCGAGCGCGGGCGACGGGCGGTGAATCGGGTAGCGTTTCTCGTATTTGACCGGGCCGCGGCCGTCCACGGTGTTGCCGGTAACATCGAAGATGCGACCAAGCACGCCGTCGCCAACGGGCACGGTGATCGGCGCGCCTGTATCCACAACATTCATACCGCGGACAAGGCCTTCGGAAGAGGACATGGCGATCGCGCGGGCGATGCCGCCGCCGAGGTGCTGCTGGATCTCAAGGGTGAGCAGTTCCTTTTTGCCGCTGACGGTGAAGTCGATGGTGAGCGCCTGGTAGATGGGCGGGATGGCGCTCTCCGCGAACTGGACGTCAACGACGGGGCCGATGACTTGGACGATTTTGCCGGTGTTCATTTAGGTGAAAAGGAAAGTGGGTGCGGTCGGTCTTGGAGAAAAATCAGGCGGCGAACTGGGCGGCGGCGATCTCAAGAATTTCCTGTGTGATGCCGGCTTGGCGGGCCTTGTTGTATTCGAGAGTGAGGTCGCCGAGGAGTTTGGTGGCGTTGTCCTTGGCGGTCTTCATCGCGACCATGCGGGCGCTGTGTTCGGAGGCCTTGGCTTCAAGCACGTGTTCGTAGACTTCACGGTTGATATAGAGAGGAAGGAGGGCTTCGAGCACGACCGCAGCGGTGGGTTCGAAGAGAATCTCGCGGTCGTCAGCCTGGGTCATAGCCGCGGCGCCGGAGTGAGAATCGAGATCGTCTATGGCATGTCGCAGGCTTTGCAACGGCAACAACGGGAGCGCCGACGGCACCTGCACGAGCGTGTTCCTGAAACGCGGCCAGATAAGTTCCACCGTGTCGACCACGCCGTCGAGATACTGTTTCACCATGAATTCGGCGACGACCCTAATGTCGGCAAACGCCGCGCGATCGTTGGCAGGAAAATCCGCAAGCAGATCGCGTTTTGTGCGCGCAAGGAACTGGGCGCCTTTGCGACCGATGGCGGCGTATTTGGCGGGGGTCCTGATATCCGAGACGAGTTTAAAGAGGTTGGCGTTGAGCGGACCGCACAAACCCTTGTCGGTCGTGATAAGGATAATGCCACGGGTGCGCACCTCGCGTCGGGCGAGGAACGGATGCTGCGCCTCCTCGACACGGTTGGCGAGCGAGGCGAGCATCTTGGCCATGAGTTCGGCGTAGGGCCGGCCCGCGAGGGCAGCCTGCTGCGCCTTCTTCATCTTCGAGGCGGCGACCAGTTCCATCGCCTTGGTGATCTGGCGGGTGTTCTTGACCGACTTGATGCGTCGGCGGATGTCGCGTGTGGATGCCATGGGTGAACGGACTCGCTAGAGGGAGAGCGCGATCAGGCGGTGAAGGTGACTTTCCACTCGTCGCACGCGGCCTGGAGTTTCGCCTCGAGGTCCTTGTCGAGGGCGGCCTTGGTGCGGATTTCGGTGAGGAGGGTATCCTTGCGGGTGGTGAAAAATTGCTTCATCGAGGCCGCAGCAACGACGACCTTCTTGGTGTCGATCGCGTCGAAGAAATTCTTCTGCATCGCGAAGAGAACGGCGACCTGGAGCTCGATCGGCACGGGGCTGAGCGCGGGCTGCTTGAAGAGTTCGACGATGCGCGCGCCGCGGTCGAGTTGGGCCTTGGTCTTGGCATCAAGGTCGGAGCCGAACTGGGCGAAGGCGGCCAGTTCGCGGAACTGGGCGAGCTCGCCCTTGAGTTTGCCGCCGACCTGTTTGGTGGCCTTGATCTGCGCGGCGGAACCGACGCGAGAGACAGAGAGGCCGACGGAGACGGCGGGACGGATGCCTTGGTTGAAGAGATCGGTCTCGAGGAAGATCTGGCCGTCGGTGATCGAGATGACGTTCGTCGGGATGTAGGCGGAGACGTCTCCGGCCTGCGTCTCGATGATCGGGAGACCGGTGAGCGAGCCCTTGTCAGCGAGGCGCGCGCTACGCTCGAGGAGGCGGCTGTGCAAGTAAAACACGTCGCCGGGATACGCCTCGCGGCCCGAAGGGCGCTTCAGGATGAGCGAAATCTGGCGGTAGGCGACGGCGTGCTTGGAGAGATCGTCGTAAACAATTAGCGCATCCATGCCGTTTTCCATGAACCATTCGCCCATCGAGGCGCCAGAGAACGGGGCGAGGTATTGGTTGGCAGGGTTGTCGGCGGCGGGAGCGGCGACGATGATGGTGTATTCGAGCGCGCCGGCGGCCTCGAGCGCGGTCATCGTGCGGACAACGTTGGAATTCTTCTGCCCGATGGCGACGTAGACGGAGTAGACGGGGCGGAACTTCGGGTCGCCGCTTGCGAGGCCGACCTTGTTGATCTTCGCCTGATTTATGATCGTGTCGATGCAGATGGTAGTCTTGCCCGTGCCACGGTCGCCGATGATGAGCTCGCGCTGGCCGCGACCGATCGGGATCATTGAGTCGATCGCCATGATGCCGGTGAAGAGCGGCTGCGAGACGGATTTACGGACGATGATGCCAGGGGCGATTTTCTCGACGGGATAGGTTTCGGTCGAGGCGATCGGGCCCTTGCCGTCCACAGGGTTGCCGAGGGCATCCACCGCGCGGCCGAGGAGGGCCTTGCCGACGGGGACGGAAAGGAGGCGGCCGGTGGTCTGGACTTCGTCGCCTTGTTTGAGTTGGGAGACGTCGCCGAGGACAACGCAGCCGACCTCGTCTTCCTCGAGGTTGAGCGCGATGCCGATGGCGCCACCGGGGAACTGCACCATTTCATTATACATCACCTCGGAGAGGCCGTCGATTTTGGCGACGCCGTCGGCGACGGTGCGGATGGTGCCGGTGTTCTTCTTGACGGCCTTGCTGGAGAGCTTGGCGATCTGCTGTTCAATTTGGTCGAGGACGGTGCTCATCGGAGAATGGTGAAGGGTGAAACCTGAAGATTAAAAGAAGGTCAGACAGCGGCGGCGAGTGCAGCGAGCTGACCGGCGACGGATGATTCGTAGGTGTCGTCGCCCACGCGGACGCGCAGGCCGGCGACGAGGGCGGCGTTGGGTTGGGAGATGGCGGTGACGGGACGCTGGTATTTTCGGGTCATCGCCGCAGAAATAGAGGCAAGCATGGCGTCGTTGATCGTCCCGGCATGCTCGACGACAGCCCGGCCGCGAGCGAACTCGGCGGCGACGAGGCGCCGGTAGGCTTTGAGGACTGCGAGCGCGTTGGCCGGCCGGTGTAGCTCGATATATTCCAGCACGCCGGCCACGCGGTCAGCCGACAGCGTGCCGTCGACAACGCTCAGTTTGAAGAACTGGCGGGCGAGGAGCTGAATTTGTTTTTTGCCGGAGGCCATCGCAAAACGCCGTAGAGATTAAACGTTGGTGAGCTCGCGCGAAGCAGCGTCGTTGTAGGAAGCGCGGTCGGCATCGGTGAGTTTCTTCGCGAGGACGCGCTCGGTGGTCACGACCACGAGGCGGGCAATTTCGGTGCGAGCGTCGGCGAGCATCTTCTTGTGCTCAAGCTCGATGGCCTGCTGGGCCTTGAGTTGCATGTCGTTCGCCTTGGTCGCGGCTTCCTGGACCTGCTTGTCGAGGTAGTCCTTGGCGGTCTTGCGGGCGTCGTCGACGATACGGGTGGCTTCGAACTGCGACTTCTTGACGATGGCGGCACTCTCCTGCTGAGCGGCAGCGAGCTTGGCTTGCATCTCCTCGGCGTATAGGAGGCCAGCTCCGATCTTCTTGGCGCGCTCTTCCATCGTGGCAATGGTCGGCTTGATGCCGAACCTGTAGAGAACGGCCAAGACGATGAGGAAACTGACCGCTTGGATGAAGATATATTTCGGCTCCAAGCCGAATTTTTCCACAAGACCGGGCTCAGCGGCGTGAGCTTCGACCGCGGCAAGGAGGAGAGGCAGCATCATGACAGAAAAGGAAATGACGGCGCAGACGAGCCACGCCGCCGGTTCAGAAACGGATTACTTGGCAAGGAACAATGCGAGAATGCCGAGACCTTCAGCGAGTGCCATACCGATAATGGCTTGCACGAGGACTTTGCCGGAGGCGGCAGGATTGCGGCCGACAGCCTCGGCGGCTTTGAGGCCGATGAGGCCGACGCCGAGAGCGGCACCGAGGAGGCCGAATGCGCTGGCGATATTGCCTTGGATTTCAGCGAGGATGGTGATCATGATGGTGGATTATCTTGTTTGTTGTTGGGTTTCCGCCGTGCGCGCTCTGGGCACGCTCCCGGAGGGAAAGGATCTAGTGATGGGCTTCGGCGGTGTGTCCGTGTTTGTCGTCGTGCGCTTGATCATCGCCGTGATTGCAGATTAGCCCGATGTAAACGGAAGTAAGTAGGGTGAAGACGAGCGCTTGAATCAGACCAACGAGCAATTCCATGAAATAGAAGACGAAAAAGAACCCTGTGCCGTGGAGGAGATTTTCGCCGCCAAATATGTTTCCGAATAGACGGACCGAGAGCGTGAACGGGCGAATAATAATGGAGAAGACTTCAATGAGCCCGACGAGCAGGAACACGAGTGAAAGAATAGGGTAAAGCCAACCTGGCGTTTCACTTTTCTCGGCCTTGTTGCCAAAGAGGTCCCAAAGGATGATTTTCGGACCGGCAAATTTAAAGATCATGATGAGCCAGGCACCAAAGGAAATGAGGGCGAGGGCGATGGTGCCGTTGAAATCGGAATTAAAAGGACGGATGAGTGGGCGAGTGATGTGAAAATGGCCGTCAACATCATGGCCCCACCCCATCGTGCCAACACCCGGGATGAGCCCCATCCAATTATGAAAGAGGATAAAGAGGAAGAATGTTACCAAGATGGGAAACGCCGCCGGAAATGCCTGTTTTCCAACGATGGGTTCAAACAGATCGCGGAGCGACTCGATTAGCGCTTCGATCAACGCTTGGCCCTTGGTCGGGAGAATCTTTGGTTTGCCCACCAGCCATAGCACAAAAACAACAAGGAGGACGGAAATCGTCCAGCCGGTCACCATGCTGTTCGTAATAGACCAGCCATGGCCGAGGTTAACCAGCTTTGCCGCACTCGGCGATACCCCTCCACCTTCGCTAGCAAAGGCGGGGAGGCTGAGAGCCGACAAACTCAGAAAAGTGACGAGCTTTTTGACTCGGAACATGGATACGTGGAGCGGTTAGTAGCGGAAGAAAAGAAAACAGGAAGGCTAACCCAGCAGACTCCGTCAACCCCTGAAATCAGCCCGTAGCCAGTCCGGCATTGGAATAATAGCCAGAGAAAATCTTCCCATGATGGCTTTATGGAGCTGGCAGACGGCGGCGGGCTATGAACGAGTGATAGCTGTCGGCCCGGCCTTGAAAAACCGTCTCATATTCAAAAGGCCAAGGTTCCTCGACAATCCGCCAGTCCTGATGGTCCCGGACAGCGGCCATCGCTTCGGTGAAGTAGGGCTGGAAATCAGTGCGGAAACAAAGTTGCGTCCTCTCCCCTGCCTTGCGCGCGACGGCCGTGAGGAAATCCGGTTGCAGAATGCGGTGTTTGTGATGCCTCAATTTAGGCCACGGATCAGGAAACAGAACAAAGATCGTCGAAAACTCCGCGCCGGACGGCAGCGCTTCCAGAAACAGCTTCGCTTCGCCGTGAACAAAGTGCAAGTTGGGCAACCGCGCTCGGTCGCGCTTACGATATGCTCGCTCAATCCTTTTCGACTCCATGTCGACACCAATGCAAAGCTGCTCAGGATGAACTTGGGCAAATTCGGTGAGGAAATGCCCATGTCCACACCCCACTTCCCAGACAAAGGGCCGACCCGATGGCAGTATCTTCCTCAAAATATCACCTATATCGCTCTTACGTTGTGATATAATTAATCTATAGAGTGCCGCCTGCTTCGGATTTTCCATAGTGTGGCAACAAGAAATTCAGTCGTGGCTAGGATTGCGCTTTACCCCTGCCTGATTTGATCAACACCATCAGAATGCTAATATCCACCGGATTGACGCCACTGATGCGGCTGGCCTGACCGAGGGTGCAGGGTTTAAATTCTGCCAGTTTTAGTGCACTCTCTCGTCTTAATCCATTTATTTCCAAATAATTAAAATAATTCGGAATCCGCACATCCTCAATATGGCGAAGCTTTTCAACATGACGCGCCTCCCGCTCCATATATCCTTGGTAAAAAACACGATATATCACTTCGTCGCGAACTATTTTGGTCTCATGGAGAAATGACTCCGGCAGGGCCGCGGCCTGATTCTCCCGTCGCACTCCCTCGGCCCAAGTCGCGCCAGTCGTCGAGCGGTTTGTCTCGAGAAACGCCACCCAGTGATCGATTCGCCTCTGCTTGTCACGAATGCGCTCCAACCGACTGGGGTTGAGCAGGGCATATTTCTCAGCGTGAGCCTGGAGCCGCAACTCGGCGCTGCCATGGTTGAACAACAAACGATGCTCTGCCCTGCTTGTGAACATGCGGTAAGGCTCATTCGTGCCCTTCGTCACCAAGTCATCGATCAATACCCCGAGGTAAGCCTCGTGACGCCTAATTACGAGTGGCTCCACTCCCCTCACCTTGCAGACCGCATTAACTCCAGCGATCACGCCCTGCCCTGCCGCCTCCTCATAACCTGAGGTGCCATTAATCTGTCCGGCCAAAAACAAGCCTGACACTTTCTTCGATTCAAGCGAAGGATAGAGTTGGGTCGGTGGCGCAAAATCATATTCGACTGCATAGGCCGGACGGAGCAAAACGGCCTTTTCCAAGCCCGGAATGCTGTGCACCATCTCCAACTGCACGTCGAAGGGCAGACTTGTTGACAAGCCATTCACATAAAATTCGTTCGTCCCCCTACCCTCCGGTTCGAGGAAAAGTAGGTGTCTCGGTTTGTCGGCAAACCGCACAAACTTATCCTCAATACTTGGACAATACCTTGGTCCTACGCCCTCTATCTCTCCACTATACATAGCTGACTTGTTGAGATTGCTGCGCACGATGGCTGCGGTCTCGGACGTGGTGTAGGTCATCCAGCACGAAACTTGTTCACAACCGGGATTCCAGCCGATCCGGCGTTCTCCAGTCTGTTCTACGTGGAACAAATCTTCTGGATCACGCGTGTCATGAAAAGCAAATAGTGTCGGCACGTTATCACCTTTCTGTTCCTGCATGCGGCGAAAATCCAAGCTGCGCCCCAGGACCCGCGGCGGAGTTCCGGTCTTCAATCGGCGCAATCCAATGCCAACTTCCAGTAAACTACCGGAGAGCGTCTGAGCCGAAAAATCCCCCAATCGCCCACCTTCGTTCTTATTCTGGCCAATGTGTATCAAGCCGCGCAAGAAAGTCCCCGTGGTGATAATGACCGTGCGCCCCATGAACTCGATATCCAGATTCGTGCGGCATCCAACGACACAGCCGTTGTGGAAAATAAGACCGATGACCGTGGCTTGAAAGATCTGAAGATTCGGCTGCAACTCTAGCGTATGTTTGAGCCGAAACTGGTAGGCCTTCTTGTCGCACTGCGCGCGAGGAGCCTGAACCGCCGCGCCTTTTGATTCGTTGAGCAATCGAAACTGGATGCCGGTCACATCCGCATTGATCGCCATCTCGCCACCAAGGGCATCAATCTCCCTCACAATCTGCCCCTTCGCTTGGCCACCGATCGCAGGATTACAGCTCATCTGCGCAATAGTATCGATATTGCCCGTCAGGAGCAGGGTAGAAGCCCCCATCCGCGACGTTGCCAAGGCTGCCTCGATTCCGGCATGGCCAGCTCCACAAACGATGACATCAAATCTTATATCTTTATAAATCACTTATTTATATAATAATTAATTTGGGAATAAGAGCCAGAAATGCTTGGCAAATCCGCTACTTTCCAATGCAAAAACTGGCGAAGAGATGATCAAGCATGTGCTCGTTGTCGACCTTGCCCGATATCTCCCCAAATGCATCGAGCACTTCGCGGAGTTCGCTAGCCACCAATTCTACCGCTACTCCTGCGCTAAGTTGGGTAATAACCAATTGCAGACTCACCTGCGCCCGGTTGAGCGCATGTGCGTGGCGGGCGTTCACAGCAACCAAATCCTCACCAACTTCCTGCTGAAACCCGTCGGTTAACCTAGTCACCACTTCCACCAATTCGTCTATTCCCGCACCGGTCAGCGCCGAGACCCGCACGACGGTTGTGCCTGCCGGTGCCACGGAAACCGGTTCCCCTATGAGTAAATCAGTCTTATTTATCACTGTGATCGCCGCTCGTCTCCTCAAGGCATCTAGCACTGGCGCCGTCAAAGGCGGAGTAGGGCGCGCCGCGTCGAGCACGAGTAGGATCAAGTCTGCCTCCGCCACCCTGTCATAGGTTTTTATAATTCCAAGTCTTTCTAATTCTGTTGGTTCTGTGTTTAATCCGGCCGTATCGATCAACCGCAGGCAGTGCGGTCCGATCAAGATGCGCTCTTCGATGAAGTCCCGGGTCGTACCTGGTTCTGGACTTACCAACGCCCGGTCTTGCCCCACAAGGCGGTTAAGGAGACTGCTCTTGCCGGCGTTGGGCGCGCCCAGAATCACGGTCTTGATCCCATCCCGCAGCAACTCGCCGAAGTGGCGCGTGGCCAGCAGCCGGTCGGTTTCACGGGCAAGCAGCGTTAGTTCGCTAGTCACGCGATTGCAGTCCTCGGACGGCAGATCCTCCTCGGGGAAGTCGATATACGCCTCGATGTGAGCGAGGACGTCCAAGAGGCGGGCGATCAGCCCCTGCATCCGCTGTCCCAAGGCACCGCGCAGCTGTTGGTTAGCCGCCGCCAGCGCCCGCTCGCTCCGAGCGTGGATCAAGTCCATCACGGCCTCCGCTTGGCTCAGGTCCATGCGCCCGTTGAGAAAGGCCCGCTGAGTGAATTCGCCCGGTCCCGCCAACCGGCAACCGCGCGCGAGCAGGTCTTCCAATATCTTCTGGGTGACAAACGGGTTGCCGTGACACGAAACCTCAAGCGAATCCTCACCCGAGTAAGAATGCGGACCTTGAAAGAAAGTGAACAGCACATCATCCACGAGCCGGCCCCCAGCATCCCGGTAGTCAGCATGGGTGGCCACGCGGGGCAGGGGTGGGACACCAAAAATCTCCTGCGCCAGCCGCCGCGCCTCCGGCCCGCTCGCTCGCACCACGGCGATGGCGGAAGTGCCCGTAGGAGTAGCGGGGGCGGCGATGGTGTCGGGAGGGTGCGGCATCAAGAGAGCGGAGACGCTTCGCCTCCGGGCTCTTCAAGTCAAACCCGCGCGTGCAATCCATGCGCACTGTTCGCCAAACCCGGCGGAGCCAGTCGCGGCGCCTCGTGTCATCCTTCGCCAATGGCCGGCTCCGATCCTTTTTTACTGTTTCAGGAATGGTTTGCCGCTGCCCGCGCCAGCGAGCCCGATGATCCCACGGCGATGGCACTCGCAACCGCCGACTCTTCCGGACGCGCGGCCGTCCGCATGGTGCTCCTGAAGCAAGCCGACACCCGCGGCTTTGTTTTTTACACCAACCTCGAAAGCCTAAAGTCCTCCGATCTGCGGGTGAATCCGCGCGCCGCACTTTGCCTGCACTGGGCCAAGCTCGAACGGCAAGTGCGCATCGACGGCCCAGTCGAACCGGTGAGCGATGCCGAAGCCGACGCTTATTTCGCCACGCGCCCGCGTCTCAGCCAACTCGGGGCGTGGGCGTCAAAGCAGTCCCACCCGATGGCGGGCCGGTTCGAACTCGAACAAGCCGTCGCCGCCGCAACCCTTCGCTTCGGCCTCGGCGCCGTGCCGCGTCCGCCGCACTGGTCGGGTTGGCGGGTCGTGCCCGAACACATCGAATTTTGGCACCAGCGCGCCTTCCGTCATCATGACCGCCAGCTTTTCACCCGTGGCCCAAATGGCTGGAGCGTGCAGTGGCTATTTCCCTAACGGGTGCCCACGGCCAACGGTGCGATGCGCGCTCCGTCCTCCACCTTGTCCCCAGGGTAAACGACAACTTGGTCGCCGACACGTAATCCGTCGATCACTTCGGTCTCGAGCCCATTGCTGCGGCCGACCTTGACCTCGCGCAACCGTGCCCGCCGGCCGTCGACGACAAACGTCTGCCAGATGCTGCCGCGTTGAAACAGCGCCCCGGTCGGCGCCCGCAGCGCCTCCGCTTTTTCCGATGTCACGATCCGCGCCTCAACGCGATAACTGTCCGCGAGAGTCGGGCGTTTTTTGATCGGATCGACAAAATCGGCGACCACATAGACGCGCTGCTCCTCGACCCCGAGTGCCGAAATCTTGGTGAACGCCGACGGTTCTACCCAACGCACCCGTGCCTGCAGCGGCTCCGGACCGCCCCATTGCTCAAGCATCACACGCGCCCCGGGCTTGATCGCGACGCCATCGCGCGAGAGTACCTCAATGCGCACCTCGAGGTCGGTTGGATCACCGACCTCCACGAGCGCGAGTCCCGCTGGCACAAGGCGGGCGCTTTCCTGAAACACCCGCAGAATCTTCCCGGTGACCGGCGAAGTAATGATGAGTGGCTCGGCGCCGCCGCCGGGCTGGCCGCGGGTAAGCAGCGCGCGTGCCTGTTCCAGTTCAAACTCGGCAACATGCACCGCAAACTCCGCCGCGCGGCCTTCCTGTTCGGCGGTGATTGCGCGCATCTGCGCCGCGTCGAATTCCTGCGTCGAGAGAACCTTCTGCGCAAAGAGCTGTTTCAAACGCACAAAATCAGCAGTGAACATCCTGGCAGATGCCTCGGCGCGTTCCCGCTGAGCTAGCGCCGCCTCCCGACTCGCGTCCGCTGCGCGCACGTGTGCTTCAGCCTGTGCCTGGCTGCGCGCATCCAAAAAATCGGCACCTCCTGTCTCGAGCGTCGCAAGCACGGTCTTTCCGACTTCGACCACCGCACCGGCTTTCCAGTCAATCCGCCGCAGCTGGCCAGCGACCGGCGCCGACACCATGTAGCGGTTTTTTACCCGCGTCATGCCTTCCTCATCCACCGTTACGACGAGTGGTCCGCGCGTGACAGTGGCAATTTCGACGGCCACCGGCCGTGGCCACAAACCGGCCACGATGAGGCCAACGATCAACGCGCCGCCTGCGTGCGGCAGGTAACGGCGCCAGACCGGTGCGGCGTTCTTCCTAGCGCCAGACGAAGGTGGGGGAGTTGGGTTCATGGTATCAAAATTTATCGGTCCATCCTGCCACGCCGATGCACTTGCTTTTACATCATGTTTGGCAC
Source organism: uncultured Opitutia bacterium (assembly GCA_903877135.1). GTDB lineage: Bacteria > Verrucomicrobiota > Verrucomicrobiia > Opitutales > Opitutaceae > CAIRCN01. The sequence continues at coordinate 65,373 of CAIRCN010000068.1, forward strand.
CGCAGTTTGTGGTGACTTTTTGACGTGCGCACGACGGCAGAAAATATGTGACGCATGATTTTTAATCCAAGGCCTTAAGTGCGCTTACGAGATCGATGTTGGCGAGTTTGCGCGCGGCGAAAAGCGCCGATAGAGCCGAAGCCACGGCGACCACCAGCACCGCAAAAGCGTAGTTGGCCGGCGTAAGCACGAGCGGCAGCCGCACGGTTTCCGTGTTGACGACCGAAAGGATCCCGCGCGCAAAAGCGGAGCCGAGCGCAAGCCCGAACGGCAGCGCCACTATCGTAAGCAGCACGAGTTCACCCACGAGCACGGCACCAACTTCGCCGCGTGTGAAGCCGAGCACGCGTAGGGTAGCGAGTTCGCGCGCCCGCTCCGATAGCGAGATCCGGGCGCTGTTGTAGATGATGCCGAACGCCACAATCACCGCGAACATCATATACATTTTTTGCAAGAGGCCGATGCTCTGCGCAGTCGTTTGCCGAAACCCTTCCCGGATCGATGCCTTGATCACGCAGCCGGCGGCGCGCGGCGTGTTCTTCACGGCGTGCAGGAACTCGCTCCACTTTGCCGCGGTGACGACGAGGTGCGCACCGTTGATGCGGTCGCCCTCGAGCATGAGCCGGTTTACCGCGTGGATCTCCATGTAGGCGGCGATGCCCGCGAAATCGTCCGCAAGTCCGGCCAACGGCACTGTGACATCACGCTCCTCGCCCTCGAGCGTGTGCACGATCAAGAAATCGCCAGGCTTCACGCGTAGCACGTCGGCGAGCTTGGCAGAAATCACGACACCTCGCTCCGGCAGCGTGAGCTGCTGCGGCCGCGCGTCGATCACGCGGCTCAAGGTGGCGTGCGCCGACAGGCCCTGCAAGTTCATGCGCCGCACGATCGGGCCCGAGCGCAGCTCGATGGGGACGTAACGAAACGGCTCTGCCAACTCCACGCCGGGCAGGTGCCGGAAATCGGCGATGGCCCGGGCCGCCTGCGGCTCCACGAGCGAGAGCGTGGCCGTCTGCCGCTGCACCACGTCCCACTGGAAATCGAGCACGTAGGCGACGCCGTCGCGAAACGCGTTGGGCACAATCATGATGCCGGTGGCGAGGGCGAGCGCGAGACAGGTGAGTGCACTACGCACGGGTCGGCGCTGGATATTACGCAACGCCATCCGGAACGACGCGCTGAACCAGTGCGCCGCGCGGAAGCGCTCGATAAACGCCGGTCGATAACTCGCCGGTGCCTCGGGTCGCATCGCCTCCGCCGGCGGCAGCCGCACTGCGCGCCGCACCGCCCCCGCCACGCCGATAAACGCGGCCAGCGAACTCACGGCGGCGGCCAGGACGAGCACGTGCGTGTCGAGCACGAAGGCGAGCTGCGGAAACCGGAAAAAAAGGTGATACATCGCCACGAGTTTTCCGCCGAGAATGATTCCGCCGGCGGTCCCGAGCGCGACGCCCACGACGACGATCGCCAAAGAAAATTTAAAATAGTGTCTACCAACCTGTGCGTTGCTGAAACCACACGCCTTGAGCATCGCGATCTGTTCGCGCTGAAGGGCGACCTGCCGGCTCATTACCGAATTAACCATGAACGCCGCGACGCTGAGGAACACCACGGGGTAGGCGATCGACAGGCCTTGGAGCACGCGAATCTCGTCGTCGAGGCGACGATGCGAGGGATGATTCTCGCGGCCGAAGGTGCCGCGACCGCCGTAGGGCGCAATGATGCGATCAACAGCGGCGATTACCGCGCCCTCGGACGCACCGGGGGCGAGCGTTAGCGCAACATTGTTGAACGCGCCGTAGAGCTGGAACGCAGTCGCGAGCTCCTTGTAGGGCGCCCAGAACACGCCGTAGGTCTTGTTGTCGGGCAACGCCGCACCGGGTGGCGCCTCGAAGACAAACTCGGGCGACAATGAGATGCCCGAGAGTTGAAAAAATTCCTTCCGGCCGTTGAGCACGGCGGAAAGCGTGTCGCCAGGTTTCAAACCGTGGGCGTCAGCGAATGCCTCGCTGACTGCGAGCTCGGTTCGGGCGGTATGGCTTTGCGGCAGGCGGCCGGCGCGGAGGTAGGGGAGGTTGAGCACAGGCGCACCGTGCTCGGGGAGCGAGTTAAGCAGGCCGACGGCGGGCTCGGCGAGGCCGGGCACGTCGAGGGTGACTTGAATCGCGATGCCCGACTGTACCGTCGCAACGCCCGGGATCGCGGCAAGTTGCGCGCGCACAAAATTGGGCGCGCGCTTGAGCCGCGCAAAGACCTGCGCAAAGCGGTAGCGCTCGTAGTAGGTATCGCGCGTCGTCGTGAGCGACAGGATGAGCGACCGCGTAACGATCATCATCGCGAGTCCGCACGCCATCACGAGCGCGACCGCGAGCGCCTGCGACTTGAGCGCCCGGAGATCGCGGAGGAGTTTGCGGTCGAGGATGCTCACAGTGTGCGGCAGCAGGGGCGTTTACCAAGCAAGGGTGCGCACAGGGGCGCGGTGGGTGTTGGCGCGGACGTTCACGAGCCGGCCATCCGAAAGCGTGAACACACGGCCGGCCATGTCGGCGATGATCGCGTTGTGCGTGATGATGACCGACAGCGTGCCGAGCTCGCGGTTGATGTGCTCGATCGCCTCAAGCACGGTGATGCCGGTGCGCACGTCAAGCGCGCCGGTTGGCTCGTCGCACAGCAGCACCTCCGGGCGTTTCGCGATCGCGCGCGCGATTGCCACGCGCTGTTGCTCGCCGCCGGAAAGTTGCGCCGGAAAATGATCCATCCGCTCGCCGAGCCCGACGAGGTGGAGCGCCTCTTCGGGTGTCATTGGGTCGCGGGCGATCTCGGCGATGAGCGCGACGTTTTCGCGCGCGGTGAGGCTCGGAATGAGGTTGTAGGCCTGAAAGACGAAGCCGACCGCGTTGCGCCGGAACTGCGTGAGCCCTGGCTCATCCGCGCCGCCGAGATCCCAGCCGCGGTAGTGGAGCGTGCCGCGCGTGGGCGAGTCGAGCCCGCCGAGCTGGTTGAGCAGCGTGGATTTTCCGCTGCCGGACGCACCGAGTAGCACGATAAGCTCGCCCGCAAACAAGTCGAAGTCCACACCGGCAAGCGCCGTGACAGCCGCCTCCCCTTCGCCGTAGATGCGCGCGAGTCCGCACACATGAAACACCGGCTCAAGTTCTGCCGTAACCGTGTCGGAAGTGGGCGTGACGGATTCGGCGGTTGGCATTGGGTAAACCAGCGAGAAAACCGATTAAATCAGGGCTCCGCAACGGCCAAACTACAGTGCCTTCAATAGTGTGAGCTGACCTCGTCACACCTATGATCGGTATTGAAGCCTGCCAGTCTTTACGTCGTGCTTTCGCCGCCGGTGATGACGGCGCCGCCTACCACGTTCACTTTTTCGAGAATGTCCTTAGTTATTTTTTCGGCGAGCTCGGGTTTTTCCTTGAGCGCGGCCTTCGCGGCGTCGCGGCCCTGACCGACGAGCGCGCCTTCGTAGGCGATCCACGCGCCTTTCTTTTCGAGAATCTTGTGCTCGAGGCCGAGATCAAGGAGCGAGCCCAGCTTAGAGATGCCCTCATCATACATGATGTCGAATTCCACCTCGGTGAACGGCGGGGCGACCTTGTTTTTCACGACTTTGATCTTGGTGCGGTTGCCGATAACCTTGCCCTCGGGCGTCTTGATCTGGTCCTTGCGGCGGATGTCGATGCGGATCGACGAGAAAAATTTCAGCGCGCGGCCGCCCGAAGTCGTCTCGGGGTTGCCGAACATCACGCCGATTTTTTCGCGAATCTGATTGGTGAAAATGCACACGCAGTTCGTCTTGCTGACGACGGCGGTGAGTCGGCGCATCGCCTGCGACATGAGGCGCGCCTGGCTGCCCATGGTCATATCGCCCATCTGGCCGTCGAGTTCGGCCTTGGTGGTGAGCGCGGCGACGGAGTCGAGCACGATGACGTCGATCGAATTGGAGCGGATGAGCGTCTCCATGATGTTGAGCGCGTCCTCGCCGCTGTCCGGCTGGGAAACAAGGAGATCGTCGAGCTGCACGCCGACGACGCGGGCGTATTTCGGATCGAGCGCGTGCTCGACGTCGATGAAGGCGGCGAGACCTCCTTTTTTCTGCGCCTCGGCGATGACACTCAAGCAGAAGGTGGTTTTGCCGGAGGATTCCGGGCCGTAAACCTCGATGATGCGGCCCTTGGGCAGGCCGCCGACGCCAAGCGCGAGGTCGATGGCGAGCGAGCCGGTGGAGAGGGTCTCTACCTTCATGCGCGTGTTGCTGCCGAGGCGCATGATCGAACCCTCGCCAAACTGTTTCGTGATGGAGGAGAGAGCGAGTTCGATGTTCTTTTCGCGCACATGGGTGGCGGGGGCAGGGGAGGCGGGCGCGACTTTGGTGGGGGCGGCTTTGGACATGGCGGGAGTAGGTTGGCGGGATGTTGAGGTTGAGAGTGAGCTTTACGGCCAGCGTGCGCCGCCGCGGGGGCGAGGCAAGCGCGGAGCGCGTTCAGTGCGGCGTGCCAGCGGGTTTGTTGAAGGCGGTGGCGAAATAGACGGCGAGCAGGATCAAAGCGAAACTCACGGCGTAGTTCCAGCGCAGCTTTTCCCCAAGCACGAGCCAGGCGAAGCCCACGAAGACGGTCAGCGTGATCACTTCCTGCATCATCTTCAGCTGGTAGCCACTCATACCTTGGGCGTAGCCCGCCTTGTTGGCCGGCACCATCAGGCAATATTCAAAAAACGCGATGCCCCACGACATGAGGATCACGATCCAAAGTGTCTTGCCCTCGAAGATTTTCAGCCGGAGCTGCCCATACCAAGCGAGTGTCATGAAAATATTGGAGCAGACGAGTAGCAGAATGGGTTTCACGAGTGGAGCGAGTGACGCCCGAGCGAAACGCCGCCGTGCCGCGAGGCAAGCGTGCGGCGCGGTTTTTTGCTTCCCGCTCAGATGACGGGCCGGTAACGTGCATCCATCTTGTCATGCCCGAGATCGAAATCACCGAGATTCCACCGTTGAAACCAAACGAGCAGTCGCTGCTCGTCATGCACTCGCTGCTCAACGTGTTCAACGTGCTGCGTGGCGAACTTGTGCTGATCGGCCTCGCGCTTGCGGATAACGCCACGCTGCTGGCCCACGGTCTCGCCGTGTGCGACGAATTAATTGCGAGTCTCGGCGATCCGGCGGCCAGTCTCACCGCCGCGAGGCAGGTGGACACACGCGCCGCCGCCATCTTTGCCGAGCTTGACGCCGTGCTCGCCGTCCATCCCGAAAAACGCGGTGACACGGATATTGCGGAATCGCTGGCCAACCTCGAGTCGGTGTTTGCTATTCTGCGTGTGAGGGCGCGTGAGCTGCTAGCGCGGGCTCGGCATCCCGATCGCTGGGAGGAATTCTCCGTAGCCGCGTTGCAACGCGATTTTCTTGAGGTGTTTGCCGCCTTGGAGAGAAACAGTCACGGCCGCTTCCGTATCACCTACAATGCCGCCCTACAGGAACCGCGCGACTACTACGTCGATTTCAAGCTCGAGAGCAGCGTCGGCGACCGACTGCGGATGCCGGCGGTGTTTCAGGATGTGCTGCGCGACTTGGTCGCCAACGCCCGCAAATACACCGCTCCCGGTGGCCACATCACGGCGGCGCTGTATGAGGACCCCATGGTGCTGCGGTTTGTCGTCACTGATACCGGCCGGGGCATCCCGGCGGACGAACTAGCAACGGTGGTGCACTTCGGCCAGCGGGCAAGTAACGTTGGCGACGTGCGCACCATGGGCGCAGGCTTTGGACTGACGAAGGCGTTTCTCGCCACCAAACAATTTGGCGGCCGGTTCTGGATTGCCTCGGAGGTCGGGTTCGGCACGAGCGTCCGAATCCATGTGCCGCGGCCCGTGACAGCGGGTTAGAGCCGGTAGTAGCCGCGGAACCACTCCACAAAGCGGCGCAGGCCTTCTTCGAGCGGCACTTTGGGGGTAAAGCCGATGGCGGTTTGGATGCGCGTGAGGTCGGCGCATGTTTCCTCGATCTCGCCGGGCTGCGCGGGGACGAGTTCCGTGATCGCCGAGCGGCCGAGGAGTTGTTCGAGCATTTGCACGAAGAGCCGCGTTTCGACCGGTCGGTGGTGGCCGAGGTTGAAGATCTGCGCCGTCCGAGTGAGCGGGGTGGGGTGGGTGGAAGGAGGATAGAGTAATACTTTCACGACGCCATCGACGATGTCGTCCACGTAGGTGAAATCGCGGAGGTTCTTGCCGTGGTTGAAAAGTTTAAGCGGCTGGCCCTCGCAGATTGCACGGGCAAAGATCGTCGGCGCCATGTCGGGCCGGCCCCACGGGCCGTAGGCAGTGAAGAAACGCAGGCCGGTGATGTGGAGGCCGTGCATGTGGGCATAGCTGTGCGCCATGAGCTCGTTGGCTTTTTTCGTCGCCCCATAATACGAGACGGGCTGGTCGGTGTTGTCGTCCTCCCGAAACGGCGGCTTCGCGCCTGCGCCGTAAACGCTGCTGCTGGAGGCGAACACGAGATGTTTCGGCGGAGCGTGACGGCAGGCTTCGAGCACGCTAGCAAAGCCGTCGAGGTTACTGTGCGTGTAGGCGGCGGGTTTTTCCATGCTGTAGCGCACGCCGGGCTGGGCGCCGAGGTGGACCACATAGTCGGGCCGGAAGTGGGAATGGAGGCCGTTGAACGCCACGGCGTCAGCAAAGTCGGACCGGATAAAGCGAAAATCTGCGAACTGCTCGAGCTCAGCGAGGCGGGCGCGCTTGAGGGCGGCGTCATAGTAGTCGCCCAGGTTGTCCACGCCGAGCACCTCGCAGCGCTTCGACTCGGCGAGGCGCCGCGCGACATGGTAGCCGATAAAGCCGGCTGCGCCGGTCACGAGGACTTTCATCCGACGCTTGATAGCGGGCGGAGCCGCCGCGCGCTAGGAAATTGTCGGCGGGGCCGGACGGATTTCGCGCAGTTCGAGGCGCTCAATCACCGTGCTACCATAGGTCACAAGCAGGCGGACTTTGTCGGCAGCCGGGTCGGGAAACACGAGACCGCTGAGATATACCGCGCCGTCACCGGCGAAGACTTCGACGGTCGAGTTGTCAATGATGACCGTTAGATCGAGCGTGCCGCCATCCGCTAGCGCCAGTGGTGCCTCCTGTCGCAATAAAAAACTAGGATGAAAATCCGGGCTGCCCGACTCGCGCCGGTCGAACGAGATCACTTGCCGCGCCATGTCACAGGTGACGCAGGTGTTCGCATGCTCCGAGGCAAAAACCTCGATTGTGAAAATCGTGTCCGTCGCCGGCCGTAGCACCATTCGGATCGCGCCGCAACGCAGCCGCCCGAGCGCGAGCGGGGCGTCGTCCGCGGTGAGAGTCTGCGGCGGCAACTTGGTCTGCGTGTGCGGCAGCGCCCAGATTTCGCAGGCGGGAGTCTGGCGGAGCTGCCACGCGCCGGCGGCGGTTGCGCGGAGCCGGAGTTCGCGCGGCAGTGTCAGGCAGCCTTGCCAGTGTTGTGTGGGAATCTGCTGCGCGTAGCCCCAGTGGTTCATCCACCCGATCATGATCGTGCGGCGGGCGTCGTCGGTCTCGCGTGGCCAGACGATCGCGGCATAGTCGTCGGGGCCGGCTCCGAGCGGCAGCAGTGGAGACACTCCGGCTTCCGCGTGAAACACCGCGCCGTCGAAATCGCCGATCCAGTAGCGCTGCGCGCAGGGTCCAAAGCCAAGTTTTCCGTCGAAGTTGGTGCCGTTCACATAGCTGGCCGTGAGGATCCAGCGTGTGTGGCCCAGCAAACCCTCGACCGGAAGGATGAACAGGTCCGGACAATCGTAGCAGTCGATGTCGGGGGCTGGCTGCGGAGTGAAGCGACCGGTCTCGCGCCAGTCGCGGAGGTTCGCGGAGGCAAAAAAGGTGAAGTGGCTAGACTCGGTCAAAACCATGATCCACGCGCGCTGCCCCTCGTGCCAAAAAACCTTGGGGTCGCGAAAACTGTCCGTCGGTCCCCGGAGAATCGGATTATGCGGGCAATTTCGCCACGTCACGCCGCCGTCTGCACTGAAGGCGAGGCTGATACGCTGGCCGCGCAGCTCGTCGCGCGACGTGTAGATTGAGACGAGGCCGCCAGTGCCGGCGGCGAAGAGCCCAGACGAGTTTTGTAGATCCTCCACCGTGCAGCCAGACCAACACTCGCCGTTTTCATCCGGCGTGAGCGCAACGGGCAGATGCTGCCAGTGGAACAGGTCGGCGCTTGTGGCGTGACCCCAACATCGGGGCGTCTGGTATTGGTAGTGCAGATGCCAGACGCCGCCGACGCGCACAAGGCCGTTGGGATCATTGATCCAGCCTTCCGGCGCGGTCAAATGAAAGTGGGGCCGCCATGACGGGCCGGCCGGATTCAAGGGGGACACGAGCGCGAGGCTAACCGCAGCGGCACGAAACTGGCAAGTGTGCGCGCCTTTAACAGGTGACGTTCTTGCCCTCGCTGCCGAAATGCCTGAGCCGCTCTGCGGGCGGGCATTTCTGCACGCCGGCGGGAGCGTAGTGGAATTGCAGCGCGCGGCGGCGCTTCGGGGAGGAGTTGTGCGGCGTGCCGTGCGGCAGCAGGCCGTCGAACAGGAGCAGTCCGCCGGGCTTGAGCGGGGCGGCGACGGACTTGGTGCCAAGAATGACGTTGTCGCAAATCTGCCAGTCACGGCGCTGAAAATGGATGATCGGGCCCTCCTTGTGGCGGCCTGACAGGACCTGCATGCAGCCGTTCTCTACTGTGGCCTCGTCGAGTGCGATCCACACACCAACCACCGGTGTGCCTAGCGGATATTCGAAATACGCGTGATCCTGATGCCATGGTTTCTCGCGTCCGAGCCGTGGCGGTTTGATCAGCGCCATGTCCTGAAACATCTCTGGCGTGTGGCCGTGCATCAGTTTGGAGATCGTTTCGAGCAGTTGCGCATGGTGGGAGATGGCCTTGAGCCGCGCATCAAATTCGACAAAAGCTCCGATTTTCCTCACGGCGTCCTGGCGCTGATCAGGACTCAGCGTAGGCAGGATATCTCGCGCTTTTCCTTCAAAGTAGACGTGTTTGAAGTCCGGTCGCTTGCCCATAATCAAATCAACCAGCCCGCCGGTCGCCGCCTGCACTTCGGCGGACGTGAAGGCCTGCCGCACGATCAGGTAGCCGTGCTCGTGATAGAACGCGATCTCAGCCGGGCCGATGTCCTCCAAATGCTCCACACCTAATCCGGTCTCGATTGGTTGGTAGAGCGCTGGATCGTGCAATTCAGCGACGAGATCAAATTTCACTTCAGCTTCGGTGCTCATGGCGGGGTGTTAAGTGAGCCAAATTTTGGCGTAAAGCAAATCGCACCAACCTCCGCTCTGTTCGCGGAACGTTATGTCAGAAATTCTCCAAACTTCCTCTTGCCCGGAAAAAATCGTACCCTATACCTTGCGCGAATTTTCTTCCGCTCCATCCTACCGCATGCACATCAAAGCGTATCTCAAACCCTCCTGCGGCTGGTCCAACGGCGTCCGCGCCATTATGCGCAAATACAGCCTGCCGTTTGAGGACATCGACATCGTCAACAACCGCGTGAATTACGCCGAGATGGTGGCCAAGTCTGGCCAGCCTCTTTCACCCTGCGTCGAGATCGATGGCGTGATGCTCGCCGACATCTCGGGCGAGGAAGTGGAGAATTATCTGCTCAGCAACGACCTTATCCAGCCGGTCGAAGCCGCGGTCTCCGTCCCGACCAACGCCGGCTGCTCCAGTGCGGAACCCGCCAAAATGGCCACTAAAACCGTCCGTTTCTTCTAACACTGAGAGCTCTCCGCATTCACCACGCTCTGGGCCGGCTCTCGCAAATTGCGACCGGCCTTTTTTTTGTCCCCATCCCAAACACTTCTGCTCGCACCGACACCGAGGAGCGGCACTAATCTTGCTCCTGCCTCAAGTTTTCTCCCAATGTCGACCCCTCCGCGGCCCTTTTCCATGTCCAGCACTTCCTCCTCACTGACCTTGTTCCCCGGCCGGCCCGCCAAACAGGGGCTCTACGATCCCTGGTTCGAGCATGACGCCTGCGGGGTTGGTTTCATCGCTGACATGCACGGTCGCAAGTCGCATCAGATTCTCCAACAGGCGCTGCAAGTGCTAACCAACCTCGACCACCGCGGCGCTGCCGGCAGCGAGCCCAACACCGGCGACGGAGCCGGCGTGCTCCTTCAGATGCCCCATAAGTTCCTGCAGGAGGCCGCCCGGAAGGCGCGCTTCAACCTGCCCGGCCCCGGCGAATACGGCTGCGGCATCATCTTTCTTCCGCGCAACCCATCGGTTCGCCGCAAGATCGAGCAGAGCTTCGAGCGGATCATACAGTCGGAGGGCCAGGTGTTCCTCGGCTGGCGCACCGTCCCGACCGACAATTCCTCGCTCGGCGAGACCGCCAAGTCTTGCGAGCCGTTCATGCGCCAAGTCTTTATCGGGCGCGACGCCAGCATCACCGACGCCACCGTTTTCGAGCGCAAACTCTACGTCATCCGCAAGCGCGCCTACAGCGAGATCCGCACCTCGACGATGGCTGGCGCCGAGCTCTGGTATGTCCCAAGCCTCTCCTGCCGCACCCTCGTCTACAAGGGCATGCTGCTGACCGACCAACTCGAGAAATATTTCCCCGACCTGCGCGACCCCGCGCTCGAGACCGCCATCGCACTCGTGCACTCGCGCTTCAGCACCAATACCTTTCCCAGTTGGGACCGCGCGCACCCCTATCGCTATATCGCGCACAACGGCGAGATCAACACCCTCCGCGGCAACATCAACTGGATGCACGCCCGCGAGGCCCTCTTCGAATCCGAGGTCTTCGGCGACGACATCAAGAAGACTCTCCCCATCGTCAACCCGAACGGCAGCGACTCCGCGATGTTCGACAATACCCTCGAACTCCTCGTGCTCGCCGGCCGCCCGCTCGCGCACGCGATCATGATGATGATTCCGGAGCCTTGGTCCGGCAACCAGCACATGGACCCCGCGCGCCGCGCCTTCTACCAATACCACGCTTGCCTCATGGAGCCGTGGGACGGCCCCGCCGCCATCGCGTTCACCGACGGCCGCCAGATTGGCGCCATCCTCGACCGCAATGGCCTGCGCCCTTCGCGCTTCTGCGTCACGAAGGACGGCCTTGTCGTCATGGCGTCCGAGACCGGTGTGCTCGACATTCCTCCGGAGAACATCCTGCGTAAAGGCCGCCTGCAGCCGGGCCGCCTCTTCCTCGTCGACACCGAACAGGGCCGCATCATCGAAGACGAGGAGATCAAGCAGCAACTCGCGAACGAGCGTCCCTACCAGGAATGGATCAAGCAGCACCTCGTTTACCTCGATGACCTGCCCGAGGCGCCCTCCGTGCCACTACCCGACCACGAGACGCTGCTCCAACGCCAGATCGCCTTCGGCTACACACACGAGGATGAGCGCATCCTCATCACCCCGATGGCGCGCGACGGCGTCGAGGCCATCGGCTCGATGGGTAACGACGGCGCCCTGGCCGTCCTCTCCAACAAGCCGCGCCTGCTCTACGATTATTTCAAGCAGCTCTTCGCCCAAGTCACCAACCCGCCCATCGACTCCATCCGCGAGGAAATCGTCATCTCCGCCGAGACGCGCCTCGGCTCCGAGGGTAACCTCCTCAACCCGCAGCCCACCGCCTGCCGCCGCGTCGAACTCAAATGGCCCGTCCTCACCAACGAGGAGTTCGCCAAGATCCGCCGCACCGACCTGCCCGGCCTCAAGATCGGCGTGCTCAACACCCTGTTCCGCGTCGCCCGCGGCGAAAAAGGCCTCGCAAAGTCCCTCGAGGAACTCTCGGTAATGGCCCGGCGCATGATCGAGGAGGACGAGGTCAACGTCATCATCCTCAGCGACCGCGGCGTGAACCGCGATTTCGCGCCGATTCCCGCGCTGCTCGCCGTCGCCGGCCTGCACCACTACCTCATCCGCGAGGGCCTGCGCACCCGCGTGTCGCTCGTCCTGGAGACCGGCGAGGCACGCGAGGTCCATCATTTCTCGCTGCTCATCGGCTACGGCGTCAGCGCCGTCAACCCCTACGTCGCGTTCGAGACGATCGACGACATGATCCGCGAGGGTTCGCTTACCGGCATCGACCACAAGACCGCCTGCAAGAACTTCGTGAAGGCGTCCTCCAAGGGCGTCGTCAAGGTCATGTCCAAGATGGGTATCTCCTCGATCCAGAGTTATCGCGGCGCCCAGGTCTTCGAGGCCCTCGGCCTGCGGCAGGACGTGATCGACCACTACTTCACCTGGACCGCGTCCCGCGTCGGCGGCATCGGCCTCGACGTCATCGCGCAGGAAGTGCTCGCACGCCACCACGCCGCCTATCCCGAGCGCCCGGTCAACGGCCATGTGCTGCCCAGCGGCGGCATCTACCAATGGCGCGCGGAGGGCGAGAATCACCTGTTCACGCCGGAGTCCATCCACTTCCTGCAAAAAGCCACGCGCTCCGGCAACTACGCCGCGTTCAAGAACTTCTCCAAGCTCATTAACGAGCAGGGCAAGAATCTCTGCACGCTCCGCAGCCTGCTTGAATTCAAGCCTGGCACACCGATCCCGATCGAGGAGGTCGAGTCCGCCGCTAGCATCATGAAGCGCTTCAAGACCGGCGCTATGTCCTACGGCTCCATCTCGCTGGAGGCGCATGAGACGCTCGCCATCGCCATGAACCGCATCGGCGGCAAGTCCAACACCGGCGAGGGTGGTGAGGATCCCGCGCGCTTCACTTGGACCAACGAACAGGGCGATTCAAAGAACTCCGCCATCAAGCAGGTTGCCTCCGGCCGCTTCGGCGTCACGAGCGAATACCTTGCCAGCGCGCGCGAGCTTCAGATCAAGATGGCGCAGGGCGCCAAGCCCGGCGAGGGCGGCCAGTTGCCCGGCGCTAAGGTTTACCCGTGGATCGCCAAGACCCGCCACACCACCGCCGGCGTCGGCCTCATCTCCCCTCCACCCCACCACGACATCTACTCCATCGAAGACCTTGCCGAGCTCATCCACGACCTCAAGAACAGCAACCGCCACGCCCGCGTGAGTGTGAAACTCGTCTCCGAGGTCGGTGTTGGCACCGTCGCCGCCGGCGTGGCCAAGGCCCACGCGGACGTCGTGCTCATTTCCGGCTACGACGGTGGCACCGGCGCCTCGCCCCACACGTCGCTACAGCACGCCGGCCTCCCCTGGGAACTCGGCCTCGCCGAGACGCACCAGACCCTCGTCCTCAATAACCTCCGCTCGCGCATCGCGGTCGAAACCGACGGCCAGCTTAAGACCGGCCGCGACGTCGTCATCGCCGCGCTCCTTGGCGCCGAGGAATTCGGTTTCGCCACCGCGCCGCTCGTTACCTCCGGCTGCATCATGATGCGCGTCTGCCATCTCAACACCTGTCCCACCGGTGTCGCCACGCAGGACCCGAAGCTCCGCGCAAAATTCACCGGCAAGCCCGAATATGTGGTGAACTTTATGAAGTTCATCGCCGAGGAGGTCCGCGAGATAATGGCCCAGCTCGGCTTCCGCACCGTCGAGGAGATGATCGGTCAGGTCGGCTGCCTCGAGCCCAAGCACGCCATCACGCACTGGAAGGCCAAGGGCATCGACTTCTCCAACATCCTCTACGCGCCCGAGGTTGGCGAAAACGTCGGCCGCTTCTGTTCCATCAAACAGGACCACGGCCTCGACAAATCGCTCGACCTCACGACGCTGCTCGAAATCTGCCAGCCCGCCATCGAGCGCGGCGAGAAGGTCGTCGCCGAGCTGCCCATCCGCAACGTCAACCGCGTCGTCGGCACCATCACCAGCCACGAGATCACCAAGAAACACGGCGCGAATGGCCTGCCCGACGACACCATCCGTATCCGCTTCACGGGCTCCGCCGGTCAGAGCTTCGGCGCGTTCATGACGCGCGGCATGACCTTCTCCCTCGAGGGCGACGCCAACGATTACGTCGGCAAGGGCCTCTCGGGCGGCAAGATCATCATCCACCCATCGCCCGCCGCAACCTTCAAGGCCGAGGAAAACATGATCATCGGCAACGTCGCCCTCTACGGCGCCACAGCCGGCGAGATCTATATCCGCGGCATGGCCGGCGAGCGCTTCGCCGTCCGCAACTCAGGAGTCAACGCCGTCGTTGAGGGCGTCGGCGACAACGGCTGCGAATACATGACAGGTGGCCGCGTCGTCGTGCTCGGTCTCGCGGGCCGCAATTTCGGCGCCGGCATGTCCGGCGGCATCGCCTATGTGCTCGACGAGGCCGGCGACTTCACCCAGCGCGTCAACCCCCAGATGGTCGGCCTCGAAAAACTCGAGACCGCCGCGGAAATCGCCGAGGTCCGCGCGCTGATCGAGCGTCACCTCGGCTACACCAAGAGCCCGCGCGCCCAGGCGGTGCTCGATAACTGGGCCGCCCACGTCCCGAAATTCGTCAAGGTTCTGCCCAAGGACTATAAGCGCATGCTCGCCTGCATCGAGCGCGCGCAGGCGCAGGGCCTCACCGGCGACGAGGCCATCATGGCCGCCTTCGAGGAAAATGCCCGCGACACCTCCCGCGTCGGCGGCAACTGATCCCCGCGCCCACCTCCACCCTTCACCCGTCACACCTTTTCCCCTATGGGCAAACCAACCGGCTTCATCGAATACCTCCGCGAGCTTCCCGTCGACCGTCCGCCGCTCGAGCGCGTGCGGGACTCCAAGGAGTTTCACCACCACATGGAGACGAAGAAACTCCGCCAGCAGGGCGCACGCTGCATGGATTGCGGCGTGCCGTTCTGCCACACCGGCAAGCTGATCAGCGGCATGGCCTCCGGCTGCCCGATCAACAACCTCATCCCCGAGTGGAACGACCTCGTTTACCGCAACCAGTGGAAGGAGGCGCTCGCCCGCCTCCACAAGACGAACAACTTTCCCGAGTTCACCGGCCGCGTCTGCCCCGCGCCCTGCGAAGGCTCCTGTGTCCTCGGCATCAACAGCCCGCCCGTCACCATCAAGAACATTGAGGCCGCGATCACCGACCGCGGCTGGGACGAGGGCTGGGTCATCCCGCAGGCGCCAAAGGTCCGCACGGGAAAAAAAGTCGCCGTCATCGGCTCCGGTCCAGCCGGCCTCTCCGCCGCCGCGCAGCTCAATCTCGCCGGCCACACCGTCACCGTCTTCGAGCGCGCCGACCGCCCCGGCGGCCTGCTCATGTATGGCATCCCGAACATGAAGCTCGACAAGCAGGAGGTCGTCCTGCGCCGCATCAAACTCATGGAGAAGGAAGGCATCAAGTTCATCTGCAACGCCAATGTCGGCGACAACGTCGAGCCGGAGATTTTTCTCCACGAATACGACGCCACTGTCCTCTGCACCGGCGCCACGCAGCCGCGCGACCTGCCCATCGAGGGCCGCGGTCTCAAGGGCGTGCACTTCGCCATCGAGTTCCTCGGCGCCAACACCCGCGCCGTCCTCGCCAACGCCATCTGCCCGATCAATGCCGCCGGCAAGGACGTTGTAGTCATCGGAGGCGGCGACACCGGAACCGACTGCGTCGGCACCTCGATGCGCCATGGCTGCAAGACCCTCGTGCAGATCGAAATTCTCCCGAAGCCGCCACTCGAGCGCGCCGCCGACAACCCCTGGCCCGAGTGGCCCAAGGTTTACAAGATGGACTATGGTCAGGAGGAGGCCGCCGCGAAGTTCGGCGACGACCCCCGCATCTATCTCACCACCGTGAAGAAATTCGTCGGCGACGAAAAAGGCGCCGTGAAGGAACTCGTGACCGTCGAAATCAAGTGGGAGAAAAACGACAAGGGTCAGTTCATCCCGAAGGAGCAACCCGGCACCGAAAAGACGCGCCCCGCACAGCTCGTGCTGCTGGCGATGGGTTTCCTCGGGCCCGAGCAGCCGCTGCTCAAGGAACTCAAGGTGGAGACCGATCCCCGCAGCAACGTGAAGGCTGAGCACGGCAAGTTTGCGACCAGCCTCCCCGGCGTATTCGCCGCCGGCGACTGCCGCCGCGGACAAAGCCTCGTGGTGTGGGCAATCAATGAAGGTCGCGGCGCCGCCCGCGAGTGCGACCGCTACCTGATGGGCTTAACCGACCTGCCATAGCGACGGGCGCCGAAGCGCCGGTAGGGACCCCTCTCCGAGTGGTCCGCGGACTGCACGGAGTGCGGTCCTTACCACCCGGAAAATTCCATAATCAAGTGACGATGGTATCGGTATAGCCTGGAAAATATTTTTCCAGGCACTTCGGGCACAGGCCGTGCGTGAACTTCGCGTCGGTGTGCTGCATGACGTAGATTTCGACCTCGTTCCAATAATCCTTTTCATCGCGGATTTTTTTGCAGCCGCTGCAGATGGGCAACAGTCCCTTCAGCGTCTTCACCACGGCCAGCGTTCGTTCGAGGTCGTGGTTCACCCGGCGCAGCTCCATCAAATCGGCGTGGCGGGCGATCGCGATGGCGATGGCGCGCTCCAACTCCTCCTTCTCAGGCGGCTTGACGACATAAGCGCCCACGCCCGCCGCCGTCGCCTGCACGACCAAATCGGTTTCCGTGTGCGCCGAGACGATGACCACCGGCGTGGGGCACGCCGCCTGAATGGCGGTCGCGGCGGCGATGCCATCCATTTCCGGCATGGTCATGTCCATCAGGACGACATCGGGCTTCAACTCCGTGGTCATGGCCACGGCTTTTGCCCCGTCGGCGGCTAAGCCGACCACGGTCATCGCTATCTCGGTCAGGGCGACCTTCATGTGCCGCGCGACCATGCTGTCGTCCTCGGCAATCAAGACTCTGGTTTGACTATTGGTTATCATGGTAATTTTTGGGGCGATTGACGCTGCTCGGGTTACGTGCGGGTTTCCTCTTCCCGCCGGATGCGAATGACCACCACGGCGCCGTCTTCGTTGAACAAGGCGACGGTGCCGCGCAAGGTTCCGGTCACCAGTTCGCGGATCAACTTGAGGCCGACGTTGGACCGCTCGTTTTCCAGCACCTCGGCCGGGTAACCCGGGCCGTTGTCCCGGTAGCTCAGCGTGAGCCAGTGTTCGTCGCCCTCGGTCGAAAAACTCACCTCCACCGGCCTCTCCGCCCGCCCGGCATATTTCACGGTGTTGGTGGCCAGTTCGTTGAACACCATCGCCAGCGTGGCCGCCTGCCGCGGCGACACTTTGAATTTACTGGGCGCGGCCGCGATTTTCGCCGATTGCCGCCAGGTGGCCGCGCTTAGGGCGTTGCGGATGGTTTGTTCGGCCAGCGCCACCACCTCGAGGGGCGCCCACCCAGAATGCGCCAGCTGGCGGTGAACGTGCAGCAAGCCGCGAATCCGCTGGCTCATCCGCCCTATCACCGGGTTCAACTCTCCGCTCAAGGTTGGCGCATGCTCAACTTCAAAGGCCAGCAACCCGAGCACCGCCATGAGATTGTTGGTCACCCGGTGATTCACCTCGCGCAGAAGCTCACCCTTGGTCCGTGCGTCCTGCTTGGTCTGCGCCAGCAACTCGTGGAGCTTCTCCTCATGCTTGATTCGCTCGGTGATGTCTCTGGCAATGCCTGTGAGGCGAATCAGTTTGCCCGCCGCATCCCGGACTTGAAAGGCCCGGTCAGCAATATAACGGACGGAACCATCCGGCTTGGTGATGTGATACTCCACGGTCACCGCCGATTCGTTGCCAAAGAGCCCGGCCAACGCGGCCAAAACCCGCTCCCGTTCCTCCGGGATAATGGCGTTGGCCCACTCATACGGATGGACATACAAGCTCTCCACCGAACGCCCCCAAATCTGTTCATAGGCCGGACTGACGTAGTGCATGGTGTGAAAGTCGGGCGAAGTAATCCAAAAGACATCGGTGATGTTATCCGCCATCTGGCGGAATTTTTCATCGCTCTCCCGCAGCGCTTCCTGCTGCCGCTTGCGCTCGGTGATGTCCTGAACAATTCCGGAAAGCGTCGCGGGCCGACCGTGCTCATCTCGCTCCAGTTTGCCTGCTTCGGCCCAAACGATGCGCACCGTGTTGTCTGGCAGAATAATGCGGTATTCCAGCGGCGCTGGGCTTCCTTCCTGTATGACCTTCCGATTGGACTCATCCACCGCCACGCGATCATCCGGATGAATCGCCTGGGCGATCACCGCCGAGAGGTCCCCCGAGAACCCTTCCTTCTCGAGCCCGAACAGGTGAAACATCTCATCGGACCATTCGAGGCTGTTCTCCCGGATATGCCAAACCCAGCTGCCCACCTTGGCGACTCGTTGGGCCGCCTTGAGCGCTCTCTCGGATTTTTTCAGCAATACCTCGTTCCGCTTGAATTCCGTGAAATCGATGTCGACGCAGAACAGCTCCTGCAGTTTTCCGGGCACTTGGACGATGGCGTGGCTGGAAAAAACGGCCACGCGCGAGCCGTCTTTGCGCTGCAACAATAACTCCGACGCCGGAATCGGCTGCCCAGTCGTCGCCATATGGTGCATTGCCCCCCGCACCTCCGCCTTCATTTCCGGTGGTATGATAAGATCGATCAAGTTGCGACCGATGGCTTCTTCCGCCCTGTAGCCATACAGGCGTTCGGAAGCCTGATTCCAATACTGCGTCGTGCCATCTGGGTTATACCCTTGGACGGCGACCGATTGAATATCTTGCAGTAAATGGCGGAAGCGAAGTTCGCTCGCCCGCAGCGCCTCCTCCATCCGCCGGCGCTCCGCCAATTCCTTCTCGAGGCCCTCATGGTGGCGCGCATTCGAGAGGGCAATGGCGGCGGCGGCGGCAATGGTGGACAACAGTTCGACGTGGCCGGCATCGTAAATATTCGCCCGCTCGTAATCCTGAACCGCCACGACACCGATCGCGCGCCCATCAAGCAGCATGGGCACGCCCAGGTAACAAAGGCTTGAGGCTCCGATGAGCGCGATGCCCCGCTCGGCCAAGGCCTCTTCCTGCCGGTCGGAAATCAGAAGCGGCGCGCCGGTGCGGATCACATATTCCGTCAGGCCGTTGCCCATGGTGCGTTTCAACATCGGGACCCGGGGCTTCCCGTTTATCTGGTAAACCGGGAAAGAGACGGTGTTCGTCGCCTCGTCATACAGGGCAATATACAGGTTCCGATTGTCGAACACCCGGCTGATCAGTTCGCTCAGGCGTTCCGGAATTTCCGCGGGCAACGTGAGTTTGTTGAGCAAATGACTGAGTTGGTGAAGCAGGGTGAGGGATTGGTTCTTCCTCAGCACGTCTGCTTCGATTCGTTTGCGCTCGGTGATATCTTGGTTGGAACCGCGGGTGCCCACCACTTTCCCTGCTTCATCGCGGACCACCGTGAAGCGCACGAAGACGTCGCGTAGCTCGCCATCGCGCCGGCGGATGCGGTGCTCTTGCTGCCATTCGCTGATTTCACCCGACAGCAATCTGGCAAAACTTTCGGGCGTGCCTTGCTGCTCCTCGGGCAGTAGGAATTCGCGGTCGTAAACCTCCTGTGACATCCGGTAGCCGCCCTCTTTTTCCGCAGTTGTGCCATAGAGTGCGTAGAAGCGGTCGTTGAACGTAAAAATGTGGGCCGCGTCCAATTCCCAATAGGCGAGCCGCGCTTGGTCCATGGCCAGAGCGAGCTGCGCTTGGGATTCCTGTAGTGTCGCCTCGATTCGCTTGCGCTCGGTGATATCCTGGTTGGAACCGCGTGTGCCCACCACTTTTCCTATGGCATCGCGGACCACGGCGATGCGCACAACGATGTTGCGCAGTTCGCCATTGCGCCGGCGGATGCGGTGTTCTTGCTGCCATTCGCCGATTTCACCCGACAGCAGTTTGGCGATGTTATCGGGAACGATGTGCTGCTCTTCCGCCGGTATAAACTCCCGGGCGTAGACATCGGTCGGCATCCGGTAGCCGCCCTCGCGTTCGGCGGTCGTGGCGTAGAGTGCGTAGAAGCTGTCGTTGAAGATGAAAGTGTTGGTTGCCATGTCCATCTCCCAGTAAGCGATCCGCGCCTGACCCATCGCATGCGCCAGCTGTGATTGGATTTTCTGCAGTCGTGCTTCCGCGTCCTTGCGTTGCGCGATGTCAGTGATGATGGTCACAACCCTTCGGTTGCCAGAGGCCAGATCGATGAAGTGCCGACTAGTCAACTCGGCCCATTGCACGCGGCCATCGGGGTGAACATAGCGTTTCTCGATCGTGTAGTGATCCACCTCGCCGGCGATGAATTTTTTCGCCTCGGCCAGTTGCCGGGCATAATCCTCCGGATGGGAAGCTGCGGCAAACACGCCCGGGGTATTGGATGCCTCGACCGGCACGCCGGTAATGCGGGCGTGTTCGGCGTTGACCATGATGACGCCGCCGCCCGTGGTGAGCGATATGCCCACCGGAGCGTAGTCGAAGACCGCGCGAAATCTGGCATCGCGCACGGCTAGATCCGCAGCCAGCCGCTTGCGCTCGGTGATGTCGCGCACAATGACTTGCATCGCCTGCTTGCCATCGAGCATCACACTGCCACCAGCCACTTCGGCATGGAAGCTGGTGCCATCGGCGCGCAGGAATATTTCCTCGAGTGGCGGCAGCGTGGTGCTGGTCTCCATGGCGCGGCGCACCCGGTCCGCCACTATTTGTCGAAAATCCGGATGCACGCAGTCCATCACCTGAAGCCCCATCATCTCCTCCGGCTTGTTCACGCCAAAGAGTTTCACGGCGGCGGCGTTGACGAAAACGATGCGCCCAGCCTGGTGCAGCAGGATCGCGTCGGGCGCCGCGTCCACCAGCAACCGGTAGCGCTCCTCGCTCGCCCGCAGCGCCGCCTCCGCCGCCTTGCGCAACGCGATGTCGGTGAGGATCGTCACAATCCACCGCTCGCCGTTGACCGGGTCTTTGTAAAACCGGCTGGTCAGTTCGGCCCATTGCACGCGACCGTCGGCGTGGAAATAGCGTTTTTCCACCGAGTAATGGCCCACGTCGCCCCGGTGAAATCTTTCTGCCGCCACCTTTTGCCGCGCATAATCCTCCGGGTGCGAGGCGCGGGCAAACACACCAGGCACACTGGATTCGGCCGCGGACACACCTGTGATCCGGACGTGTTCGGAGTTCACCAGCATAGCCTCGCCGCTGTCACTGGTGAACGAAATGCCCACCGGTGCATGATCGAAGATGGCCCGAAACCGGGCTTCCCTGCGGGCAAGCTCCGTGTCGTGGCGCTTGCGCTCGGCGATTTCAATTTCGGCCCGGTGGAGGGCGGTGTTTGTGATCCGAATGGACACGTAAGCCCAAAAGCCCACGGCGGCAAACAGCGCCGTGTTGGCAAGCCATTGGGTCACCGTCACCGCGTAGTTCGGGGGCGGCAGCAGTCCGGAGTTTTCCGCCCAGATCAAACCGGCGACGGCCAGCGAACTCAGCCCGATCATGGCCAGCGTGCCGCGCCAATCAAAAAAGAATCCCGTCGCGATGATCAAGGCCATGTAGAATCCGGTGGCCGGCACCCGAATCGTGCCCAGGCGCGCAATCACAACCGTGGTCAAGACAAACCCAAGGGCCAGCATGACGCCGCTCGCCAAGGCAATCCGCCCCTGGAACAACCAGCGCCGCAGGAACAGTGAAATCACGGCAAACCCGATTTCCGCCTCGATCACGGGCGCAGGCAGACGGCTCCCCACGAGGCCGGCCATCACGCAGAACGCCATCAGCGCCAGATTGGCCAGCAGGGCGTAGTGGAGCAGTTGGGCGCGGAGGTTTTTCCCCTCGTCCTCGGGAAAAATTGGCGGCTTTAAAAATGTGCGCAGCGCTTGGTAAATCATGGCTGAAATTTTTGCGTTGCCGCGCAAATACTCCAGCGCATGTCAGCCGCCGCAGCGGTGCCCGCCAATGCTTTCGGGGTGGTCATGAAATTTAGCCGGCCCTACCTGCCGGATGTCAGGAATAGACCGGAACCTGGGCAGCGTAACGAATCGCCCGACTCCGGCACATCCCAATGTGCTCCATGGCTCGGATATTTTACCGCCTTAACCGGATTGATTGAGCCGTTAATGCTTTGGGTTCCGTTCAGGTCACCATGGAATTAACCCTGCGGAAGGGGGATAAGGTCAGAGATTATTCCACCCCGTGCGTGCAGATCAGCGCCTGACCTAGTGGCGCGGGCGTCCCCACCTGCAATCACCACCGCCATTCTCCCGTGCCTTCCATGACCGGGTCATTTCGCCGGGGCTAGTCTCGCAGAGCAAAAAGAGCTCACTTATGGACTAGTTTTTGGGGCTCACTTTGCGCAACTGGGCGACTTCGCCTTCGGCTTTCAGTAGCTTCGCCTGCAAGGCGACTGCATTAGTCCGGGCTGTATCCAAGTGTGACTGGATTCGGGCCGTATCGGCCTTGGCCTCATTCAACTGCGTCTGCATCACTGTCACCTGCGCCTTAGCGATCTCCACTTCCCCTTGATGGCGAATGGAGGTCACTTTGGCGTCCTCCATCTGCGATTGGAAACTGTTGGCGATGGTTCTGGTCTTGTCTAATTCCGCCTGAACCTCGGCTGCGTCGGCTTTTGTTTTAATGGGGTATGCAGTTGACTGACACTGCCGAAGGTTGCGGGGCAATTGTCGTAGTTTCATATCCCATGCGAGCAATAGGCCATCCTTAGCGCACGCAACTCTCAAGACCGCACAACCCTCCACGAACCCCCGCGATCCGG
>CAIRCN010000069.1 GCA_903877135.1 uncultured Opitutia bacterium
AGGTTTCACCCTCGTCGAAATCATGATCGTCGTTGTCATCATCGGTCTTCTGGCCGCCATGGCGATTCCGGCGTTCCAGAAGGTCCGCCAGTCCTCGCAGGACAAGGCTGTCATGAACAACGCCCGTCAACTCGCGGCGGCTGCCGATCAGTATTACCTGGAAAACGGCGTGTCGTCTGTCTCGCTCGGCAATCTGGTCGGTTCGACCAATTACGTGAAGGCGTTGAACCTCGTGGCCAATGAGGCTTATCCCTCAGGCTTCTCGCAAGGAGAGACGATCACGATCTCCGCCATCGCTGGGGCGCGCACCGTCACTTATGCGCCGTAAAGATTTCGGCTTTGGTAATCCTCGCAAACCCGCCCGGTTTTCTGTGTGGCCTTTACTTTCCCCCCGTCCGATGGCACGCGGTTGGCCGTGCAGTCAGAGCGGGGTATGCTTCCAGCCTTGTTACTGGGTGACTGGATGATTGGCGCCGCCCACAAGCGCGAACGAAACAGGAAGAGTGGCATTTACTCTTCACCAATGGATACTTGGTGAAGGCGCCGAGGAGCGACGGCGCCAAACTCGTTTTTTAGGTGTCCCGAAAACGAACCTCAGAGAAACGTCGCGGCCCTTACCCGCTGGCGCAAGAAATGGTCCACCCTAAGCCCCGTTCCGGGTAAAAGGCGGGCTTCGCGCGCTTAGCGCACTAGCTTACCGGCCCGCATATTGCCTTGCCGTTGCTTCCGGCTAGTTTCAGCGTTCCTTCCGTTCCAAGACCCACGATTCCGGAGGAAGGAAATGACCATGCACCCGAAGGCGTTTCGATCCATTGCTTCAGCGGCCGCGCTATTGGCCGTCGCAGCGGCTCCGGTGGCGCAGGCGCAACTGACCTACACCCAGACCGTAGAGAGCACGCCCGGGCTCCTCGCCTACTACCAGTTCTCCGGTTCCACGAACAGCAACGTCAACGGCTACACGGGAGCCCTCACTACGGGCGCCTCCCTTGACGCCACCGGTTCGGGCCCCGCCTTGGCGGATGATCCCTCCAACCAGGCGCTGCGGCTCAACGGCACCTCGGGCAATGAGCTGCAGTCCAGCCTGCGCAACGGGGTCGCCACCTCCGGGAGCATTGTCGCCTGGGTCAACCTGTCCGTGCTGCCGTCGAGCGCGGGCCGCATCTTCTACGTGGCCGGCCAGTCCGCCTACACGGACGACTTCGACCTCCAGTTTCAGACGGACAACTTGCTGTATTTCTACACCGACAGCGGCGGCCATGTCGCGTCGCTGACGCCGCTGACCTTCGCTAGCTTGGGCACTTGGATCTTCGTGGCAGCCACCTTCACGGCCGGTCTTGACCGAAATCTTTACATCAACGGGGTGCTGGTAAACTCGAACATCCCTCCCGGCCACACCGACAGCGGGAGTCCCTTCACCATCGGCTACTCGGACGTGTTTGGCGGCCGCGCATTTTCCGGGGACATCGACGAAGTGGCTTTCTACGGCACGGACTTGAGCGCGAGCCAGGTTGCGGCGATCTATTCGTCGTCGCTCGTAGCGGTGCCCGAGCCCGCCGCCGGCGCCTTGATGCTGGGCGTCGCGTCCCTGGGGTTCGCGGCTACCCTCCGCCGGCGTGGCCCACGCTCCAGTCCGAAAATGAGCCGTTTCAGATAGGAACGTCTGAAACGGCAGCGTCAGTGAAAACCTCAATCAATGAGTTGCGCGAACGGAGCGTTGCGTAAGACGTTGAACGCGCAATCGCGCCAAATACGGTGCTATTTGAAAGGCGACAAGACGGCAGCAGCCCGCCGGAGATTTTGTGATTACGAATCTACTGCCGCCTTCAACGAGACCGCCGCAGGTTGCGAGATCAGGCCCCAGTCAGCCGCTGGTGCACGGTTTCAAGCAGCGTCTGAGCGGTGAACGGCTTTGCCAACATATCGGAAATTCCAAGCCCCACAAACTCTCGGGCTTCGTCCGTCTCAACCATTCCGCTCATGACGGCGATCTTGAGAGCCGGGTTGATCGCTCTGAGCGCCCGGGCCAGGGTGACGCCGCTCATCACGGGCATCAGTAAATCAGTGAGGACGAGGTCGATTTTTCCCCGGTGCGTGAGATATTGCTCGAGCGCATCTTTGCCATCGACAGCCGTCATCACCTTAAAGTGCTGCTTTTCGAGCATCAGCCGAACCCCATCGCGGATGCTAAGGTCATCGTCCACCACCAGAATGGTCTGGCCGCCTGCGGGCAGGCTCACTGGGACTTGCGGAACCTCGGCGGCGGCTACGGTGCCATCGACAATAGCTGGGAGATAAATCCTGAAGGTGGTCCCCACCTTGGGCGTAGAGTCCACGTTCAAAAAGCCGCCATGGTTCTTCGCGATGCCAAACACGGTTGAGAGGCCGAGGCCTGTCCCCTTGCCGAGCGGCTTGGTGGTGAAGAATGGGTCGAATATCCGGTGCCGGATCTCGAGTGGAATGCCATGGCCGGTGTCGCTGACCGAGATCACCACATAAGCCCCAGGCTTGGCACCCGGCAGTAGCTTCGGGTCCCCTTCGGCCAGCGTGACGTTGGCGGCTTCAATCGTGAGGCGGCCTCCCGTGGGCATGGCGTCGCGCGCGTTCACGCACAGGTTCAGGAGCACCTGGTGCAATTGGGTTGGATCGGCCAGCACCGTCCAAAGCGAAACCGGCAGCCGCTGCCGTATGTCGATGTCCCGCGGAAAGGTCTCGCTCATCAGCTTGATCATCTCGTGGATAAGATGCCGGGGTTGCACGGGAGCCCGCTCGCCCTCTTGGCCGCGGCTGTAAGTCAACAGCTGTTTGATGATATTGGCACCCCGCTGGGCGCTGGTATGCGCCATCGCCAGTATTTCCAAATCGCCCTTGTCCGTCAGCTTGTCTTTCAGCAGTCCGGTCAGCATCATGATCGGCGAGAGGATATTGTTCAGGTCATGGGCGATGCCGCCGGCGAGAGCCCCGATGGCCTCCATGCGCTGACCCTGCAGGAACTGGGTTTCCATCATCTTCTGTTCGGTGATGTCCTGCTTGATGGCGATGAAGTGCGAAATCTCCCCATTCGCGTTGCACAACGGCGTAATGGTCATGTCCTCGGTGCGCAGTTTGCCATCCTTGCGGCGGTTGACGATCTCGCCCTGCCAGACCTTGCCCGCGATGATCGTCTGCCACATCTGCCGGTAAAATGCGGCATCGTGCTCGCCTGATTTCACAAGATCGCGCGGGTTCTTGCCCAGCGCCTCGGTGGTTGCCCAACCGCTGAGCTTGGTAAACGCGGGATTCGCCCACTCGATGGTGCCCTGTCGGTCCATGATGACGATGGCGTTGGCTGCGGCCTCAAGCGCCGCTCCCTGCAGGCGCAATGTCTTCTCGGAGGCTCGACGCTCGGTAATGTCACGCACGGCCGCGATTCGGCCTGGTCGGCCATGATAAGTGCAGGCTTTGCCTGCCGTCTCGATTATGATGCGCGTGCCATCTTTCCTCAGTCCCACCGTCTCGTAGGATCCCGTAAGGTTCGCTCTGACATTCGGCCCGACCTTGTCCCTAACTTCGGGCGCGAGCAAATCGAGCACCGGCCGGCCAAGTAACTCATCGATAGTGTAACCAAACATGCCGGCATACGAGGCGTTGACCGCCTTGATGTTTCCATCCTGCTGGATCACCGAGCCGTCAAACGCAGATTCTACTAGCCCGCGATAGCGTTCTTCGGCCTCGCGCAAGGCGGTCGCTTGGATGGCACGCTGGGCCAGCATCCGGCGTTGCCAGCCGATGACGAACACGACGGCGAGCAGGATAACTGCCGTAGGGAGAAAATACCGACGAAGATCGGTGATTTGAACCGAGTGCGGTTCAATAGGGCCGATCCACCGGTCGTAGATCCGTTCAAAGGAGCCATCCTGCCGGACCGTGGCCAACGCCTCGTTGAGTCGAGCCAGCGTCGCGCTGTCGCCCTTATGCACAGCGATGTGATACTGAAAGACGAGGTCACGCAAATACTCGCTCTTCAATCCCCGCGCTTTGACGGTCTTTTCGCTGAGGCGCCGGGTGAACAGGGCCACATCGCTGTCCCCTCGCACCACGGCATCGAGCAGCTCATCCACACCCCGTGCGGGAGAAATCGTGCCGCCCCAGCCTTTATTTCTGACCGCATTGGAATACTCGACCGTGCCAGATATTATTCCAATTTTTTTCCCGGCCATGTCAGCCGTTCGTTGGATCGCAGGCTGGCCAGAGCGGAAATACACGACTCCGTGCATATAGGCATGGGTGATGGAGAAATCCATGAACCCACGGCGCTCTTCGGTTATCATGACGTTGGCCAGCGCATCCAAACGGCCAGCTTGAAATTCGGACGAAATTTTACTCCACGAGGCGGGCACGATCTCGAACTCAATCCCGCTCACGCGCGACATTTCTTCTAGCAAATAACGCGTGAAACCAGACAGCTGACCTTTGTCATCCACAAAAGACAGCGTGCTATCACGTCTAGATTCGACCCCGATCCGCACATGCGGGTCAGCAAGAACCGTAGCCCTGCAACTCAAAAAAAGGAATAGCAATGCCACAACCTGGATCAGCCGGACAGAGCATAACCACGATAATGCCCGCCAAGCCTCTTTGCGGGGTTGAAGGGGGTAAACGCGAGGGGGTCTAATGAATCGTCCCATTAGAAAGCTTTCACCCGCGGCGAAACTTATTGCGAAACCATTTTTCAAGGTTGTGCGCCATGGCGCTCTCGGTCACAGACACCGAACTGGAAGTTCATTGAGGGTCAAGGGCGAAGGGAAGTTGAGAACTGTGGGTTGTGCGTCCGAAATTATCTACTTAGTGCGGTTTTATTCCGCTAAAGCGCGATATTGAGTGTCACGCCAAGCCGCCAGCGCGTAGCGAGGTCACCACTGAATCACCGTAGCCGGGCGATGAGCCGGGCGCGCGGCGGGACGGCAAACTTGCCCAGAATGGCGCTAACCTGGTTCTTCACCGTCGCCTCAGATTTGCCGAGCGCCACCGCGATCTCGCGGTTGCTCAGGCCTTCGGCGAGGTGCACCGCTACCATCCGCTCGGCCGGCGAAAGCACCCGAAGCAACGGACACGCGCCTGGCAGTCGCGCCGAGATTTCGGACCACGGCGCTGTCGCCGAGAAAGTCTCGAGGATCATGGGAAAACAGGTCGTTTCAGTTCACCGGGCGGGCCGGCACAACCCGGCCCGCCTGTTCACAACACACAAGAACTTGCTCCGGACTCATGATTCGCCCTTGGCGGCGCCATCGCCTAGTTGCCGCGCCCCTTCAGATCCACAGCACCTTTCGCGACGAGAGCCGGGTCGACGCTGATGCCAGCCTTGGCGAGCGCGGCGTCGAGAATGGCCTCGCCCTCGAGGTAGCCGGTGACTGTGGCCACCACCTTGCCTTGGCGGTCAATGATGAACTGCTTCGGAATCCCCACGACGCCGTAGAGTTTGAGCGAAACCCTGACTGGACTTTTCCCGGCCGCGTCGTGCGTCCAGACGATGTCCGGATATTTCGACTGGTTCTGCTTCACCCATTTTTCAAAAGCGGCACGAGTGTCGCTGGTGCAGGAGCCGAGCGTGACCACGCCCTGATCCTTGTAACGGAGGGTGACCTGCTGGGTGTGGGGCATGGAGGCCTGACAAGGCCCACACCACATCGCCCAGAAATCGAGGATGACGACTTTGCCGCGATAATCGGAGAGCTTAACGGGCTTGGCGGCGGCATCATCGGCGTCATCACCCGCACTCCTCCGACGCCAGCCAACTGACGGGCCCGATCCTGTCTTGCATTTAGCCAGCCCGGCTTTCCCGCCGGGCTTTTCCATTCCCTTGGCCGAGCGCTGTTCTCGCGCAATTGCAGCGTTGCATCGCTTCCGCTCCCATCGCAGTTTTTCCCGCTATGACTGCAGAGTCCGTCCCTCCCACCGCCGCTCCGGCCCCCACCGATTTCATCCGCACCATCGTCGCGGCGCACGTCGCCGAGAAACGCTACAGTCAGATCGTCACGCGCTTTCCGCCCGAGCCCAACGGTTACCTGCACATCGGCCACGCCAAGTCGATCTGCCTAAATTTTGGCATCGCCCGCGAGAACAATGGCCGCTGCAACCTCCGCTTCGACGACACCAACCCCGCCAAGGAGGACGTCGAGTTCGTCGACTCCATCACGGCCGACGTGAAGTGGCTCATCGCCGGCTGGGCCGACCACTGCCTCGGTTTCAAGCCCAAGGGCACCCACCCCGCCAAGGTCACCTCAAGCGGCCAGCCCGACTACTACCTCGCCGCGGTCAATCCAGGCCCCGATAGTGAGCCGTTTTTCGCCAGCGATTACTTCGACGCGCTCTACGACTACGCCCTCGAACTCGTCCGCCGCGGCAAAGCCTACGTCTGCGATCTCAGCCCCAAGGAAACCGAAGCATACCGCGGCGCACCGGACAAACCCGGCCGCAACTCGCCGTTCCGCCACCGCTCCATCGCCGAGAATCTCGATCTCTTCCAGCGCATGCGCGCCGGTGAGTTCCCCGACGGCGCCCGCACCCTCCGCGCCAAGATCGACATGGCCTCGCCCAACGTCTGGCTGCGCGACCCCCTGCTCTATCGCATCCGCCACGTCCCGCACTACCACGCGGGCGACAAATGGTGCGTTTACCCGCTCTACGACTATGCCCATTGCCTAAGCGACTATCTCGAAGGCATCAGCCACAGCGCGTGCTCGCTCGAATTCGTCCCGCATCGCGCGCTCTACGACTGGATTCTCGAGGCCCTCGATCTGCCGCGCCCGCTACCGCGCCAATACGAATTCGCAAAGCTCGTGCCGAGTTACATGCTGCTCAGCAAGCGCAACATTCTCCGCCTCGTGCAGGAGAAAGTCGTCGCCGGCTGGGACGATCCGCGCCTGCCCACGATCTCCGGCCTTCGCCGTCGCGGCATCCCAGCCAGCGCCATTCGCTGCTTTGTGATCAGCGTCGGCGTCACCACGTTCAACAGCGTCACCGACATCGCTGTTTTCGAGCACGCCATTCGCGACGAGCTCAACACACTCGCCGTCCGCCGCCTCGCCGTGCTGAAACCCATCAAGCTCGTCTTGACCAACCTCACGCCGGGCGAGGTCATCGAGTGCAACGCGACTAACGACCCGCAGAGCGAAACTCCCTCCACGCGCAAGATCGCGCTCACCCGCGAAGTCTTCATCGAGAGCGATGATTTCGCCGAGTTTCCCCCGTCGAAGTATTTCCGCCTAAAACCCGGCGGCGAGGTTCGACTGAAATACGCCTGCATCATCAAGCTCGATGAAATCGTGAAGGATGCCGCCGGCGCCGTCACCGAACTCCGCTGCACCGCCCAGCTCGATACGCGCTCCGGCCAGTCCAACGCCGACAAAAAGGTCAAGGGGACCATCCACTGGGTCAGCGTCACGCGCTGCCTCGACGCCGAAGTCCGCCTCTACGACCGCCTCTTCACTGTCCCCGAGCCCGGCGCCGAGGAGGATTTCATGAAGGTCGTGAACCCGCATTCCCTCGACGTCGTCACCGCGAAGCTCGAGACCTCCCTCGCTGGGGCGCAGCCCGGAGATTACTACCAGTTCGAGCGGCTTGGCTACTTCACGCCCGACGCGAAAGACAGCACCCCGGGCCAGCCTGTCTTCAACCGCACAGTCTCGCTGAAAGACACATGGACGAAACTCCCGGCCCAGTCGTAAAAGATTTTCCCGGTGACACAGTCGGCCCAATCGTGCTGAGCGATGTCGAAGTACGTATGCTGGGCTCGCTCGTCGAAAAGCAACTCACCACCCCCGACTACTATCCCCTCACCCTCAACGCGCTCACACAGGCCTGCAACCAGCTCTCCAACCGCGAGCCGGTTGTCAGCTACGACGAAGTCACCGTGGTGCGCGGCCTGAATCGTCTGCGCGAGCTGAAGCTAGCCTTTGCCTACAGCGGCGCCGAGAGCCGCACCCAGCGCTACGGTCACAAGCTCGACGAGCGGTGCGAACTCGCACCCGCCGAGCTCGCTGTCGTGACCGTGCTCCTACTGCGTGGCCCACAGACCGTTGGTGAAATCCGCGGGCGCACCGGCCGCATGCACAGCTTCGCCTCGCTCGAAGCAGTCGATGCCACGTTGCAGGCGCTCGCGACGCGTTCGCCGCAGGCGTTCGCCGTCAAGCTGCCGCGCCAGCCCGGTGCGAAGGAACCGCGCTATGCGCACCTGCTCTCGGGCGAGATTTCGGTTCCCACCGCCACGCCGGAGCCGCCGCTGGAGCCGGCGACAATCGCCGTCCGCCAAGAGAGCGACCGGATTGCGCAGTTGGAAAAAGAAGCCACCCAGCTCCGCCAGGAGCTGACCGAACTCCGCGCCCAGTTCGCCGAGTTCCGCAAACAATTCGAGTAGGCCGCGACGCTCAGAACGCCGCGTTGCCGGGGGTCCGTGCAAACGGGATCACGTCTCTGATATTGGAGACGCCGGTGACGAACATCAGCATGCGCTCGAAGCCGAGCCCGAAGCCCGCGTGCGGCACGGTGCCGTAGCGGCGGAGATCGAGATACCAGCCGTAGTCCTTCGGATCGAGGTGGTGCCGGCGCATGTTCGCCTCGAGCACTTCGAGCCGCTCCTCGCGCTGGCTGCCGCCGACGATTTCGCCGATACCGGGCACGAGCACATCCATCGCCGTCACGGTCTTGTCGTCGTCGTTCAGGCGCATGTAGAACGGCTTAATTTCCTTCGGGTAGTTGTAAACGGTGACCGGGCACTTGAACATCACCTCGGTGAGATAGCGCTCGTGCTCCGACTGCAGGTTCACGCCGTATTCCACGGGATACTCAAACACCTTGCCGCTGTTTTTCAGCAGCTCCACCGCCTCGGTGTAGCTCACGCGCTGGAACGGCCGCTCGAGCACGAAGTCGAGCCGCGCCAGCAGCTCCTTGTCCACGAACTTGGCAAACAATTCCAGGTCCTCCGCGCAGTTGGTGCGCACGTCGCGGATCAGCGATTTCACGAAATCCTCCGCGAGGTCCATGTCGCCCTGCAGGTCGCAGAACGCCACCTCGGGCTCGATCATCCAGAATTCGTTCGCGTGGCGCGAGGTGTTGGAGTTCTCCGCGCGAAACGTCGGCCCGAAGGTGTAAACCTTCGACAGCGCGCATGCGAACGCCTCGGCCTCGAGCTGCCCGCTCACCGTCAGATAGGTGCGCCGCGCGAAAAAGTCCTTCGCGTCGTCGATCAGCCCATCCTCGCGCTTCGGCGGGTTGGCGAGATCGTGCGTCGTCACGCGGAACAGCTCGCCCGCGCCCTCGCAGTCGCTACCGGTGATGATCGGCGTGTGGACGTAAACGAAGCCGCGCTCGTTGAAGAATTTGTGGATGGCGAACGCCAGCCGGCTGCGCGTCCGAAAGACGGCGCCAAACAGATTCGACCGCGGGCGCAGGTGCGCGATCTCGCGGAGAAACTCCGGCGTGTGCCCTTTCTTCTGCAGCGGGTAGGTCGCGTCCGCCGTGCCGATGACGGTGACCTCCTCGGCGGCCACTTCCCACTTCTGCCCCTGACCCTGCGAGGCGATGAGTTTTCCGCGCACCGCCACCGAGGCGCCGGTCGTGAGGTGCTGGATCTCGGCGTAGTTCGCCAGCGTGCTGGGCGCGATGACTTGGAGGTTCTTCAGACACGAGCCGTCGTTCACCTCGATGAACGAAAAGGTTTTGGCGTCGCGCCGGGTGCGCACCCAGCCCTGGACAAGAAAGGCGTCCTGCGCGGACGGACTGTTCAGCGCGTCTTTGACGGAAGTGGATTTCAGCATGGCGCCATGCAAAGCACAGGCCCGCCGCCGGCCAAGCAAAACCGGCGGGCGTGGTCGGTTTGCCGTAGGGCGGACTTCAGTCCGCCTCTATCGTGGAAAAATGAAACGGGCTGAAGCCCGCTTTACTCCCAATTACGTAATCGTCGTCAGGAACCGCCCGAACCGCGCCAGCACGCGCTCGCGGCCGAGCACGCGGAACAGCCCCGTGATGCTTGGGCCGACGTTGATGCCCGACACCGCCAGCCGCGCCACCGACTGGTAGTCGCCGAAGCCGAGGGCGTTCTTCGCCGCCAGCGCCTTGATGCCCTCCTCGATCGTAGTGTCGCTGGAGAAATCGAAGCCCGGCAGCGCCGCCGCGAGCTCGCCGAGCCGCGCCTTCGGGTCGCCCTTCGCCAGCACTTTCTCGCGCACTTTCGCGTCCACCGGATAGTCCTCGGCGAACAGGTAGCCCGTGTAGGCCGGCAGTTCCTCCAGCCCCTTGATCTTCGGCTGCGCGAGCAGCATCACCTCGCGGAAACACTCTGGCGCCGCCGCCAGCGCGGGCGAGCCCGGCTGGGTTCGCTGAAAGTAGTCGCGGGCCAGCGCCACGAACCGGTCGGCCGGCTGCGCCAGCAGGTAGGCCATGTTGACGTGCGCGAGTTTCTTGTCGTCGAACCGCGCGTTGCTCTGGTTGACGCCGGGTAGGTCGAAGAGCCGGATGATCTCCTCGAGCGGCATTTTCTCGCGGTCGTCGCCGGGATTCCAGCCGAGGAGGCTGAGGAAGTTGACGAGCGCCTCGGGCAGGTAGCCGCGCCGCTGGTATTCCTCGATCAGCGCGCCCTGGTCACGCTTCGACATCTTGCCCGGACCATTCTGTTTCAGGATCAGCGGAATGTGCGCGAATTGCGGCACGGGCGCGCCAAAGGCCTGGAAAAGCTCGACGTGCTTGCTGGTGTTCGAGAGGTGATCCTCGCCGCGGATCACATGCGTGATCGCCATGGCGATGTCGTCCACGACGTTCACGAAGTGGAAGACCGGGTTGCCGTCGGAGCGGAAGATCACGAAGTCCTCGTCCTCGACCCGCTCCACGCGACCGCGGATGCGGTCGTCGATGAGCGCGGGGGCGTTTTTGACCTTGGTGACGGTCTTCTTGCGGTGCTCGTCGTAAACCTCGTGGCGCTCGCCGAGGAGCTTGAACCAGATCGCGCCGTCCTTCTCGTAGGCGCGGCCGGCGTCGAGCAGCTTTTTCAGATAGGCTTGGTAGATGTCGGCCCGCTCGCTCTGCCGATATGGCCCGTGGGCGCCGCCGCCGCACGCGCCGACCTGCGGGCCCTCGTCCCAGTTGAGCCCGAGCCAGGTGAGCGAATCGTAGATGACGTTGAGGAACTGCTCGCTGTTGCGCTCCTTGTCGGTGTCCTCGATGCGCAGCACGAACGTCCCGCCGGTGTGGCGGGCGTAGAGCCAGTTGAACAGCGCGGTGCGGGCGCTGCCGATGTGAAAAAACCCCGTGGGACTCGGGGCGAAACGGACGCGGACGTTGGACATAAAGGGGGAAAGGGACGGAAGGAACAGAATCGACAGGGCCACTCGGCCTGAGCGAAAACACATTCCGTGGATTCCGCCCAACCTGTCAAAGCCTCCGTGATCGACCCGCCCGCGCTGGCCACGCGCCTCCAGGCCGCGGGCCGCGCCGCCGGCTTCCGCGTCGAGCCCTTCGGCGCGATCGCGGGCTGCCCGCTGTTCGCCCTGACGAAGCGCACGCCGGGTCCTCGGCCCCGCATTTACCTCTCGAGCGGCATTCACGGTGACGAACCGGCCCCGCCGCTCGCGCTGCTCGAGCTGCTCGAATCCGGCACGTTCGACCACCGCGCCACGTGGTTCCTCTGCCCGCTACTCAACCCGGCCGGGCTCAGCCGCGGCATCCGTGAAAACGCCGGCGGCCTCGACCTCAACCGCGACTACAAAGCCCTGCGCTCCGCCGAAATCGCCGCGCACGTCGGCTGGCTGGCCCGCCAGCCCAACTTCGATCTCACGCTCTGCCTGCACGAGGACTGGGAGGCGAAGGGGTTTTACCTCTACGAGCTCAACCCGCAGCAGCGCCCCACCCTGGCCGACGCGATGATCGCAGCCGTGGCGCAAGTCTGCCCCATCGAAACCGCCGCCGTGATCGATGGCCGCGAGTCCGCCGCACCCGGCATCATCCGGCCAGTCAGCGATCCGCTCCTGCGCGAAACCTGGCCCGAGGCGCTCTACCTGCGTG
Organism: uncultured Opitutia bacterium; assembly: GCA_903877135.1. Classification (GTDB taxonomy): domain Bacteria; phylum Verrucomicrobiota; class Verrucomicrobiia; order Opitutales; family Opitutaceae; genus CAIRCN01. The sequence continues at coordinate 12,031 of CAIRCN010000069.1, forward strand.
CGCACCACACGCCGCTCAGCTACACGCTGGAAACGCCCTCCGCCCTGCCGCTCGCCCGGCGCATCGCCGCGCACCGCTCCGCCGTCGAGGCGGCGGTCGCGCACAAGTAAAGCGGGCTAGTTCTGATTCTGGTCGCGCCGCTTGTCTGCGTTCGGATCGGCTTTGGGCTGAACAGCCGGGGCGGCGCGGGGCGCGGCCTCGCGCTCGCGAGTGACCGGGCGCGCCGGCACCGCAGCCGGTCTCGCTGGCGGAGGAGTCGTATTCATGGGCGCCGGATTCCGGAGATGATTCCCCGCCGGATTGTCGGCGGACGGCGGTGCGCTGTTCGGACGGACCGATGGGCCGTGCGAAACATTTTCCGGCCGGCTGTCGCGTTTGTCCTGCACGTTGCGTCCAACTTGGCTTTGGCGGGGCCAGCTCGGACGTGGAGAAACTTCCGCGTAGGGGCGCGGACGCACCACATCCTGGCGTGGGCGGTAAAAGTCGGGAGGCCTGACTTGCACCCGGGCCGAAGGCTTCCAGCGTCGCCAGTTGGGATCGCTGACATAGCCCGGGCGCATTGACAGCACCGGGGGTCGCCAACCGTTGGAGCGGTGCCCAGCCCAGATGACTCTCTGACCCCAGTCGCAATCGTAGGCGAGCCATGAGCCAACCGCAAAACCCAGACCAAAACTCAGCAACGGCTCTGAGTAGTAGGTTGAACTTTGCACATAGACAATTTCTGGGTCGTAGGATGGCACATAGATCACCGTGGGCTGCGTCGGCACGATGCAGATGTTCTCACCTTCCATCACTACCTGCTGCTGCGGAGTATCGACCAGCGATCCGGCCGCGCGAGCCCGTGTCCGCAACCGCTGCAACGAGTTCATGATATCGGCGGGCTGGGTGACGAATGTTTCACCCAATTCCTTCGTCCACTCAAGATTGTCGTCCATCCACTTTATGACCTCAGGATAATGTGCGAGCGCCTTCACGCTTTCGTCCCAGGGTTGATTTGATACGGTTTCCGGCGTGCCGTTAGCCGCCAGAAATCGCGAGGCCAGAACGATGTCCGAGGGCACGGTGGCGGCCGGCAAAATCAGCGCCATCAGTGCGTCCGGATAAAGTGCGATCGGCCCGAGCAACTGGTCGAGTTGGTCCGGTGGACGCAACGCCGCAGTCGCGGCCTCAGGCTGAGGTGCGGGCGCGCCCGTCTGGGCCTGCATCGCGGTCAAGGCGGCCAGGCAGCTGGAGAACAGAAGGAAGTAGCGGACTTTCATGGTTGGAGTGGTTTGAGCTGTCTATTACGACCAGCGCTAAAGTCGATAGTGCCCCAATTTTGCATCGCGCCTGCTGGCTAAGGAAGCCTGCTCTTCTACGACTCCTGATCAAGTCTAGCCACCACCAATCCATGATTCATCAACAACTGCTGAAGGAGCAAGTTCGCACCTGAATTCGCTCCCCAAAAGGCCAACGTTGGTTTGAGCACATCTACAAAGGACGTGAAAGCTGCGAGCTGATCTGCGCGGTATAATCGCCGGCGCCGCCGGCCGCGTTTAGCGCCGACCACCCTGACCATGCTTAGTTGCAGTGTTAGGCGGTTGGCATTTACGTTTGCGCGAGCCGGCGCGCCGCCTCGACGATGCGGGGCACGTCGGGCCGGTAGGCGTTTTCCAGCACCGGACTGAACGGCACCGGCACATCAGCCGACGCCACCCGCACGACAGGCGCCATCAGACTGTCGCCGCAATGTTCCATGATCCCCGCGGCTATCTCCGCGCTGACGCCGCCCGTCTTCGGGCCCTCCTCGACGATGACAACCCGACCGGTTTTGCGGATCGACGCCCCGATGGTCTCGTAGTCGATGGGCGACAGGCTGCGGACATCGATCACCTCGGCCTCGATCCCCTCCCCGGCGAGAATCTCGGCGGCGGCGGCGGCGAAGTGAGCCATCAGCAGCCAGCCGAGGATCGTGATGTGCCGGCCCTCGCGTCGCACGGCGGCGCGGTCCAGCGGCACGACGTAATCGTCTTCGGGGATCTCGCTGGTGGCATCGACGGCGCCGGGTTCGGCGCGCGCGCCCTTCGAGCCGTAGAGCAGCTTGTGCTCGAAGATCATCACGGGGTTGTCGTCGCGCACCGCGGCCTTGAGGATGCCCTTCGCGTCGTAGGCGGTGGAGACCGCGACGACCTTCAGGCCGGGCACGCCGGTGAAGTAGCGCTCCATGCTCTGCGCGTGCTGCGAACCGCGGCCGGTCGCGCCGATGGGCGCGCGCATCACCATCGGCACCTTGACGGTGCCGCCCGACATGTAGCGCATCTTGGCCGCGTTGTTGATCAGTTGGTCGCTGGCGAGAAAGAGAAAATCGCCATATTGCACGTCGGCGATGGGCCGCATGCCCATCATCGCCGCGCCAACGGCGATGCCGGTGAGGCCCAGTTCCGCGATGGGCGTGTCGATGATGCGTCCCGGAAATCGCTCGGACAGCCCGAGCGTGACGGTGAAGGCGCCGCCCCATCCGCCGGGCACGCCGATGTCCTCGCCGATGCAAAACACCCGCTCGTCGCGGGTCATTTCCTCCGCGATGCCGTCGCGGAGCGCCTCTGCTATGCCTTGTCGTTTCATGATGGTGGTTCTGGTTATTCGCGGTAGCAGACGGGACAACCCTGCGGGTCGGCGAAGTCGTTCAGGTAGCCGGCGTCCTGCCAGCGGACGCCGTCGCGCAGGCCGGATTTCTCCGTGCGCAGGTGGATCGCAAAGCTCACGCGCGGCCCCGCCGCCAGATTGGGCCCGCTGCCGTGGACGCTGAGCCGGTGGTGAAAACTCACTCCGCCCGGCGGCAGGACTGCGGCAACCTCCTGCCACGCGCTGGTGCCGTTCTTTTCCATGATGCGCTGTTTGATCGCATCGAGATTGTGGCCGAAAAAGTCTCCAGCCTTGAGCAGCCCCCAGTGGTTCGAACCGCGCACAAAGCGCATCGGGCCGGACTCGGCCGTGACGTCGCTGACCGCCACCCATGCAGTGAAAAGTTCACCCTGCAACGCGCCCTCCCAATACTCGTAGTCTTGGTGCCAGCCGACATTCCCGCTGCCCTGGCTACCGGGCGGTTTGATCAGCATCTGCGTCGCGAACACCTGCACCATCCTCGATCCGTTCAGCGCGGCCGCCCACCGTCCGATGGCCGGATGGCTCACGAGTTCGTGAATCGTTCGGTCGGAGCGGTGGGCGTTGTCGATCTTCACCAAAGCGCTCGGTGGCTCCTTGGCGCCTGGCGGATTGCCGTTGGGCGGGATGCCTGTTTCGTAATCGCCCGCGTAGACAGCCGCAATGCGCGGTCGCACGCGGGCGAGCAACTCCGGGGGAATGAGCGGCGGCGCGATGAAAAAGCCTTCGCGCTCGAACTGCGCGGCGGCGGCGCGTTCTTCGGCCTCGGTGAGGGGGGCGGGGTCGGAGGTATTCATGGAATTTACGATCAGGCGAACACGTCCTCGGTCAAATCCGTCAGCGTGGGCTGTGGCGCCTGCTGGGCCTGCACGACGGCGGCCTGAATCCGCTGCTCAAGGCGGGCCTTGATCGCATCGAGATCCGTTTGTGAAATGTCGCCGCGGGCGAGCAGTTGCTCCGCGAACCGGGTAATCGGGTCGCGCGCAAACCACGCCTCACGCTCATCCTTCGGCTGGTAGTGGCAGGCGTCGCGCCGCGAGTGCCCGGTGCGGCGGTAGGTCAGCAGCTCCAGCAGGACCGGGCCCTGCCCCGCGCGGCTCTCCGCCACAGCGCGCTGCGCGGCGGCGTGGACCGCCAACACGTCGTTGCCATCGACGGTTTCGCCGCGAAAGCCGTAGGCTGCCGCGCGATCAGAGATGCGCGAATTTTTCATGACTTTCTCGATGTGTGTGGAGGCGCCGTAGAGGTTGTTCTCGCAGACGAAGACCACGGGCAGGTTCCAGATCGCGGCCATGTTGACGCCTTCGTGAAACGCGCCCTCGGCCACCGCGCCATCGCCGAAGAAACAGGCGACGACCTGCGGCTGCCTCCGCAGCTTGAACGCGAGGGCCATGCCCGCGGCGAGCGGGATGCCGCCGGCGACGATGGCGATGCCGGGCACCATGCCCCTGGCCATGTTGCCCATGTGCATGGAGCCGCCCTTGCCCTTGCAGCAACCGGTGGTGGCGCCGAACAGTTCGTCCATGAGTTCCTGCACGCTGAGTCCCTTCGCCAGCGCGTGTCCGTGACCGCGAAACGTCGAGGTGATCCAGTCGTCGGCTCGCAGCGCGGCGCACACGCCCACTGCCGTCGCCTCCTGGCCCTGGCACTGGTGGATCGTGCCGGGCATCGTGCCTTCAAGGAAAAGAAACTTCACGCGCTCCTCGAATTCACGGATGAGCACGATGCGCTCGTAAAGTCCGAGGAGAAATTGCCGGTCATAGGTTGAGGCTGGCGGGGTCGTGGTCGGTGTCGTGTTCATTTCTGCATTTTGAAGTTTTTGATTTCCCAAGGGCGCAAAGCAATGTCGTCCGACGGTGGAAGGCCAACGTCCGACGGTTGGCCCAATGCATCGGTCGGTTGCGGGGAATCAAAGGTCAGCGAGGTCATGATGCGGGCGCGGCTCGTCTCGCCTTCGCACTCGATCAGTCGCAGTTCGCAACTGTCATCGCCCGCGGTCGGACGGCGAAAAGCGGAAAGCATGGCGCCGTGGCCTTCGACCCCGATGAATCTCTGGCGCTTCGGCAGCGTGCCAGTGTGCGGGGCCGACACGACGCAGCGAGGCTTCTGATCGAATGCCGCTGCGGCCTGCACGCGGTCGGTGTTCGTGAAATCGGACCCGTGCGGTCGCAGCGCGTAGCGGTAGTTGCAAGCGCGTGGCCAGCCGAACTCGCCGGTGAAATGCGACTCCCACTCGCGCATCACGAGATTCGCGATGGCGCCGCCGGCGCGCCGTTGGAAGAACTGCGTGCCGCCGTGGAGCAGCAGGAGCCCGCTGCCATCCGGCGCCAGCAGGTCGAGCCACGAGAGCGCGGTGAAGGCGTCTTTCCGGCTCGGCTCAACGCCAAACGGAAAGTCGCGGAGGAGGGTCGCAACGGCGAACGCCGGCACAAACTCCAGCCAGTAACCCTCCGTGATCTCGAGCGGAAACTGCCAGCCGTTGATCTTCGCCTCGCCCACCTTCGGCGGTAGATCGGCGAAGACGCGCACCTGCACCTCGACGTCCGGCGACGACGCCGTGAGCGCGACGGTGATCTCTATCCGCAGCCCGCGCGTGTCGGGATGTGTGGCGCGCACCCGGGCGCGCACTGGCCCGGTTTCGAGCCAGGCAAACGTCGACTGCGTCAGCGCCGAGTTGTAGGGTGCGACCGGTGTGTGGGGCGGACGCGCCAGCGGCGACGAACCGTTGGCCTCGCCGGTCAGTGTGGGAAAGGGCCGCGTGGTGGCGGCCAACATTTCTTTGCCGCTGCGCCGGTCGAAGAGGCTGCACACCGCGCCGCTCACCGGATCGAGCGTCACGCGCACGAGACTGTTTTCGAGGACCAGCGCGCCTTGGTCGATCCGCAGGTCGGTCGCGGGCGCTTCGCCGCCGGAGGAGTTGGTCGCGAGAAATAACGTGTCGTAGCCGACCGAGGGCAGCGCGGGAGCGACAAACACCACCTCGGCGCACACCAACCGGCCGTCGGAGGCACGCTCGCTCGACAACACTTGGCTCGGCACGCGCTCGCCAGCACCATTAACGATCTGTACAGCTCGATAGTTCAGTTCCTCCAGTTGCAGGTTGCCGGTTGTGACCAGCGCGGCGCGCTCGAAACCGCAGGGGTTGAAGACCACTGCGGCGAGGCCGCCCGACGGCGCATCGTTCGCCGAGCCAACTTCCTGGGCGATGAGTTGGAGTGACCGCGTCAGCACCTGCCGGCCAGTCGCCACGGCCTCGTCCATGAAGCGATAGCCGTAGGAGCCCCAGGTCTGGAAATGCGCGTCGAGCACGGGGTCAGCGGGTGGCGCTGCGCCCTGGTGGCGGGTATATTCGCACAGCGAAACGTCGTGGCTCTGCGCAGCCAGCAGCCGCCGCCACGCCGCGTGCAGCTCCCCGGCCTCGTCGAGGTCGAGCCGCAGAGTATGCGCGACCGCTTCGAATCGCTCCGCAGCGAGCAACACCGCCTCCACCTCGCGCCCGAAGCGGCGGATTTGGTCGCCGCCGATCCCCCACGGCAGCAGTTTCGCAAAATCGTCCACGACGAACCGCCTGGACGCCACCGCTGGCGCGTCCACCTCCGCCATCTGCCGGTCGAGATATTGCTCCACCGTCACATACTCGACGTTGAATTTCTCCGAAAGGGACTTGAACAGCTCCGGATCGAACTTGTTGATGGATTTTCCGGTGAGTTTCTCCCAGCCGAACTCGGTCCACTTCAGCGCCAGCGGCGCACGCCCGCCCTGCATCCGCGCCAGCGTGGCGCGCCCTTCGTCCGTCCAGAGCCAATCGATATCGTGCGTGACCATCGGCGGGTGAAACACGAGCGGACCGAACGGGACCGAAAGCATCCGCGTGCCATCCGCGCCCTCCCACCAGATGACGGACTCCTCCATACTGGGCGCGCCGTGCCGGCCCCAAGTGTCGCACTGGGCCATGCTCGCGTAACGATAGCCGGTCAACGCAAGCATCTGGGGAATCTGCGGGTGACTCATCTCCTCCTCCTCGAGAAACACCGCGACCGGCCCGCCCAACACACGCGTGATCGTTTGCTGGCCCACTGCCAGCTGGCGCAGGTTCGATTCGCCGGAGACCATCGAGCCCATCGGCTGGCCAAAAGTGCCGCCGACGATTTCGACACTCCTCGCGTCGAGGTATTTTCGGAGCCGCCGGATGAGGTGCGGATAATGTTCCGCCACGAGTTCGTAGGTCAACGCGTCGAGGTTGATCCCCGTCTTCACGCTCGGTTCGTAGTCGGCCATGTCGAGGCTGTCCGCGATGGACTGCGCGCACGACTCGAGCCCGAGGTTCCAGCCGATGCCGGTGTAGCTCCAGTGATTGAGCAGCGTGAAGCAAAGGTCGGGTTTGCTCATGCGGTTTGGAGGCTCAGGCCCATGAGGCCGATTACCACGTCTTCGGACAAGGTCTCGAGTGTTACGCTCGCCAGCACTACGCCGGGCCGCAGCTTCCACGACAGCACCATGGCTCGGCAATTTTCACCCAGCTGCACCTGAGGCGGCGGCTGCGGTGGGAAACAAAATCCATCGAGCTCGTAACTATAATCGACGCCACCCCACGAACAGAGCATCCAGAAATTGAACGGTGGCACGAGTTCCAACCGCTCGGTCTCGCCATCGGCATAACGGAAACGAAATTCCGCGTTCGCGATCCGCGTCTGCATGGGAAAGGTCGAGCCGCAGACGAGCAACCAGACGGTGTCCGCGGTCCGGTTGACCGAGATTTCCACGCACGCGGGCCAGTTGTCCCAGAGGGACGTGAAGGCGATGTTCCGCTCGTCGGCGAACCGCGCGAACGGCACCTGCTGCGGCGTCATGATCCGCCCCGCCTCATCGACCAGCGCCGGCACCTGGCTAAGATCGATCGGTGGCGGCGGCAGATTCCAATAGGGGAACGTCCACGCCGAGTAGCCGTCGGTGCCCAGCCGCACCGAGCAGGTCGGCGGCCGCGGCGACAGGTAGCGATGCTGAAAGATGGCACGGACGTCGCCGTTGCAGTGCGGGGCAAGGTCGAGGCAGTCCCATGCGGCGTTTTTCGCGGCGACGTGCGGCGTCCGCACCGCCAGCGCGAGCGTCGCCGCCGGATCGGTGACGTGAAGTTTGAAAACCTGCCAGCGGGGTAGTTCGCCACAGACACACCGGACCAGCACGAGGTGATGCCCCGTCTTGTGGGCCAGATGAGCGCGTACTCCGGTCTCATCAGAGCGCGGGCGATGGAGCACGCCATGGAGATCGCGAACCTCCCCCACCCGACCGTGCGTGCAGGGGAGATGCACCTCCTCGCCGACCGACGCCTCAATTGCCACCGGCGCGCTGTGCGGCAACCGCGAGCCCAGCTCGATAATCAGCTCGGCCGCCCGCCCCGCGGGAGCCTGCACGGTGAGCTGCGTGCAGCCAAACCCGGGCTCGATCTGTCCTGAGATTTCCCGGCCGTCGAGCGTGAGGCGGAGGATTTTGTCGGCGCGCACCGCCAACTGAAAGACCACCGCGGCCGGTTGCGTGAGCGAGAGCCGGTAACGGTCTGCGTCGCTGTCCTGGCGGTAATCGAGTGTGAAGTCCGGCGTGTGGATCGAAGCGCTGGGCCAGGCGGACGGAAATGCCGGGCGTATCGTCACCACACCGTTCGGGTAATCGGGCGCGTAGCCGAACAGTCCCTCGACGACGGCGCGGGCGAACATGTGCGTGTTGTCCGCGAAATCGGTGCCCGCGCCGATGTGGCTGAAGGCCCCCGGGACGACCGAGGCATACGCGCTCTCCAAGGTCGCCCCGAGCAGCAGTTCGTAGCCCTCGTCGCCCAGGCCCGTTTGAAAATATGCGAGCGCGAGGTGCGCGAGGTCGCCGCCAAACATGTCGCGCACCGACCATTTCCACGGCACCCAGTTCGACGGCTGGCAAAGCACGCCGCCAAACGGCAGCGGTATCCGCTCAAGCGCCCACTCCGTGTAGTAGAGCGACTCGAGCGCCTCCTCGGGATTCGTCAGGCCGGAATCGATCGGCAGAAACACGCTGTAGACCCAAGCGTCGGCATGCACGCGGCGGTGACCGCCTTGCTCGACGTAGAGCCCAAAATGCCCGCGGTCCTTCAGCCACAAAATCTCCCGCATGGCCCGCTGGATCTTCGCGGCACGCGCCTCGTGCCGGGCCGAACCGTCGCGGTCGCCGGCGCGCCGCGCCAGGTCCGCGGCCGCGCGATGCGCGGTGTAGGCGTAGGCCGACTCCTCCGCACTGCCGCCGCCGTTATACCAGACCGTGTCGGTCGGCAGCGTGTTGATGTAGCTCTCGTAAAGTCCGTCGTCATCTGGGTCGAAACACTCCCGCATCCACTCAAGGTGCAGCTCCAGCGCGGGGCGCAGCAACCGCTCCATCTCCGCGTCCGCCGTCCAGCGCCAGTCGCGCAGCGTCTGGTCGAAGAACTGCGACTGCACGTCATACATCGTGAAGTATTGGCGCTCGATGCTGCCGCGCCCATAGAACCGCGACATCGGGCCCTCGTGGCAGAGAAGTTTGGTTGCGTCAGGGTCAGGCCGCGGCCGGAGCGGGTCGGTCTGCTTTTGCCGCGCAAGGTAGAACGCGGTATTTTCCCGCACGCGCCCGTGCCATCCAAACGCCGTAGCACCGCAGATCACCCTCCACCCGATGAAGCGAATACTGAACGCCATGCAGCCATGCCGGAAAATCGCCGGGTCGCGCTCGCAGTTTCCATCGACGGCATGGCACACCGCGGCAACACTAGCATCCAGCCGCGCCTCGGGTGTTTCAATCTGCACACACTCCACATCGTGCAGTCGGTCGGCGGCCTCCGCGAAGGCTCGGGCGGGGTTCGCGCTGGCGATGACGCCGCCTGCCGCCGTGGCGTCCACCGCCTCTACCGCCCAGAAGACTTCATCGTCACCGACACCAAATGCCGCCGTGCCACAGAGGATCGGGCGCGTCGTCGCCTTCGAGGCAGCAAGGTCGAGCGGATTGGCAAACGCGTCCGCATCGGCCGCGTGAATCGTTCCCGCGCGATCAATTTTTCCCACCGCCAACCGCGAGGCACCGGCCACGGCCGACAGCCGAAAATACAACCCGTCGAAGGCGTCGACATTGCTCTCGCACCATTCGGCGATCGGCCCGTGCCTCAGGAGCGGCCGGCGGGGATCTCCCGAACGGCTGATGTGCGGGTTGCCCCTCATGACCGGGTCCCAGTTCAAGCGCGGATCCTCGTCCGCCTTGGCTCCACCGAAAGCCCAGATCAGCCGATCTCCGGCACGCAGACCGCTCGCGGTCAGCCGCGCCGCAAACCCCGCAGTGACCGCCAGTGGCACGACGGTGAACGTCACGCTCAGGTCTGCCAGAAAAACGTCGGTGCAGTGCCACTCCATCCGTCCACAACGGTAGCGCGCCTCAATCTCGCCGAAATCATGGAGCCACTTCGCCCTTCCGCCCCGAGCGATGGCGACCGAGAGTGCGCCATGCACAAAGGGCTTTGCGATCAGGCGCACGAACGGCCGGTCGCCCGCCAGCACGGCGCCCTCGGTGCACGGATTGCAGTAGAGCGGGCGGTTGTTGAAGTGCGGACCATTGAGCCCGACAATCTCGCGGCCCTCGGCGCCGAACCGCAGGACGCCACGGCGGCGATAGTCGGCGTCGACGACCTGGCCTGGCTCACGGCAGGGCCGGTCGTCAGCCGCCACGTGGGCGACCCGAGGCGCGGCGGTTTCTTTCATGCGTTTTTTCCTTCGAGCAGGAACCGGTGCACGATGCGGATGAAATTCGCCGGATACTCGCAGTAAGTGTTGATGCGATAGCTGCTCAGGTCGCCGGTCTTCTCCGAGTAATAGCGTTCGTGCCAGCTCCAATTGTTGGCCCGGCCGACGCGAGCGACATGACGGAGTGATTCAATCACGCCATCGCGGTCTCCCATTTTCCAGCGTGCCCAAGCTTCGAGATACCAAACCCGGCCCATCGCAGCCAGATCGTGCCGGTCGAGGAATTGCATTTCCCACGCCTCGTATGTCTCCGGCCGTGTGGCGATACCCGTGGGAATGCCATGGTAGAGAAATCCGCGATTGTCGCGCAGCTGCGCCCACAATCGCCCCACCTGCATTGGGCTCACCATGTCGGTGGCGATCGCCGCCCAGTCCACGTCAGTCAGACCGTGGTGTGAAATCGGCCCGCGCTCCGGATGGATGTATTCCACGCAGTGATCGCCTGCCCAGAAACGGTCGCGGAAAGCCGCCGTCATGCGCTCGGCCAGCGCAGCGCACGCCGGATCGTCGAGCAGCCTCGCGGCGAGCCGCAGCGCGTGCGCCACATAGCATTGCGCGATCCCGTCATGGTCGAGCCGGCTCGGACGTTCGAGGTAGAACGCACCGCCTGGCACAAACCCCTCGGCGTTCACCTGCTTCATCAGCCAGTCAGTAGCAGGTTGCAGGATCGGTCGCTGCGCGGACAGCCACGCTTCGTCTCCCGTGTGCCGGTAGATCACATCGGCCATCTGCAGAAAAGTGGTGTTGGCGAGGACGAAAAGCGGGTTCCCCGGAAACCAGTGTCGGTAAATGCCGCCGTTCGGCTCGATGACCAGCGGAAATTTTTCCTTAAACGTCGGCAGCTCGCAGTAAACAGTCTGGCCGGCGAGGCCAGGGTTGATTGCGAACGGAATCAACCCGTCCGGGCGCAGAAACGACTTCACATAGTCCCAGCTCGCCAGCACCTCCGCCTTGCGCCCGAGCCACAGTAACGCCTCGGCCGACTGGCCCCAGTCCAGCCCCGGATAAGTGGTGTCGGCGCCGTGACCCTGCGTGGGATCAGCACACACCGAAAAATAGCCGAAGAAAACCTTCGGATTCAGCGCGGCGAGCACGTTGCGGTCGGCGCAGGCGACGTAGGCTTCGGCCAGCTCCGCATCGAGAGTGTCGGGAGCGACTGTGGGGACGGGTTTAGGGGCCATGTTGGAAAAATCAGAGTGACTCGAGTTCCTGAACGACCGCATCAAGGAAGCCGGCGGCATATTTGCCATTCACGACGCGATGATCCGCCGACAGCGTCAGCGTCAGGCGCGTCTGCGCCACGACGGCACCCTCGCGCACCACCGCCACCGGCGCCGCGCGACCGAACGCCAAGATCGCCACTTCGGGCGGGTTGACGATGGCGGCAAAGGTCTCGACGCCGGTGCCGCCGAGATTGGTGATAGTCAGGTTGGCCGGACGCAGCCGCCGGGCCTCGGCGTCGCCGGCCCGCACGCGGGCGACCAGCGAACGAAGCTCGTCGGAGATCTGTTCCGGCGTCTTGGCGGCCGGATCGGTGATCGTCGCCACAAAGAGCTCACCCTCAAAATCGACCGCGACGCCCACCGCATCGATCTCCGCCGGGACGAGCCGGTCCGCCTCGAACCGGCAGCAGAGGCGCTCGAATTTCTTCAGCGCCTTACCGGCCGCATGCATGAAGAACGCATCCCAGGCCACGTTGCGCGCCGGCTCGGCGTTGCGGCGCTTCAGCATCGGCTCGGCGTTCGCCGAAGTCTGGAGATAAAAATGCGGAATCGTCTGCTTGCTCTGCTGCAGGCGGCGGGCCGCGGTCTGTTGCGCCGCACTGAGCGGAATGGGCTGTCGCGCCAGCTTGGTGGCGGGCGTGGTCGCAGCCGCGCGATTCCGCGCAAACATTCCGCCCGCCGGCTTCGGTGTGGCGGGCGCCGGTGTCACTGGTGCGGCGGCGGATGGGGCCTCGTCGCCGATGACCGCCAGCAGCTGGCCGGCCGAGAGCGCATCGCCCGGCCGGGCGCAAATCGCCTTCAGCCAACCCGTGGCGATCGACTCGACCTCCATCGTCGCCTTGTCGGTTTCCACCTCGAGCAATACCTGGCCGCGCTTGACGGGCTGCCCGGTTTCCACGAGCCAGCGGATCACCTTGATCTCAGAATCAGTGGTCGCGAGGTCCGGCATCTTGAATTCGATTTCCATGGTGGTTGGTCGCTAATTGTTTGCCCGGTCCGCAATCCAGCATTCGAGCGCGGCGAGGCTGTTGCCCGTCGCCATGCCGGTGTCAATCTGGCCGGCGAGCGCCGGTCCCCAGTGCTTGCCGCAGAATTGCCCAAGCGCGTGGACCATGCCACCATGCCACGGCTGCCCTGGAGCATCGAGCTGCCAGTTGCCTATGAACGCCGCCATTTCATCCGCCATCCGCCGATAGTAGGGATCCCCGGTGACGCGCGCGAGCGTCAGGACCGGCTCCATCGCCTTGGCGGGTCCAATCGGGTAGAGCAGCGGATAGTCGTCGGTCCGACAGCACTGACCGCCCCGCGCGATACCCCGATGCGCAAGCGGCAGGTCGTAAAAATAGGTCCACGCCAAGGCGAACGCCGCCGCCTTGTGGCAAAGCGCCAGCACGGCGGGCGACCGCGTCGCGACGTAGAGCGGCACGAGGCCTTCGAGCACGTAGCACGCTGCCTCCGCATCGACGTATTCCTTGTCGGCCGCGAATATGCCATCAAGCATCTGGTTGAAATACTCGTAGCGGTTGATCGATGGCGCGACCGCCGCCGCGAGACGCGTGGCGCGGTCGACCCAGATGCGGTCGTCCGTCATTTCGCCGAGGCGCGTCCAGAGCCCGCAGACCACTGCGCGCGCCGTGATCCGGTGCGGCTTGCGGTTCGCCTCCCGGTTCTCGTCGTCGAGGATGTCAGGGAGATCGCCGTCAGGCCGCTGCTGTCGCGCCAGAAATTCGCCGATCGCCGTCGCCGTCGCGAGCCACCGCTGTCGCGTCGCGGTGCCCGGGTAGCTCGGTGCCTCTTGGTAGAGCTGGATCAATTGGCTGCCCGTGTGCCCCAGCGAGTGTGTCCAAATCCGGCGACCGGGCACATGGTCCATTAGAAAATCGCCGTATTTCACGCCATCCGAACGGTCGTAATACGCGCCGTCGTCGCCGCCGCGGCGCCGGTAGAGTTCCATGTTGCGCGTCATCTCGTCGACATAGGGCAACAGGCTGCGCTCCCCCGTCCGACGCCAGTGCCGCACGGCGCCCATCCAGATTTCCACGGCGATGCCCTCGCCCCAGCCGAAATCGAAGTAGCCGCTCATCTCCCCGCGCTTCTTCGCCGGCCCGGTCTGCGTCCGCACCCACATGTTGCTGAACCAGCCGCGGTCCGGACCGAGCGCATTGGGCTCCCAAAGTTCGCAATGTTGGAAAAACTTCACGATTCCGGCCGCCACCGCTTGCGGGTTCACGGCGTGCGGCGGCGTGCGGAGCAGAATCGCGGCCGCCATCCGCTGCGCCTCGATCCAAGGCTCGTCGCCAGTCGCGAGCGGCTTTGCAGCGAAAACTTCGGTCAACGTCACCTCGTCACCCGCCGCATGCTCGGTCACATCCGGACGCACGTGCGGCACTCCGCCTTCGTGTTGGACCGCGGTGTCCGGAAGGTAAATTCGCAACACCGCGCCGCCGTCGGAGTCAGGCGTGAGGTCGAGCGTTCCTGCCGAGCGACTGCGGTCCACGCCGTAGATCGCTACCATGCTGCCGTCGTGCCAGACGTGAAATGGGAACGGCAGCGCCCAGTCCACCGCAGGACGCATGGCTTTGAGCCCGACCAACGGCTCCTCGTGGGCCTGTAGCGGCATCGTGTAGCGAAGTGCCGCGTTCGCGCTGAGTTTGAAGCCGGGATGAATCGCCGCCGCGCACGACTTCAAAAAGCGGTAGGTCTGCGTCCGGCGGATCACCGCCTCGCCCGCCGCCAATGTGATAACCTCCGCCGCCGTCCACCATTCGCAGGCGCCGCTGAGCCGGATTTCCCAGCCCCCATCCGCCGTCTGGGATATATCGCAATTGGTGGCGTCAGCCGAACCAATCGACGACGAAAATTCGCCACTATCGATCCCGCACAGGACCGACCGCCAGCCCTCCACGGTCTTCATGGCGAGCGCGCTCACGCGAAAGACCGGTCGGTCCTCCGCCCCACCAGTTTCGATGGCGACGGCCAGCCGGTCGTTGGCCACCAGTTTGCTGCCGCGCGGTGGAAATTCAGGTGCCATGATGGGATCTCGCCTTCCCGCAGCAGCCCAGCGTTTCGATACGCTCCAACACCGCGTCGCGCATGGCGAGCCGGCCTGCGACCATCACATCGTGCTCGCCGCCGATTCCGAGCAACTCGTGCGGATTGGCCGTCTCATCCCGCAGCGCCGCGCGCAGCGCCCGCAGGTAGCGCTGTTTCAGATAGGTCCCGTAGTTCACCTTCGCGACGCCCAGCTTGATCGCCTCGCGCAACGAGCCCGTGGCGATGCCGGTGCCCCCGTGCAGCACGAACGGCAGCGCTACCCGGCGCCGGATTTCCGCCAGCCGGTCGAGGTTCAACGCCTGCTCGCCGCTTAATCGAATGTGGACATTGCCCACGCTCACCGCGAGCAGGTCGACACCCGTCGCAGTGACAAACCGCGCCGCCAGCTCCGGATCGGTCAGGGTGCCATTTTCCTCAATTTCGCCCGACGCCCCGCAGGGCAGCCGGCCAATCTCCGCCTCGACCGCCACGCCCAGCCCGTGCGCATGCGCCGCAATCGCCGCCACGCGCCGTTCATAATCTTCGTAGGGCGCCGCGGCATCCGCCGGCATGACGAGGTTGAACCCCGCGGTCGCGGCCGCGCAGACCCACTCATCGTTCGGGCACTCGTTGAAGATCAGACCGCAGGGCACCGCTGCCGACTCGGCTGCGGCGCGCCCGAGCGCGGCATACCACGCCAGCCGCTCCTTTGCCCGCCGGTCTGGACCGCTGAGAAATTCACCATTGAAGCCGAGGATCACCGGTGAGCGCGTCGCCTCAGCGGCATCCACCGCGCCTTGCAACGACTCGAGGTTCCAGCTCTCGAAATAGCCCAGCGCGTAGCCGCCCGCGCGCGCCGCCGCCATCAGTTTCCCGATCGGTTCAAGCGGCATGGGCGCTTCCCTTCTGCGCAATGCGGTTCACCGGAGCGACGAGGACGTTTTTCACCTTCTTTGCCAACAGCGTGAGATCAGCGCGCGAGGTGCGGTCGTCGGTGACCACGGTGTGGATTTGCGCGACGTCGAGCACCTGAGAGAGCGCCCGCTGGCCAAACTTTGAATGGTCTGCCAACAGCACCAGCACCCCGCAGCGCTGCGCCACGATCTGCTTGATGCGGAAGGTGGGCAGCGATGACTCAAACGTCCCCTTCGCCGGCAAAAATGCCTTGGTGCCGACGAAGGCTAGATCGAAGAACAGCGTCTTCGCCCAATCCTCCGCCTGCGGGCCAACATAGGACAGGCTGTTCGCGTCATAATGCCCGCCGATCCCCACGACGCTCAGTTCGCTGTTCTTGCCGAGTTCCAGGCAGACGAGCGCCGAATTCGTCACCACGGTGACCGCCCGCTTCTCCTTCGCGAGCGCGCGAGCGAGTTCGAGACAGCTGCTGCTGCCGTCGAGAAAGACCGTCTGCTGCGCCTTGATCAACCCCAGCGCCGCCCGGGCGATAGCCCGTTTCTCCTGCCGGTTCACCGCGAGCCGCGAGTGGAGCGCCGTTTCGTAGAGATAGGACGGCGCATGCGCGCGCTGCACGCCGCCAACGGATTTGATGACCGCCCCCCGCCGGATCAGCTCCCCGAGATCCCGCCGCACCGTCATGCTCGAGACGCCCAGCGTCGCCGCGAGCGCGTCGTAGGAACAAGCTCCATCCTGCTCGAGCCGGTCGAGGACAAACTGCCGACGGTCGTTCGCGGTCATGTTTATTTATAACAGATGCCTGTTAATACTTAACACTGGCAAGCCGAAACTGTCCTCCGTCTGCTGTCTGCCGTCCACCGCCCTCTGTCTCAGCGCGGCATTGGCCGCCATCCAGCTGGGCCAAGGCAGCAGCCGTTGCTGGGGAAATACAATTTCTAGCTAGCGTTACTCAGCTCTAATCCATAATTAATTGATGGGTAGTTATAATTCTTCATGACCTCCCGCGAACGTTTCCTCGCCGCCTGTGCCTGCACTCCGCTCGACCGACCGCCCCTCTGGGTGATGCGCCAGGCCGGCCGCTACCTGCCCGAATACCGCGCCCTCAAGGCCAAGTCCTCGTTCCTTGAAATGGTCCGCACGCCCGCGCTCGCGACCGAAGTGACGCTCCAACCGCTGCGCCGCTTTCCGGGGATCGACGCCGCCATCCTTTTCTCCGACATCCTCGTCATCCCCGAAGCGCTCGGCCAGAGCTACAAGTTCCGCGATAACGGCGGCATCGCGATGGAGTATCGCCTCGATACCCGCGCCCAGATCGACGCGCTCGCGCCAGCCGCTGCCGTGCCCGACCGCCTCGCCTACGTCGCCGAGACCCTCGCACTGCTCAAGAAGGAACTCGCCGGCCAGAAAATGCTCCTCGGCTTCGGCGGCTCGCCGTGGACCCTCGCCACCTACATGGTCGAGGGCGGCAGCTCGGAGGACTTCGAGCGCATCAAGCAGCTCTTCTACACCGACCGCGCCACGTTCGACGCGCTGCTCGAGAAAATCACCACCGCGCTCATCGCCTATTTCCAGATGCAGATTCGCGCCGGGGCCGATGCGATCCAGATTTTCGACTCGTGGGGTGGCATCATCGCCGGGCCGGACTACGGGGCGGCCTCGCTCAAGTGGATTCGCACGATCATCGAAGCGCTCCCGAAGAATTTTCCCGTGATCCTCTACGCCAAGGGCACGTCTCCTCAGCTCACGGACCAGGCGTTTACCGGGGCACGTGTGGTAAGCGTCGATTGGACCTGCGACATCGCGGTGGTCCGCCGCATCCTACCCGGCAACGTCGCCGTGCAAGGGAACCTCGATCCCGTCCTGCTCAACACCACGCCCGCCATCGTGCGCCACGAGACGACCCGGCTCCTCGACTCGATGCGCGGCGCGCACGGCCATATTTTCAACCTCGGCCACGGCATCATGCCCCACGCCAAACTCGAGTGCATGCAGGCGCTCATCGACACTGTCACCGGCTGGCACTGAGGCAAGATCGGGCACAACTTCGCCAACCGTTGCGCAGCCAGAACTCCTGCCCTGACCTAGACTCATCGCACGTGCATACTACCGCTCCGACCAGCCCGAAATCCATCGCCGTCCTCGGTGCCGGCGCCACCGGTCTGGCCGCCGCCCACCGGCTTGTCCGGCTCGGCCACCAGGTGCGGGTGTTCGAGCAATCCGCCCGCGTGGGCGGCGCCATCCGCACCGAGCGGACCGACGGCTGGCTTGTCGAGGGAGGCCCCAACTCCCTCCTCTCCGGCGACCCCGGGCTCGACGCCCTCATCGCGGAAATCGGCCTCGCCGGTGAGCGCCAGTCCGCCAATCCCGGCGCGAAAAACCGCTACATCGTCCGCGGCGGCCGCCCCGTTGCGGCCCCGGTCTCGCCCCCGGCGCTTTTCAGTTCACCGCTGTTTTCCGCCGGCGCCAAGTTTCGCCTGTTCGCCGAAGTCTTCTGCCGCCGCCGCATCCGCCCCGCCGACATCAGTCTCGCGAAATTTGTGCGCGCGCACTTCGGCCAAGAGCTGGTGGACTATGGGCTCAACCCGTTCGTGAGCGGCGTCTATGCCGGCGATCCCGAAAAACTCTCCGCGCGCCACTCGTTTCCCAAGCTGTGGGAGATCGAGCAGACCCACGGCTCCATCATCCGCGGTCAGATCGCCGAGGCCCGTGCGAAAAAAGCCCGCGGCGAAGCGCGGGGTGGCATCATCTCCTTCCAGCGCGGCTTGCAATCAATCCCCGACACCCTCGCCGCACGCCTGCCGACCGGAGCGCTCGTCCTCAATGCGCCGATCGAGGCCCTCCTCCCCGGCGAAAAATGGACCGTCGTCTGGCAGGATAACGACCGGCAAACGCACACGGAAACCTTCGACGGCGTCGTCGCGGCATTGCCGGCTACGGCGCTCGCGCAATTGCGCTTCACCACTCTCGGCGCGCGGCCGCTCGCGGCTCTCGCCGGGGTCGAACACCCGCCCGTCTCATCGCTGTTCCTGGGTTACCGGCGCGACCAAGTCGCGCATCCGCTCGACGGCTTCGGCGTGCTGGTGCCCGAGGTCGAGAAACGCTCCGTCCTCGGAATTCTTTTTTCTTCGAGCCTGTTCGATGGTCGCGCACCCGAGGGCCACGTCGCCCTCACGGTCATGGTTGGGGGGGCCCGGCAGCCCGAACTCGCCCGCCTGTCCACCGGTGAACTCCTCGCCGCGGTCGACCGCGACCTGCGCGAACTGCTCGGCGTCAGCGGCGCACCCGTCTTCCAGCGCCACAATTTCTGGCCGCGGGCGATTCCGCAATACAACCTCGGCTACGAACGATTTCTCGAGGAAATGTCCGCGTGTGAGCGGGCTTATCCGGGTTTCTTCCTCGGCGGTCAGGCACGTGACGGCATCGCGTTGCCGGCCTGCCTCGCCGCCGGCGAAAAACTGGCGATGCGCGCCGCTGGCGGGGAATAACCGGCCTGCGTTGGGGTCGCCCGAAGTGCGGGAAATGCGCGAAATTTCTCATTCGCGCAACAGCCCTTGACTCACCGAAGGCACGGCCTAACCTCGCGCACTTTTCTTTGGCATGGCCCACGATCTGAAAGACACTCTGCTGCTCCCAAAAACGGATTTCCCGATGCGCGCCGGCCTCGCGCTGCGCGAACCGGGCCGCGTGGCACATTGGGAGAAAATCGGCCTCTACGAGGCGATCCAGCATCGGCATGCGGGCAGCGACAAGGTTTTCGTTCTCCACGACGGCCCGCCGTTCACCAACGGCGACGTCCACATCGGCACCGCACTGAACAAGACCCTGAAGGACCTCATCCTGCGCTACAAGTCGATGCGCGGCTACCGCACGCCCTACGTGCCCGGCTGGGACTGCCACGGCCTGCCCATCGAGCAGAAAGTTTCCCGCGAGATCCGCGACGAAAAGCTCACGCTCACCACCGCCGAACTCCGCGCGCGCTGCGATGCATTTTCCGAGACATGGATCGCCAAGCAAACCACCCAGTTCCAGCGCCTCGGCGTGCTCGGCGACTGGGGCAACGCCTACAAAACCAAGGCCCCCTCCTTCGAAGCCGACGTGCTGCGCACGTTCGCCGCCTTCGTCGAGCAAGGCCTCGTCTACCGCAGCAAGAAGCCGGTTTACTGGTCGATCCCGTTCGAGACCGCGCTCGCCGAGGCCGAGATCGAATACAAGGATCATACCTCGCCCTCGATCTGGGTGAAGTTCGCCGTCTCGGCCAGCGAAGCGCAGAAATTCGGACTGCCCGCCGACAAACCGCTATTCTTCGTCATCTGGACCACCACGCCTTGGACCATCCCGGCCAACCTGGCTATCGCGCTCCATCCTGAGGTGGACTACGTCGTTGCCGATCTTGGCGAAACCCGCATTATCGTGGCGCAGGCCCTGCTTGGCCAAGTCGCAACCGCGGCCAAACTGGAGTCCGTGCCTGCCATCGTCCACACGGTCACCGGCAAGACGCTCGAACACCTCCAGACCCGCCACCCTTTCATTGACCGCGCCTCGCCGATCGTCCTCGCCGACTACGTCACGACCGACAGCGGCACGGGTTGCGTTCACACGGCGCCGGGCCACGGCGCCGAGGACTACCAGACCGGCCTAAGATACAAGCTGCCGATTTACTGCCCCGTCGGCGACGACGGCCGCTACCTCAACGACGGTCAGGTACCCGCCGATCTCGTCGGCTTGACCACGCTGGAAACAGTTGAGGATCTCGCCGCCAAGAAAACCTCGCCCGCCAACATCGGCGTCCTGAAAAAACTAGACGCGACGGGCGCGTTGCTGGCGAAGCAGCGTTACCAGCACCAGTATCCGCACTGCTGGCGTTCGAAAACACCCATCATTTTCCGCGCCGTCGACCAGTGGTTCGTGTCGCTCGACCAGGCCGGCCACCGGGCACTGGCCCTCGACGAGATCGCCAAGATCGCCGCCGCACAGGGCTGGATTCCCGCGTGGGGCGAAGCGCGCATCCGCGGCGCCGTCGAGTCGCGCCCCGACTGGTGCATCAGCCGCCAGCGCTCGTGGGGCGTGCCCATCCCGGCGTTTTACGACGCGAACAAAAAAGCCTACCTTGATGGCGGCGTCACTCGCGCTATCGCCGACAAGATCGCCCTGCGCGGCACCAATTTCTGGTATGACGCCACCCCGGCGCAGATTCTTGCCGGCATCACCCTGCCCGCCGGCTGGCCCGCGCCCGCTGATCTCGTGTGCGGACGCGACACGCTCGACGTGTGGATCGACTCCGGCTCGACGCAGGCCGCCGTGCTTAAGCGCGGTCAGGGCGGCACGCACTGGCCCGCCGACCTCTACCTCGAGGGCAGCGACCAGCACCGCGGCTGGTTCCAGTCTTCGCTCTGGTGCAGCGTCATCGCCTTCGGTGGCGCACCCTACAAGGCCGTCCTCACCCACGGTTTCATCGTCGACAAGAACCGGCAGAAAATCTCCAAGAGCTCGACCTACCAGAAACCGCAGACGGCCGACGCCTACATCGCCCAGCACGGCGCCGACGTCATCCGCCTCTGGATCGCCTCGCAGGACTTCCGCGACGACATCCCCGTCGACGACGAAATCCTCAAGCACGTCGGCGACGCCTACCGGCTCTTCCGCAACACGCTCCGCTTCCAGCTTTCCAACCTGTTCGACTTCGACGCCACGCGCAATGCCGTGCCCGTCGCGCAGATGGACGTGCTCGACCGCTGGGCACTGCACCAGACCGCCGTGCTCATCGCCGATTGCACCAAGGCCTACGACGCCTACGAGTTCCACCGCGTTTACCAGCTCTGCAACCAGTTCTGCTCGGTCACGCTCTCGGCGACGTATCACGACATTCTCAAGGACCGGCTCTACACGTTCGGCGCGCACTCACCCCTGCGCCGCTCCTCGCAGACTGCGCTGCATACCATCTTCGGCGTCCTCGTGAAAATTCTCGCCCCTGTCCTTACTTTCACAGCGGACGAAGCCTGGTCCTATTTCACCGCGCAGTCGGAATACAGCGCCGCGTCCGTCCACCTGCAGGACTGGCCGGGCGCGCCCGCCGCATGGATCGACGCCGCAAGCGTGGCCGACATGGCCATGCTCCTCAAGGTCCGCGCCCAGGTCACCGAGGCCATCGAGCCGCTCCGCGCCGCGGGCAAGCTCGGCAAATCGCTCGATGCGGCCGTGACGCTCTGTGGCGACGCCGCGGACCCGCACTTCGCGGCGCTCGTGCGCCACCGCGAGTTTCTGCCGGAACTTTTCATCGTCTCCCAAGTCACCGTTACGCCCGCCACCGGGCTCGCGCTGACCGTGAGCATCCAGCCCTGCGACGAGCTTGGCCATGTTCGCTGTCCGCGTTGTTGGCGCTGGGTGCCCGCCCTCGTCTCCAGCCCCCTGCACCCGGAGATTTGTCCGCGTTGCATTGCCGCCCTGGCAACCTAATCCATTCTCCCCCAAAACTCCCATGGCCAAGAATAAGAAACCCGCCGCTAAGAAACCTGCCACCTCGCACGCCCCGAAAAAATCCCCGCCCCCACCAGCCAAGGTGAAAGCGGCGCCGGCGCCAAAGACTCCCGCCAAATCCGCGAAAGCATCTCCTCCCATGGAAAAGCCCTCCAAGAAAAACGCCCTGCGCGACAGCATCCTGAAGCGCAAGGCCCCCGCCAAACCCATCGCATTCAGTCTCGACGAAGTGCGCGCCATCGCAAAGACCGTGCCCGCGAAGCACACGGCTTCAGGAGACCACGCTCCGAAAGCCGCTGCCAAACCCAAGACTGCATTATCGATTGAGAAACCTGCCAAGCCCAACCACATCAAGGCCGCTTCGCTCAGCGACATTTTGGGCTTCAATCCAAAACGCTCGCATCATCCCGCTCCGGCCGAGGCGAAAGACGTTCCAGAGAAATTCAAACGGTTTTACAAACTTCTGCTCGATTTGCGCTCTCACCTCACTGCCGGCATCGAACTCCATTCGGAGGAAACGCTCAAACGCTCCAGCAAGGACGATTCGGGTGACCTCTCCGGCTATGGCCAGCACATGGCTGATGCCGGCACGGACACCTTCGACCGCGATTTCGCCCTGAGCCTCGTGTCCAGCGAGCAGGAGGCGCTGACCGAGATCGATTCCGCCATCAAACGCGTCCACGACGGCACCTACGGCGTGTGCGAAATCACGGGCAAACCGATCGCCAAGGAACGCCTGCTTGCGGTGCCGTTCACGCGCTACTCCGCCGAGGCGCAAAAGGATTTGGAGAAAAACCGCTACCGCTCCCGCGGTGGCGGCGGCCTGCTCAGCGAACTCGGTGAAGAGGGCGGCAAAATCGCCGAAGAAGACAGCGGCGGCGAGGAGTAGGCCCCCCTCTGCGGACCGTGGTTCCCGCAACGCCCAGCCCAGACCTGCCACCCACACCGCGACGCTCGCGATGGGCGCGGTGCTGCGCCTACCGGCTGCTCCTGCTCCTGGCGGGTTCGACTTTCGCGCTCGACCAGGCGAGCAAGGCCTGGATCGCCGCCCACCTGCCTTTTCCGACCTACGGCGGTCCCGCCACCGTCATCGTAATCCGTGGTTTCTTCAACCTCGTCCACGTCGGCAACACGGGCGCAGCGTGGAGTATGTTTTCCGGCGCCAGTGTGCTGCTCGCCGGGCTCGCCGCCGCCACACTGGTCGCGATCTTTATCTGGCGCCACTCGCTGGGCCTGCGCGACCGCCTCAGCCAGATCAGCTTTGGCCTGCTATGCGGCGGCATCGTCGGCAATCTTACCGACCGTTTGTTGCACGGGCATGTGATCGATTTTGTCGACCTGCACTTCGGCAGCTACATTTACCCAACGTTTAACATCGCCGACTCCGGCATCTGTGTGGGCGTGATCCTCTATCTCTGGCAGTCGCTGCGCGCGCCACGGTAACGCTGCGCCAATGCACGGTAGGCATGGCGCCAGCTCCGCGTGCGCCATTCGTATCCGGCACGGCCGGACCGGGGTCTCATCGCGCCGGACCGATGAGGCGGGCTACGCTCACAATAATTTCCGAGAGCGGTCCGGTCTTCTCAATGTAGTCGGAAACCAGTTTACCCACCGTCGCTTCGACGACCTGCGGGTCAATGAGCACGCCCGTGAGCAAAATGACCGGAACCGAGGGCTTGATCTCCCGCAGACGGGCGACGGTTTCGAGCCCGTCCGCCTCCTGCAGTTGCAGGTCCGAAATGATCAGATCCACCGATTCCTCTCGCATGGCGGCAATGGCCGCGGCCGGTGTGGCGACCGAACGCACCCGGTAGCCCTGATTGGTGAGCACGGCGGCCAGGATATCCCGGATGCTCTCCTCATCATCGAGGTGAAGGACGGTTTTGCTCATTGGAGTAGTTTCTTTTCAGAAGTGGCAGCGGAAAAGGCAACCTGCACGATGGCGACGGCGCCGACAACCATGTTCTGGTCGCGCAGCGGGACGAGGGTCAGCCAAGCGGGGATCCGGCGCTCGTCCTGCCCCAGAACCACTGCGGCGTGGTTGATCAGTTCGCGCCCATCGGCGAGGGCGCGAACAATGGGATCGAGGCCGGTAACCGGGTCAGGGGCGACTTCCACGATCAAACCCAGCGGTTTCATCAGGATGGCCTCGTTGTTAAGCCCAGTCTGGTGCACGACCGCAGGGTTGATCCGGGTGATATTCCGAGCCTTGGTGATGACGAATACGAGATCGTTGACCGATTCGACGATCAGCCGGTTGTAACGGAGCTGGTGTTCCTGGGAGGCGATAGTCCATTTCCGTTCCCAATTTTCCACCTGGAGCCGGGCGTTCGCCGCCTCGATTTCGGCGGTGCGGGCGCGCACTTTCTCCTCCAGTTGGACGTTCGCCTCGGCCAACGCCGTGGCCGCGCGCCGGCGGGCCGCCAAATCGTCCCGCAGGAGCCAGCCGACGCCCACCAGCAGGCAAAAGTTGAGCGCGATGCCCACGCCCACCACCCAGCGGGTGGTCTGCGCCTGCACGTAGGCGACGTGGTCGCGCTCGCTTAGCAGTTCGAACTGCGCAGCGCGTAGTTTGCCCAGCTCGCGCTCGATGGCAGTCACCACCGGCGAACCGGCGTCGGCCTCGAGCAGAGCCCGGATTTTTTCGGGTTGGTTTGCGCTTCTTGCGGTCCACACGGCTTGCGCCAGCACCTCGCGCGCCTGAGTCTGGGCTTCAATCCTAAGGAGAGTCTTGGCGGCGGCCGTATCGTCACGCATGAGCGCCTTCACCGTTTCGAAGTGCTCTTCGAGCCGGGTAAAGGAGTTCCGTGAGGCCACAAGGTCGCGGGGATCGCCGGTCTGCGCGTAGGTGTGCATGTAGCCTTCGCCCACCTGCAGCGACGAAACCACCCCCTCAAGCTCGTAGATCGTGGCGTAGGAGTGGTTCACCCAGTCGCTGCTCGCCACCGAACGGTTGATGGTTCCTAGCGCATATACCGCCACCAGCACAATCACTACGAGGATGACCAAAAACAGGGTGAATACGCGACTGAGGATGTTGTCTTTCACGGAAACGGAGAAACGGGGGTCAGCGGGAGGAGATGCGGTCGGGATCATGGTCCGGTGGGTCGGTCTTTACGACCGTTCTGACCGGTTGCGCTCGGTTGTCCTTGTAAGAGTAGGTATACTCGGTGGCGCTTGTCCAATTCTTCCCGAAAGAATCTGCCACCTCGGTGGCGATCTCCCGGATGCTCGGCCCGCTGCGCTCCAAGTTGAAAAAATACTGTCGGCTGTTGTAGTCGAGATAGGCCTTTTTCTCGGTGACGTAGCAAATAACATGGCTGATGTCCGTGCCGGCGAGTTCCACCCGGATCAGCCGGGTTTTGTAACCACCGCGGCTGAGAATGTAGTCACCAAGGAGCGCATAATCCTTACAGTTCCCGGAGCGGTTCCGCAAGAAATTGTCCGGTGATTGCACATATGGGAAATACTCGAAGGCGAAGTCCTCAAACAGGTCCGCAAAATGCCCCGGAGTCAGGTTGGGTTCATTTTCCAGGTCGCTCATTCCAAACGGGTCGGTCGGCTTTAGCGCTAACGCGTCGGGCAGACCCAGCCACATCCCAGAGAGCAAGAGACACCATCGCCAACCGCGGACGGTGGCGTGAATCCGGGGGGCCGGCCCGAAAAACCGCGATGTTGAATGGGTGCTCACGATTGGGCGGGCACATTCGCATAAGGCTCTGGCCATGGGCGAGGATGATTTCTTTGAAGGAGCTTGCTGCGAAAGCGCCGTTGCAAGCCGGGCCTCAGCCGTCGCTAATTTCGTAAGTTGGTGCAGGGGTTTAATTTGAAGCAACAACCTTCAGGTTAAGAGGATGAAATTGAAAATCGCTAGTCAATTACTAGCGCATTTTTGACTTCTAGAAATGGGGGTGATTTTGGGCTAACTTTTGGCTAGCCGAGCCTCCGTCCGGCAATTTGTTACGCTGTATTCGCGTTAGCTGTTGGTGCCAGCAATTCCGGTGGAATTTGGCTAGGGACGCGTGAGTCGGGTATCGAATTGGAAGGGAGTTGGCCCTGAAATGACCCAGCGGATGTCGAATTTCGGGTGAGCCGGGTTGATGAGACAGTTGAGATCGCCGGGCACGAGGGCGCTGGGCACAAGATGTGCGACGGAGGTTTTGGCCGTGAGCCAAGCGTCGCCAAAGGCCTGCGTGAAAGGAACGTCGTGCTTCCACCCTGCGGGCAGGACCGGGGCGTCCAAGATGAGCGCATCGGGGACATCGATTTCCCAATGATTGAAAGCTTCAATGCTGTTGGATCGTTGGATATGGACGAGAGCTTCGGCCATCGCGAGCGCCATGTGGTCGGCGGCGTAGACGATCAGCTTGCCGCGGACATGCCAGCGTCCGTGGCCGTAAAGTCCGCCCCGGCCATCGAAGGCTGCGGCGGCCGTGGCGGAATGTTTCGCGAGCGCAATTCGGTGCAATCGCATGGCAACTCACATGACATTGCCGTAGGCTATACCGTGGAGGACGGCCTCGATCTCGCGCGCCCCGGTGTCGGTGTCGAGCAGGTCGATAGGTTTGATGCCCTTGAGCGCCGGCGCGGGGGCGCGGAGCCATTCAGCGACCGCCTCATCGGTCGAGAAGATGGAGCGACCCAGCGTCTGAATCCGGGCGATGCGGACAAGTTTCTCGGTGTTTTCAGACGAAAGCCGGACCTTTCTTTTCCGTTGGTCCCGAATGGTCCGGGGGGAGATGCCAAGTTTTGCGGCGAGTTCATCGACCGTGAGAAAGAGGGCTTTCGCGGTGGTGTCGAAGGCGCCCGCCGGCAAACCTGTTCGGATGTGATCGACAGCCGAAGCGGGCGTCATCTGGGCAACCTGGAAGGCGGTGGGTGGCATAGAAACAATAATCGGCAGTTCTGCCGTCATTGCAAGCAGAAATGCCGAATTCGCGTTACGGTGCATCAACCGATAACGCGAACACAGCGATTTGTTAACCGGTAGATTTTGCCACAAAGAGGACATGGAGTGATCGGTGGGCCAGCACGCGGGCCGTGGCACCACCCGCCAGTTGTAGCACGCTCAGTAACCCTGAATTATGAACCAACGCGCCGGGAAGAGGGTGATTGTCGTCGACCTCTCGACCGCCATTGCGTTCAAGCTACATTCGCAACCGAGCGCAAGATGCTCGCTTGAAATCCACGCCTGCTGTCCGCGCCAAGGTTTCTGGAAAAAACGCTTTCCGAGTAGCGGACTTCGGGCATGCTTCGCCGCGTGGAGCCATCCCGGACGCCGCCGAGCATCACCGATCTGCAAAAACCGCTGGAGCATTTTCGCGCCAAGACCCAGCGGCTGCGCATTCATCCACTGGAGCTGTCCCTGCTCGGAGTGGTTTGCGCCCACCTGATCTTCCTGGTCTGGGCCCTCGGGGGACGCCCATTCTGGGCCCAGCTCACGAGCTTGGGTTTCGGTGTCGTGGAATTGGCCCTCGCCCTCCGGTCCCGACATTACACGGCGGAGTTCAGCGCCGAGGGCACCTTCAAGCTGGTGATGTGGCCAAAGCTCGTCCGCTTCCCCCTGTTCGGGACCGGCCTGGCCCTCCTGGTTTACATCCTCATCCAGGCGCTCAATCCGGCCTGGCGCTACGTCTCCGATCAACGGGGCTGGTGGATGGAGCCGGCCTCCCATGTAACCTGGCTGCCGTCCGGCACGATCGTGCCCTTTGCCATCGCCGGCCAGTGGCGCTCCCTGATTGTCTACACGGCGGTTTGGCTTCTGGTCTGCTCGATTTGGACCGGCTTCACCCGGCGCCGGACCCTGCAGTTTTTTTTCATCGTGCTCGCGGCCAACGCCATGGTCCTCGCCCTCTTCGGCTTGGTGCAGCGGCTGACCACGAACGGGCTGATTTTTTGGTTTTGGAAACCGCCGGCCAGTTATTTTTTTGCGAGCTTCACCTATAAAAACCACGCCGGGGCCTACTTCAATCTCATGCTGGCGATCTGCATCGGTCTGGCCGGGTGGTTTTATCTGCGCAGCCTGCGCCGGCTGGAGAAATCCAACCCGGCGGGCCTGTTTGTGTTTTTTTCCGTCCTGATCGCGATCGATGTCGTGATCACGTTCTCCCGCGCCTCGACGATTCTCATGCTGCTTTATCTGACTCTGGCGATGGTGATCATGCTGGTTTACCAATTGAAAAATCCGCAGCTCCTGCGCCGGCCGGTCGTGACCTTCATTTTGCTCTGCGGTTTTTCGATTTTCGCCTATGTGGGCCTGGATGCCCTGAACGTCGGCCAGGCCTGGGACAAGATGAAGCAGTCGGAATCCGACGGATCGGTCGTGAACCGCTGGGTCACGACCAAGGCCTCCAGTTACATGCTGAAGGACCATTGGGAATTCGGCACCGGCGCGGGCAGCTACCGCTTCCTTTTCCCTCCCTACCAAAACCGGTATGCGGAGATCACCATGTCCAGCAACAAGCGCTCTTATTATGAGCACGCGCACAATGACTGGCTGGAATTTCCCATTGAGTTGGGGCTATTCGGCGGAGTCATGATCCTCCTATCCCTAGGTCATTTGGCCCTGAAGTTGATGCGGAGTTTTTTCTGGGAAAATCCCCTGACGCTCATGATCACCCTCGGGGGATTGTTGATCCTGGCCTACAGTTCCTTTGATTTTATTTTCCAAAATGTGGCGATCCTCACGACATGGTGCGCCCTCTGGCCAGCGGTCCTGCACTGGACAGAGTTTGAGGACATGAATCTTCCCGCCTAGCCCGTTCCAGCGGAACGTGTGTGCTCATCCGGGCATATCTGCTGAGCCGGTGGGGGCCCCGCGCAAAAAGGCGGACCGCGGTGGAAAATGGTGCCGGCTTGCGAGAGCCTGTGACTCGGCCCGGCGCCACTCAGACCGCCGACTTCGGCGGGAAAAACACGAGTCCCAGAGTCGTGAGGGTGATCTGCACATCGAGCCAGATTGACCAGTGCGTGATGTAATGGATGTCAAGCTGCACCCGCTGCCGCAGCATACTGACTTCCGTGATCTCACCCCGGAAGCCCCGGACCTGCGCCAAACCCGTGATGCCAGGCTTCACCAGCTGCCGGGTCCGGTAAGCCCGCGCCACCTCTTCAAACTCGCTGTCATGCTGCGGAAGATGCGGGCGCGGGCCCACGATGCTCATCCGGCCAAGGAGCACGTTCCAAAACTGGGGAAATTCGTCCAGGCTCGATTTCCTCAGGAACCGGCCGAAGGGGTAAATCCGCTCGTCCCCGGGCTTCGCCTGCACCGCCTCCAACTGGGGGTTCGGCGCACTGCTGCGCATCGAGCGAAACTTGGTCATCATGAATGCATGGCGACCCTGTCCGCCCCGCGGCCGGGAGAAAAACAGGGGGCCGGGAGACTGCCACCGCTGCATGAGCCAGACCAGAAGGGAAAGGGGCGGCAAAATAAAGAGCACCACCGGCAGCGCCACGACGACGTCATACATCCGCTTGACCATGCGGTTCAGCGGGTCTTCCAATGGCTCCTCCTGGAGCGCCAGAAACAGGCGCCCCTCCTCCATCACCGGCACCATCGGGACCGGCAGCATTTCGTCCATGTTCGTGTAGATCAGCAAACGGCAGCCCGCCGCCTGGCATTTTTCAACGACCCTCGCCGTCACACTCTGGTCCGAAGGAAGTTCGAGCAGGATCACCTGGCTCACGCTCTTGTCCTCGATGACCTGTCCCAGCTGATCAATCCGGCCGAGCCAGGGGAGTCCCGCGATGGCGGGGGCCCCAGGGAGCGACGGCACGTCCGAAAGGATTCCAACCGGATGATAGCCCAGGTGGCGCTTCTGGGTGATCCAGTCGCCAAAATTCTTAACCGATCCTGACCGGCCGAGAAACAGCGTGGGCACGCGGTGCGCCGTATGGAACGCCAGTCCCGCCAGCGTGCGGGACAAGACATGGTTGATGAAATGAAGGATGAACCACAGGAAGAAAAGGTAAGTCGAAAGGAAGATACGGCTGATGCTGCGATCCTTGGTGGCAACCATGAGCGTAAACACCATCAGCGCCACCAGCACCACCTGACGGGTCGCGATCCGGGCGGCGTCGGCCCAGGAAAGCCGGTGAAAATGCGTGGCAAACTGACTCAGATGCTTCCCGCTCCCCAGCATACCCGCCACCACACACAGGAAATATAGGGCAAAGTTGACGTCCGGACTCAACTCAACCCGCGGAATGTAATGGTAGACCAGCGCATAGAGGAGAAAGAACGCCGCGGCGCACACCGTCGTCGCCAAAAGATGAAGATTGAGGAGTCCTCGGAGTCGATAGGTTATCATTTCATCCGGGCCAACAGGCAGAGTGCACGCAGCGCGAAAAGAAGAGAGTTCATTCAACTTCCAGTCAGCAGCGGGGCAAGCCGATTTCCATAAGCCGGGCCTCAAACTCCGCCAACACCCGCTCCGCGGCAAAGCGGCGCACCCATCCGGTCCCGGCCCGCAGCCGCTCCAGCCGTTCCGGGTCATCGGCCAATTCCCGGAGGATCCGGGCAATCTGCCACGGCTCTTCGGGCGACACATTCACCCCAAATTTTCCCTCCGCCACCGCGAGCGCAAGTTCGCTTCCCTGGTCAGCCACCGTGATCACAGGCAGCCCGGCCGAGAGGAGCGCCAATAGTTTGCTCGGGAAAAAAAACTGGCCCGTGCCCGCTGCCTGGGTGATGAGGCCAAGATCCACGCTCCCGAGCAACTCACGGTATTTCCACTCCGGCTGCAAGGGAAGCAACGTGAGCGGCAATCCCGGCTGCCGGGCGAGCGCCGACTCGAGTTCGCTCCGGGTTGCACCCTCCCCGGCGATAATGAGATGCACCCGTCTTTCCGACGGCGCCACCGGGGCCTCCGCCAGGAGCCGGGCCGCCTCCACCAGGACGCCCAACCCCTGCTTGCGTCCGATGTTGCCCGAATAAAGAGCGATGAGTGCGTCTTCCGGAAGCCCCAACTGTCGACGGCAATCCGCCCGGCGCCGGCAATGCTCGAACTCATTCGCGGCCCGAGGCTCCAGCGGAAGAGGCGCACACCAATTGGGGAAATAGAGCTGCCGCCCAACCGGCACTTTCTTACTCGTGAAGGCAGCGAGCATCCCGGCAGAGATGCCCGAGACGGCCCTCGCCCCGCCATAGGCGCAAGCCTCGAGCCCATATAAGGCGCGAACAAAAAGTCCCGGTTTCACCATGCCGAGTCCCACCGCCGCATCCGGCTGCAAGTCTTGCACGTGAAAAACATACCGGCTCCGCCTTAGCCAGGAGACCAGCCGCGCACAGGGCCCGAGAAAGAGCGGGGGGCTGACGACGACCGTCACTGCTGCCCGCGGGAGCGTGAGGACGCGGACACTCGAGGTAAGGGCAAAGGAAAATTCGTGCAGGATCCGCTTCAGGGTTGTCACCTGGCGCGGCACATAGTGCCAGCAGCGGTGCACGCTCACCCCCTCCAGCGACTCCGTGCGGAAAATTCGGCCACGATC
The DNA here is from genome assembly GCA_903877135.1 of uncultured Opitutia bacterium. Taxonomy (GTDB): domain Bacteria; phylum Verrucomicrobiota; class Verrucomicrobiia; order Opitutales; family Opitutaceae; genus CAIRCN01. Next base: position 43,592 of record CAIRCN010000069.1, read on the forward strand.
GCCCGGCAGCTTCTCCCACGCCGGGTAATACGGGAATGTCGTCACCATCCGCACCTCGTGCCCGCGCCGCGCCAAGTATTCACAAAGCCCGGTGTTGTAAGGCGCGATTCCGGTCAGCTCGGGTTCATAGTTGATTCCCCAGACAAGGATGCGCATGGAGGAAAGGTTTGATGGAAGAGCAATGCTCCCGTCGCCCGGGAGCAGACGGGCTTGTAGGGCGCGATTTTACCGTTCGCTCGTCAAGCAAGATAGTTGCGGCGCGCACCTGGGCAAGAAGGCAGGAAGGTGGAATGCCGCTGCGGACGGGATCTGCGGCTCGTTTTCCAACGCGTAGGACCGGCTCTGGTGTTTCACCGCTGCGGGACCCATGATGAGGTGGGAACCTTTCTACGGAACCGCCGCTGAAGGCGGCCGGTGTTTTGTGCGTGGTGGCTTGTGGTCTCCCCGCGTTGATCCGAACGGCCAGTTCTCCGGCACGTCGGCCGGCACGTTTCCACCAACACCTCGACGCAGGGGACCACCGCAATATTCAGGATCTTGCCCGAGCCGGCAAACCACATGTCCGTCCAGCCGCCCAAATCACAAAAACAAATCGAGGATGAACGAGCCGTGGCGTCTCCCACAAACGGATTTATCGGCTGGGGGAACCAAGGCCGGCTGGATGCAGCGTCCCGCTGCGTTGGCAATGTCCTGCCTGCCCCGGCTACCGCCGGACCGCCTGCATCAAGGACAGGGTCACCTCGACCGGGTCATCCGCCCGCTTGAAGAAGCCCCGGACCTGGACTTCGCGAATGTCCTCGGGATGGAACACCGGGTTCTTGGTGCAGCGGCCCCAAAAATAGGAGGCAAAGTCGCGCAAATTCAGCCACACGTCCGCCGAGGGCCGATAATAGCTCACCCCGAAATTTTCCCAGATGGTGAACCGCTGTCCGCGCCGGTCGATCAGGTCGACCCGAACGAGGCAATCCTTGCTCATCGGGTGGCTCAGTTGCAGCCTTAGAAAGCCCTCCGACGGCAGGCGGGAGACATGGGCCAGGGCGAAATTGAAACGCAGGGGATCCTGGGAGACCCGTTGCACCCCCAGGCGCAGCCTGGTCCCGGGGGAACCCGTAGGCAGCTCCTCCAGCTTCAGGTCGTTTTCTTCCCGCCAGAATTTTCCCTTGTGCCGGAACTCGTCTGTCGGCTCCGGATGCCCGAAACGGCGCCACCAGTGATCGGGCAACAAGGGAAGTGCCGTTTCCTTGAAATCGGCCACCACCGGCCAGGCTTCGAGGGCAAAGCGCACCGGGGATTGCCCGCCCTTTTCATCCTGGAAAATGGCGCTCCACTCCTCGCGAAAATAGCCGGCGGGTTCGTTCCGGTGAAATTCGAGCGGGAAGCACTGGCAGGAAAAAGGCGCGAGGATTATTTCTCCCGGAGCGGGAAGTTGCACTTGGGCAAACTTCGGCGGATCGCACACGAGGTGGCCGCGCACCTCCGCGCCGGAAAAATTGTAAAGACAGAGTTCCCCCTGGATCACTCCATCGGCGTTGAACCGGTAGCTGCCCGAGACCTTGTGCGGGACCGTGGTCCTGTTGTCGGGGAGCCACTGCAAGACGATGGGATTGGGATCAACCGGCGGTCGGGCAAGCGGCCGGCGGGGCCAGGGATTTTCGCGGGTAAACCGGGCGTATGACGTCCAGGACGGCAACGGCTGATTGGGTCCTGAGGTCATGGCAAACGGGTCACCCTGATGCACCAAAATGAAGGGCATGAAGACCGCCACGTCGGTTTCACGCAGTGCGGTCTGGGCGGTCGCCAGCGTAAAATCCGCCTGCCGCGCCCGCCGCTTGGGATTTAGATAATCCGCTGGGGTCACGACATCGGCCCCGCACTCCGTGATCCAAAGCGGCAGGGGCGCCTGGGCCTTGGCCGGAAGATGCTTCGCCGCGAAATCCCGGTGCGCGGCGATTACGCCCGGCAAATCCCCGGCCAGTCCGTAGAAATGAAAATTTACGGCATCGGTGTATTCGAAAATCCCATTGGCCGCCGCCCGGTCGAGCCACGGCCCGGGAGGAAGCGCCAGGGCCCCCATCAGCACCACGGGGGCAGAGTCTGCGCTTTGCCCTGTGGCACCGCTCCCCTCGCCTGCTCCTGCTTTCAGTCCCAGATAGACTGCCTTCTGAAAGGCCACCACGCGGTCCGGCAAGTCTGTGCAATAACCGACATCCGGTTCGCCCACCATTTCCCAAGCGTCCACGATGCCCCGATAGTTGGCGGCCAGCCCGCGGGCAGACTGGTAGACTTTGAGCAAGTCCTCGGGCAACTGATTGCCGGGGCGTGGTGGCGGCAAGCCGCGAAGATCCACGAAGGCATCGACCGCCAGGCCTGCATTTTTTAATTCCGGCAAGGCTGCATTTGGTCCCCGCTCACGGAGAATCCTCACGCCCGACTGCTGCAAGAGTAGGAGATAATCGCTCCGCGCCCTCGCGTCCACATGTGCGGTAAGGCAGGCATCGATTCCCCAACCCGCGGGAGGTTCCGTCTCGGCAGCCGTTAGGCTGACGGCGAAGATCAAAGCCAGGATCGTTCCGGCCGGGTTCACGCCCATGGCCATTTTCCACCAAGGCGGCCCCGATGCCTGCAGCCCGCCATGCCTCGCTGCGAGGTCGGTTTTTCTGAAATTTAAGATCGCCGGGAGCACTAATGAGGACGGTTACACCAACATCGGGGCGATTTCGAGACAGATGAGCGCCACCGGCTGACCAGGAGATCCTTCGGATCCGGCTGCGTTTTGCCCACGCTTCTCGGTGTCCCATCAAGTCCCTATTCCGCGGGTTGTTTCGGTATCCAGATGAATTAGTTACTTATTGCTCTCCATCAGGGGTTCTTATTGACAACCGCTCCACTTACCGCTCCTTAAGCCCATGCGCTTCTCCCGGCCCCGGTTGGTAGCCGCTCTTGTGGCAACTGCGATTTCGACTTTGGTCGAGGCGCAGACGACCTGGACAGGCACAGGCGGTAATACCACTTTTTCCAATACCGCCAATTGGAATAACAATTTGGCGCCCGCCAATACTGGCACGGCTTCCGTTGCCTTTGGGAACACGGGGTTCGGTGCGGTCAACGTCGATACCAGTTACAGCCTTAACTCGATTACACTTAATAGCACGACCACGAACTATACTTTCTCTGGCAGCGCGCTGAGCATCGCTTCGGCAATTACAAGTTCCACGCCGTCCGGCATCAGTTCGAATTTCAACGATGCGATCCAGCTCACGGGCTCCAGCGCATTTAGCACTGGATCCTCCAATCTTACGTTCAGCGCAATCAACACGGGATCCCATGGTCTCATCCTCAGTTCGACAGGCGGTGCCTTGACGGTGACCGGCAATATTACCGGAAACGGTGCGCTCACGGTCTCAGGCAACTCCCCCGGGGTGGTTTTCTTGGGCGGCGCCAGCAACACGTATTCGGGCGGCACCACGATCAATTCAGGGGCCGTCCTTCAATATGGCGACCCTGGAGGCACGCTGAGCATCTCGATCCCGGGGAACGTGACCGACAATGGACAGCTCAACATCAAACCGATCAACACGCCCTACACCTACACCGGCGTAATTTCCGGAACCGGCACCTTGTATCAGCTCGGCACGAATGTGCTGACCCTTCAGGGAAAGAACACCTACGCTGGGCAAACAGTCATCGCCGCAGGCACCCTGCAAATTGGAGTGAACAACGCACTGCCGGTGACAACGTCCTTAAGCATGAACGGCACCAACGGCGCCGTCCTGAATGTGGCATACGATCAGGCCATCGATCATTTTGGCCCAAACAGCGCGGGCTCCTCCATTACGATACAGAGCGGCAAGACTTTCACAGTGAGCGCGGCGAGCAGCGCTACCTCGAGCAGTTATTTCGGGACGATTTCTGGCAGTGGCCAGCTGGAGATCGAAGGCGTTTCCGGCAGCAAATTCAATCTCACCCAGACCACGCCCTTTGCGGGCGCCACCAACGTCGAGAGCGGCCAACTCGGCATCCATAACGCCTCCGGGAACAGTGTAGTGGACGCCCTCTCGGGCGCCGTCACGGTCTACAGCGGCGCCAGCATTGAGGGCAAAGGCGGCATCTCCGGCTCGCTCATGCTCAATACGGGTGCGACGATTACTGTGGATCCCAAGTTTTCGGTTGGTCCGACTACGTTCAATGGCGGCACGACCTACAATATGCTGCTCGCCAACGCCACAGGCGCGTCCGGAACAGACTACAGTCTGCTCAGCGTCAGCGGAGTGCTGGCGCTCGGCACCGCCTCCTCAGCAATCGGGAACCAGATCACGATCAGGCCCGTTTCCTTTAATGGCAGCAGCCCTGGCCAGGCCGCCAACTTCGATACGACGCAAAGCTATTCGTTCATTCTCGCAAGCACGACGGCTGGCATCACGGGGTTTAACGCGGCAAATTTTGCGGTCGACCTGACGAATTTCCAAAATGCCTTCACTGGCACCTGGTCCGTGGCGCAAGCCGGGAATAATTTGGACCTCATTTATACTGGCGGTGCCGCAATTCCAGAACCGGCGATGTCTGAACTGCTCTTCGGCTGTCTCGCGCTCGGGATCGCATTTTGCTGGCGATTGACATCCTCCCGGCCCTAAAGGGACCGGGATTCCACTTCTCCCAACTACGGTCAAGCGGCTCGGAGGGCGGTTCCTGTTACATGACCGGAACCGTATCTGGGTGAAAGCAAAGTAACGAAGGCATGTCCTGCCTCCCGCGCCATTAGAGCGATTGCGCGAGCTAAGATGAACTTGGCGTCATTGACGTCCGTGTTCTCTGCGTGGCCGCAGGCCATACACTTATTATGCCGCTGGAATCACGAGCCTGCCCACTCTGAACATTGCCGATTTCTCAGCCTTCGGTGTATTCAAAGCGGCCAGATAGCCCGGGCCGTTTCTGCTCACTGATGGGAATGCCGTCGCCAGTGCCAAAGAATCACGCAGCCGTTGCGCTCGGAAGCCGCGGGGGCCGCGCTCGCACGAAAGCGAAGCGGCTTGCGGCAAAGCGCAATGGCGCCCGCGGAGGACGCCCGCGAATGCTACAGGCAGTGGCGGGGGTTTAACATCCTTAGAGGCGGACGCTGGATCGCTGGAAGTCGAACGGCGTTTCTGACTCCATACGTTCTTGGGACAATTCGTTTTCGAAATCACCAATCTCCGACTTACGCGTCTAACTATGTGGAAAAGGGATATAGTTCGGGATTATCCCACGTCGAGACTGGTAGTCAGTGCCTGACACTCTGGGAGCGCAGGCGTCCCGTATGCCGCCTCCCGATTACCGGCGTGAGCGATTATCAACCGTTTCAGAAATGAAGCTATCGGAACGATCTCTTCAAACCCTACGCACTTCTCCAGAAGTTTCACGTTACCGAGTTTTCGGCAATGATCCTCGGTAATTTCAGGGAGCTGCGCTACGTTCGTAGTTGACTACGCTCGTAGTTTTATTTTTGTCACAGCCATGAAGGAATTTCCTATTTCCACCCGCTACACTGCTGACGAACTCAAGCAACTCGATCAAACTGCAAGACAGTGTAAGATGTCGCGCGCTGAGCTGATTCACGCCCGTTCGCTCGGCAAAATCGTCACAACTCACGAACTCGCCGATTGGGCAGAAGCAGCGCTGGCAAAGAATGCTGCCAGAAAGGATCGCCGTGGTTCCCGCGCTGCTTGATTCGTCATTCTTGATCGCTCTCGAGCGCGAGATTGAGTCCGGAGTCGCGGGACCGGCGCTCGCCTGGCTGCGGAAGTGTCGCAGTCTGGCGCAGCGACCGTTGATTGTCAGCTGCATTTCTGCGGCCGAGTTTCTTGAGGGATACGGCGCGGCCAATGAAGGCATGAAGTTCATCTGTCGTTTCATGCCTCAGAGCATCGGCTTTCAACACGCGACGAAGTGCGCAGAACTGCAGCGGCGGGCGCGCAAATCCGGTAAACGTTTTGGAGAAAATGATGCTTGGCAGATGGCTTTCGCAGAACGAGCCCATGCGTCGATTGTCGGTCGTGACCGCAAGGCATTCCTACACCTCGGCGCTCGTTACGAACAATTCGACCGACCTGTAACGGATTCCTGAACACTTTGCTGGCTTTTGCACGATGTGGCACCGTGAGATGTCGAGGTGCATAGTGAGGACTCTGGCTTTGCGAGGACGCCTTCCCTGCTTGCGATTCAGAGCTGA
>CAIRCN010000070.1 GCA_903877135.1 uncultured Opitutia bacterium
CCGTTGCTTGGAAAATGCGCTGCGTTTTTTTGGCGGGTCGGTGCGGAGCATCGTGATCGACAATCTGAAGGCCGGGGTCCTGCAGGCCGATTGGTACGATCCGGAGCTCAATCCGAAGATCCGGGATTTTGCCACGCACTATACGACGGTCATCCTGCCGACCAAACCGGGGATGCCGCGGCACAAGGGCAAGATCGAGCGGGGCGTGGATTATGCGCAGGAAAATGGCCTCAAGGGCCGCAGCTTCGAGAGCCTCGGCGCGCAGAACATCTTCCTCAGCGAGTGGGAGCAGAACGTCGCCGACACCCGGATCCATGGGACGATCCGCCAGCAGGTCGGCACGCTGTTCCGCGCGACCGAGCAGCCGGCCTTGCTGGCGTTGCCCGCGAGCGTGTTCCCCAGCTACAAGGAAGGGAAGCGCGGCGTGCACCTCGACGGCTATGTCGAGTTTGACAAGGCGTACTACTCGGCGCCCCCGGAATACGTCGGGCGCGAAGTCTGGGTCCGCGGGGAGGCGCGGCTGGTGCGACTGTTCAATCTGCGGATGGAGCCGATTGGCGTGCACGCCCGGGCCGTGGCCGGTCGCTTCGAAACCAAGGACGAGCATATCCACTCGCACAAGCGCCACATCATTGAGCGGGGCGCGAGTCATCTGCTCGCCCGCTGTCGCCAAGTCGGTCCCGGCACCGGCGCCTGGGCGCAGGCCATGCATCAGCATCGGGGTGTCGCGGGCCTGCGCGTCATGCAAGGGCTGATTCACCTGGCGAAGAAACACCCGGTCGCCGATCTCGAACGCGCCGCGGCGGCGATGCTCGCCCGGGCCGCGTGGCGACTGCGCGACGTGCGCGCCGCTCTGAACGAGCCGGCCAACGTGGTGCAAGTCGACTTCCTCGAAACCCATCCGCTCATCCGCAGCCTCGACCACTACCGCGTGCCCTTTCCCTCATGACCCAGCCCCAACTCACCTCGACGCTCAAACAACTCCGGCTCTCCGGTCTCGCCGCCACGCTCGGCGTGCGGCTCCAAGAAGCCGCCGGCAATCGCCTCGGCCACGCCGAGTTCCTCGAAGTCCTGCTGCAGGACGAGATGAACGTGCGCCAGCAACGCAAGATTGCGCTGCGCACCCGCGCCGCCGGATTCCACGGGCTGAAGACCCTCGACAACTTTGACTGGCAGTTTAACCCCGAGATACCCCGCAAGGAGATCTATCAACTCGCCGCCGGTCACTTCATCCGTGAAGCCACGGGCGCGATTTTTTTGGGCGCTTCGGGGTTAGGGAAATCTCACGCTGCCCAGGCCATCGGCTACGAAGCGATCAAACAGGGTTACACCGTACTCTGCCGTTCCATCTTCGACTTGGTGCGTGATCTCATCGCCGAGGAAGCCCTGCAGCAAAAAGATCTTTGCCTGCGCCAGTATCTCAAACCCGACCTGCTGATCATCGAGGATTTTGCCGGCAAGCAGCTGCCCAAACACTCCGGCGAATATCTGCTGGAGGTCGTCATGCGCCGTTATGAAAATCGCTCGATCCTCGTCACCTCCAACCGCCCGCTCGAGGACTGGGGCAAACTCTTCCAAGATGTCCCCGTCGCTGGCGCCATCCTCGACCGCCTGCTCCATCACTCCCAGCTCATCCCTTTTGTCGGTCGCAGCTATCGCCTCAAGGACGCGCCGGCTTTCGCCGACCCCAATCGCACCACGGAAAAAACGTCCCCATGAATCGCCGCGTGTCCCAGAACCCCCGGATTGCTTTGAAGCATGCAAACTCTCGCCCCTGACGGCGACGCCACTCCCACGAGGCCCTTCTTCGCATCGCCTCGCGATGCTGGCCTCGTGCGGCGGTCACTCTGCGCCGCAGCGTACACTCCCAAACCAAAACTCCCTTTAACCTTGTCGCGCACCACCACACCACTATCAACCCCTCGTCCTCAGGGTGGCTGGTTTTGAACTCTTTCCCATGTGACCTTTAGTGGCCGGTTATGAAGTGACCCCTGACA
>CAIRCN010000071.1 GCA_903877135.1 uncultured Opitutia bacterium
GAGAAAACCACAAACTCATGCCCAAAAACCCCTTCACGGTGGCTTCAACTACGCGCTCTGCGTCAAACCCCGCGCTCATCCTGCGCGAGCAAAGCGGGAATAGGCTGCGAAATTGGGAGAATGCATTATTCAAAGTGCCCATAAGCCGACAGCGGTCCGTAAAGCGATTCGACATCGCGACCGAAAACCGCGCCCTGAGAAATCCGCCACGGCAGGTAAAGCTCACGCCCAAAGTCAATCAGCGGGTCGGGCCATTTGCGCCACGAGACTGCCAGCAGCACCGCCGCCAGCCCCCCTAGGCTCAGCAATATCAGCAGGTCCAGCCGCCAATCAAACCAGCGGTCCTTGGCGTTGGGGTCAATGGCTGCAGGCTGGTTCATCACAGGCTGAGCATGGGTATAGTTTGGGCCATCGCGCAAAGTCAGCCCCAAAGCGGTCGCTCCTGACACGTGGATGCTGCTCAGCGCGGACGGCGCATCTGGAGGCCGGCGAGCAATTCGGGGCGCGCCGTGCGAATCGGCGACGTCGCGAGGAACTCTTCCGCTACCGCCTTCCGCCCTCGTGCCCGCAGCCCGGCATAGACGTGCAGTTCGAACTGAATTTGCAGTTCGGCCTGTTCGCGGGTGAGACCAAGTGCGCCGAGGAGAAACAGCAGCGCCTCGACCGTGGAGAACCGCCCACCGTCCTGCTGCGCACGCAGCCAGTAGCGGCTCTCGCCCGACATCGGCAGGCTCACAACGCGGCCCCACGAACCGACCGCCCGGCGCATATCGCCCACCTCACTCCACGAGCCATCGATCAGCACGGCCTGCACCGCGTCGGCCGCCACGCCTTGCGGCATCGCCTCGCCAGCCGGGTGCAGGATCCACAATTCCCGACCCGGCATCTGCAGTGTCGCCGCTCCGGGCGGGCGGTCGCCATCGAGAAAGAATTGGCGGGAGCCAGGAAAAAGACGATGGATGAGACGTCCCGTACTACTCGGCCGCCACCGCTCGCGGCGATGCATGAGCACATCAATCTGCAGCGGACACGAAATGGGGTGGAATGCAGCACACACGCACCACCGCGGCGGCAGGTGGCAGTTCGCACAGCGCGGGCTGGGATGGAGGACGTCACAACGCGGCATCGCCACCCATCCGGGCCGCGAATCTTCGTCCCGTCAACGCGGTGTTTCACCGTCGACCGCCTGCGAGCCGGCAAAAAGAAACCGCGGCCTTTCGGCCGCGGTTTCAGAGACTATTGGAATTACTTTGGCGCAGATCAGCTCGCCTCGGTTGCCTTTGGCTCCTCGAGCGGCAACTCGGCACCGAAGGGCAGCGTGATCTTTAGGTTCTTGTAACGCGGCAGGCCCGTGCCCGCCGGGATCATGTGGCCCATGATGATGTTTTCTTTGAAGCCCTTGAGCATATCGACCTTCCCGAGGGTAGAGGCGTCGGTAAGCACGCGCGTCGTCTCCTGGAAGGAGGCGGCCGCAAGGAAGCTTTCCGTCTCGAGCGAAGCCTTGGTGATGCCAAGGAGGATCGGCTCGGCCTCGGCCGGCTTGCCGCCGGCCTCCTCGATGCGCTTGTTTTCCGCGAGGAACTGGGCGCGATCAACCTGCTCGCCCCAGAAGTTTTCTGTGTCGCCCGGATCGGTGATGCGGACCTTGCGGAGCATCTGGCGGATGATGATCTCGATATGCTTGTCGTTGATCGTCACGCCTTGGAGACGATAGACCTCCTGCACCTGCGAGATCAGGAAGTCGTAGAGCGCGGACGGCCCGAGGATTTCGAGGATCTCGTGCGGGTCGGCGGCGCCTTCGGTCAGGTGCTGGCCCTTGTGCACGACGTCGCCCGGCTGCACGATGATGTGCTTACCGGTGGCGATCAGATGCTCCTCCTCCTGCGAGGTCTCCTCGTTTTTCACGACAAGCTTGCGCTTGCCGCGGACGGAGCCCTCGAAGCCGACGATGCCATCGATGCGGGACATTTCCGCGGCCTCCTTCGGGCGGCGGGCTTCGAACAGCTCGGCCACGCGTGGGAGACCACCGGTGATGTCCTTAGTCTTGGAAGCCTGGCGCGGCGTCTTCGCGAGAAGGGCGCCCGGCTGGATAATATCGCCTTCGTTGACCGCGATCTGGGCGCCCACGGGAATCGAGTAAGCCGAGAGCGGCTTGTTTTTCGAGTCGCGCACCTCGACCTGCGGATTGAGGTCTTCTTTGTGCTCGATTACGACGGTGGCGATGCGGCCCGACGATTCGTCGAGTTCGCGCTTCACGGTGACGCCGGGGATCATGTCCTTGAACACGAGCGTGCCGCCCTTTTCGGAGAGCACGGGAATGTTGTAGGGATCCCACTGCGCGAGGACGGCGCCCTTTTCGATCTTTGCGCCATCAGCGACATGGAGGAATGAACCCACGACGATGTTGTAGGTCTCAAGTTCCTTGTCTTCGGCATCGATGATCTGGATGGTGCCGGTTTTGTTCAGGACGATGGCCGCGCCATCGGCGGTTTCGACGAGGCGGAGGCCCTTATATTTCACCCTGCCGCTGGCGCGGACCCGGATTTCTGGGGTCTTGAAGCCGCCGGACGCGACGCCACCGATGTGGAACGTGCGCATGGTGAGCTGCGTGCCCGGTTCGCCGATCGACTGCGCGGCGATGATGCCGACGGAGTCGCCGATTTTCGCCACCTTGCCAGTGGCGGGGTTGATGCCGTAGCTTTTCGCATCGATGCCAAGCTGGCTGGTCGAGGTGAGCGGCGACATGATCTTCACGCGCTCGATTCCAACTTCATCGATCTTCGTGGCGATTTCCTCGGTGATAAGCTCACCGGAACCAACGAGGAGCTCGGTCGGGCTGATCGGGTTGTAGACGTCATCGCTCGAGAAGCGGCCCACGAGGCGCTCGCGGAGGCCGACGATTTCGTCGTCACCTTCGAAAATGGCCTTCTTCCACACACCGTCGCGGGCGTTGCAGTCGTCCTCCGCGATGATGACGTCCATCGCCACATCGCAGAGTTTGCGCGTGAGATAGCCAGCATCGGCGGTCTTAAGCGCGGTGTCGGCGAGACCCTTGCGGGCGCCGTGCGTCGAGATGAAGTATTCGAGCACCGTCAGGCCCTCGCGGAACGAGGACAAAATGGGGCGCTCGATGATTTCGCCTGAGGGTTTGGCCATGAGGCCGCGGGTGCCGCACAGCTGGCGGACCTGCTGCTTGTTGCCGCGGGCGCCCGAGTCCATCATGATGTATACGGGATTCACCTCGGTCTTGCCGTCGTTGTTTTCGAGCTTGGCGAACACTTCCTTGGCGATCTTGTCGGTCGTGCCGGTCCAAAGATCGATAACCTTGTTCTTTCGCTCGCCCTCGGTGATGATGCCCTTGTTGAACTGGGCCTCGACCTCGGCAATCTTCTTGCGGGTCTCCGCAACGATCTCCTTTTTCGACTCTGGGATGATCATGTCGTCGATGCCGATCGACACACCGGCTTGGAAGGCGGTCTGAAATCCGAGTTCCTTCAACTTGTCGAGGGTCTCGACGGTAAGTTGATTGCCGACGAGTTTGTGGGTGTTGAGAATGAGGTCGCCCAACTTGGCCTTCGGCACCGGGAAATTCACAAAGCCGAGACCTTCGGGCCAGATCTGATTGAAGATCACGCGGCCGGCGGTGGTGCGAAGCGTCTTCTTATCCTTGTTGCCGTAAACCGTGGCCCGACCGTAGTCAGGATTAGGAATCTCGACCCAATCGTGCTTCTTGAGCGCACCATCGGCGACGACGTATTGGACCTCCTGCAAACCGGCTAGCACCGGAACGCGAACGCCCTTGGCGGGCTTGGTGCGCGGCTCGATGGTGAGGTAGTAGGCGCCGAGGACGATGTCCTGCGACGGAGTGAGAATGGGCTTGCCCGAGGACGGCGAGAAGATGTTCGACGTCGCCATCATGAGGAGCTTGCACTCCATGATCGCCTCGAGGGAGAGCGGCACGTGCACGGCCATCTGGTCACCATCGAAGTCCGCGTTGTAGGCGGTGCAGACGAGCGGGTGGACGCGAATGGCCTCGCCCTCGATGAGGACGGGCTCAAAAGCCTGGATCGACAAACGGTGGAGCGTCGGCGCGCGGTTGAGCAGCACCGGGTGGCCCTTCGTGACTTCCTCGAGGATGTCCCAGACTTCGGGGGACTTTTTCTCGATCATCTTGCGCGCACCGCGGACGGTGTGCACGAAGCCGAGTTCCTTGAGGCGGCGGATGATGAACGGCTCGAAGAGGACGAGCGCCATCTTTTTTGGCAGACCGCACTGGTTGAGCTTGAGCTCGGGCCCGATAACGATGACGGAGCGGCCGGAATAATCGACGCGCTTGCCGAGCAAGTTCTGGCGGAAGCGGCCCTGCTTGCCCTTGAGCATGTCGGAGAGCGACTTCAGGGGACGGTTGCCCGCGCCGGTGACCGGACGGCCGTGGCGGCCGTTGTCAAAGAGCGCGTCGACGGCCTCCTGCAGCATGCGCTTTTCGTTGTGAATGATGACGTCGGGCGTCTTCAGCTGCATCAAGTTTTTCAACCGGTTGTTGCGGTTGATGACGCGGCGGTAGAGATCGTTGAGATCGGAAGTCGCGAAGCGGCCGCCTTCGAGCGGGACGAGCGGGCGCAGATCCGGCGGGATCACGGGCAGCACTTCGAGCACCATCCACTCGGGACGGCTCTTCGAGTGGATAAAACCCTGGATGACCTTCAGGCGTTTCGAGAGCTTCTTCTTGATCTGCTTCGACTTGGTCGCACGCATCTGCTCCTGCAGCTCGACGACGGTGGCCTCCATGTCGGTCTTGACGAGCGAGTCGCGAACGGCCTCTGCGCCCATCTTGGCGACGAAGGAATCCTCGCCGTATTCGTCGATGGCCTGGCGATATTCGGTGTCGGTGAGAAGCTGGTGCGGCTCGAGCGGGGTCTTGCCAGGGTCGATGACCATGTAGTTCTCGTAGTAGATGACGCGCTCGAGGGCGCGGGCGGTCATGTCGAGCAGCAGGCCGAGGCGGCTCGGCATGCTTTTCAGAAACCAGATGTGGGCGGCCGGCACGGCCAGTTCGATGTGCCCCATGCGCTCGCGGCGGACGCGCGCGATCGTCACCTCGACGCCGCAACGGTCGCACACGACATCTTTATATTTGATGCGCTTGTATTTTCCGCAGGCACATTCGTAGTCGCGCACCGGGCCGAAAATCTTCTGGCAGAAAAGGCCGCCCGGCTCGGGCTTGAAGGTGCGGTAGTTGATCGTCTCGGGATTCTTGACCTCGCCTTTCGACCATTTGCGGATGATGTCGGGCGCGGCGACCGTGATGGACACGCAGTCGAAGGCGCTCTCCTCGATGCCAAGGGCGCTGCGGGTTTCCTCGCGGGCGGAGCCGGCGGTGTCTGAAGGTTGGATGCTCATGGAGTGATCTTCCTGATGTTCGTGAGAGGATGCGGAAATAAACGGACGCGTGGGCCGGGCACTTAGGTGCCGTAGCCGAGCGAGTCCTGTTTGTTGAGCTTGATGTCGAGGCCGAGGGACTGGATTTCTTTGATCAACACGTTGAACGACTCGGGCGTGCCGGCCTGCAACGTATTGTCGCCCTTGACGAGCGACTCGTAGATCTTGGTGCGGCCCTGCACGTCGTCAGACTTGACGGTGAGGAGTTCCTGGAGGGTGTTGGCGGCGCCATAGGCTTCAAGCGCCCACACTTCCATTTCGCCGAAACGCTGGCCGCCGTATTGGGCCTTGCCGCCCAACGGTTGCTGCGTGACAAGCGAGTATGGACCGACCGCGCGCGCGTGAATCTTGTGCGACACGAGATGGTTTAGCTTCATCATGTAGATGTAGCCGACAACGACCTCCTGATCGAGTTTCTCGCCGGTGCGTCCGTCGTAGAGCGGGCTCTTGCCGGAAGACGGCAGCTTCGCATCGCGGAGGTATTCGCGGACTTTCTTTTCCGGAATGCCGTCGAACACGGGCGTCGCCACCTTGATGCCGAGTTTTTTGCAGGCCCAGCCCAAGTGCGTCTCGAGCACCTGCCCGACGTTCATGCGCGATGGCACGCCCAGCGGGTTGAGGCAGATTTCGATCGGCGTGCCGTCCGGAAGGAACGGCATGTCTTCTTCGGCGACGATCTTGGCGACCACGCCCTTGTTGCCGTGACGACCGGCCATTTTGTCGCCGACTTCGAGCTTCTGCTTTTCGGCGATGTAAACCTTGACCTGCTTGATCGCGCCGTCGCCGGCGTCCTGGCCCGACTCGATGCCCGCGAGCTTGCGCTCACGGTCGCCCTCGAGTTCGTCGAATTTCGACTGATAGGAGCCGATTATCTCCATGATCTTGATGCGAACCGGAGACGGGTCGATCTGGACGTGCTTGGAGACCGCGGCGAGCTTGCGCAAGAGCGTCTTGGTGATCTTGCGGTTGGCCGGAATGATGATTTCGGCGGATTCTCCGTTGATGACGTCGAGCGGGATTTTTTCACCGAGGAGGATGTTGGATAGCGCCTCGGTGAGGCTCTCGCGCAGCTTGTCCATCTGGGTCTTGTATTCCTCCTGGATCTGTTTGCCTTGGCGGCGGCGGTCCGACGGAGAGAGCTTCTCCTTCTCGAAATCGACGCGGCTCGAAACCTTCACATCCATGATGATGCCGGCGACGCCGGACGGAACGACGAGCGACGTGTCCTTCACGTCGGCGGCCTTTTCGCCGAAGATGGCGCGGAGGAGCTTTTCCTCGGGTGCGAGCTCGGTTTCGGATTTTGGGGTGATCTTACCGACGAGGATGTCGCCGGGCTTCACCTCGGCGCCAATGCGGATGACACCGTTGTGGTCGAGGTTCTTGAGCGCCTCTTCGCCGACGTTCGGAATGTCGCGGGTGATTTCCTCCGGCCCGAGCTTGGTATCGCGCGCGGTGACTTCAAACTCCTGGATGTGGATCGAGGTGAAGATGTCCTCCTTGAGCACCTTTTCAGAGATCAGGATGGCGTCTTCGAAGTTGTAGCCGTTCCACGGCATGAACCCGACGAGCACGTTGCGGCCAAGGGCCATTTCGCCATGGTCGGTCGAAGGGCCGTCGGCGATGATCTGGCCCGCCTTTACCTTCTGACCCACCTTGACGATGGGCTTTTGATTGAAGCAGGTGCCCGCGTTCGAGCGCATAAACTTGCGCAGCTCGTGAACGGCCACGCCGTTCTTCGGGTCGCTCTTGATGTTGCGCGGCAGCTCACCGTCGCGGGTGATGACGATCCGCTTGGCATCAACCGAGGCGATGACACCAGCCTCGTCGGCGACAGAGACGATTTTCGAGTCGCGTGCGACGCGCTCCTCGATGCCGGTGCCGACGAACGGTGACTCGGCCTGAAGGAGCGGCACGCCCTGGCGTTGCATGTTGGCGCCCATGAGCGCGCGATTCGCGTCGTCGTGCTCGAGGAAGGGGATCATGCCGGCGGCGATCGAGATGACCTGCTTTGGCGAAACATCCATCAGGTGGACTTCGCTGGCGGGCACTTCGAGGAAGTTGCCGTCCTGCCGAACCGTAACTTTGCCCACGAAGTGGCCCTTGTCGTCGATCTCGGCATTCGCCTGCGCGATGACCTTGGCCTCTTCCTGATCGGCGGTGAGATATTCGATCTTCTCGGTGGCGCGGCCATCCTTCACCACGCGGTAGGGTGTTTCGATGAAGCCGAACTCGTTCACGCGGGCGTAGGTCGAGAGAGAGTTGATGAGGCCGATGTTCGGACCTTCGGGCGTCTCGATGGGGCAGATGCGGCCGTAGTGCGACGGGTGGACGTCGCGGACTTCGAAGCCGGCGCGTTCGCGGTTGAGACCGCCCGGCCCGAGCGCGGAGAGGCGGCGCTTGTGCGTGACCTCGGCGAGCGGGTTGATCTGGTCCATGAACTGCGAGAGCTGGCTGCGCGCGAAGAAGTCGCGGATGACGGTCGTTAGCGCCTTCGGGTTGATCAGCTTTTGCGGCGTGATCGAGTCGACGCTCTGGTCATACATCGTCATGCGTTCGCGGACGAGTCGCTCGGTGCGGCTGAGGCCGACGCGGCACTGGTTGGCGAGCAACTCGCCCACGGTGCGCACGCGACGGGAGCCGAGGTGATCGATGTCGTCGACGACGCCTTCGCCACGCTTGAGACGGACGAGGTATTTCGTCGCGGCGACGATGTCGCCGGACTCGAGAATGCGCTGCTCCAAGTCGACCTTTAGGCCGAGCTTTTGGTCGATCTTGTAACGGCCGACGCGACCGAGGTCGTAGCGCTTTGGGTCGAAGAAGAGGCGCTTAAGAAGGGCCTTTGCGTTGGCGGTGGTCGGCGGCTCGCCCGGGCGGAGGCGCTTGTAGATTTCCTTGAGGGCTTCCTCCTCGTTGCGGGTCGGATCCTTCTTCAGCGCGCGAATGAGGGCGCCCTCGTCTAGGGCGGTGTCGATGACGCGGATCGAGGTGATGTCGTGCTTCTCGAAGGTGCGGACGATGGCCTTCGTGAGCGGCTCAAACGCGCGGGCGAGGACGACGCCCTTCTGAGCGTCGATTGCATCCTCGACGAGGACGAGCGTGGAGACGTTCTCCATGTCGAGGGCCTTGGAAACCTTGAGGTCCTTGATCTCGTAGAAGAGGTCCAGCAGATCGATGTCACTGGAATAGCCGATGGCGCGGAGCAACGTCGTGATGAGGAATTTCCGGCGGCGGCGGCGGCGATCGAGGTAAACGTAGAGCAGGTCGTTGTTGTCGAACTGCACCTCGAGCCAGGTGCCGCGGTCGGGGATGATGCGAAAGGAGTGGAGCGGCTTGCCATTCGGGTGCGGGGTGACCTCGAACGCGATGCCGGGCGAGCGGTGGAGTTGGGAGACAACGACGCGTTCGGCGCCGTTGATGATGAAAGAGCCGCGCTCGGTCACCATCGGGATTTCGCCCATGTAGATTTCCTCGTCTTTGATGAAGTCTTCCTCGCGGAGGCGGAGCTTCACATAGAGCGGCACCGAGTAGGTGACGCCCTCGCGCAGACACTCGAGTTCGTTGTTCTTCGGCTCGCCCAGTGTGTAAGAGACGTATTCGAGTGTGAGGCGCTCATCGTAGGAGAGGATCGGGAACACCTCGCGGAAGACGGCCTCGAGGCCCTGCGGTTTGCGCTGCTTCTCGGGCGTCCCCTTTTGGAGGAAGTCGAGATACGACGTGATCTGAATTTCAATCAGATTCGGCGGTTGGAGGACTTCGCGGAGCTTGCCAAAGTTAATACGTTCGGAATGTGTGCGGTCGGCCATGGGAATTTCCGGTTGGGAGCAAAAATCAGACGGCGCGTGCGCTCAGGGCGCGGCGCGAGGAACGGACAAAAGAACTATTGTGAAAAAAGCCAAAGGACAGGCCATGCGGTGGCACGGCCTGTCCCGAAATGATTGCTGGTTGTGCGAGTGAAATCGCCAAAGCGTCTTACTTGAGCTCGACCTTGGCTCCGGCAGCCTCAAGTTTTTTCTTGATTTCCTCGGCCTCGACCTTGGCCACGTTTTCCTTGACGGCCTTCGGCGCGGCCTCGACGAGGTCCTTGGCCTCCTTGAGGCCGAGGCCCGTGATGGCACGGACTTCCTTGATGACGCCGATCTTGTTCGCGCCGGCCTCCTTGAGGACGACGGTGAACTCGGTCTGCTCGATGGCGGCGGCAGCTGGGGCGGCAGCGGCGGCGACGGCAGGACCGGCGGCAGCGGCGGCGGAGACGCCCCACTTGCCTTCGAGATCTTTGACGAGGGCTGCGAGGTCGAGAACCGTCTGGCTCGAGAGCCATTCGATGACTTGGTCTTTGGTGATGTTGCTCATGATGTCTGCTCCTTGGGCGGGTTAGCGGTTTCGGGAAGTGAAACGCGTTTAAGGGACGTATCCCCTAGCCTACCGCGATGGATGGTTTTTCCCGGCTCACGCCGGAAAATCGTTGTTATTGGTTAAAGGGTTGGATTTAGGCGGCCGGGGCAGCGGGCTGCTCCTTTTTGACCTTGGCGTCGAGGACACGGACGAACGCCGCGGCGTTTTGCATGAACAGGCCGAGGAGTTGCGAACGCAGCGCCTCGAACGAGGGCAAGTCGGCAATCTTCGCGAGGTCGGCGGCGCTGATGAGCTTCTTGTCCATCACGCCAACCTTCACTTCGAGCTTCTGCTTGTCCTTGAAGAACTGCTTCAGGATCTTGGCGACCCCGGCGGAGTTCTTGCCGCCGACGATGACGGCGGTCGGGCCGATCAGCGCGCTCTCGAATTCGGGCAGGCCGAGGGCCTTGGCCGCGACACGGAGCGAGCTGTTCTTGACGACGTGAAATTCGGCCTTCTCGGCGTCGAGCCGTTTGCGCAGCTCGGCGGCGTCGGCGACGGTCACCTTCGAAAAGTTGGTAAGGATGACGTAGTCGGACTTCTTCAGGTGCGTCTCGACCTCTTTGATCAGGTAATTTTTTTCGGCTCTCATGGTCGGGGGGCGGCTTAATGTTTACTGAACTCGGTGGCGGCGAGGCGCACACCGGGGCTCATGCTTGAGGAGATGAACACCGACTTGATGTAGTTGTGGCCCTTGAAAGTGGCGGGCTTGGCCTTGCTCACAGCATCGATCACAGCCAAGACGTTTTCGATCAGCTGCGCGGCGGTGAACGAGCGCTTGCCGACGCCAACGCCGATACCGCCGGACTTGTCCATTTTGAACTCCACGCGGCCGGCCTTGACAGCCTTGATGCCGGCGGGGATGTCGTCGGTCACGGTGCCGGACTTCGGGTTGGGCATGAGGCCCTTGGGACCGAGGACGCGAGCGATGGTGCGGACGGTCTTCATCGCCTCGGTGGTGGCGATGGCGACGTCAAAATCGAGCCAGCCCTCGTTGATTTTCTGCATCATGTCCTGCAAGCCGGCGTGATCGGCGCCGGCGGCGAGCGCCTTGGCGGGATCGTCGGTGAAGACGAGGACGCGGACTTTCTTGCCCGAGCCGTTCGGGAGCGGCGTGGTGCCGCGCACCATCTGCTCGCCGGCGGTCGGGTCAACCCCGAGTTGGAAGGAGAGTTCGACGGTCTCGTCGAACTTCGCCTTGGGAAATTTGGCGAGAATGTCCACGGCCTCGGCCAAGGGGTAATCCTTGGTCAGGTCGGCGACCTTTACGGCGTTGCGGTAGCGTTTGCTGTGCGTTGTTGGCATGGGTGACTCCTTGCGGTGCAAGCGTCCCGGTGGGGACTCCCGCGGTGAGTTGGGATTGCGGAGGGAAAATCAGTCGACGACTTCGATGCCCATGTTGCGGGCGGTGCCAGCGATGACCTTGATGCCAGCCTCGGGATCCTTGGCGTTGAGGTCGGCCTTCTTGAGGTTGTAGATTTCCAAGAGCTGTTTCTTGGTGACCTTGCCGACCTTGTCCTGGTTGGGCTTGGCCGAGCCGCTGGCGATGTTGGCCGCCTTCTTGAGGAGGACCGACGCCGGGGGCGACTTGAGGATGAAGGTGAAGCTCTTGTCGGTGTAAACCGTGATGACCACCGGCAGGATCATGCCGTTTTGGTCCTTGGTGCGGGCGTTGAAGTCCTTGCAGAACGCCATGATGTTGACGCCCTGCGCACCGAGCGCGGGACCGACCGGGGGCGCGGGATTCGCGGCACCGGCAGGGAGTTGGAGGCGGATGTAGCCTTGGATTTTCTTGGCCATGGGAAATTGGGTGGGTGGTCTGGTCTGGAATTATTCCGTGTTGCGCTGCACCTGCCAGTATTCGAGTTCGACCGGGGTGAACCGGCCGAAAATGGAGACGGAGACCTTGAGTTTGCCGCGGTCCGGGTCGATTTCGTCGATGCGGCCGGTAAGGCTGGCGAAGGCACCGTCGGTGATTTTCACTTCTTCGCCCACGGTGTATTGGACCTTGGGCACTTCCTTGCCGTTGGCGGCCTCGATGCGGGCGCGAATCTCGTCGATCTCGCTCTGGCGCAGGGCCGCGGGACGCTCGCCGCCGACAAAACCGATCACGCCGGCGACTTCCTTCACGAAATACCATGGCTTATTGATGACCTTCTTGTCCTCCCCGTAGAGGCACATCTGAATGAAGACGTAGCCGGGATAGAGTTTGCGAACCTTGGTGGATTTCTTTCCGGCCTTGACCTCGGACACGATCTCGGTCGGCAGCAGCACCTCGAAAATACTGTCCTCAAGCTCCTCGGCTTTTTTGAACTTTTCGATATAGGCCTTCACCTTGTTCTCCTGGCCGGAGAGCGTGTGCAGGGCAAACCACTGGGCTGTGGCGGGAGCGGTCGGTTGGACGGACATGGCTCGGGTTAGCTGACCATTTTCGTGAAGAGATCCACGAACTGGTAGAGGGAAAAGTCGCTGATGCTCGTGAAAAGACCGAGGATGGCCGCCGCGACCACGACCACGATGGTGGAATCACGGAGTTCGGTCATCGTCGGCCAGGTGGCCTTCTTGAGCTCGTCCTTGATTTCGATGGTGAAGATGCGGACGGAGCTGAATGGATTTTTCATGGGCTTGGAATTTGGCAGGCGCGGAGGGACTCGAACCCCCAACCGACGGTTTTGGAGACCGCTACTCTACCAATTGAGCTACACGCCTGTGATGTGCTTTCTTAGACGACGCAGCCGAGGCCCCGGCTAGGAGGCCTCGGCAGAGCCGAGTTAGAGGGTTGCGGACGCTTTACTCGATGATTTCGGTGATACGGCCTGCACCGATGGTGCGACCGCCTTCGCGGATGGCGAATTTCTGGAGTTTCTCCATGGCGATCGGCACGATCAGGTCGATCTCGACGGAAATGTTGTCGCCCGGCATGATCATTTCAACGCCGGCCGGCAGGTGGACGATTCCGGTGACGTCGGTCGTGCGGAAGTAGAACTGCGGACGATAGCCGTTGAAGAACGGCGTGTGGCGGCCACCTTCGTCCTTGGAGAGGACGTAGATTTCGGCCTTGGCCTTCTTGTGCGGGGTGATCGACTTCGGGGCAGCGATGACCTGGCCACGCTCGATACCGTCCTTTTCGATGCCACGGAGGAGGATGCCGACGTTGTCGCCCGCCTGGCCGCTATCGAGGAGCTTGCGGAACATCTCGATCCCGGTGACGACGGTTGTGGTGGTGTCCTTGAGACCGACGATTTCGACGGGCTCGTTGATCTTTACCACGCCACGCTCGATACGGCCGGTCGCGACGGTGCCGCGGCCGGTGATGGAGAACACGTCTTCGACGGACATCAGGAAGGGCTTGTCCATCTCACGGATCGGCTCCGGGATGTCGGTGTCGATGGCGGTCATCAGATCGGTGATCGCCTTCACGCCCTCAGGTGTGCCCGCGAGAGCCGCCGTGGCGGAACCACGAATGATCGTGGTCGTATCGCCAGGAAACTGATACTTGGTGAGCAATTCGCGGATCTCCATCTCGACGAGGTCGAGAAGTTCCGCGTCATCAAGCAGGTCCACCTTGTTAAGGAAGACTACGATCTTCGGAACACCAACCTGGCGGGCGAGAAGGATGTGTTCGCGCGTCTGCGGCATCGGGCCGTCGGCGGCAGAGACGACGAGGATTGCACCGTCCATCTGGGCCGCACCGGTAATCATGTTCTTGACGAAGTCGGCGTGCCCGGGGCAGTCGACGTGCGCGTAGTGGCGCTTGTCTGACTCATACTCTACGTGGGCGACCGAGATCGTGACGGTTTTGGTCGCATCGCGCACGGTGCCACCCTTGGCGATGTCGGCATAAGCCTTTATCTCGGCCAGACCTTTTTTGGCCTGAACGGCGAGAATGGAGGCGGTCAGCGTGGTTTTGCCGTGATCAACGTGGCCGATCGTGCCGACGTTAACGTGCGGTTTTTTGCGTTCGAATTGGGCTTTAGCCATGGGAGACGGGTGTTTGGATGATGGTTAAAAATGACCTCTGGTTTAACGTCGTAGAAGCCTGATCCGACGCGTTTTCTAACACTGGAGCCCAGAATCGGATTTGAACCGACGACCTCCCCCTTACCAAGGGGGTGCTCTGCCAACTGAGCTATCTGGGCAGACTAAGGGAGTGCCAAAAAACGAAAAGAGGGAAGAAAGTGCAGGTCGCAAAATCCCCCGTCAACAGCAAACTTGCCAAATTTCACCGAAAATCTAGGGCCCGATGCAAACGCGGTAGAAGCCAGGACCGAGACGCTCTCCGACATGGAGCGTCTCGACCATGAAATTCTGAAAGTAGCTGTCCACTGCGGCCACGCGCGAACTTTCGGTCAAGACGGGCGGGCTCACCACCCCGGCGGCGTCGATCGCCACCAGAAACTGCAACGGCTGCCAGGTTGTCTCACTCGGGGGCCGGGCATCGACCAGCGGCAAGACTATCACGCGCTGCCCATCACCTGCCGCCAGCACCTCCACAAAAGCCCCGCGCGCCGTCAGCGGTCGGGCGACCCAATCCTTCTGCCCAAAACCCCAATAAGATTGGGCTGGCTGGCCGGCCTCAAACGCTTCAGCCGGGGTCTTCGGATCAGCAACAATTGAAGGTAGAGTCAGTTGCAACTCCGTTTCTGCGTAGGTCAGCTTGGCCGCGTAGCCCGAAAACGCCCCACCGGGTTCGCCGCGGGCACCGGCCGGGATCGCATTCCCACCTGCGTTCCTCGCGGTTGGCAGGAATAGCGGTGTGGGATCCTGCAATGTCGCCTCTTCTTCCAACAATGCATCCGCGGAACCTCCGTCCAGCTTGGCCAAACCCACGCTGAGAACTTTCCCAGTCGGCAAGCCCAAAACCGCTTTAGCGGGCTCGGGGCTGCGAAACAGGGCCAAAACCAGCACTCCTGCCGCTAGTGCCCCCGTCGCAGCGAGCGACCAAATCCGGCGTTCATCTATTTTATTCACCGCGGGGTCTCCGCTTTTCCGGCCGCCGGCTCTTCTGCGCCTACCCTTACGCGGACAAAGCCCGCCTCGTTCGCGGCGCTGACGATATCGGCCAGTTCGGACAGCGGCACCCTAGCATCCGCCCGCACCAAAAGCGAAGGTTGCTTCAGTTTCCCCGCCTCCGATTTCAACCAAGCGCGCAACTGCGCCTTGTTGAGCAGGCCATCCGCAAAGATCTGCCCCGAGGGCAGCACACTGATCACCCGCTGAGTCATTGCGGCCCCAGCCTGCGCCCCCGCCAGCTCCGGCATCCGGAAATCCAACCCCAGACCCGGCGCCAGCACGAATCGCGAGCCAAAAAAGAGAAAAAACAACCCCAGCAGCCCAACGTTCACAAAGAAAAGTGCGTCGAGGCTGCGCGGCGGCAGCCTCAGCTTTGTCGCCAAATCCAGTGGACGCGTGATCATCCCTTTCCCTCCACACCGGCCGGCGACGGCCCGGCGCCCCGATACTCCGTCAGCAAATATTTCATCATCTCGTTGCCGGCCCACTCGATGTCGCGCACGATCGCCCGCACCCGCCCGGCCAGAAAATGGTGCGCAAGGTGCGCCGGGATCGCGAGCATCAGGCTGCCGGCGGTGCTGAGCAGCGCCTGCCACATGCCATGCGCCAGCGCGCTCGCCGCCATGTAATCTTTCTCGAAAGCCAAAAAGGTCGTGGCCATCCCCAGCACCGTGCCGAGCAGCCCGACCAGTGGCGCCACTTGGGCGATCGCGGCAAGGCTGCCGAGCCGTCGCTCAAGCGCGGGGAGTTCGACCAACGCGGCTTCCTGCACATGAAACCGCATCGCGTCCGCGTCGTCGTCCGCATGCAGCAACGCCGCCTTCACGACCGCCGCCACCGGGCCCGGCGTCTCCTCGCACACCGTCAGCGCCTCGACGATGCGGCGTTTTGCCAGGATATTCTTGATGCCGCCAATGAACGCCGTGGAACGGATCTGGCCCCGGTGCAGATAGAGCGCCCGCTCGATAAACACCACGAGCCCGAGCAGGCCGAGCGCCAGCAACACCCACATCATCGGGCCACCCTTGGCAAATAAACTGAAGTCGAAAAAAGACATCATTGGAAAGAAACTTAGACCGCGTTGTCGCCACCGCGTAAACCCGAAACCGGCGGCTCCGTCCTCCGCCTCATGGTTTCGCCTCCGGCAGATTGAACCGCGCCAGCCGCGCTTTCGCTAGCGTCTCACCGGGCAGTTTCATGCGCAGGATTAGCAGCCAGGCTTCCTTCGCCTGCTCGAGCTTTTCCTGCTGTTCATAGAGCCCGCCGAGTTCGAGCAGCGTGCGCGCCATCCAGTAGCGGGACTTCGAGTTTTCATCGAGCACCTTCGCCGCCACCGCGGCATCGTCGAGCAGGAACGCGTGCACCACGTCGCGCCACCAGACGGTCTCCGCGTTCGCAGTCGCGCCGCGCCGCAAATGCAGGTAGCCGAGGTTGAAACCCGCCTCCACGCGGGCATCGAGTGGCGCATCCACCCGGTCGCGCACATGCTCGAATAGCACCTGCGCGCTCTCGAGATGCGACGGCTCGCTGGCCGACTGGGCGTTGTGGCACTCGGCGAGCGCCAGTTGGGCCAGCGCCACGTCGGGCCGCTGCGCATATTGGTTTACGATCAGTTCGTAAACCTGCTGTGCCTGGGGAAACTGGTTCAGTTTCCGCAGCAAGTCGCCCTGCTTCAGCCGCGCCGCAAAAACCAGCTCGCTCTGCGGATATTTGGTCACGAGAACCACAATCAGCCGGTTGGCTTCCCGGTAATTTGTGTCCTGGCCGCGACGCTCTGCCTGCAGCGCCGCCTGAAACAGCGCCAACGGCGCGTAAGCGCTGTCGGGAAAATCGTCCGCCAGTTTCGTCAGCAGCTTCTGCGCCTCGACGGTCTTGTCCTGCCGGGCGTTTTGCTCCGCCTCGTCGAAATACGAATACATCGCCGCATCGGACTTCGGAAAATCCGCGCGCAGCTTCTTCATGATGTCTAGCGCCGCCTGCTCCTGCTTCAGGGCAAAGTTCGCCCGCGCCCGCAGCAACGCCCCCGAGCTGGCGATCTCCGTCTTGAGCTGTGGCGCCACGCCCTCTAGCGCCCCCCCCAGCGCGTCCACGAGCTTCAGCGTCAGCTCTGGTTGCCCGGCCTTGTCCGACAACTGCGCCTGCAACCACGCCATCCGCGCCCGCAGTTCGGCGGGCAGCGCGGCGCCGGCACCGGACGCAAGCAGCCGGTTCACGCGCGCCAACGCCTCGCCGGTCTTGCCCGCCACCTGTAGCGCCCGCGCGAGATTCCACTCGGCCTTCCAGCGATTCACCGCGTCGAAGGCCGGGTCGCTCACCAGCACATCGAGCACCGTCGCCGCCGCCTCGGGCGCGCCGCTCCCGATTTCCGCCATCACCCGCTGAAACATGAGGTCGCCCGCGATCACACCCGCCGGCGGTTCGCGCAGAGCGGCGGCATACGTGTCGGCCGCGCTGCGAAAATCCCGCGCGCGATACCACGCCTCGGCCACAAGCACGCCGAGCCGCGCGTGCTCCGGTCCCGGCGGCAGCTCCGCGCGCGCCTTGCTCGCATAATCGGCCGCGCTGCGGTAGCGCCGCTGTTCCCACGCCGAGCCGGTAAGCACCCCGAGCGCGTGCGGCTTGAGTGGAGAGCCGGGAAATTTCTGCAGCAGCGTCCGCGCGTCGGCCTCAGCCTGGTCGTAATTCTTGTCGCCGAGCGCCCACTCCGCCCGGAACAGCAGCAAATCCTCCAGCACCGCGTGTGGCGTGGTAAAGCCGATCAGCCGGTCGAGCTCCTTGCGGAAACCCGCCCGCTGCGGATTGCGCGCCGAGGCGCGCGCCAGCAATTGCAGGGCCATGCGCTGCAAATCCCGGTCCGTGCCGTTTTCGAGCAGTTGCTCCAGCGCATTGCGCCCCGCGCCCTCCCCGGCCCCGGCGATCAAGCCGAGAATCAGCCGCGTGCGGTCCAATTCTGCATGCTCTTCCAGCGGGAGCGTCAGAAGCAGCCGCTGCAACGCCGCGACCGCCTCGTCCCGGCGCCCCAGCGCGTCAAGCATTGCCGCGTAAGTGCGCGTCAGGCCATAGCTGACCAGACGGCCCTGCATCTGCTCGATATTCTTCCGCAGGCGCTCCGCATCGGCCGTGCTCACCGGGCCACTCCTCAGGCGGGCCTGTTCGCGCTTCAGCAAAAACCGCGCCTTCGCCTGCGCCGACACCGCCCTAGCCTCCGCCTGTTCGTAGAAAGTTCTCGCCTTGTCGCTGTCCCCAGCCGCATCGGCGACCCGTCCCTGCAAAAACAACCACCAGCTCCGGTCCCCCGGCGCCAACTCCGGCGCCTTGATCGCCGCGAGCGCCGCCTTCGCCACGTCCATGCGTCCCCGCTGCGCCGCAGCTAGCCCGCTTCGCAGTTGCCACGCCGCGCCCCGCGGCACGGCAAATCCATTCAACGCCGCCTCTGCCTCCACCACCAGCCCCTGGTCCAGCAACGCCGTCGCGAGACCCAGCGTGAGGCTCGCCCGGTCCGCCACCGACGCTTCGAGCAGCCGCCGATAGAGCGCTACCGCCGCCGAGGGAAAACCCAGTTCCTGCGCCCGCTGCGCCGCCGCAAGTGTCACCGCGTTGCTACCCGGCGACACCGCTGTCCCAGACGCCACGACCAGCGGCGCCGGAGCGTTGAGCGCCTCCTGCGCGCACACCAAAGTCACCACCGAAGCGACCGCCAAAAGAAGGAGAGTGATTCGAAATCGCATGCGAACGCGGCAAGGTTGCTTCGAGCCATGGAAACAATCAACCGCGTTGTAAACAGTTCCGTCTGGCGCCCAGCGGTTCCATTTGCACAGTCCGTCATGTCAGATTTCACCCTTCACTCCTCACCCTTCACCCTTCCACCATGAGCGCACTCATCGTCCTCGGCGTCCTCCTCGCCATCATCGTCGTCCTCGCCCTCTGGGCCGCCGGCATCTATAACTCCCTCGTCGCCCTCCGCAACCGCTTCAAGAACGCGTTCGCCCAAATCGACGTCCAGCTCAAGCGCCGATACGACCTCATCCCCAATCTCGTCGAGGTCGCCAAAGGCTACATGAAGCACGAGAGCACCACGCTCGAAAACGTCATCAGGGCCCGCAACATCGCCCTCGCCGCCTCGCAAGCCGCCGCCGCCAACCCCGCCGACGCCTCCGCGATGAAATCCCTCGTCTCCGCCGAGTCCGGCCTCGGTGGCGCGCTCTCCCGCCTCATGGTCGTCTCCGAGCAATACCCAGACCTCAAGGCCAACCAGAATATGATGCAACTCACCGAGGAACTCACCTCGACCGAGAACAAAATCGCCTTCGCCCGCCAAGCCTACAACGACAGCGTCATGACCTACAACACGACGCGCGAAGTCTTCCCCAACGTGATTTTCGCCGGCATGTTCGGCTTCCTCCCCGCCGAGCTCTTCCACATCGAAGAACCCACCGAGCGCAACGCCCCGAAGGTGAGCTTCACCTGAACGCGTCGCACTCCGCGCCCTTTCCTCATGGACACTTTGCCTCCGCTCGCGGCGCCCCGCGGCAATGACAAAATCTGGGCCATCCTCTGCCATCTCTCCTGGTTTATCGGCGTGCCGTTTCTGTTACCTCTCGTCGTCTATCTCGCGATGCGTGGCGACTCGGACTACGTAACCGCCAACGCCCTCGAAGCTCTGAACTTCCACATCTCGGTCCTCATCTACTGCCTCATCTCCCTGGCGCTGACCTTCCTTCTGATCGGCATTCCGCTGCTCATCCTGATCGGCCTCGCATCTCTGATCCTCTCGATCATCGCCACGATGAAAGCCTCCGAAGGCGGCAGTTACCACTATCCCGCGACGATCCGACTGGTGAAATGAAACCGGGTGACCAGCGCCGCACACCAAGGTAGGGGCGGTTTCCCCCAACCGCCCTCGTTCGCTTCACGCCCCATGGATTTCTTCGAAGCCCAAGCCCGCGCGAAAAAGCGCACAACACGCCTCGTCGTGCTCTTCGCCTTCGCCGTCGCCGGCACCATCATCGCGGCCTACTTCGCCGCCCTCTTCGGCTTCGGCGCCTACGGCAGCACCCACAGCCGCCGCTCCGCGAGCTACGATTACGCCGCCGCGTCCGCCGATTATTCCCTCTGGCAGCCGTCGCTCTTTGCCGGCGTCGCCCTTGGCACACTCGCCGTCGTCGGCCTCGCCTCGCTCTACAAATGGAGCCAGTATTCCTCCGGCGGCAGCGCCGTCGCCGAGAGCGTCGGTGGCCGCCGCGTCGATCCGCACACCACCGACCTCAAAGAGCGCCGCCTCCTCAACGTCGTCGAGGAGATGGCCATCGCCTCCGGCGTTCCCGTGCCCGCCGTCTATGTCCTCGACGACGAGCCTGCGCTCAACGCCTTCGCCGCCGGCCTCACCACGAGCGACGCCGCGGTGTGCGTCACACGCGGCACGATGGAAAAACTCACGCGCGACGAGCTCCAGGGCGTCGTCGGCCACGAATTCAGCCACATCCTCAACGGCGACATGCGCCTCAACCTCCGCATCGCCTCAATCATCTTCGGCATCCTCGTCCTCGGACTCGCCGGGCGCGGCATCCTCTGGTCGCTGCGCGGCATCCGTCTCCGCGGAAAAAACTCCGGCGGCGTCCTCGCCTTCATCGTCGTCACCGGCCTCGCGCTGCTCATCATCGGCTACGTCGGCTATTTTTTCGGCCGGCTCATCCAGGCCGCGGTCTCGCGCCAGCGCGAATTCCTCGCCGACGCCTCCGCCGTCCAGTTCACCCGCAACCCCGCCGGCCTCACCGGCGCGCTCAGGAAAATCGGCGGCTACGCCCTCGGCTCCTCGCTCGAGACCCACAAGGCCGCCGAGATCGGCCACTTCTTTTTCGCGCAGGGCTTCTCGTCGGCCTTCGGCGGGCTTTGGGCCACGCACCCGCCCCTCCCCGAGCGCATCCGCGCCATTGACCCGCAGTTCGACGGCCAGATGTTCGTCCCCCCCGAGGTCGTCGATGTCGCCCACGAATCCTTCGTCGCCGCCGGCCTCGCTCCAGCGAAACCGACAACGGACCTGACCGCGTCCCTCACCGCGCCGCTCGCCGCCATTGCGTCCATTGGATCGCTCACCCCCGGCCAAATCTCCGGCGCCGCCGCCCTCCTCGACGCCACCCCCGCCCGCCTCCGCACCGCCACGCACACTCCCGCCGAGGCACCCGTGCTCCTCTACGGCCTGCTGCTCGACGACGACCCCGCCATCCGCGAAAAACAACGCGCCCTCGTCGCCGCCCGCGCCGGCACCGACGCGCTCCGCCTCCTTGACGAACTCGACCCCGCGCTCCGCACTCTCCGCCCCGAGCACCGCCTCCCGCTCCTCCAGCTCGCGCTCCCCGCGCTCCGCTCGCTCCCTCCCACTTCTCTCGCGCCGTTCCTCGACGCCCTCGACGAACTCGTCCACGCTGACGGCCGCGTGAGCCCCTTCGAGTTCGCGCTCCAAAAACTCCTCACCCGCACGCTCGCCCTCGGCTGCGCCCCGGGCGGCGCCACCGTGCAGTATTATTCCTTCAACGCGCTCACCGCCGAAATCTCCGTCGTACTCTCCGCTCTCGCGCACACGTCGAGCAACCTCGACATGGACGCCCGCGCCGCCTTCGCCGCCGGCGCCACACAAATCAAGCTCATCGAAACGCAACTCGCGTTTCTCGCCGAGTCTGCCTGCGACTATTCGGCCCTCGACGGCGCACTTGACAAGCTCGCCATCGCCAGCGGCCCGATCAAGCAGCGCACTCTGATGGCCGCAGCGCACGTCGTCGGCGCCGATGGTCAGATCCTGATCGCCGAAGCCGAGCTCCTTCGAGCTATCTCCGCCGCCCTCGACGTGCCGATGCCGCCGCTCACAGCGGTGGGCTGAGCTTGGATCGGTCTGCTTTACTGCCCATTCGCCAGTAATCCGTAGTTAGTCATCTGTGCGCTCCCCCGGAACAGAGTGCAGCTCCTGTGACCCTGCTCGGGAGCAACCGCCCACGAGCTTGCCCTTGAATCTTTCCACGGCATCGTTACCGACGAGTTCTGGGCTTCAGCCCTTCTGCCATTTTCATGAAAGTCGTCCCGCGTTCCAAACCTTCCGCTGCATTCACCCTGATCGAGGTGATGATGGCCGCTGCCGTGTTGATCGCAGGGTTGGTCGGGATGATCCAAGCGGTTTCTTCAGGCTCGCAGATACAGGCCCTCGCCACAAAGCAGACGATCGCAATGAAAATCATCCAGAATGAAATCGCCAAGGTCCATGTCCAGAATTGGTCCGTCGTCAGCTCCTACCCACTCAACACCAATGCCGATATTTCGAGCACCGTCACCGACACGACAAACGACAGTTATCAAAGCGCCGCTGGAAACTTACAGAATTTTACATGCTACCGTTATGTCACTCTCGTGAAAACTGACATGCTGATGATCACCTATACCGTTCAATGGCAAACCGGAGTAGTCGGTAACCCCAACATGCAGACCTACTCGCGCAAGGGTTCGACTTATGTGGCCAACAACGGGCTCTATGTCGCTTATCAAAGGTCATAGCGCGCCGGTCGCCGGCTTCACGATGCTTGAACTCGCGGTCGCTGCGAGCATATCGCTGATCCTGATGGCGGCGATATTGTCCGCCTACCTTTTTCTCGGGCGCAATCTCATCCGCCTGACCTCACTGGAACAACAGGAAAAAAAAGCCCGCCTGGCGTTGACCTATTTTTCCAAGGATGTGGGGGCTGCCACCATGCTCACGACGGCCACGGTGACGATTTCGAGCGGCACAACCACCTACGCCCAGTTCGTATTGGTGCCGCCAACCGGCGGCAACGTGACCTATACATATGACACCAGTATCGACAAACTCACACGGACCGACTCCTCGGGCACCATCGAATTGCTGACCGATCTCGCTAGTTTTTCGATCAACTATTTGACCATTACCCAGGTGGCAAACGGCACAGCCTTCAGCACGACGGCAACCGCGCCGGCCAATCCGCTCAGCGTCAAGGCCGTTCAATTCCAGTTTGCGACCGCCGTCGGCACCGCAGCCAACGGCACCCAGGCGACCTACACCGCAATGTCGCCGCGCGTCCTGCTGCGCAATCGCACCATTTTGCAATGATCGCGCGCAGTCCAGTTTCCCAGACCCGCCACCGGCGCGGCTCAGCGATGCTTGCGGCGCTGTGCTTCGCCTCGGTTCTGGCCCTGGCGCTGGCTAGCTACCTCACACTATGCCTGCGCTCGGCCCAACTGAGCACCCGCAACTTGAACTTTCAGCACGGCATCGAACTCGCCGAGATCGGCTTGGAGGAGACCCTTTGGGCCATGAACAAGAACAACTGGTCCTCCTGGAGCATCTCCGTCAAGACCGCCAAGAAAACCCTCAGCGGTTTCACCTACGACAATGGAGCCACCGGCACTGCGGCAATGACGGTCACAAATTATGACGGCACGACCGGCATTCCCACCGTCACCGTCACCGGCACCACCACACTCGCCAACGGCACCAGCACGAACCGCGTCGTCACCTCGACCTTGGGTTACGCCCCGCTCTTCGTCAACGCCCTTGCCGGCGTCTCCGACAGGGTGAAACTCACCAGCGCGAATACCTCATGCATTATCGACAGCTACGACTCCTCGCTCGGCCTCTACTCCGCCCAAACGCCGACCTATGCCGCCGTCGTCATGTCCGGTTCGACCTCGACCAGCTCAGCGACGGTTCAGTTCAACAACGCCCAGATCAAAGGCTACGTCACAACCCTGAGCACGGGACCGTCATATAGCACGAGCGGGACCTTGCGGGGCCCCTCGACCCCACTGACCACCAAGATCGACGCCAGCCGCATCACCACCAGCCCGTATCAACCCCTTTTCAGCGAAAACGCACCCACGGGCGCTGCGACCGTCCTACCCACCGGCAGCTTCACCATCAAACCTGGCGGCGCTTATCCGGGCGGCTTATACACCAGCACCGGAGTCAACATCTGGACCGATACCATCACCATCCAAGACCACGTGGTCCTGGTAATTTCCGGAGACCTCACCATCAACTGGTTCGCGAAAATCTGGGTCAAAGCCGGCGGCTCGCTCGAAATCCACGTCGCCGGCAACCTCAGCCTCGACGGCAACGGTATCCAGAATGACACCTACCTGCCCCAAAACCTGATTATCATCGCCACAAGCAACAATCCTTACACCGGGTTTGACATGACTACCAACACCCCGTTCTACGGTGTCATTTATACTCCCAATGGCAGCCTCACGATCGGCAACAGCCAGACGATCTACGGGTCTCTTGTCGCCCAGTCGATTACGTTCAGCACCACAGCCCCTATCGTGCATTACGATGTGAACCTGCGCAAAGTGGCTTTCAGCGGCATCTCTACGCCCTACACGATTTTGAACTGGAGTCAGGTTTCACCATGAGAAAGCTCGCGCCTTCTGCAAATAAACTGTGTGAGTCGAGTTGACGCGGGCGCTGGAAATGCATAGCCGTTTCTCCCACTGTGTTTTCTGGCACTAAAGCAGCTCTCTCTATTTTCACTCGTCGCTCACTTGGCGGTGTCCTCTTCAATCAGACCGACCACGGAGTGCAACTCGCGCGCCTTGGCAACCTCAATGAGAAGCCACTCGTGGTAGATGCCTTCGCCGAGCTGCCCGCGCCCGTCGACGACCGTGCCATCGCGGAGTGGATCGCAACCAATTTTCCCCATCGCGGCTCCGGATATCTCGCGAGCTACTGCGGCTTTCATCCGGTCGACCGCCTGCTCTTGCGCGAAACCATCAACACGCGCCGTTTCGCCGAGCCAAATTATCTCGCGACGCTGCTCGCTGAGACGGCCAAGCTCCCCTCGCTCACGAACTGGCACGTCGCGGCATTGAGCGCGACCAACGGCGATTTTCTCGACGCCGCGACGGCGTCGCAGGCCGGCCTGC
Organism: uncultured Opitutia bacterium; assembly: GCA_903877135.1. Classification (GTDB taxonomy): domain Bacteria; phylum Verrucomicrobiota; class Verrucomicrobiia; order Opitutales; family Opitutaceae; genus CAIRCN01. Next base: position 24,769 of record CAIRCN010000071.1, read on the forward strand.
TCTTCGGTATGCCCCAATCGACCGTGCGCGAATTTCAAGCCCGCTTGCTCAAACTTCATCTCCGCCCGCGCCGCATCGACGCCGGCACGCTCCCACTGCTCGGCGCACTCACCCGCCACATCCGCGAGACCGCTTATCCTCATGCCATCGTCGTCTGCGAAATCGCCCACACGCAAACGCATGCCTATTTTCTCGCCAAAGACGGCGTGCACACACGTGCCACTTTTCCGCACGGCCTGCTCTCCATCGTGGAAGCGGCGATGAAGGAGCTTGCCGCGCCAGACATCGCGACTGCACGCCAACATCTCGAGGAACCCACTGAAGACCTCCGGGCGCACAGCCGCCGCCTGGTGCGCAGCATCACGCACCACCTCAAGCCTGCCGTCGATTATTTCGAAATGCAGACCGGCCAGTCCATCAACGCTTGTTTCTGCGCGCACCTGCCGGCGCGGTTGAGCTGGCTGGAGGAAGCCCTCTGCGCCGCGATCAACCTTGAGTTTCTCGCACCCGATATCGCCGCCTGGATCCCCAGCACCGGCCTCCAGCTCGCCGAAGGCACCCCGGTGCCGGGCCGCTCTTGGTTTCAACCGCTGAGCCTCGTTGCCAACCTTGCCCCTTTGCCCGCCAATGAGCCGAGAACATGACCCACTCGCCCTTGGTCCGCACTGGCGTGTGGACTTGCGCCTCACGGAGGAACTCCCCGAAGATAAACTCGTCGGCACGCGCTTCATCGTGCATCTCCTTTTCAGTGCGACGACCATATCGGTGCTGCTCCTCACCGGCTGGCTCGGCTACTTGGACGGCGACCTGCGCTACCAAATCCGCGACTGGCAGCAGCGCATCAAGGACAACAGCGCTGAGCGGGCCGACATACAGAAAATGCAGGTCGATTATGCCGGCGAGGCCGGCAAGATCGATGCGGCTTGGCAACTCGTCCGCCCGCAGCTCCACGTTTACGACTTCATCGCCAACCTCGGCCGCACGCGGCCCGAGCCGATGCTCATTGAGACCATCGAGTGGAACGACACTGGCATCACAGTCCGCGGCTCCCTGCGCGTCTCTGCTGATATAGCCACCAACCTTCTTAGCGGTTACATCAAGCGCCTCAATCACGACCCAAAAATCGGTCCCCTTTTTCGCGAGATCAAATCCACCGACCTGTCCCGCGGTGGGAAGGAAGGGCTCTTTCATTTTGAAATCAGCTTCCGCCTAAAAAACACGGCGGCCAAGCCATGAACCGCCTGCTCGAACAATTCGTCGCGCTCATCCGCCGCTTCCCTTATTGCGTGGGCTGCGCCGGGGTCACCCTGGTGCTCAGCCTCGGCACGTGGTATTTGTTGCAGGATATCGACGAGCTCGAAACCACGCACGAGAATGTCTCCAAGGAAGGCGTGGCCATGCTCACCCTGCTCGTCGGTGGCTCGATCCAGCGTCAGGAACTCCTTGTCGCCCACGACGCCGCGAAGCACATCGAGGATAACCTGGCGCTAGAATCCGAGTTGCCCGAGAACAACCGGTATTTCTACGCGTTTGAAGAGGAATCCCAGAGCCACCTCAACGAGTTACACCAGACCAACTCCCTCCCCTCCGAAGAGAACCGCGCCTACATTCTCATCCCCTACACCTTGCGGGTCTCGGGCAGCTATGAACAAGTTGCCAGATTTCTGCTCGCGCTTGAGACCGGCCCACGCCTCGTCAACATCACCAGTTTCAAGTTCGCCTTGCGTGCCCCCGGAGTGTCGGGTGCCGCTAGTGGCGGCAGCGGGGCCGCCAGCGCAGCCGCACCCACTGGCGCAACCGAGCCAGCCGGCGATGTCGTGCTCGATCTCACCCTCGATCTGCTCGGCAAAAGATGAAGACGCATTTCAGCCTGGCTTTTCTCTTTGTTGCCTCGGCACTCGCCGCGGCTGAACCGCCGGCTATGTCTCCGCTTCCGGACGCCGCCACACCACCTGCGACCGATACACCCCCAGCGGTCGCGCCCCCCACCGGCGGCACCAAGTCTCATGCGTCCGTCCTCTCCAGATTGCGGTTGCCTCCTGCCGTGCAAAAAGCCACGGCCGCCATCAAACCTCCGCCAGTCTCGCCGCGGTTCGCCCAAATCCGCGGACGCATCAGCGATCTCTATCTATTTCACCATGGACCGCCCCGGGAGTTTGACCCCGCCACGAATCCTTTCCGCAACGCTGGCATTTCACTAGACCCCGTTGCCGTGGTCCCCGCGACCGCCCGCACAGATGCCGAGCTCCTCAAGCAGGCCGCTGCGTTGGTGAAAGTGAGCGGCTGGACCGAATACGACGGCCAGACGCTGCTCACCATCAACCAGACGCTCTGCCGCGACAGTGACAAAATCAAGGTCACCGTGAACGGGCAGACCCTTTCCCTCCGAGTCAGCAAATTCACCCGCACCAATCTCACGCTCACACTAAATGAGGCTGAGATCACGAAGCGATACTGACGCCGCAGCGCGGGAGAAAAGCTTGCCGCGTCGCCACCGCGACCGGATTTTCGCCGCACCTGGCTTCTTTAGGTCCGCGCCACCCGCGCTTCTGAACATTCGCGCGAAATCCGTTGCCTGACTCGGCGCCGCGGCGTCCCTTTCTGCCATGTCACGCGGAAAAATTTCCCCCGCCCTTCCCACTGCCCGTCGCGTCGCCCCGCGCCGCGCCGCCGATCCGCTCCGCTGGTGGAGCGATGCCCGTTTCGGGCTTTTCATCCACTGGGGCCTCTATGCGATTCCCGCCGGAGTCTGGCGCGGCAAACGCGTGCCCTACATTGGCGAATGGCTGATGTTTCGCGAAAAAATTCCGGTCGCCACCTACGCAAAGTTTGTCCCGCGTTTTCATCCGCGCCACTGGGACGCTGCCGCGATCGTCCGCCTCGCCCGCGAGGCTGGCCAGCGCTACCTCGTCATCACCGCGAAGCACCACGACGGCTTCGCCATGTATCGCTCCGCGAGCAACCCCTACAACGTCTTCGACGCCACCCCGTGGGCCCACGACCCGCTCGCGGACCTCGCCCGCGAGTGCCGCCGTCAGGGCGTGAAACTCTGCTTTTATTACTCGCAGGACCTCGACTGGCACCACCCCGACGGCGCGTGGAACACTTGGGATTACGACCCGGCGAAAAAAAGTCCCGCCCGCTACCTCCGCGAAAAAGTTTTTCCGCAACTTACCGAATTGCTCACGAACTACGGCGACATCGGCATGATCTGGTTCGATACGCCGCTGACGATCAGTCGCGAGCACAGCGCCGCCATCCGCCGCCTCGTCAAGCGCCTCCAGCCCCGCTGCCTCGTCTCCGGCCGCATCGGCCATGGCCTCGGCGATTACCGTCAGACGCGCGACAACTACCTTCCCCCCGGCCGGCTCCGGGGCGGTTGGGAAACCTGCGCCACCCTCAACCACACTTGGGGTTACAAGAAGCACGACCACGAGTGGAAGTCTCCCGCCAACCTCATCACCACGCTGGTCGATCTCGCCAGCAAAGGCGTCAACTATCTCCTCAACATCGGGCCCGACGCCGACGGCCGCGTGCCCGCGCCGAGCGCCGGCCGCCTGCGCGCCATGGGCGCCTGGCTCCGCGTCAACGGCGAGGCCATCTACGGCACCGAGCCCGGCCCGTTCGACTACGAGCACCCGTGGGGGCGCATGACGGTGAAGGACCACACGCTCTACCTGCACTTCTTCGCGAAGCCACCGCGCTCGTTCCGCCTGCACGGCCTGCACACCGCGGTGCGCAGCGTTTCCGCGCTCGCTGCACCCGGAAAAAAATTCGCCCACCTCCAGTCGCTCGACGCCGCCACGGGTGTGCCTGTGCTTGACCTCGATTTCACGGACCTGCGGTTCATCGCACCCGTCACCGTCGTCGCTCTGCACCTCGCCGCGCCGCCGGTAGTAGTGACAGAAGCTCTGCAACAGCCCGACGGCGCCGTGCCGCTGATCGCGCCGCTCGCCCGTGTCGGCACGTCCGCCGCCAAGCCCGGCCTGCGCATCGGCGGCAACGGTCTCACCGAAAACTGGCGCAACACCGACGACTGGCTCCAGTGGCGTTTCACGCTGCTGCGCCCCGGCACCTACGACGTCACCGTCGTCACCACGCACCAGCACCTCGAACCTTGGAGCGGCGGCCACACCCTGCGCCTCGAGTGCGGCGACAAGATACTGCGTCATCGCACCCGCAACGACATCCTGATACCCGGTCTGCGCTCCATTTATTTTCCCCAACTCGCCACGCCCTTCGGCCGGCTGACATTCGCCCGCGCCGGCCGGCACACACTGCGCCTGCAGGCTCAGCGGCTGATCCTGCTGCGGAAAAACATCACCCACTTCTCCGACGGCGGCATCCAGTTCGTCGAAATCCGCCTCACTCCCGCCGCCACCTGACCGCGGATGGGGGAACCATGCGGCGGCAGTGCTTTCTTCTTCCTCCGATGGGCCGCCTTCATCGATTCTTGTTTTTCGTGGCCTGTGCGGCATGGCTCGCGGCGGCAACCCGCGGCGAGCCCGTCCGATAATCGCGCCCTATCGCCCCGCCTGTCCGCGGCCCTGATGGACAGCCTGCCCAAATTCTCCCCAGCCTCCCCGGCTCAGCCCGACCAGAAAGCCGCTGATCCCAGAAACGCCATCGTTCGCCTGCCGCGCTATATTGTGCGCGACCGCCCGTTCCCGAAGAGCGCGACGTGCTCGCCACCAAGGGCCGGGCTGCCCTCGCTGTGCCACGCTACCTCGGCAGCCCGGACAAACTCGGCCGCGGGATTCTCAACCGGTTTACCATCACGGACTGGTGGAAGAAAATTCCCGTGCTAGGAAAGTTTCCTTTTTTGGCCTCGGGGACGAACGAGGAGCGCGCGCTTGAAAATACGAGCGAGACGAGCAGGCCGAATTGTGGGGGAACCTGCTCGAACTCGAAGCCCTCGCCCGCCCGCCCGCCAAGCCCGCCTCTGCCAAACCCTGAGTTGCCTGCCCATCAGCGCGAGCCGCTTGGCCCACGTTTTCAAGTTTACGTGCCGGGTCAGAGAATCGACCATGCGCCGTGCCACTCTCCGCGCCGCAGCAGCAGCTCATCGACGATTACGCGATCATCGAAGATCCGCAAGAACGGCTCGCCGCCGTGGTTGACCATGTGCGCAGCCACGCACCGCTACCCGAGACTGAGCGCACCGAAGCCCGCCGCGTGCGCGGCTGTATCTCCCAAGTCTGGCTCGTCGGCGAACTGCGAGACGGCCGCTGCTATTTCCGCGCCGACTCCGATTCGCCCCTAGTCCGCGGCCTCGTGACGCTCCTTTGCGAATTTTTCAGCGGCGCGAAGCCCGCCGAAATCCTCGCGAGCAACGCCGATCCGCTCGCCCTGCTCGACCTCGCCCGCAACCTATCCCCCACGCGCCAGAACGGCCTAGCGTCCGCCCATACCGCCATCCGCGCCTTCGCCGCCGGCGCCGTGCCGTGAACCTCTACGACGCCCACAACCATTTTCACTTCGACGCGCTCGCCCCGCACCGCGCGCAGGTGGACGCCGATCTCCGGAGCATCGGCCTCCGCGCCGCCGTGGTCAACGGCACTTGCGAAGACGAGTGGCCGGTCGTCGCTTCGCTCGCGCGAGAATTTTCCTGGCTCGTCCCGAGCTATGGCATCCATCCGTGGGACTGCGGTAACCGCACGCCCGCGTGGCGGGAAAAACTTCGTGCCCCCCTCACCGCCGAGCCGCAAGCGCACGTCGGCGAGATCGGCCTCGACCGCTGGATTGTCGATGGCGCCCGGCCCGACGATCCCCGGCTCGCCGGTCTGCGCATCGCGCCGCTCGCCGAGCAACGCGAGGTGTTCGCAGCGCAACTAGCCCTCGCGGCGGAGCTGAACCGCGCCGCCTCGATTCACTGCACGCAGGCGTTCGGCCCGCTGCTCGAGGTGTTGCGCACAACGCCGCGCCCCGCGCGCGGCTTCCTGCTGCACCACTACAGTGGGCCGGTAGAGATGGTGAAAACCTTCGTCGGCCTTGGCGCCTATTTTTCCTACAACCTCGCCGCCGAGCAGCCCCAGTGCAACGCCGAGCGAGCGAGCTTCCTCGCCGCGCCCCCCGACCGGCTGATGGTCGAAACCGACGCCCCCGCCTACGCGCCGACGGAACCGGGAACATTCTCCCTCGGCCTCGCGCCCGACGGCTCCGTCATCAACCACCCCGCCAATCTCACTCTCGCCTACGCCTCGTTGGCCCGGCTCCGCGGCGTTACGATCGCGTCGCTCGCTGCGCAGACGGAGGAGAATTTCCACCGCCTCTTCGGCCCCGCCTGATCCTGGCGCAAAATCGCGTCTTCCCTTTCACCCGAAAATCGGTGTGCTGTCCGCTTCGCCCCGCCTGCCCCTGTGCGCCGGCCGCGCACCAATTATCATTATGGAAAATCCACTTATCATCCAAGGCGGCATGGGCGTCGCGGTCTCGGGCTGGCGCCTCGCGCGCGCCGTCGCCACCACCGGTCAACTCGGCGTCGTCTCAGGCACCCTGCTGGCCGTGGTCCAGACCCGCATTCTCCAACAAGGCGATCCTGGCGGCCACTTGCGCCGCGCCTTCGACCGCTTTCCATTGCCGGCCATCGCCGAGCGTGTGTGGGCCGACTATTACGTGCCCGGCGGCCTACCTCCCGGAAAGCCGTTCAAACTCACCCCCATGCCGGCGCTGCCGCTCAGCCGCACCTTCACCGAGCTGACCGTGCTCGCGAATTTCGCCGAAGTCTGGCTGGCGAAGGAAGGCCACGACGGCCGCGTCGGCATCAATCTCCTCGAGAAAATCCAACTGCCCACCCTGCCCTCGCTCTACGGCGCGATGCTGGCCGGGGTCGACACCGTCCTCATGGGCGCCGGAATTCCCCGAACCATCCCCGGCGTGCTTGACGCCCTTGCCCGCGGCGAACCGGCGGAACTCAAGATCGACATCGAGGGCTCCGCGCCCACTGACGATTGCATGCTGCGCTTCGATCCGCACAGCCTGTTCCCCGGCGCGCTGCCCCCCCTCAAGCGGCCGGATTTTTTTGCCATCATCTCCTCCGCCACGCTCGCGCTCACCCTTGCGCGCAAATCCACCGGCCAGGTCAACGGCTTCGTAGTCGAAGGCGCGCTCGCCGGCGGCCACAACGCCCCGCCCCGCGGCCCGCTCCAGCTCACGCCCGACGGCCAGCCCATCTACGGCCCGCGCGACGTCCCCGACCTGCCGAAAATCCGCGATCTCGGTTTACCGTTCTGGCTCGCCGGCACTTATTCTCGCCCCGAAAAAATCTCCGAGGCTCTCGCCCTCGGCGCTGCCGGCGTGCAAATCGGCACCGCCTTCGCTTTCTGCGAGGAGTCCGGCATCATCCCGGACATCAAGCGCCGTTTTCGCGAGCTCATCCGCGCCGGCACCGCGCGCGTGCATACCGACCCCCTCGCCTCGCCCACTGGTTTTCCATTCAAGGTCGCCCAGCTTGCTGAAACGCTATCCGAGGCCGCTACCTACGCAAAACGCGTCCGCATCTGCGACCTCGGTTATCTCCGCCAACTTTTCCGTAAACCCGACGGCTCCGTCGGCTACCGCTGCGCCAGTGAACCCGCCGCAAATTTCCTCCGCAAGGGCGGCGCCCCTTCCGAGCTGATTGGCCGCAAATGCCTCTGTAACGGCCTCGCCGGCACCGTGGGCCTCGCCCAGACGCGGGATGACGGTTCCCTTGAGCCAACGATCGTCACGGCCGGCGACGAAATCTCGCAGCTCGCGCGCTACTTCGACTTCGACCGCGATTCCTACAGCGCCGCCGACGTCATCCGCACGCTCCTCCGCCACATCCGCCCGCAGACGGCGTGAGGTCACCTGCGGCGAGCTGCCGCACAACCTCGCCAGCAGCCACCAGCCCAAACGCGCCCGTCACAAACACCGCCGTCCCGAACCCGCTCTCGCAGTCGAGCGTGAGGTTTGACCCGGGCTCGGGTTTAGGCGCGCACGTGCCGTCCGCCCACGGAAAGACCGGATCCTCGGCAGACCAGGCGCAGCGCACGCCAAAGTGCAGTTTCTTGCCGTGTTCGTAACCGTGATCGCGGCGCAGTTTTTTCCGCACAAGGCGCAGCAGCATGTCGCCCGTCGCCTCGCCAAGGTCGCCGCACCGGATCCGAGTCGCGTCGCGCTTGCCGCCGGCGCCGCCTACAGTGAGCACCGGCCGGCGGAGCGTGCGGCACTCGGCGATGAGCAGCGCCTTGTTCGTCAGTTTGTCGATCGCGTCGATCACGTAGTCGAACCGCGCCGTCAGCAGCCGGTCCGCCGAGGCCTTCGTGAAATATTCCTGCACCGTCTCGACGCGGCACGCCGGGTTGATCGCCCGCACCCGCTCCGCCAGCACAGCGACTTTCGGACGCCCGATGTGCCCGTCGAGCGCCGGTAGTTGCCGGTTCACATTCGTCACGCACACGTCGTCCAAGTCGACCAGTGTCAGCGCGCCGACGCCGCTGCGCGCCAGCCCCTCGACCGCCCACGAGCCCACGCCGCCCAAGCCCACCACGCAAACATGCGCCGCCCGCAACCGGTCCAGCGCGGCGCAGCCGAACAGGCGGCCCACGCCGCCGAATCGGTCGAGATAGTCTTGTGTCAACGGGCCGGTCTGCATCGCGCCACTGTAGCGCCGCCGGCCGGACCGCAAAGGCGAAAGCGCACCTACCGTGTTTTGCTCGCCCCGCCACCGCTGCAGCGCGAGACTGCCACACAAAATTATCCCCATGCGCATCGTCATTGGTTTCTCCCTCGCCCTCGCCACCACCGCCCTGTTCGCCACGGAACCCACCCGGCTCCTCCAACCCGCCGATTTTGCCGCCATCCGCACGGTATCCGATCCGCAAATCTCACCCGACGGCTCCGTAGTCGCCTACGTCGTCAAAACCGTCGACCTCGCCAAGGACAAACAGCCCACGAACCTCTGGCTCGTCCCATGGGACGGCTCCGCCAGCCGCGCCCTCACGTTCGGCGACGACGGTCACTCGCACCCGCGCTGGAGCCCCGACGGGCGCTGGCTCGCCTTTCTTTCCAGCCGTGGCGACGAGCACGAAAACGACCAGCTCTGGCTCCTGCCGCGCGCAGGCGGTGAAGCGGAACAAATCGCCACCGCCAAAACCGGCGTCGAGGACTTCGCTTGGGCGCCCGACTCGAAACGCCTCGTCCTTGTGGTCCGCGATCTCGACCCCCGCGACGAGGCCGCGCAGCAGGCCGAAAAGGACAAGAAAACCCCGCCGCCGCTCGTGATCGAGCGCTACCAGTTCAAGCAAGATATTGCCGGCTATCTCACCGGGGGCTGCGCGCACCTCCAGCTCCTCGACCTCGCCACCCGGAAAACCACGCCGCTCACCGCTGGCAAACACGACGACCTGCTCCCCGCCTGGTCGCCAAACGGCCGCGAAATCGCCTTCGTCACCAAGCGCGGAGACGATCCCGACCGCACCGAAAACTGGGACATCTACGTCATCGCCGCCGAACCCGGCGCGAAGGAGCGCCAGCTCACGACCTCGCCCGAGGCCGACGCGCATCCCGACTGGTGGGAAAGCGCGCCCGCCTGGAGTCCCGACGGCCAGTGGATCGCCTATCTCCACGGCGCCGACCAGAAACAGATCGAATACGCCAGCAACACTCTCGCTGTCATTCCCGCCGCTGGCGGCACGGCCCGCGTCATCACCACCACGCTCGACCGCAATCTCCGCCAGCCCCGCTGGTCGCTCGACAGCAAATCCCTCCTCTCTCTCGTCGAGGACGACGGCGCGCAGCACCTCCTGCGCGTCCCGCTCGACGGCGGCGCGCCCGAGCGCGTCGTCGCCGGGCGGCGCAAAGTCGATGGATTCTCGCTCTCGCCCACCGGCCACCTCGCCGTGGAAGCCAGCACGCCGGAAAAGCCCCACGAGATCTTCGCTGCCGAACCCACTAGGCTCCGCGCTCTCACGCATGAGAACGACGCGTTTCTCGCCCAAGTGCGCCTCGGCGCCACCGATGAAACCAATTTCAAAAGCGCCGACGGCACCGAGGTGCATGGCTTCCTCGTGCACCCCGCCACTGCGCGGGCCTCGGGCGTGGAACCGCCCGCATTGCTCCGCCCGCACGGCGGCCCGCAGTCCCAATATGCGGCCGAGTTCAGTTTCGAGGCCCAGCTGTTCGCCGCGCACGGCTACACGGTGATTTTGCCCAACCCGCGCGGCTCCACGGGCCGCGGCACCGTCTACGCCATGGGCCTCCACGCCGCATGGGGCTCGGTTGACGTGCGGGACGATCTCGCCGCCGTCGACGACGCCGTGGCTCGCGGCCTCGCCAATCCGGAAAGACTCGGTGTCGGCGGCTGGAGTTACGGCGGCATGTCCACCAACTACCTCATCGCCAGCACCACGCGCTTCAAGGCCGCCACCAGCGGCGCGTCGATTTCCAACGTCCTCGCCGGCTACGGCACCGACGAATATATCCGCGACTACGAAAACGAACTCGGCTCGCCGTGGAAAAACCCCGCGGCGTGGTCGCGCGTTTCCTATCCCTTCCTCCACGCCGACCGGATCAAGACGCCCACGCTCTTCCTCTGCGGCCAGAGCGATTTCAATGTGCCGCTCCTCAACAGCGAGCAGATGTATCAGGCGCTGCGCACGCTCGGGGTTCCGACACAGCTCGTGATTTATCCGGGCCAGTTCCACGGCCTCACGAAGCCGAGCTACCTCCTCGACCGCTACCAGCGCTACCTCGCCTGGTATGCAAAATGGCTGCCCGGGGCGGCGAAATAATCCTCACCTATTGCCAGCGAGCAGCCGCTCCACCGCCACGATGGCCCGCGCCTCTCTCGCCGCGCCCTCGCCGCAAATCTCCGCGAACGGCAGTCCGCGCGACTCGAGCGCTTCGCGCCAGAGCCGGCGGCCCCGGGCCCGGCCGGCCGCATCGGGAAAACAGCGCTGCGGATCCGGAACGAATGGCAGATCGGTGTCGCACAGCATGTAAAGCGCCACCTGACCCGCCCTTAACCCGGCCTCCTCACGCACCCAAACCGGGCAAGCACCAGGAAACAGCAGATCGTCCCACACCAAGCACGCCAGCAGCGTCGTGTCGAAAAAGACCGCGCGCCGCGCCTGCGCCACCGCCCGATCCTCGTTGGCCATCTGCCCAAGCGCGATGGTGCCGAGGTCGGCGGCGGTGATGATTCCGGAGCGCAAATCCCAGAACTCGCGCACGAATTCCGGCGCCCACGGCTCGCCGAAGTGCGCCGCCAGCCCCTGGGCCAGCGTGGTCTTGCCCGTGGATTCCATGCCGAAGACGGCGACATGCTTGGGCGTGCTCATTCCGTAGCGCCGGCATCCTGCCGGCCATCCAGATCTGCCGGCAGGAAGCCGGCGCTACTTTTCTGTTCCCACATCGCCCGCCGCCACTCGCGCCAGCCGGCAAATGCCATGACGAGGTAAATCGTGTAGAGAAACGCCGTGAAGGCGAGGTCGGCGCGCCAGTAGGATGCCACCGCGACGGCATTGACGGCCGCCCAGAGCGGCCAGTTTTCCAGATTCTTCCTCACCTGCAGCACTTGCGCCGCCACGCTGAACGCCGCGATGAACGCGTCGCGCCAAGGCATCACCGCGCCCGTCCACCGCCCCGGTCCCAGTGCCCACGCCACAGTGGCGAGTGTAGCAGCCGCGACCGTGACAGCACGCCCGCGCCATTTCAGCAACGTCACCGGCAACTCGGTCGCCGCGCCGCGGTCGCGCACCCAGTGCCACCAGCCCCACGCCAGCGCGACGAAATAGAAAATCTGCAACGTGGCGTCTGCGGGAAACCGCGCCTGGTAAAACAGCACGCCCTGCACAGTAACTGCCGCCAGTCCGAGGGGAAACGCCCACAGGCTCCGCCGGATCATCAGCCACACGCCGACGAGACCAAGGGCGAGGTTAAGCTGATCAAGCGGCGCAGCCGTCACGAGCCCCATCCGGATGTTGTGGAGTATATCGCGCATTAGCGTTCGGTCATGTCATGTTCACTGAGCCATGGGCGGGTTGACCGGATAATTGGGCGATGGAGCCATTCCGGTAAGCAGACGGAATCCCCCCGTTCCGTCAACGGGACAGCCAGCTGCCATTGGGTCGTTAGGCGTCTTTCCGGTTTCTTCAAATCAGGCTCGCAAGACAAAGCCGTGCCCCGTAAACCACCCACACACTCATGCCGCTCATCCAAAAGCTAAGCTTTGAGCGCAGCCATTCCCCGCGCAGACGGCGGCGACGGCTGATCATGATTGCCGTGGGACTCGGTGTGCTGGCCTTCGTCTTGTTTGAGGCGCGAGGTCGCGCTGGTCGCATGTATAACGACTGGCGTGAACAGCGCGCCATTGCCCAGGCGAAAGGCTTTATCGACAAGAAGGATCTCAACAACGCCCTCCTCGCGCTGCAGGTGGCCGCTCAGGCTAACCCCAACAATCCCGCGGCATGGCGCGTGGCGGCGGAGGTGTTGGAAAGCAATGGCTCCAACCAAGCCGTGCGTTTGCGCCAACAAATCGTCTCCGCCGAACCGAACTCGCTGACCGACCGCCTGGCGCTTGCGGCCACGGCAATGCGCTTTAGCGACCTCCAGACGGCAGAGACTGCCTTGGGGAGCGTGGCGCCCGCCGACCAACGCAAGCCGGAATTTCTCAAGCTTTATGCCGCACTCGCGTTTGCCTCAAAGCGCACTGATGACGCCGAGGCGGCGATTGACCGGTTGCTCTCTATCGAGCCGAACGATTCCAAGATGAAGTTCAACCGTGCGGTGTTGCGCCTGCGCCATGCCAATCGCACACTCGCAGAAGAAGCGCGGGATCAGCTGACCCACATTGCCTCCAAGCCTGGTCCACTGCAACCTGATGCGCTGCGTGAACTCACCCGCGACGAGGCGACGCGAAACCGGTCGGCCCAGGCACTCGTCTGGGCGGAGAAACTCGCCGCGCTTCCCGGCGCATCTTTCGACGATCAACTGCTGCGCATCAACCTGCTCCGCTTGGCAAATCGGAGCGTGCCCACTGCCATAGCCGAGAGCGCGCTCGCAATCCGAGCTGGAAAAACGCCGGTCGAAGCTGCCCAGTTCGCAACTTGGCTGACGGTCCAGGGCCGGGCCAATGAGGCGCGACCGTGGCTGGCCAAGCTGCCTCCGGCCACGCGGGCTGATCGCCGCGTGCAGGTTGTCGAGGGCGAATGCTTGGCCGCGCTGGGGGACTGGAATGCCCTCGGTGATGCGTTGCAATATGGGGCTTGGGGTGTGGCTTCTCCGGAGGTGATCCGGCTCGCCCTGTCTGCGCGCACACTGTCCGAGCGTCAACGCACCGACTTGCGCCGCGACGTCTGGCAGGAAGCCACCAAGCTCGCTAAAAACGACGCCACCAGTCTGCGCGTGCTGCTGAGGCTTGCGCTCTACTGGAATTGGACCGCGGAGGCCGAAGACACGCTCTTTGCCATCGCCAACGGATTTCCCCTGGAGGTGTGGGCCCTGAACTCCCTCGTCTCGTCGGCTTATGCGCGCAAAGACACGGTAATGTTGAAAAAAGCCTATTCGCTATGGCACGAGATTCAGCCGCAGAGCAAGAAAGTGACGGGCGACTGGGTGATGGTGACGCTGCTTACCGAACCATCCCCATTGGAGACGAAGGCAAAACTCACAGCGCGCGACCTGGCCAAAGCCGAGCCGCGCAATGCGTTTTTCGTGACAACGCATGCATTTTCGCTCTACCAACAAGGCCGCGGGAAAGAAGCGCTCGATCTCATGGAGCATTTGGCCCCGAACGAACTGCGCGTGCCGGGCCGGGCGGTCTATTACGGTCTGTTGCTCGCGGCTGACGGGCAGTTCGACCGCGCGGATTCCGTCCTCAAACTGACCGCGCAGGCCGACATGCTGCCGGAAGAGCGTGCGCTCTTGCGCATCGCCAAGGCCATGGTGTCCGGCACGCCGGACACAGGCGGCGCGCATACACCGTGATTCCGCGCGGAGTGTTTTTGCCAGCGTCGGCGTGCAAGGATTGGCCGGTGCTCGCCACGCTTGCCCTGCTGTGGAGCGAAGCTCTCTGGCGTTGGCAAGCTGTGTGGGTTAATCTGCCGGACTACGGATTTGGCTGGGCCGTGCCCGTGCTGGCGGCCTTTCTCGCCTGGGAACGTTGGCCTGACCGTCCCCCGGCGGCCGCGGAGGCTGGTGCTCGCGTATGGTTATGGTGCGCCGGCCTCACGCCGGCCCTCGCCCTCACCGGCCTGCTGCGCCTAATTCTCGAACCTTTTCCTCTGTGGCCGGCCGCGCTGTGGCTTTTCACCGCAATGGTGCTCGGCCTGACGCTCAGTCTGCTGACACTGGCTTACGGACGCGCCACTGCGCGCCATTTCGCCTTTCCGCTCGCTTTCATGGCCACGGCCCTCCCATGGCCGGCCTTTGTCGACACTAATTTCGTGCTCCCGATGCGAGAGGCGCTCGCCGCACTCGCCGCCCAAATCGTTAACTTTTCCGGATACCCTGCCATTGCTCATGGCACCGTCATTCGGGTCGGGGCTGGTCGTGTCGGCGTCGATGAGGCGTGCAGTGGCATCCGCTCCCTGCAAGCGGCCTCCATGGTCGCCCTGTTTCTGGGCGAACTAAACCGTTATTCCGGGCGCCGGCGCCTGGCGCTGTTTGGTGTCGGGGTTGCGCTCGCGCTCGGCACCAATTTGCTGCGCACGGTCTTTCTCGCCTGGCAAAGCGCACTGCACGGACCCGACGCCGTCGGGCAGTGGCACGATCCTGCAGGCTACGCCTTGCTGCTCATCTGTCTCGGTGGGTTGGTCGCGGTCACCTTACTCTGGCGCAGACACGCTCCAACCTTTGCTCCGCGGCCACCTGACGCGATGCACCGTGGCTCACTTTCGCTGGCCCGCAGGTTATCGCTTGCACTGGCAGCGGCCATCGTAGTGATCGAGGCTGGCACGCAACTCTGGTATGCACACGGCGAACTTCAGGCCCGCCACGCTCTTCGCTGGGAAGCGCAATTGCCACGCACTCGCCCAGATTATCGAGACGATCCTTTCACCGCCAGCATGCAGTCAATGCTCGCCTGCGACACCCATCAACTTGGCCACTGGACAGCGGATGATGGTGCACCGCGCGCCGGCTACGTCATCGGCTGGCAACGGGGCCAGGCCGCCCGTTTCACGACCGCGCTGCACAACCCAACCGTGTGCCTCCCGCTGAGCGGCAGCCAGCTTCTCGCCGATCGCGGCCTCGTGAACATTGAAGTCGGCAAATTGAAACTTCCGTTTCAAGCCTATGTGTTCGCCAGCGAACTGGGTCCGATGCACATCTACTACCTCCTGTGGGATGTCCGGGCAGGCCAGCCCTTTGTCCGTCGCACCGGAAGGCTGGGCACCCTCGGATGGATTGCGCAACAGTGGGAAGACGTGCGTCAGGCACGCCGAAATTTCGAGGCTACCGTGCTCACCTTGGCAATCTACCATGCTTCCAGCGACACTGCTGCCGATCAGGAATTGCGCGCTGAGGCGCCAGGGATAATCACCGTCACGAGCCCCTGAACACTTCCGCCGCTTTGGCGGACAGTCCTGTCACCAAAACGTCAATTCCAGCGCGTTTTGACTTTGGACGGACGGGTAAAGATCCGCGGGGCTTGCCCCCGCGGCATTGCGGCAAAGTGCAGGAGCGGCTTTATGCCGCGATGGTTTGGCTGAATCGCGGCGTAAAGCCGCTCTTACACCCAATCAAGAGGGAGCGAGCTTCGGGGTATGGACCTACTGCGAATCAGACCGTCGTCACCATGGCCGCAGACTGGCGGGCCCGCTGCCGGCGGCGCAGATAAACCAACGTACCGCAGATCGCCACGCCGAAGGCCGCATAGGTCGAAGGCTCCGGAACCGGAGTTGGCGCAAAGGCTGCCGCGTAGTTCAGCAACAGGTCATTGCCAGCAACACTCCAGCTCCACGTGCCGGTATAAGAGTTGCCGATTCCCAGAAGATCCAAGGCAATGTTCGTTCCAGTCCAACCGGTGATACCGCCGATGGCGCTGGCAATCGTCCAGCTATAGTTGCCGCTATCCAAGAAACCGTTGATCAGACCACTGGTGCCGATCGAACTCACCGTGAGGGTGAACCCGCTCGCGGGCAGTTGCAGCGAACCCGAGATAGCCAAAAAATCGTTGGAAACTCCGGGCGTCGAAGGAGTGCTGAACAGTTGCAGGTCGTAATTAGCGCCGGTGTTCACCACCACGTCGCCGTTAAAGTTCAGCGTGCCGATGCCGTTGTTGCCGGGTGAGACCGTTGAACCGCCATTGAAGGTTGTGGTTACGGCGGCCAACGTGCCGTTGCCGGTCAGGCTGCCAGCGTTGAACGTGGCAGAAGCGAGTTGGCTGCCAACTGCGCCAAGGGAAGCGCCCGAGACCAAGTTTGTGTTGGGGACATTGACCCCGGTTTGCTGCTGAGTGTAGGTAGCACCATTGACGGCCGCAAGGTTGCCCGAATTGATGGCCACGTTGCCGCTGTCGTTAACAAACGCCACCGTGTCGAGGGTGTTGGTGCCGGAAGAACTCTTCGTGAATGTGCCCTGGTTGATGAAATTACCGCTGCCAGCAATTCCGCTGCCGTTATTGGCCATGGTGAATGTGCCGGTGCTGGCATTCGTAAAGTCGCTGCCACCTGCCGCCGTGATGATGTTCTGGTTTGCATCAATCGTTGTGGAGCCGTGCGCAACTGCAGCCGCGGCACTGCCACCCGAGGCGTCGTAGGTGCCGGTGATCGACAGAGTGTTGTTGAAATCGATCACAGTGCTCGAACCGGTATTGATGCCACCGGCCCATGTGGTCGCCCCATTGAGAGCCAAACTGCTATTTAAGCCCGTCACGGTGCCAATAATAGTAGCCGCATTGTCTATAAAATTCGTGCCGTTGAAAGTAGCCGTGGCATTGGTCTGCACCGACATCGTTCCGCTGCCGGCGATGCCTGTGCTCCCATTAAATATGGCATTATTGGTGTTTAACTGAATGTCGCCAGCGTTATTTATCGTGGAGCCAGTGGTCGCAGTAAACGCAGAGTCGTTGATCCATGACGCACCGTTTTGCACGGTGATAAGTCCACCGCTCTGGTTGGTGACTGTCCCTGTCAACGTATGCAGTTGGTTGCCTGCGTTGGCATTGGTCACGGTTATGTTTCCGCTGTTGTCAACGGTTGAGTTTAATTGGAGCAGACCGCTGTTGATGTTGATCGATCCTCCACTGTTGTTCGTGACCGCGAGCTTCAAGTCAGACTGACCGCCACCAATCTTGGCCAAAGTTGCTCCGCTTTGGTTGACGAAGGTTCCATTGTCGATTTCACCCGTCCCTGAAACATTGAATGTGGCGCCAGTCTTATTGGTGATCGTGGCGCCAGCTGAGAGTTTTCCAGTCTCGGTAGTTGTGCCAGAATTGTTGTAGTTACGGGATATGGTAGCACCCGTAATCATGTCGGCGCTAAGATTGGCTGTGCCACCAGACAAAATATTGATGGCGCTTCCAGTGACCCCTGTTGCCACACCGATCGCACCGTAGGTATTAAGGTCTAAAATACCCCCGGAATTAATATTAATCGTCTTTACCGTGGCTGTCGCAGTGTGGGTGGCGTCATTTCCCGTGATGGTAAACGTTCCGTTTACGTTGAGGGTTTGAGTAGAACTTAAGGTGGTGCTGTTTAATTGTGCCGTCGCGGTCGCAGTCCCCAAAAGTGACAGATCTTGAACTGTCGCTGTGAATGCCGTGTTGCCTGTAGTGCTGGGAAACGTAATGGTCTGACCTTGGATGGTCACGGTAGCAAAGCTAGTGGTCTGACCTGAACTCGAAGTTGGAGCACCGCTAGACCAAACTCCCGATGCCGCAGTCCAGTTGCCCGACGCTGTAGCCGACGTTGTCGTGGCTTTGAGTGAGAAAGTGCCAGCGAACATACTTGTCGCGAAAAACATTCGGCAGAGAGTAGATGATTTCATGAGGCAGATTTTTTGGCTTCAGGTAGCAAAATAGGTATTACCCCCTAATTATGACAAGTAGATATTCCCAATTACACACAACTCATTTATTTACAATTAATTGAAGTGTCTAAATTTTATAAAAAAGGCATTCAGATTCTCCGTCAGAGTCTAATTTGGGCGGAAACTTGGCACCACATCAACATCTAGCCTGATTTGGATTACAGGAGAAAACGAAGAGAACGGAGCTTCCCTCCCATATGGAACCTGACTCTCATTTCCTCCGTTACCTCCTGTGAAAATCTGATTCATCTGCCCGGCCGATCTCGGCCTCACGGTCCGAGTTTTTTCGCCAGCTTGTGGATCTTAGGTGCGATGACGAACTGACAATAACCCGCTTCGGGATTTTTCGCGAAATAGTCCTGATGGTAACCCTCTGCGGGCCAGAATTTCGTCAGCGGCACTATCTCGGTCGTGATCGGGTCGCGAAACTCTAGCTGTGCCTCGGTGCGTGATTTTTCGGCGGCGAGTTTCTGGGCCTCGTTCGCATAGAGGATGATTGAGCGGTATTGGGGGCCGTGGTCGTTGCCCTGTCCGCCGCGCTGCGTCGGGTTGTGGACCAGCCAAAAATACTCCAGCAGCCGGGCGAGCGTGACCTGCGCCGGATCGAATGCGATCTTCACCACCTCAGCGTGACCTGTCAGGTGATCGCAAACTTCCCCGTAGGTTGGGTTGGATTCCTGACCGCCAGCATAACCACAGGTGACGGTCTTGACGCCCGGGAGCAGTTTGTAAGCGGCGTCGGTGCACCAGAAGCAACCGCCACCGAGGACGAGCGATTCAGTTTTGGCTTCGGCCGCATGCATGGGCACAGAGATGAGGCTGACCGACGCCAGCGCAAGCAGGACATATGGTTTCATGCGCATTAGAGGACTCAAGGGAGCGTATAAATTCCCGAAAATCGAACCGCCCGGCGCGATTGTGCCGCAGCGTGAACGCCCCAATGCCCCGGGGATCGCGCGCAGGCCCGATTTGGGAGACATGCAGCGTTGGCTCGACGAATAGGAATGAATGCTTCAACCTGCGCGTGTTTTGGGAGGACGTAGCTCAGATGGATAGAGCAAGAGTTTCCTAAACTCTAGGTCGGCGGTTCAAGTCCGCCCGTCCTCACCACCTTGCACCGGCAAAAACAGCGTGCCCGCTGAGTGATCGGAACGCCAATTTAGCAGGTGAAAATGCACGTTGACATCATTTCGGTGCGACCCAGTGTCTCCCTTCCTTTTGCCATGAGCACCACAGAAACGACTCCGCACACACCCACTCCCGCCGAACTGCCCTTCATCAATCCGCAGGCGATGCGGAACTTCGTGACCGACACCGGCAAGATTCTCCCGCGCAAATACACCCACCTTTCGGCCCGGCACCAGCGCGCCATCACCAAGACCATCAAGCATGCGCGCAACATGCTGCTCACGCAGTAACCGGCACCACACCGAAGTTTTCCCAGCCGGAGTCCTGGACTCCGGCTTTTTTGCGGCATGACCCAACGCCCCACAGCCCGAATCTACCGGGGAACCCCAGGGAATCTGGCGCGGCTCGCGCGTGCTTTGCGCCGGGGCGAACTCGTCGCCGTGCCGACCGAAACGGTTTACGGACTCGCCGCCAATGCCCTCGATGCACGCGCCTGCCGGCGGATTTTCGTCGCCAAGGGCCGCCCCGCCACCGATCCGCTCATCGTCCACATCCATTCGCTCGCACAACTGTCGGAGGTGGCCGTCCCCAACGCGGCAGCCCTGCGCCTGGCCCGGCAGTTTTGGCCGGGACCGCTCACCCTCGTGCTCCCGAAAAAGGCCACCGTCCCGGACACTGTCACGGCGGGTTTGCCGAGCGTGGCGGTGCGGATGCCGAGTCATGCGCTGTTGCGCCGGTTGCTGAAATTGTGCGGCCGACCGCTGGCGGCGCCCAGCGCCAACCACTTCGGCTCCGTCAGCCCGACGACGGCGGAGCATGTGCGCGATGGATTGAGCCGCAAAATCCGCCACATTCTTGAGGGCGGCGCCTCTTCGATCGGGATCGAATCGACTATCGTGGACTTGCGCGACCCGCGCCGGCCGCGCCTGCTACGACCGGGCGCCATCGCCCGGGCAGACTTGGAACGCGCACTGTGCGTTCGCGTTCGCTCTATGCGCCCGGGTCATCTTTCCCGCGACCACGCCCAAATCGCGCCTGGACTTCTCCAGCGCCATTACAGCCCGAAGACGCCCGTGACCTTGCATCGGAAAATATCGCCGGCGGCGGTGCAACGCCGCCCACTGAGCGAAGCTTGGCTGTTCGTCGCCCAGCCGCGCCAGCTCAAGGGTGATAACATTTTCTGGCTCGACCCCCACGGCAAACTGCAGGGCGCGGCCCGGAACCTCTTTCGCCTTTTGCGGGAGATCGACGCGAACGCGTTCGACCGCATTCACATCGAGCGAGCCACCGGCGAACCCAAGGGGTTGGCGGTAGCGATCAACGACCGGCTACGGCGGGCCGCGGCGGCCCCATCCGGCCAGTCACGGTAGCGCCGGGTGCCTGCGGTCCGTTATGTCTCCTGCCGCAGCACTTCCAGCGGCGGGTGGTCAGTAACGCCACGGTTCGTCAGCAGCCCGGTGGCCACCGTCACCACCACCGCCGCGGCCACCGAGCCCAGCAGCACTAGCGGCGAAAACACCACCGGTGTCTTGAAGAGGAACCGCGCGAGCAACGCGTTGCCCAGCACGGCCAGCGCACCGCCCGTCAGCGCGGCGAGCATCCCCAGCACCGTGTATTCCACGAGCTGGATTTGTCGCAACTGCCGCCGCGTCGCCCCCAGCGTGCGCAGCAGCACGGTCTCGCGGATGCGCTGGAACCGCCCGGTCAGCACCGCGCCCGCCAGCACGATCACGCCCGTCACTACCGTGAACGCCGCCATGAAGGTGATCACGAACGCCACTTTGGAAAAAATGCTGTCGAAGGTCTGGAGGATGAGCGCGAGGTCGATCGCCGAAATGCTCGGCAACTCGCGGCCCACCGCCTGCTGCAGCCGCGCTGATTCCGCGGGTGACCCCACATGCACGGCCGCGAGAAACGTCTTCGGCGCCGCCTCCAGCACACCGTCGGGAAACACAAAGAAAAAATTCGGCTGCATGCGCTGCCACTCCACTTGCCGCAGGCTCGCGATGTAGGCCGTCACCGGCACGCCCTGCACGTCGAACGTGAGCACGTCGCCCAGCTGAATCTGCAGATCCTTGGCCAGCCCTTCCTCGACCGACACAGGCACGCGGGCCTCGCCCGGCGCGACACGCCCGATGAATTTTCCCGCGGTCACCTTCTCCGTGTCGCTCAGTGCGCCACGGTAGCTCGAGCGATATTCGCGCCGCAGCGTCCAACCCGGGATGCCCGACTTCGGGTCCTTGAGAACCTCCTCGGCCGGCCGCCCCTTCAGCATCGTGAGTTTCATCGTGACGATCGGGGCCTGCGCGACGAGCGGCGTGCCGTTCGCCTTGGCGAGCGCGGCGAGGCGCGTGATCTGGTCGTCCTGAATGTCGAAAAACATCAGGTTGGGCCGCGAGCCGCCGCCGATGCCGGTGATCTTCGCCAGCAGCGTCGAGCGCGTCAGCACCAGCGTGAGCATGAGGAACGTCCCGAGCCCGAGCGAGAGCAACAGTAACACCGTGCGGTTGTTCGGCCGGTGGAGGTTGGCCAGCCCCTGCCGCCATGTGTAGGGCAGCGACCGGCGCGGCACAAAACGCTTCGCCGCCCACGTGACCAGCAACGCCATGCCCGCCAGCGTGCCGAAGCCCAGCCCCATCATCAGCGCGAAACCGAGGCCCACCTGCCAGCGACCCGCCTGCAGGATGGCGAAGCCCGTCACCGCCACGGCGATGCCGGCGTAGAGCCAGCGGCGGAGCGGGTCCGGCGCCGTGTTTTCGCCCTGCGCCGAACGGATCGCCAGTAACGGCGACACGCGCCGCACCGTCAGCAGCGGCAGCAGCGTGAACAGCACGCAGATCACGAGCCCCGCCAGGGTGCCCTTCGCCACCGCCGCCCACGAGACGAACAGCTCAACCTGAAACGGCAGAAAATCCTTCAACACCGTCGGCAGCAAAAGCTGCACGCCGATCCCCAGCGCCGCGCCCACGACCGCGCCCAGCACGCCGATAAAAAAACCCTGCACGAGGTAAATCGCAAAACTCGTCCGCGCGCTCGCTCCGAGACAGCGCAGCACCGCGACAGTCGCGACTTTCTGGCGGACATAGACGTGCATCGCGCTCGCCACGCCGACCGCGCCGAGGAACAGCGCGATAAATCCCACCAAACTCAGGAACGAATAGACATCTTTGAGGTTTTGCCCGAGGTCGCGCTTGCGCTCCTCGACGGTGGCGAACTGTAAGCGCTCGCCCTTAATTTTTTCACGCATCTCCTTTTCG
The DNA here is from genome assembly GCA_903877135.1 of uncultured Opitutia bacterium. GTDB lineage: Bacteria > Verrucomicrobiota > Verrucomicrobiia > Opitutales > Opitutaceae > CAIRCN01. Next base: position 47,148 of record CAIRCN010000071.1, read on the forward strand.
AGCGCCGCCGGATCGGTGCCCGCCGGCAGCTTGAAGTGCGCGCGCTGCGTCATGAATCCCTGGCGCTTGAGCAGCCCCGTCGCCTCCAGCGAGGCCATCGAGAGATAGACGCGCGGCGAAAACATCGCCACCGCCGCCGACTCGCCGGGGATTTTCTTCAGCGAGCCCGCGACCGTGAACGTCCCCTGCCCGATCCGCACCTCGTCGCCCACTTGCACGCCGAACTGCACAAGGATCGTCTCCTCCAGCAGCGCAAAGTTGCCCGAGCGCACTTTCGCCATAGTGTCGGCGGGCTCTGTGACGAGTTCGCCGTAGAACGGGAAATTTCCCTCGAGCGCGCGCACCTGCACCAGCCGCCGCTGGTTGCCGCGCGTGGGGAAGTTGACCATCGACGTCAGCGAGATTTCCCGCGCGAACTCGCCCGGCACCGTGCGGAAATAGGCCAGCGTGGCGGCGGGAAAAGCCTTGCGCGCTGTGACAGTGAGGTCGGAGCCGAGGAGTGATTTGGTCTGCTGCTCGACGGTGCGCCGGAGGTTGTCGCCGAGCGAGCCGATGCCGACGAGCGCCGCGATGCCGAGGACGACGGAGAGCGACACGAGCGCGAGCCGCCGCCGCGAAGCCCGCGAATCCCGCCACGCCATTTTGAAGATGAAGTTCATGCCGCGACCGTCTGGTCGCTCACCACCGCACCGGTTTTCAGGCGGATGATCCGCTGGCAGCGCCGCGCCAGCTCGAGGTCATGAGTCACCAGCACAAGCGTCGTGCCGCGCTCCCGATTCAGGCCGAAGATCAGTTCCACCATCGCCGCCGCCGTGTCCCCGTCGAGGTTTCCCGTCGGCTCGTCACAAAAGAGGATTTTCGGCCGGTTTATGAACGCCCGCGCCAGCGCCGTGCGCTGCTGTTCGCCGCCGGAAAGCTGCACCGGATAGTGATCGCAACGCTCCCCCAGCCCGACGCGCGCCAGCAACTCGCGCGCCTCCGCCTCACGCCCGGCCTCGCCGCGCAGCTCCACCGGCACGAGCACGTTTTCCAGCGCCGTCAGCGTCGGGATGAGTTGGAAGTTCTGAAACACAAAACCAACGTGCCGGTTGCGCACCAGCGCCCGCGCATCCTCGTCGAGCGCACCGATGGGCTCATTCGCCAGCGTCACACTGCCGCTGCTCGGCCGGTCGAGCCCAGCGCACAGGCCGAGGAGCGTCGTCTTGCCGCTGCCGCTCGGCCCGACGACCGCCACGCTCGAGCCCGCCGGAAGCACAAAGCTCACCTCGTGCAGCACAGTCAGCGGACCTCCGGCTGTTCGGTAAGTCTTGGTCAGTCGCTCGACTTTTAGCATGGTCTGTTCACTCATGGACATAATGCGTCACACAAACGCCAAAACGGCACGAAAGCTAGTTTAAGCGGTCGATTCACTCCATGAACGTCCGCGCCTTCCACTGCATTCTTGGCCTGTTCCTGACAGGATTCGTCACCGGCCTCGAAGCCGCAGAAACCCCGCGCACCATCGTGTTCTTCGGCGACAGCCTCACGGCCGGCTACGGGCTCGACGACCCGGCCGAGGATGCCTACCCGGCGCTGATCCAGAAAAAAATCGACGCCGTCAATCTCCCGTGGCGCGTCGTCAACGCCGGCCTCAGCGGCGAAACCACCGCCGGTGGCCGCCGCCGCGTGGACTGGATTTTGCGCCAGCCGATGGACATTTTCGTGCTCGCGCTGGGCGGCAACGACGGCCTCCGCGGCATCGAGCCCGCCGTCTCGTTGGAGAACCTTCAGGCCATCATCGACCGCGTGCGCGCCAAAAATCCCGCCGCCAAAATCGTCGTTGCCGGCATGCAGATGCCGCCGGGCATGGGCGAGGGTTACGCGCAAGAGTTCGCCGCGATTTATCCCGCCCTCGCGGAAAAAAACCACGCGGCGCTCGTGCCCTTCCTCCTCGAAGGCGTCGGCGGTCACCCCGATCTCAACCAGTCCGATGGCATCCATCCGACGCCCGCCGGCCACGCGATCGTCGCGGAGAACGTTTGGGAAGTTCTCCGCCGTCTCCTGTAAATCGTTTACCGGACTCTGTGTTGAGAGTGGACAGGTTGGCGCGAATAGTGACGCGCAGGCGGTTAATTCTGACACTCGCTGCTGTCGCCACCCGGCGCGGATGCAGGTGTTCGCCCCATTCACAAACTGGCGCGGCCTATGCGAAGCTTAATCATCATGGATTCTGCCAAACTCACCCAAATGTCGCGTCAGGCCGTCACCGACGCGCAGAACATCGCGCGCCGCCTAAACCACAACGAGGTGGACACGTGGCATCTGCTTTCCGCGCTCGTCGCCCAGGAGAACGGCATCGTGCCGGGTCTCCTCGACAAACTTGCGATCACGCCGAACGCCGTGCAGCTAGCCGTCGAGCGCGAGTTGGAGCGCCTCCCGAAGGTCACGGGCAGCGTGGACACGTCGAAGATCTACGTGACGCAGTCCGTCAACGAGGTTCTGACCCGCGGCGAGGAAGAGGCGAAGTCGCTCAAGGATGATTTCGTTTCCGTCGAGCACCTGCTGCTCGGACTGCTCGACGTCGCGAAACCCGACGCGCTCAAGAAACTCTTCAAGAGCTTCGGCCTCGATCGGGCGAAAATATTGAAGGTGCTCAAGGAAATGCGTGGCTCACAGCGCGTGACGACCGACAACCCCGAGGCGACCTACTCCGCCCTCGAAAAATACGGCATCGATCTCGTCGCCCTCGCCCGGAAGGGGAAAATGGATCCCGTCATCGGTCGCGATGACGAGATCCGCCGCACCATTCGCATTCTTTCTCGCAAGACGAAAAACAACCCCGTCCTCATCGGCGAGCCCGGAGTCGGCAAGACCGCCATCGTCGAGGGGCTCGCCCAGCGCATCCTGCGCGGCGACGTGCCCGAGGGGTTGAAGGACAAGACGATTTTCTCCCTCGACATGGGCGCGCTCGTCGCCGGCGCGAAATATCGCGGCGAATTCGAGGAACGCCTGAAGGCCGTCCTCGCGGAAATCAAACAGGCCGCGGGGCGCATCATTCTGTTCATCGACGAACTCCACGTGATCGTCGGCGCCGGCAAGACCGAGGGCGCGATGGACGCGGGCAATCTCCTTAAGCCCATGCTGGCGCGCGGCGAGCTGCATTGCATTGGCGCGACGACGCTCGACGAATACCGCAAACACATTGAGAAGGACGCCGCGCTCGAGCGCCGCTTCCAGCCCGTCGTCGTCGATCAGCCGAGCGTCGAGGATGCGCTCTCGATCCTGCGCGGCATCAAGGAGCGTTTTGAGCTGCATCATGGCGTGCGCATCCAGGACAACGCGCTCGTCGCCGCCGTCACACTTTCCAACCGCTACATCACGGATCGTTTCCTACCCGACAAGGCAATCGACCTCATGGACGAGGCGTGCGCGATGATCCGCACCGAGATGGACTCGATGCCGCAGGAGCTCGACGAACTCACTCGCAAGGTACTCCGCCTCGAAATCGAGGAGACCGCGCTCGCGAAGGAGAAGGACGACGCCAGCAAGCGCCGGCTCGACATGCTCCGCAAAGAACTCTCCGAGGCGCGCGAGAAAGCTAAAGGCATCAAGCTCCACTGGGAAAAAGAAAAAACGTCCGTCCAGAAAACGCGCAAACTCCGCGAAGAGATCGAGGCATTGCGCCTTGAGATGGAGAAGGCCGAGCGCGCCTATGACCTCAACAAGGTCGCCGAGCTGCGCCATGGGAAGATTCCGCAGATGGAGGAAGAGTTGAAGCGGCTCGAAAAGAGAGGCCGCGAGACCACGACGTTGTTTAAAGAAGAGGTTTCTGAGGAAGAAATCGCGGAAGTGGTCTCGAAATGGAGCGGGGTGCCCGTCACCCGGCTCGTCGAGGGCGAAAAGCAAAAATTACTCCGGCTCGAGGATGTGCTGCATCAGCGCGTCGTCGGCCAGAACGAGGCCGTCACGCTCGTCACCGAGGCGATCCTGCGGGCGCGCAGCGGCATCAAGGATCCGCGCCGGCCGGTCGGCAGCTTTCTGTTCCTCGGCCCGACCGGCGTCGGCAAGACCGAGCTTGCGAAGACGCTTGCCGAAACGCTTTTCGACACCGAGGCCGCGATGGTGCGCATCGACATGTCGGAATACATGGAGAAGCATAGCGTCGCTCGCATGATCGGCGCGCCGCCCGGCTACGTCGGCTACGACGAAGGTGGCCAGCTCACCGAGGCCGTCCGCCGCAAGCCCTACGCCGTGATCCTCTTCGATGAAATCGAGAAGGCGCACCCCGACGTGTTCAACGTGCTCCTCCAGGTGCTCGACGACGGCCGCATCACCGACTCACAGGGCCGCACCGTGGATTTCAAGAACACGATCATCATCATGACCTCGAACCTCGGCTCGCGCTTTCTCCTCGAAGGCGTGACCGGCGGAACGATTCCCGAGAGTGTGCGCGAGAGCGTGATGGCGGACGTGCGCAAGGCCTTCCGTCCGGAATTCCTCAACCGCATTGACGAAACGATTCTCTTCAAACCGCTCACGCTCGAGGAAATTGAGACTATCGTGGACTTGCTGCTCGTTGATCTGAACAAGCGCCTCGCCGACCGCCGCGTGACCGTGACGCTCGACCAGAAGGCAAAAGCATGGGCGGCCGAGAAAGGCTACGACCCGGTCTTCGGCGCGCGGCCGCTGAAGCGTTTCCTCCAGCGCAACATCGAGACGAAGCTCGCCCGCGCGCTCATCAGCGGCGAAATCGCCGAAGGCCGCGAGGTGAAGTTTTCTGTGAAGGACGATGCGCTCGTGATGAAGTAGGCGGGCAAGACGCGACGAGAGCGTCGCGTCCCCAGCAAGCATCCCCAGTGATTCAGCTCGGCTCGAACTGGAGCGGCGACGCCCTCGTCGCCGGGATCGGCGCGCACCTTCGCACGGACGGATTTTCACAAATTTCTTACCTCGCCTATCAGCGCACAATGGGATTGTAATACTAACACCGCATTTAACGTGTCCCATTAAATTTACCCACCGCATGCGCACCCTGGTCAGTCTCCTGAGTGGTTTGGTTCTCTCGCTTGCCCTCCAACCCGCCGCCCGCGCCCAAGTTGTCTGGACCGGCGGCAGCTTGGTCGACAACAACTGGTCCACGCACGCCAACTGGAGAAACAGCATGCCTCCAGCTATTATCAGTATCGCCACCGTCCATTTTGCCGGCGAGATCCGAACCTTCCCCCACATCGACACCCGCTGGAGCCTCGCCGGCCTCGCGTTTAACACCGGTGCGAGCACCTTCACCCTCGACGGTTCCGAGCTCACTATCGGCAGCAGTGGCATCGCCAACAACTCAGTCAATTCCCAAGCCATCAATAACAACATCACACTCGGCGACGCCCAGACGTGGAGCGCCGCCGCAGGCGACCTTACGGTTGGTGGCAACGTCGATAACGGCGGCTCCCTGCTAACAGCCCATGCTGAATCCGGAAAATATCTCATGATCTCCGGCAACGTCTCAGACGACGGTGCGCTCACGAAGACTGGAGGCGGCACGCTCATCCTCTCCGGCACCAACTCCTACAGCGGCGGCACGACGATTAACGCCGGCATCCTACAGGCGGGTGCCGTGAACGCCTTCGGCACGGGCCCCATGACGGTCACCGGCGACGGCTTAGGCTATGGCTATGGCAACACGGCCACCTTGGATTTGAACGGCTTCGACCAGACGATCGGCCCCTTGGCTGGCGATGCGGGC
>CAIRCN010000072.1 GCA_903877135.1 uncultured Opitutia bacterium
AGACGCGCGAATCGGCACAGGTCAGGATAATCGCGAACGGGTGCTGACCTTGGGCCGTCTCGGTGCGGCGTGCCGCCGATTGCTCGGGATGGGTCAGCGCGTCGGCGATGAAGCGCTTGTTGCCCTCGGTCAGCCGGGAGAATGCAGTATCAGCGGAAACGGAGGCAGCCTGTTCGTTGGCCGCTGCCAGCGGGCACAACACGCCAACCAAGGTGGCGGTCAGTCTCAAAACGATAATTTTGCCCATGGACCAAGTGCTTTTCATGCGCGTTACATCGACACAGGAATGCGGGAACACAGGAGAGAAACTTAGAATTTTCCGCCCAGAAACCCGAATCAACGGTGTAGTGAATCCCACTACATGGACAAAATCCCTTCAGGGGAAAACAGGACTACTCCACCAGCTTGTGCTGGAGGGCGTAGCGGGTTAGCGCTACGTTCGTGGCCAGACCCATCTTCTTGAAGATGCGCGAGCGATACGTCGCGATGGTGGCCTCGCCAAGGGCGAGTTGCGCGGCGATTTCCTTCACCGACCGACCGCTGGCTATCATTCGCAGCACCTCCAATTCCCGGAGCGAGAGACTTTCGTGGGGCTGTTGTTGCAGATTTTCCCCCAGCTGGTCCGCCAGTTTCTGGGCCAGCGTGCTGGTCAGATATTTCCCTCCGGTCAGAATCTTGCGGATGGCGGCCACAAGCTCTGACGAGGCGATCTGCTTGTTCAGGTAGGCCGCGGCCCCGAGTTTGAGGGCGCGGAGGGCAAATTCCTCTTCGGGGTAGGCGCTCAACACCAATACCGGCGCCTTCGGACAAAGGGTTTTCGCGTCGCGTAACACCTCCAGCCCGCTGCGTCCGGGCAGGTTGATGTCGAGCAAGACCAGGTCCCAAGATTCCTGCTGGAGCAGGGCGACGGCGGCGTGCGCGTCCTGGGCTTCGCCGATGTGAGCACCGGCAAATTCTCTCGCGAGGATGGCGCGCAGTCCAAACCGGACCATCTCGTGGTCGTCAGCGATCAGGATTTTGATCATAAGCTGGTGGTGGTTGGCGGCGGGGCAGACGCACGCTGACGATCGTCCCTCCCGCGGCGCCTGGGCGGAAGGTCACTGTGCCACCGTTCAAATGGGCGCGTTCCTGCATGCCCAGAAGCCCTAGGGCGGTGGCTTGGGCGGGTGCGGCTTCATTCATGCCCCGGCCATCATCCTGGACTTCAAGGGTGAACTTGCCATCCGCGGAGTGGAAGCGCACTTGCATGGTTCTCGCAGCGGCATGGCGCGCCACATTGGTGAGGGCTTCCTGGAAAATGCGATAGAAGGTGGTTGCCACTTCCGGGGAAATGAGGGGTTCCTCATCAGGTAGGTGCAGCTGGCAGGCAATCCCTGTGCGTTGCTGGAACTGGTCGATTTCGTGACGCAGGGTCTGCATCAGGCCTAAACGGTCGAGCACGCCGGGACGCAGCTCAGAGGCGATCCGCTGCACTGAGGTGATGGTGGCGTCGGCCACTTCTGTGGCGGCGACGAGCTGATCGAGAATGGGATTGAGCCGGGCATCTTTCAGTTCTTCCAGATGGTTCTCCGCCGCTTGCAGATCCATCTTCAGGCCGGTCAGCATTTGGCCCAATTCGTCATGGATCTCCCGGGCGATGCGCGTGCGTTCTGTCTCCCGCAACGACTGCAAATGCACGGAAAGGGCTCGCTGTTGCTCCCGCGAGCGCATCAGGTCTGTTACCGCTTTCTTGTGCGCAGTGATGTCGCGCACGGAGGCGTAAACGTAGTTGCGGCCCTCCAGAGTGACGCCGACCCCGCTGATCTCTACATCGATGAAAGTGCCATCCTTGCGGCGGTGCCGGCTCACAAATATCTCAGCTCCTGCCATCATTTCTCGCATCCTCGAAAAAATTTCCTCGCCCGACCATTGCACGTCCCAATCGGTTACAGAGAGCTGCAGCACTTCTTCACGCGTATAACCGAGCATGCGGCAGAACGCCGGATTGGCTTCAAAAACTCTCCCTTGGTCATCGAGGACATGCACTCCATCGCTGGCCGCTTGCAGCAAGGTTTGATTGCGCAACGCCAGCGCTCCCATGGCCTCCGCCGCAGCGAGGCGCTCCCGCAGATGAGCGACACGCTGTCGTCTAATATGCAGGCCCACGCCGGCACCCGCGCCGCCTAAAAACACGCCGATGAACAGGAGCGTGCCCCACATCCGCGCGCGCAGCGGGGCATCGATTTCGGCAAGATCGACTTTGGCCACCAGCACCCACGGCGTGCCGGGCACCGGGATGGCAGCAGCCAGAACAGGCACGCCGCGGTAGTCCAATCCCTGCATAATTCCCGTCTGGCCTATGGCGGCCTTGACCGCGGGAGTCGCAGTTTGCGCCAAGGGGATTCTCAGATTGAGCGCGCTGTCCGACTGGAAGCGGAGCGCGTTCAGGTAAACGACCTCGCCACCTTCGCGGCGCACGAGCAAGGTCTCGCCCGATTCGCTCGGCGTGGGCCAGCGCTGAATGTAGGGATAGAGAAACGTGGCTGGATCCACGCGCAGCAGGAGCACACCAAGCGGATGCTTGCCCGCGGTGTCATCAAAGATTGGAACCTCGATCTTCAGGTAAATCCGGTGGTCGAAGTCATCCCGGTAGAAATCCAGCATGCTGGTCTGACTCGAGCGCAGGACCGCCGCAGCAGATTGGACGATGCTGGCGCTCGCGGGCGGCAGTCCCTCGGGCAACGAAAGCCGCGTGACTCCCTGGGAATCGAGTAGGCGCCAGTGATCATAGCCATAGGTGGCCTGACAGTTGTCGATCCACGCCTTGAGTTGGAGTTGCGCTGTCTCGTCAGCGGGAGAAGTTAGCGACCGCTTCACCAAAGCCGCAAAGGCGGGATTCTCGGAAAAAATATGGCCGTCGCCAAGCCTCTCCCGGTGCCAATGCGCCAGTTCCGCGATCTTCAATTCGCAAATGGAGAGGAGTTCCCGCTCAGCGCCCCGGCGGAAATACTGCTCGGAACTGCGGTAATAGAAATAACCGGCTGCGATGATGCCCAGCCCGCCAAGGGTCATGATGGCCAGCAGGAATAATGGTAAGGGAGCCTCGGCCGGCTGCCACGGCAACGAACGGCCCGCCAGCAGCAAAAGCGCGAGGCCCAGCGTCATGAAAGCCAGAATGGTATTGAGCGCCGGTGGGATGAGCGTGCTACCATAGAGCAGCGGACTGCCGAAAATATAGCCGAGTAGAAAAACGAAACTGATGGCCAGGACCAGCACGGCAGCCCCCGCGGTCAGCCAGATGCGCCACGAGCAAGCGGCGGGCGGCACCAGAGAGAGCGAGAAGGAGAGACTGCTAAACAGGAAGCACAGCGCCGTGACCAAGGACATGTGCCCGATCGGCACACCATTCAGGGTATCTGAAATGGAAAAACCGAGATGTTCCCCGTCCCAATGGATGCCCCGGCAGGCCAGCACGAACAACCCGAACGCGATCAGTGCAACCGAAGCGACCATCGCAGCACTGAGCCAAATGGCGGGGCGTCCTGGCATGGGCCGGGCCCGCAGACAGACCGCGCCACCAAACAGCAGAAAAAGGAGGGCCGCGCTCGGTGACATCGGGATCAGGTGCGGCCCCAGACTGGTCAGGCGAGGTGCGCCGAGTGCCCAGCCCAGCAAAGTCAAAAATCCAAGCGCCGCGGTGAAACTTCCGGTCGCCAGCACGGCGGATGTTCGGACAGGTGCCGGCTGGGTGGAATTTTGCTTTGCCGACTCGATCATGAGGGGATGGCACTAAGC
>CAIRCN010000073.1 GCA_903877135.1 uncultured Opitutia bacterium
ATCCGGCGTGCGGGTCCGCACCGGGCGGTTCTTGAGTGTCACCTTGCCACCTTCGTCACCGACGCTTGCGCGTCCGGGGCCGACTGCGCGGCTGTTCAATGTTGGAGATAGCGCCGAAATGACGCGTGCCAATAGGCACCGATATTGGGACAATGAAACTCCGCGCGGCTAACCTCGTAGGGAGTTCATCACGAGTTGGGGGGAGGATTTTGGCACAGCCGATTTTGGCGATTTCAGACTATCCGCCGCCACGAGTGACCGCCGGACTTTGCCGCAACCGTTGTCCACGCACACCAGCGGCCTAAAACGTGGCTCCGATGAACCGCTATGAGTTTGAGTGCGAGCAGTGGCGAGAACGTCACGGTATCTGCAGATGCCGCTGCTCGGCGGCGCGGCGCTGGCCGTCACGCTGCGCCGATTCCAACCGGCCCTGCCCATATTCGCCATGAGCGGCTTGGACAGCCACACCAGCGCCACGCACAAGGACTTCGCTGCGGCCTTTCTGGCCAAACTCTTTCATGCAGAAACGCTGCTCTCGCTCGTGCGCCGCACGCTCGATGCCTCCCCGCACCCGCTGATCACCGCCCGCGAAATCGCCCGCCGGTTGGGCATTGCAACCGAGCCCGTCGGGAAATACCGCTTCCACATCTTCCGCAAACGCGACCTCCGGACGACCGCCGAATTGGTGCGCTACTCCACGGACTAAGGTTTCACGCTGGTGGCGCCAGCTGGCCGCGTCGGGGCATTGCTGCCATGAGCAAATCGATTTCGCGGCGTAGGGTGGAGGGTTTATGCACCATGACTTAAATTTCCGCCCCTTCATCTCCTGCGGTGGCGCTCAATGCTCGAAGGCGCACATGTGTTTTTTTACAAAACTTAAATCAGGCGTTTCACCATGTCTGATTTCACATTCGATTTTAGTGGCCCAATAAGAACCACAATTTAAGAAGAGCTTTCTCGGCTCGCGCAACGCACTCAATTTCATTGCATTGCGAATACACTTAAATAAATCGACCTCAGTTCTATTCAGAAAAAACTGGCGGAGAGAGAGGGATTCGAACCCTCGGTAAGGATTTAAACCCCTACAACGGTTTAGCAAACCGTCCCTTTCGGCCACTCAGGCACCTCTCCATTTATCTGTCTACCAGACACTTATCGTATTAATTATCTGTTATTTCCTAAACCCAGAAATCGGCCAAAAAACGCCCATATTTGAGGTGTTTTTGGGGGTTACGAAGGGGATAAAAAAGAACAGTAAATCACAGAGAGCAAGCACTCAAAGGAACGAGTTGCCGCCAACTCTGTCAAGCGCGGGCTTTTCGTCGGCTGGCCACAACGGGATGGAAAGGGGAGCCAGACGTGGCGATCCGGCTCCGGCGCACCCAGCGGTTTGAGCACGGCTTTCGCTTCCCGGTGCCACTCTTTGGTGCAGGGTGCGCTCGGCCCGCCAAACCGCGGACAAGGGGTGAGGCGCCGGCCCGGTGGCTCCTAGCGAGCGGAGGAGCCGCACGGGATTTCCCCAGCGAGCTACCGTCGCATACTCGAGCACTGAAAGACACTGGGCGACCGCGTTCGGATTTGCGCCGCCCTTAACGAGGCCCCGCATGGCCTCGCCCAGACTCAAGCGGGCTGCCACCATCAACGGTGTCAGTTCATCCTGATCGCGCGCGTCCGGCTTCGGCCCCGTCGCCAGCAGGAGGTTTAGCATTTTCACACTGCGAACACCAAAATGCAGTGCCGACGGTTTCCCGGGTCTGCGGCCATAGACATCCGCGCTTCGCGCGAGGAGCAGTTGCGTGCTGAGGACAGCATCGTCGATCGCCGCTTGCTCCAGCGGCAACAACCCGTCACGCGAGTGCGGTTCGTCAACCGGAGCGCCCGCCTCGAGCAGCAGCGTGAGTCTTTGCTAGTGGCCCCGCTTGGAATTGTCCGTAACGGCATCGGCCACCATCACCCATTCCGGTGCAATTCTGCCATGGATAGCGGCACTCGCCGCTTTTATTCTTGCCCAGGATACCCAGCGTTTGACGCGAGCTGCGTCGCCCGAGCACAGCGCTTTCTGCAAGGATTCGCGAAATGGCACCCCTTGGGACTGAGGACTTGCCGGTGCGCGCGCAAGCAGCGTCGTCCTAGCCTGCGGCCGAGGGACAGACCCTGCATTTGATCGAGGTCAAATCCTCGTTGCTTAAAGCGGAGACTGGCGAGGAGGAAAATGAGGCCCCATCTCCCTTCCTCGGTTGAAGGGCAAGAACATGGTCTCAGTTTCATTTCGGCCCTAGCCGACGGGCCTCGGATGGCCTGCCGACTCCATCGCAACCGAAAAAGCGGGCTCGTTCCTCATGGTTCGCGCTGCTTGTTGACAGGGTCTGATTGCCACCATGGGCGCCCAAAGCCACTGGTAATCTCGGATATCATGCATAATCACGCTTGACAGGATGCACGTTATTCGTGCATAAGTAAACTCTCGCGCGTGATCCAATCCTTTGCCAATAAACCAACCGAGGCCCTGTGGTTGGGGCGCCGTCCCCCCGAGTTGCCTCCTGCCATTCTTAAAACGGCCCTGCGGAAACTGACTCAGCTTGAAGCCTCCTCTTCGCTCGATGAGCTTCGCATCCCCCCCGGTAACCGGCTCGAAGCCCTCAGAGGTGATCGGGCCGGGCGGCACAGCATCCGGGTCAACGACCAGTATCGAGTTTGTTTTCGCTGGGACGGGCAAAATGCGCACGAGGTAGAAATAACCGACTATCACTAAATCCATGAAGACACATCTTAATATTCACCCGGGGGAATTGCTGCGCGAGGACTTCCTAATCCCAATGGGCATCACCCCCTACCGTCTGGCCAAGGACGCGAAGCTCCCGCACCAGCGGGTCAATGAAATCGTCAACGAGAAGCGGGGTATCACCGCAGAGACGGATCTGCATCTTTGCGCCTACTTTGGCCTGGCTCCGGGCTATTGGCTGCGGGTGCAGCTCGCTTATGAGCTGCGCGACGCGGTCAACCACCTCGGGGCCAAGATCAAGGCCAGTGTCCATCCCCTGAGAGCCGCCTAGCGGGCTTTTCGCCCGCGATCACCCGGTTTGATGTCAGCGGCGCCGTGACGTTCGAATGTGATCAGATCGGTCCGTAGTCCTTGATCTTCCTCGGGCGGTCACGAACGCACCCGACTTGCGGATCGGGGCGGCTGGCGGGGAGTTCGCACTAGCATGCCACTTTCAACCTGTCGCATCGCTGCGGACGCCCGCCTGATACCACCACGTCGCCCGCGCCAGCCGAAAAATGCGACAACCCGCCCGCGCGAGGCATAGCCCATCGCCAAGGACGGCTGTCACCATCTGCTCTTTGTGCCTCAGGCTCACAATTTTTTCGACCACATACTCCAGCACCCGCTTCGCGAGCAGGGCCTCCGCCAGGGTTTTCGTCAGCTCTGTGCCTTCCCGTTCGAGTTCCTTCAGGCGTTTGGCCTCGTTCGCGTTCCTCTGGCCAAATTGTCTTTTCCAGCGGTGGAAGGTCACCTCGGAGTTGTTCTTCTTCTTGCAGACCTCCACGATGTCTTTGTCGTCGTCGGCGTCCCGCAGAATGCGGATCTTGTCTCGGTCGTGTAGTGTTTACCTTTCATGTTCTGGGTCCTTTCGGTTGGACCCAGACTGTCTCACTCGGCGGCTCGATTTGGCGAGATCACGTCACCAATGGGCTCGATCCGGGCGCGAATCGCGGCGGCCGTTTCAGGGCTGATCGCCTGCTCCGTTTCCAGCGAAGCAACGGGAGCAAGAACAATTTTCGCTTTTTTCTTGGTGAGTCGCATAGGAAAAAAGAGGCCAGCGGGAAATTTCAGCCAACAGTATTTCATCACGACCGCGCGGTGGCGAGCGTTTGTCTAGTTGGGCCGTGTGAGCATATCGACCCCATGAGGTATGACCTAGTCTAGTGCTCAAAAAACGAAAAAAGCTCCAGCGCGGGGCTGGAGCTTTCAGCCTTGAAAAGGAAATTACTTTTTCAAAATCACGATGTCTACGCGGCGGTCTTTGGCCATAGTGGCATCGTCGGCGTTTTTCGCAGCCTCCAGGCTACCCTTGGAGAGCGTCTCTGCTTTATCAGCACCGACGCCTATACTGTTGAGATATTTCTTTGCCGCGGAAGCGCGTCGATCACCCAAGCCGAGATTGTATTCGGCGGTGCCGCGCCAGTCGCAATGGCCTTCGAGGAGTAGGCGTTGGTCGGCGTGGTCCTTCAGGTATTTCGCGGCATCCTGCAGTTTTACGCGCTCGCTTTCCTTAATGTTGGACTTGTCGAAGTCAAAGAGCACGGGTTCAAACTTATTGCGAAGCTGGCCGTTCATGTCGAACTCTTCGCGCTGCGTGAGCCCTGCCGCAGTTAGGTCAGTCGCCGGAGTGACCTCTGTAGGATTCACAGTGCCACCAGGATTCTGGCCGATCAATGTCGCACTGGGATCGGGGCGTTTCGGTTTTTTCTGGCAGCCCGCGAGCAACAGCGCGGCACTGGCGATGACGAGGCAAAATTTCTTCGTGGCGGTGTTCATGGAGGAGAGGGAGGGTCGATAGAGAGTAATTGGGCAAACGGTCCCTGCGCGGCAAGGTTTTTACATCGATTTCTTGTGTTCGATCAGACCGACCTCAAGCGCGTAGCGGGTGAGACTGGCCACATCATGCAGGTTGAGTTTGCGCATGAGGTTCGTGCGGTGGTTGTCGACCGTCTTGACACTGATGCCTAGTTTCGCGGCGATTTCACGTGTGCTGTGGCTTTCCGCCACGAGTTGGAGAATCTCTCTCTCGCGGTCGGTCAGAAAATCGGCAGTGTTGCTCGCAGTCGGGTTGGCCACGACATTGCGGAGCAGCGCCGCGACAGCCGGACCGAAATAGGTGCCGCCTTGGGCGACGGTTTCAAGACCTTTTTTGAATTCAAACAGGCCAGCGGTTTTTTCGACGAAGCCGTGGGCGCCGGCTTCGAGCATTTCGCGAATCAGGACAGGGTTCTCATGACCGGAAAACACCAACACGCGCATGTCGGGCAACTTCTTACCAATGCGGCGGAGTAAATCGACACCGTTCAACCCAGGCAGCTTGGCATCGAGCACGAGGAGGTCAGGTTTGACCTCGAGTATGAGCGCTTGGGCGCTTTGGCCGTCACCGCTTTCACCCACCAGTTCATAGTTGGCATCAAGCCGCAGGATTTCCACGAGCATCTCTCGGATGGCCGTTTGATCCTCCACGATCACAAGACGTTTCATAAGGAAGGTATGCCTTCGAAAAACAAAATTGCAGTAAAAAAAGCTGGTGGGCTGGCCGGGATTCGAACCCGGAACCAACGACTTAAAAGGACGCTGCTCTACCATTGAGCTACCAGCCCCCAGACACGGAACAAGCAAAATGGGTTTCGGCTTCCCTTCTTGGCAAGTAATTTTTCCAGCGAAGCGTGGGGTTGCCATTGACCGGTCGCGACGCGCACCCTATGCAGCACTGCTTTCATAAAATCTTGGGAACAATTCAAAAATACACCTATCAGAGGGAGGAAGAACGTATGTCCTCCAAAGCTCAGGAAGTGGCCCTCGACCGCGTGCTCGTGGATCGATTCAAGAATGGCGACCAATCCGCCTTTGACGAGATGGTTGCGCGTTATTGGGATCGCATCTTTTCCATGGTAAATCAACTTCTGCGCAACTCTCAGGACGCCGAAGAGGTTACGCAGGATGCCTTTATCCGTGCCCACCGCGGGCTGGTGAATTTCCGGGGCGACTCGGCGTTTTCCACTTGGCTTTACCAGATCGCCACCAATCTGGCGCGCAACCGCTATTGGTATTGGTGGCGCCGGAAGCGCGATAAATCCGTGTCGATCGATGCACCGGTCAGCGCAGAGAATTCCACTACGCTGGCTGATATCATCCCGGCGGAAGTTGAAACACCCGACGACATCACGGTCACTCAAGAATTCATTGCCCGTATTGGTCAGGGCATGGAGAAGCTGAGCACGAAGCACCGCGAGATACTAATTCTCCGCAACGTCAAAAACCATTCCTATGAGGAGATCGCTGTCATTCTTGGCATCTCCGTTGGAACGGTCAAAAGCCGAATTGCCCGCGCCCGCGAAAGCCTGCGCTCCAGACTCGGCGAGGATTTCAAATGAAAGAGACTAAATTCATCGAACTGCTCAATCTCTATGTGGATCACGAAATCAGCGTGGCAGACGCGGCGCTGCTGGAGGCCGAGATCGAGGCGAATCCCGCACGCCGCCGCGTTTACCGGCAATATTGCCAGATGCAGAAGGCGTGCACCGTCCTGACGCATGACTTTGCTACCGCAGCCGCGGTGTCGACTGGCAACCGGCTCCAATTCCCTGTGCGCCGTCGCACCTCGCAAATTTGGACGTTTGCCACGGGCTTGGCCGTGGCAGCCGCCTGCGTGGCCTTCGTGTTTATCAGCCGGAGCCGGACTGAGGGAAAGGGCGCCAATATTTTCCCGCACAACGGACCGGCGCAGTTGGTGGCGCAGGCCGATCTGCCGATCACAGTGCAAGTTCTGACGACGAGGAGCGGCGTCACGGCACGGCCCGTGTTGCAAACGGTCTTTACGGGTCTGGTGAGCGAATTGCCTGATAGCGAGGCGCCATTGGCGAACGACAGCGGCAATCAGTTTGATTGGATGAACCGGGTGCAGTTGCAGCGCGTGGCCGTGGAAGAATTAATATTTGAAGCCAAGCCAAGTCTGCAGCCCGACATACGCGCCTACCGGAGCCGGCAGTCGCTCAAGGGGCAGGTGGAAATGTCGGCGTTTCAAGTCCAGCGCTGAGTCAGTTCAGCGCTTTCTTGATCAGCGATTCAGTGGTAGCCTTCGCGCCGAGTGACAGCGCGGCCTGCCGCACTGCTTTATCCGCATCGTCGGAGCGGTAGCCCAGCGCGACGAGCGCCGCGACGGCATCGCGGTGCGGGTTCTCGGCCAAAGCCGCCCTGACTGACTCTATGCTAGGGGAGACGATGGCGCCCGAGGAATCCAACGCGCCCACTTTCGATTTCAGCTCGATGACCAAACGCTCGGAGGTTTTTTTCCCGATGCCGGGGCATTTTGCGAGTGTCGCGACATCGCCCATTCGAATCGCACTTTCCAATAGCGGCAGCGAGAGGCGGCTCATGATCGTCAGGGCCACTTTTGGGCCCACGCCGCTCACTTGCTCGATCATGAGACGGAAAAAATCACGCTCCGCAGCTGTCGCGAAGCCATAGAGTGTTTGCGCATCCTCGCGGTAGATGACATGCGTGTGTAGTTTGACCGCCGTGCCCACCGCCGGGAGTTTTTCAGCGGTCGTGACCGGCATGTTCACCTCGTAGCCAAGTCCGTTCAGTTCGATGATGGCGCGGAGCGGGGTGGCCGCGGTGAGCGTGCCGTGGATCGAGGTGATCATTTCAGTCCGAGGACGTCCTGCATGTCGTAAACTCCGGCTGGCTGCGCCACCACCCACTGGGCGGCCCGCAGCGCGCCGCGCGCAAAAATCCCACGGTCGCTGGCCTTGTGCGTGAGCTCGAGACGCTCGCCGAGTGCAGCAAAAATCACCGAGTGGTCGCCGACGACATCGCCACCCCGCAGGGAGTGAATGCCCACTTCAGACGGTTGCCGCTCGCCAGTGATGCCCTGCCGGCCGTGCCGGAGCGATTCCGCAGTGAGTTGTCGCTCCGCCAGAATAATTTCTAGCAACCGCGCAGCTGTGCCGCTGGGGGCGTCTTTCTTGAAGCGATGATGCATCTCTACGACCTCGGCATCGTAGTCAGCGCCGAGCACACTCGCGGCGCGGCGCGTAAGTGCATAGAGGAGGTTCACGCCGACCGAGTAGTTTCCCGCCCACACACACGGCACACGAGCCGCCAGGGCGAGTAACGCCCTTTTTTCCTCTGGTGCATGACCGGTCGTGCCGATGACCACAGGTTTTCCGCGTGCGACGGCGAGCTCCAGTAGAGGCCGCGTCGCGTGTGCCGAGCTAAAATCGACAATGGCATCCGCCTGAGCAATCCCTGCGGCAAGATCGTCACCGAGATCGACCGCTGCGACGACGGCAAGGCCCAGATCAGTCGCGGTGACCGCGATCTCGCGGCCCATGCGGCCTTTTGACCCGTTGATGAGGAGGCGGAGAGGCATGGGTGGCAGATTATCGACCGAGGGCGCTGAGCGCATGTTCAAGTGCATGGAAACTTGCTGGCCCGATGGGACTCAGCGGAGCACGGACTTCCGGCGAACTAATGAAACCGGCGCGGGCGAGGGCGGCTTTGATCGGGACAGGGTTGGGCTCGAGGAAAAGTGCTTTGAAGGCCGGGTAAAGTTTGCGGTGCAGCTGGCCCGCCTTCGCGTAGTCGTTGGCCAAGGCCAGACGCACCAACTGTCCGACCTCTCGGACGAGCAGGTTGGACGCCACGCTGATGACGCCCTCTGCGCCGACCGCCATGAAAGGCAGGGTCAGCGAATCGTCGCCGCTTAACACCGTGACATCGTTACCTAGGGCGGTCTTGAGCTGATCGACGCGATCGACGCTGCCACCGGCTTCCTTGACCCAGCGGACGTGTTTGAACCGCTTGGCGAGTTTCTCCACGACCGGCACGCCGATCTCAATGCCGCAGCGGCTGGGAATCGAGTAAAGGATGATCGGCCGGTCAGTGGCATCGGCAATCGCGCAATAGTGCTGAAACAGCCCGTCTTGGCTAGGTTTGTTGTAATAGGGGGCGACGACGAGCATCGCATCGGCCCCGGCGGCGTGCGCTAGTTGGGTAAGCTCAACAGCCTCGTGCGTGGAATTGGAGCCGGTGCCGGCGATGACGGGAACGCGCTTGCGCACGGTTGCCACCACCGCGCGAATAACCTCGAGGTGTTCCTCGTGGCTCAGGGTGGGCGATTCGCCCGTCGTGCCGACCGGCACGAGGCCGTCGATGCCGCCCTTGATCTGATATTCGACCAGCTTGGCGAGGTCGTCGTAGGCGACCTCGTGGCGCCGGAATGGCGTGACGATTGCGGTAATGGTGCCGGTGAGCGGACGGTGTTTCATGCGGGCAGGCAAAGTTGCCTTGCTGAACAAAGCAGGACGAATTACAGATTCCGCAACGCTATTTTACCCATGCCCCCTGTCACTCCCCACACCGAAATCATCAACGAATTGCTCAAGCTCGCCGTCGACAGCGGGGTGAGCGACATCATCATCAAATCGAACAAGCCCGGCTACGTCCGCCTCGCCGGTAAGCTTAAGCCCGTCGAGATGGACCCCATCACATGTCCCGAGGCGCAGGCGTTTGTGGACGAACACGTGCCGAGAGTGTTCAAGGCAAATTGGAACGACGAGGGACAGGTGGACTTTGCCTACGCGGCCGAGGGCGTCGGGCGGTTCCGCGTGAATGCCTTTCATCAGCGCGGCCTGGTTAGCATCGTCATGCGCCACATCAAGGCCACGGTGCCGACGTTTGAGCAGCTCGGTCTCGGACAGACGGCGGACGCGCTGATCAAGCTCTCGCAAGCCAAGGACGGCATTCTGCTTGTTTGCGGCGCCACCGGCTCAGGCAAGAGCTCGACGATGGCCGCGATGCTGAATTGGGTAAACCAGAACCTGGACAAGCACATCGTCACCATCGAGGATCCAATCGAATACACGTTCCCAGACGACAAGTCGCTTTTCCAGCAGCGCGAGATCGGCCTTGACGTGCCGAGCTTCGGCTTGGCGATCAAAGCCGTGCTCCGACAAAACCCCGACATCATTCTCATTGGTGAAATGCGCGACCGCGAAACGTTCGAGACCGCCATCTCCGCCGCCGAAACGGGGCATTTGGTATTTTCCACGATGCACGCCGCGACCGTCGCTCAGTCGTTGACGCGGCTGTTCGAATTTTTCCCGCCCGAGGAGCAGATTCAGGCGCGGCGCGCCATTGCCGGCTCGCTGCGCGGCTTTATCTGCCAAAAGCTCATTCCGACTCTCGAAGGCGGAGGTCGAGTGCCTTCAAACGAGATTCTCACAGCCGACACTGTGGTGAAAAATCTCATCCTCGAAGGGCAGTTCGAGAAAATCCAGGGCATCCTTGAGGGCTCTGGCGACTCGAACAGTTTTTCCTTCAACAAGGATATCTACCGGCTCATCAAGGCCGGCAAGATCAGCAAGGCCGACGGGCTGCGCTTCTCGCCGAACCCACAGGCTCTGGACATGAATTTGAAGGGCATTTTCATAAAAACCTGAAACGCTCGGTCGATATGTTATGGGCGCCGCACTATGTGATCGGCTTCGCCTTTTGGCCGCAAACGGAAGTTTCGGCGAGTGATCCGGGGCTTCGCTCACCGGACTCAGGTCTTCGGTGCGACCGCTGCTTGTGACCGCGGCGCTATGGCTTTGTCATGCTCATCGGATCGAGCACGCGATCCAAGGTGGCCGCATCCAGCAATTTTCTTTCGAGCACAACCTCCCGCAACGTCCGGTTGGTGGCGAAGGCCACTTTGGCGACGGCCGCCGCCTGGTCGTAACCGAGGTGGGGACTGAGCGCGGTGACCAGCATAAGCGAGCGTTGCACGAGTTCGGAGCAACGCGCCGCATCGGCCTCGATGCCATGGACGCACATGTCGGCGAAAACGCGGGCGCCATTAGCAAGGCAATGAATCGCCTCGTGCAGCGAGTGCGCGATTAGCGGAATCGTTGTGTTAAGCTCAAGCTGTCCGTCACGGCCGCACATCACCACGACCTGCGCGAGCCCTTGCACATGGAGGCACACCTGCACGAGCATCTCGCTCATCACGGGATTCACCTTGCCCGGCATGATTGTGCTGCCGGGCTGCGTGGTCGGCAGGAGGATCTCCGCGAAGCCGCTGCGCGGACCTGAACCAAGCAGGCGGATATCGTTCGCGATCTTCGCGAGGCTCACGGCAATGGTGGCGAGATGGCCGGCGACCTCGACGGCGTCGTCGCGGGCAGCCTGGGCTTCGAAGTGATTGCGCGCCTCCACAAAGGGGATACCCGTCTGCGTGCTGAGAATCAGGCAGGCCTTGGCCGCGAATTCCGGATGACCGTTGAGGCCCGTGCCCACCGCCGTGCCACCGAGCGCGAGTTCATGCAGCGCCGCGATCGCCTTATCTACGCGTTCCATCGCCTTCGCTACTTGCGCCGCATAACCGGAGAACTCCTGCCCCAGCGTCAACGGGGTCGCGTCCATGAGATGTGTGCGACCGACCTTCACCACGGCGTCGAAGGCACGCGAACGGTCCGCGAGTTCGCGCTGGAGATGATCGAGCGCCGGGCACAATTTTTCCCGGAGCGCGAGCGCCACGCTGACATGCAGCGTCGCCGGCATGACATCGTTCGAGGACTGCCCGAGGTTCACGTCGTCGTTGGGATGCACCGGCGTTTTCGAGCCAACCGGCTGACCGACCAGCTGGCTGGCCCGGTTGGCAATCACTTCGTTGATGTTCGTGTTCGTCGACGTACCGGATCCGGTCTGGAAGACATCGACGGGGAAATGCTTTTGCAGTCCGCCCGCGATGATTTCTTGTGCCACTTGCTGAATCAGACGGCTCTTTTCCGGGCTGAGTCGCCCGAGTTCTGCATTGGCCGCTGCGCAGGCGAACTTCACGAGACCGAGGCCACGGATGAACGCGTCGGGCATC
This sequence comes from uncultured Opitutia bacterium, assembly GCA_903877135.1. Classification (GTDB taxonomy): domain Bacteria; phylum Verrucomicrobiota; class Verrucomicrobiia; order Opitutales; family Opitutaceae; genus CAIRCN01. The sequence continues at coordinate 11,628 of CAIRCN010000073.1, forward strand.
GTGTGTCCGCTGATCGGAAAGTTGAGCACGGCGCGTTGCGTGGAGGCGCCATACAGCGCATCGTCCGGCACCGGCATTTCGCCCATCGAGTCACGTTCGGTTCTCATTAGTGCAGTATAATCGGCGGCAGGCGTAGTGGCAAAGATGAAAACCAGATTCAGTTAGCTGGTAGCCATAGAGGGGGCGATTCGGGCGGTTGACCGCCAGTGCAAACCGCCGGGAAATATTCCTCGGTGTAGGGTAACACCCTATAGTGCCTTGGCGACCTATCGCCTACGCTACCGCGCTGCATCAAGACGATCCCTTCTCTGATGGGAAGCGGTCTTGAGCGCAGTTTTCTTTTTGGGACTCATCAATCTGCAAGCAACCAGCATCCCGAGGAAGTTCGTATGGCAAAAGACGTGGCAGAGGTATTCGTCGAAACACTCGCCGCCGCGGGCGTTAAACGTGTCTACGGCGTGGCCGGAGATTCGCTGAACGCGTTGACGGAGGCGATTCGGCGCCATGACGAGATCGCGTGGATTCACGTGCGGCACGAGGAAGCCGCGGCGTTTGCTGCCGGAGCAGACGCCCATCTGACTGGCACGATCGCAGTGTGCGCCGGCAGCTGTGGTCCCGGAAACTTGCGTTTGATCAACGGCCTGTTCGATTGCCACCGCAGCCGGGTTCCCGTGCTGGCAATCGCCGCGCAAATTCCGAGTCAGGAAATCGGCAGCGGTTTTTTTCAGGAGACGCATCCCGAACAGCTCTTCAAGGATTGCAGCTATTTCTGCGAACTCATCTCCCATGCAAGCCAGATCCCGCGGATCCTCGGGATCGCACTGCGCACCGCGATCGCGAAGCGCGGCGTAGCTGTCATTGTGATGCCCGGCGACATCGCCCTGTGCGAGTGTTCCTCCGCGCCACTCTCACTCGGGATTTTGGACACCGCTTCCATCGAACGCCCTTCCGACTCCGCATTGGGGCAAGCCGCCGAGATGCTAAATCGCGCGGAGAAGGTGACCATCCTAGGCGGCGCTGGTTGTGAGGGCGCGCATGCGGGTCTGCTCGCCATGGCTGCACAGTTAAATGCACCCATCGTCCACACCCTGCGCGGAATGGAGTTCATCGAGTATGACAATCCCTACGATGTCGGCATGACGGGTCTGATCGGGTTTTCGTCCGGTTATCACGCGATGATGAACTGCGATGTGCTCTTGGTGCTCGGCAGCGACTTTCCCTACCAGCAATTCTATCCCAAGGAGGCGAAGATCATCCAAGTCGACCGGCGCGACGAACAGATCGGACGGCGAACGCGAGTGGATTTGGGTTTGATTGGCACCGTGAAAGACACGATGGCCGCGCTTATGCCGCTGCTGCAGGAGAAAACACAGCGCGCGCAACTGGATGCGTGCGTCGATCACTACCAGCGGGCACGAAAAGGACTCGATGATCTCGCGGTATGCGAACCGGGCCACACGCCAATCCACCCGCAATTTGTCGCCAAAGTGTTGGTTGAAGTCGCCGCGGACGATGCGGTGTTCATTTGCGACGTCGGCACACCCACCATCTGGGCGGCCCGCTACCTCCGCATGAACGGCAAGCGCCGGCTGCTGGGCTCGTTCACGCACGGTTCGATGGCGGCCTCCGTGCCGCAGGCCATCGGGTCGCAGGTGGCGTTTCCGGGACGGCAGGTGATCACACTCTCCGGCGATGGTGGGCTCGCCATGTTGCTAAGCGACATCCTGACGCTGCTGCAACTGAAGTTGCCGGTAAAAATGGTGGTGTTTAACAACAGCTCCCTCGGTTTCGTGGAACTGGAAATGAAGGCGGCGGGGCTGGTCCCCTTTGGGACGGACTTGGTCAATCCCGATTTCGCCAGACTGGCAGATGCCGCCGGTATCCTTGGCATGCGGGTCGAAAAACCTGAGGAGCTTCGTCCCGCTCTAACGAGGGCGCTCCAACATGAAGGGCCGGCCCTTGTTGACGTGATCGTTAACCGCCAGGAGCTGTCGATGCCACCGGCCCTCAAGGCGGAGCAGGCGCTGGGCTTCGGACTCTACATGGTCAAGGCCGTGCTGAGCGGTCGGGGCGACGAGGTGATCGATTTGGTGAAGACGAATCTTTTTCGTTGAGTGCGGCTTGTAGCGTGCAACCCAATAGAGGAGGTGGTGATTTCCACCAACGACGCCAATTGCACCTGCTTCAGTGAGACCTTGGCGGTGAAACGCGACGGCGATCCGTTCGATGGTAACTGCTGCCGGCTCGACCTCGGCTGCCCCTGACAATTAACGGGGCAATCATCGTCTAAGGCGTCAACCGGGCGAACCCATGGGCTCGATCTCGACTGCCGCCTTGGTTTGCAGCGACCTGAAGGCGGCCAGATTGAAGCAAACACACCGGATACCTTCGTCCAGAGTGGCTAAATCGGAGGGCTGGTCAGCGCAGGCGTTGAGGAAGGCATCGGCTTGGGCTATAAACATGGTGTCGCGCACTACGGCGGGCAAGTCGTGCCAAGTCCAATCTGAATCTCCCAAGGCGCATTGGCCCCAGCGATTGAGATGCAACTCCACCTTCACGCTGCCGCGCTCCGCGTTAAGCAAAATGGTCAGCTCGTTGGGGGCCTGAAATTGCGTGAGCGTGTAGGAGACCATGGCGCCGGCCTCGGTCCGGGCGATGATCGAGACGGTGTCTTCCACCTCGACATCGGGTAGCGCCTGATGGGTGGCGTCGCAATAGAGCGAGCGTGTCGGCCCGAGGATCCATTCCATGGCGTTGGACATGTGGGTCAGGGCGTCCTGGATCGCCCCGCCGCCCTGGGCGCGGTCGCGGTAATAAATTTCGCGATAGGCGGGGCGAAACGTCGGGAAGTGCTGGCCGGTGACGACCGCGGCATGGCAGACCCGGCCGAACTGGCCGCTGCGAATGAAGGCGCGGGCGGCGGCAATCTCGGGCCGCAGGTGCTGCACATAGGCAATGGCCACGGTCCGGCCGCTCTGGCGTTGCGCGGCGCGCAGCTCCGCGAGCCCGTTGAGGTTCAGCGAAAGTGGTTTTTCGATCAGGCAGTGACAACCGTGCTGGAGTGCCTCTTGGGCGATGACAACATGGCTGTTGGCCGGCGTGGCGATGACGACAGCATGGACCGGCTCAGTCCGGTAGGCGGCGCGCCAATCGGCGGCGGTGGAGACGCCATAGCGCTCGGCCATGGCGGCCAAAATCGCGGTACGCGTGTCACAGGCGACGATCCGGCACCGCCCGGTCTTTAGGAACGTGCGCACATGACGTTCGCCGATACTGCCGCAGCCGATGACGAGGATGAGGGGGAGCATGGGAAAACGAGTGTGCGCCGTCAGAGGCGGGCGAGCAATCGGCGCAAACTTTCGACCGGAGTGGCGGCGGCCGGGATAAATTTCACGTTGTCACCCAAGGCCAGCGTCAGGGCCGCAAGCGCCGGGTCAGTTTGCAGAAGCGGTCCTCTCCGCCCGATGGTTGCGGCGTTCGACTGGCCGAACGATTTCTCCTGCATGGCGCCAACAAGCCGGCCAAGTTCCGCTACGGCGTCGCGCACAATCGCCGAGACCGCGCCATCACCGGTAACCGCCAGAGTGAAAACGTGCGACGCCAGATTGGCGACCGCCACGGGCAAAGTGGGCGGGGCGTCGGGCAAAATCGCCAGCGCGAGGGCATCGGTTGACTTCATCGTGCAGAAGATGGCGCGGCCCAATTCCGAAGGCTCGCCAGATTTTGCTCCGTGCACGAGCCGGCCGAGTTGGGCGGTAGCGGCATGAACACTTCGGCGCCCAGCCACCGGCAGTATTCCGCGAAGAGCACGGACTCGCCGGTCCACCAGCTACCCGCGGCCACCACGAGCTGGCGCCTGGCGGTCTGCTCAACAGTGATGCGGGTGAACTCGGCGATTTCCTGATCTGGCAGGAAGCTATACAGGCTGTCGACGTAGATGAGGAGAATGGCCTCGGTCTTCACCTCTGTGACGGTAAACTCCGCACAGATTTTCAGCGTGGGCAAATCAATGTCTCCCTCGCGGTCGAACGGCGTACCGACCAAACTGATCTGGCCGGACAGGGGACAGCTGATCTTCTCGCGGAAAGTCATAGGGGGACAGGGGTAATTAGTGATGCCGCTGGGTTCCTTGGCGAGAGGTTAACGCGCAGAATCATCTTGGTGTGTTCACGGTAAAGTTTGCGTGCAACCGATCTCCGAAGTCGCATTTATTGGTGAAACCTAAATCGAGAAGCTAAGAGAAATCACATGATCAAAAACGGAATTACCGGCGGCGTTTGGTCTGCCACTCCCACGCCCCTCACTGCGGACCGCCGCCTCGACCCGGCTTCCGTGCACCGGCTGATCGAGCACCACGTCAAGATGGGCGTCACCGGCCTGATGCTCGCGGGCACCTGCGGCGAGGGCCCATGGCTGACGGAGTTGGACCGCGAGCAGTTAATTCGCACCGCTGCAGTGGTCAACCGCGGGCGACTGCGCTTGGCGGTGCAAGTGACGGATAACTCTGCGGCGCGGACACTCGCCAACATCGAGAGGGCAGCGGCCTGGGGCGCGGAGATCGCGGTGGTGGCGCAGCCCTATTTTTTCCTCAACGGCACCGCGAACCGGCAGCTCGGATTTTACCGCGACATCGCTCGGAACAGCCCGCTCCCCGTGGGATTCTACGACCGAGGCAAGGCCAGTCCCTATATGCTGCCGGACGCTCATCTCGAGGAACTCTTGGCCGAACCGAACCTCGCAATCGTCAAGGACAGCTCGCAGATGCCGGTGCACCGCGACCTGTTTCTCGCAGCCCGCAAGCTCCGCCCGGAGCTGGTTGTGCTCGATGGCGACGAGTTCGACTGCGTGAACTACCTGCAGGCGGGCTACGACGGCCTGCTGCTGGGCGGCGGCATCTTCAATGCCGGGATCGCCCGTCGGATCATCGCGGCAGTGCAGGCGGGAAATGCGGCCGAGGCGGCGCGCCTGCAGGAGCGGATGAACGACCTGATGCTGCGCGTCTATGGCGGCCCGAAGATCGAGTGCTGGATGACCGGCCTGAAGGAACTGCTCGTGCAGATGGGCCTGTTTTCCACTAACGCCAACTTGCTCGACTATCCGATGACCGACCTGTGCCGCCGTCAGATCACGGAGGCAGTCACCGGCACTGACGGACTCGGCCTCAAGGCTGATTTGTTCGAGCCGGCGCAAGTTTGAGGACGATGCGATGAAACCACCCGCGGCATCGGACTTGCCTTTGGCAATTCTCGGCGATCCCCCGAAGGCTCCGAGTGTGGCGGTGCGCCCGATCCGCGAGCACGCTGCCGCGAACATCTGAAGTACGAATTTCCCATGCTCTACACCTTTGCACGTTCCCAAGAACTCTTTCAACGCGCCCAGCGCAGCATCGCCGCCGGCGTCAACAGCGGTATCCGCAAAATGGAGGCTCCCGTGCCTCTCTATTTCACGCATGGCAGCGGTCCGAACCTCTGGGATGCTGACGGCAACCACTACCTCGATTTCCAGATGGGACAGGGGGCGCTGTTTTACGGCCACGCCCCGACGGGCTTGGCCGACGCCCTCGCGGTGCAGGCGCGTTTGGGCACACACTGGGCCGCGCAGTGCGAATTGGAGATCGAAGTCGCGGAGCGCCTGCAGGCGATGATTCCCTCGGCAGAGCTGGTGCGGTTCAGCAACTCGGCCACGGAGGTGGTGCTGACGGCGTTTCGCCTCGCACGAGCCCACACGGGCCGAAAGCTGATCCTGCGCTTCGAGGGGCATTACCACGGCTGGGCGGACGAGGGGTTGGTGGGATTTGCTAATCCGGCGGACAAGTGGGGCGGCGAGGAAAATCCTGCGCGCCTGCACCCGAGCAAGGGTGTCATCCCGGAGGTGCTGGACCAGTTCGTCGTCGCGCGCTGGAACGATCCTGCGCACCTCCGCCGTCGGGTGGACGAGTTTCGCGGGCAGATCGCGGCCATCATTTTCGAACCCACGCTGTCCAACACCTGCTGCCTCGAGCCGGTCCCCGGCCTGATGAGCACGATCCGCGAACTGTGCGAACGCGATGGCATGCTGATGATTGCGGACGAGACGATCACCGGTTTCCGGTTTGGCGCGGCGTGCGCGCAAGGTTACTACGGCTTTCGCCCAGACCTCACGGTGCTGGGCAAAGCCATCGGCGGCGGCACACCGTTCGCCGCACTGGCGGGCACAAAGGCGGCGCTGGCGAAGATTCTTTCAGGCGAAGTGATACACGCAGGGACGCTCAACGGCAATCCGCTGTGTCTCGCCGCGAGCAAGTGGTGCCTCGATCAGGTGCGCGCGTTGGGCGCGACGCACCCGGCAGGCATCCAGAAACTCGGCCGCCGGCTCATGGCCGGGCTGGTGGCGTTGGCCCGCGAACACGGTGTGCCGCTGCGGCCGCAGGGCCCGGGGCTGATTTTCCACACCGTGATGCTGAAGCCGGGGGCCGCCGAGGGCCTGGTGTGCGACTACCGCGACTATGTGCGCCGGCACGACGCGCCGCGTTGGGCCCACCTGCGGCGCTGTCTGCTAGAGGAAGGCGTGCGCGCCATCGAGCGCGGGCTCTGGTCGATTAGCCTGGCGCATGGCGAAAAGGATATCGACGAGGCGCTGGTCCGGTCGGCGCGGGCGTTCAAACGCCATGCGGCCGAGTGGACGGCGGCCGCCTGAGCCTGGCTCCGCCAAATTCGACCTATCCCGATGAAACCCCGCATTCTTTTCGGCGGTCTATTTCATGAGACCCACACGTTTCTGGACCAGACGACGCGCTGGGAGGATTTCGAAGTTACGCGCGGCGCGGACATCCTGGCCAAGAAAGGCGATGAGTCGCCGACCGCCGGGTTTCTGGAGGAGGCGGAGCGTCATGGCTGGGAAGTTGTGCCCACGGCCGACGCGCGCGCCATGCCGAGCGGACCGGTGGAGGATGCGGCCTTCGAGCGTTTCTGGGTGGAGTTTGAACAACGCGCCCGCCCGGCGCTGGCCGCGGGGGTGGAAGCGATCTTCCTGGTGTTGCACGGCGCGATGACCACGGAGTCGATCGAAGACGTCGAGGGCGAGTTGCTGGCGCGGCTGCGGGCGCTGCCCGGCGCGGCGACGCTACCGCTCTTTGGAGTGCTGGACCTCCACGGCAATGTGACGGCGCGGATGTGCGCCCATGCGAACGGTCTGGTGTCCTATCGCAAGAATCCGCACACCGACGCCAAGGCCACAGCGGTGCGTGCCGCCCGATTGCTCCACCGCTGTCTGACGACCGGCGGGGTACCGCGCATGACGTGGTGCCGTGTACCGATGCTTTGGGCGCCGCCCGGCACGGGCACTCATTCGGACCCGATGCTGGCGCTCACTCGCCTGGCTGGGCAGATCGAAGTGGCCGATTCATCGATCTGGGCCTGCAATATTCTGGCCGGTTTCTCTTTTGCAGACACGGCAGAGACGGGGGTCACCTTGTGCACGGTCTCGGACGGTGATCGTGCGGTGGCTCGACGGTATCTTGAGGTTGGGGCGCGGAAGGTGTGGGCGCTGCGCGAGTGCGGCGTCGTGAATTACCCCTCGGTCGACGAAGTGCTGGCGCGCATCGGGCCCGCGCCGAGCGGGCCGGTACTGCTGGTGGAGCCCGCGGACAACATCGGCGGCGGCGCTCCTGGCGATGGCACTGGGATCCTGCGGGCCATGCTCGCGCACCGCGTCGAACGCGGGCTGGTTGCGATCAACGACCCGCAGTCAGTCAGCCGGCTTGCCGAGTTGGCAATCGGCGGCACGATCCGCCTCGCGGTTGGCGGACGCGGCTGGCGACTTGATCCGGGTCCGGTGGAACTCGACGTGACATTGATGTCTCGCAGCAACGGCGCGTTCCAACTCGAGGATGTGCACAGCCACATGGCCTCAATGAGCGGGACGCGGGTTCAGATGGGGCCGTGCGTCGTGGTGCGGCACGCCGGCCTCACGATTCTGCTGACGAGTCGCAAGACCCCGCCGTTCGATCTCGGTCAGTTTCGCAGTCAGGGCGTCGAACCGTGCTCGTTCGCGATCATCGGCGTCAAGGCTGCTGTCGCCCACCGCCAAGCCTACAATCCGATCACCGTCGCCTCGTATTTTGTCGACACGCCGGGACCATGCTCCAGCAACCTCGCTTCGTTTTCCTTCCAGCGCCTGCATCGCCCGGTCTTTCCGCTCGATTCGGTCGTGGAACCGAAGTTTCTTTTCTCCTGAGCACCGCACGTCTTTTTCCCAGAAAACTTATCCCTCGGTCTCGCCATCGGCGTTGGCCACGCCGGTCCGGCGTGGGTGGGTATGCCGTGGCGGTTCACGTTTGCGCCTGAAGCACTGACCCAACTGTGCGCTGCACGTCGGCGAGGGGAATCGCCTCAAGAGCCGGACCGCGTTTGACGACGTGAACGTGCGGGCCAGGCGGTGCCCAAACCGCCGGATTCGTAGGACCAAACAGGAGCACGCAGGGTGGGCCGCAGGCGGCGGCTAAATGGCTCACACCGGAGTCATGGCCTATAAAAAGTCGGCAGCGCGCCAGCCGATCTGCGAGGGTATTGAGGGGCAAACTGCGCAACGGCTGACCTAGCTCGGCCAGCAGATTTGCTGGTTCGGCGTCGCCGGAGACGATCACGGGCTCGGCAAGATTGGTGTCGCGCAGCCAAACACAAAGCTGCCGCCAGCGGGCCAGTGACCAATTCTTCGTAGCGGATCCGCTCCCCGGATGCACCGCGATACTGTTTTGATCGGGCTGCCACGAGCGGAGCCGGTAGCTGAGATCCGGGCAAGCGAAGCCGAATTCGCGCAGTGGAGCGCAGAAATGAGCGGCGGCGGGGGCGAGAGTGGGATGCGGGCCTGCGCTGAGAAACCGCTGGGCAGAGTGACGCGGAAAATGGCGCGCGAGCTGTCCGTCGGGGTCGGGCCAGTAGTTGAGCACCAAGTCGAAGTTCGCGAGCCACGCCGCGAAGCCCGGCGGCAGCGGCGCTGGGTCGTGGAGCGTGCCCCAACGGCGCTCGTGTTGCGAATGCGCCGCGTCGAGCAGGCCGCGCGCGACTCCGAGGGCGGCGGCGGTGGGGTTGCCCACGAGTTCGATGCGCGCCCCGGGCCAGCGCGCCCGCAACGCTGCCAACGCCGGCAGCGTGACGACGAAATCGCCGAGCGCGCCGCCCCTAAGGACGAGAATTTTTCGCATCTTCGCTCGCGCCAGCCGGGCCGCTTGCCATCACTTTCGACGGCGGCGGCGATTCATAGCCCGTCAATGTAGCCACGCCTGCGCCAAATTTGAAGTCGACCTCGAATCTCACCGGCAGCCGTTCGCCGTCTTGGGAAATCCAGACGTGCACGTTGGAACCGCGCTTGAACATGCCCTTAGGCGGCGTCTTTTCCATGCGAGGCTCAAAGACGAGCGTGTTGAAGGTGCCTAGCGACGTGCGGAGTTTTTCATAGCGCATGGCATGGATTGTCAATTGGTAGATTTCATTCTCGAAAATGACGTTGGCGTCGCGGCTCTCGCCCGGCTTCAGGTCCCACGTCCTCGTCTGAATCAGGCTCCCAATCAGGTCCTGCGGGTGATCAGGCCCGGGGATCGCCACTGTCTGGCTTTTCTGAGCTTCGACCATGTCGGTGTAGGCAGCGGTGGATTTTTCATAGTCAAATTGGAGCACGCTGCTGGTGGTCTTCTTGCCGGAAAAACTTTTCTCCGTGTGGATGATCATACGGTTGGTTATGCCGTCGAAGACTGAGTCGGCTCGTGCTTCGAAAGGGAAAACACGGCCCAGAAAACCGCGGGTGGAGGTGATGGTGGTGATGACGACCTCGGGCTTTTGGTCGGAGGTATCGGCTGTTGCGGCGATCCTGATCTCCCCGGCATGTGGGAAAATGCCCCAGCCCACGCTGTAGGTAAGCATCTCGCCCACGCGCAGCGGAAGCTGGGCAGCGCAAACGGGCAGGACGGTGAACAGGAACAAAAGCAGGCGCATGGCGGTGGGTGGACAGCGATTCAGAAGCGGAGTTCGTCCCGAATCAATCCGCGAGCGAGAGTTCGAGCTGATTGTCGTGGCCGAGAGCGAGGGCGTCGATGCCGCGGGCGCGGAGCGTGGCAGCGAATTCCCGGGCGAAGCCGTGCAATGTAAGCACGCGCTTGGGCTGCACCAGCTCGACGAAACGCAGCAGGTCGTCGAACCCGGCGTGGTCGGAGAGCGGAAACGCGGCGTCGCTGCGGAATCGGTAGGTCGCGCCGGAGTCGAGCGCCCAGCCGGTGATCGCCGCGGTGCGGCGGGCCGGGATGCGGTTGAGCAGGCCATCGGCGTAAGGCGGGCAGATCACGACGTGTCCGCCGGCCTCCGCCGCGCTGAATTCGCGATACGGCGGGAACGCGACGCCGAGCTGCGCGTAGATTTGCGTGAGCCGGAGCGTCTCGCCATGCAGCATCACCGGCAGCCCCGCCGGGGCGAGTGCGCGGAGGACTTCCTGGCTTTTGCCGAGGCTGTAGCAGAGGAGGACGGGAGTTGCGCCGGCGTCGAGCGCGTGGCGGCAGAAATCGGTGATGCCGGCGATGATGTCGGCGTCCGGTGGAAAGACGTAACGGGGAAGCCCGAAGGTCGTTTCCATGATGAGCACTTCGGCGCGGGGCGTGGCGCAGGGTTCCGCGGCGAGGCCGGCGCGGAGTTTGAAATCGCCGGTGTAGAGGAGAATGCCGGGATCGCCGGCGATAAGGATCTGGCTGGAGCCGAGAATGTGGCCCGCGGGATGGAGCGTGGCTGTGGTGCCGAACTCGAGCGCGTGCGGCCGGCCGAATGGCAGCTCGGTCACGGCGCGGCGGCCGGGCAGGCGGGCGTGGAGAAAGCGCGCGGTCGCGGGCGAGCAGAGCACCTCCTTGTGCCGGGCGATGTGGTCGGAGTGGGCGTGCGAGACGAAGGAGCGGGCGGCCCGGGCCTGGGCGTCGAGCCACCAGCCGATTTGTGGGAGCCAGACGCCCTTGCGGTATTCGACCTGCCACATGGCGGGGAATCAGCGCAGGCCGAAGCCGACAAGTGCGAAGAGGGCGATGAGGAGCGCGGCGACGGCCAGCCAATACCAAAGCGGAGCGCGACGCGCCGGGGACGGGACGGGCTCGTCGTAGGCGTGGTCCGGCAGATCGAGTCCGTCGTCGGGCGCCGATTCGCGCCAGCCGGTGCGCTCATCGGCGCCGCAATCCGGGCAGGCGAGGGCGCGGGGCGGAATGGCGGCGCCGCACTGGGCGCACTCGGCAGGCGGAGGCGGGCGACGGGCCATGGCCGGGCTATGCCGCGGTCTCCGGCGCGAAATACTTCCGCCGCACGAGCCGCCAGGCGGTGACAAAGAAGGCCGTGAGCGGAACGGCCAGCAGCATGCCGAGCACGCCGCCAAACGCCGTGCCCCAGAAAAAGATCGCCACGATGATGGCGACCGGGTGCAGGCCGGTTTGGTGGCCCATGATCTTCGGCGTGAGGACCCAGCCTTCGATGGCCTGCACGATCACTTTCACGAGCAGCACGAGCCCGAGGAGCGTCCAGCCTCCGCCCGGCTGGAAAAAGGCCAGCGGCAGCGCCACGCCCAGGCCGATGATGGTGCCGAGGTAGGGAACGATGTTAAGGATGCCGATCATCAGGCCGACAAAGAGCGCGAACTTGAGCCCGACGAGGGTGAACCCGAGCGCCAGCAGGACGCCCATGATGAGCCCGATGACCACCTGACCACGGAAGAACGCCTCGACGATGCCGATGAACTCGCGCACAAGAAACACGATGTCGTCCCGCACGCCGGGCCGCAGAAACGGCAGGTGAGCGGCGAGGTCTTTGGTTGATCCGCCGCGCGCCAGCAGAAAGAAAAACAGATAGACGGGAACGATGGCGACATGCGCCATGAGCGCGAAAACGCCCAGCAAGCCCCCACCCGCCACCCGCAAGGCGGTTAGCGCGTGCGTGACGAAAGTTCCGCTCTCGGCGCTCAGCCACTCGGTGAGCTGACGGGCTGCGGGACTGGCCAACTCATGCTGCGCAAGCGCGACCCACCGGCCATAGTGTTGGTGGAGATAGCCGGTCGCGTCGGCCCAAAAAACAGGCTGGTAAGCGATAAAGTCCTCGACCTGGCTGATGACAAGCGGGAGCACGGCCAACAGCGCGCCCGTGGCGAGCAGGAGAAACACCGCATACAACAGCACCACCGCTGCGGGACGGCGGAGCCGGAGCCGGCGCTCGATCACTGCGACAACCGGGCGCAGGATAAGTGCGAGCACGCCAGCCACGGCGAGCGGCCACAGCACGCCAGAAAAGACGCTGACGAGGCGGCCTAGCACGATGACAGCGCCGATGAGCAGTGCTGCGGCGCCAAGCAACGCGAGCAGGGTCAAGGCAAAACCGGCAATGCGGCGCTGGCTGGCGGTGAGGAGTGGCACTGTGGTTTCGGCAGACATGGCGCGATGTAGGCGGAAAATCCGGTTCCCCGCCAGACCGTTTCGCAGGAACGGCGACCCACGCCACAGAGATCGCGAAAGCACTTGGCAAGGAGCCGTGTCAACGGGCTTGGGCGGAATAGCGGCGCAGGTCGAGCGTGTGCCGACCCTCGGGTGGGAAATCGATTTTCGGGATGAAGCGTTGCTGGCCGATCGTGAACAGCCAGGGTTCCCAGCGCTCGGCGCGGCGGGCGGCGGCGGCGCTGTCGCCAGCAGGTGCGGCGGCATAGGCGGAGTTAGCCGGGTTCCACACATGCCAGCGCGCCGCCGCGACGACCGTCAGGGTGGCGCGGTCGACCCACTCGAGGAGCAGCGGCGCATGAACGGGCACGTGTGGTTGCAAGGAGGGCGTCAGATAGAACGCACGGTAGCGGATGCCGCAGGCGGCGCCGCCGTCCGCGGCCGCGCGGAATTCGCAGGGCAGGCCGTTGACGAGGAGGAGGCCGCCCTCGAGGCAGGCCTGGGCGGACACGTGGGCCTCGATCCGGTCGACGCTGGAGTCGACGGTGCGGGCGACGGTGCCGGCGTTGGGCGACTCGCCGAGGAGTGGCCAGGCTTCGAGCGCCTGGCGGAATTCGATGGTGAACTCGCCGGCCTTTCTGTCGCCGAGAGCAAACTCGCCGAGCTTTGGGAAGCGGAACTCCCATGGCGGGCGGAGCCATGCGGGGTCAAAGGCGATGTCGTGTTGCTTGAGGTCGTCACAGATGGTGGCGAGGTCTTCCGCGACAAATGTCGGGAGGAAAAAGCGGTCGTGGAGTTCGCCGGCCCAGCGGATGAACGGGGCCTGGAACGGCGCGGCGGCGAGCCGCGCGAGGATGGCGCGGACGAACAGCGCGGTGACGGACAAGACGGAGGGCGCGGGATGCGTCTCAAAGGCGCGAAACTCGACAAGACCGAGCCGACCGTTGGGCGCCCAGGGATTCCAGAGTTTGTCGACGCTAATTTCGGCGCGGTGGGTGTTGCCCGAGCGGTCCATCAGGAGATCGCGGAAGAGCAGATCGAACAGGGCGAGGCTTTGCGGCGAGCCGAGGGTCTCCGCGCCGGCGCAGGCGATTTCGAGCTCGTAGAGGGCCTCGAAGGTGGACTCATCGATGCGCGGTGCCTGCGAACTCGGCCCCAGATAGGCGCCGGTAAACGCATAGCTGAGCGCGGGGTGGTGCTGCCAGTAGCGGATGAGTGACGGCAGCAGCGCGGGGAAGACAAAGAACGGCGAGAGCAGACCGGCGGGGCCGCCGAAGACGAGGTGTGCGCCGCCGCCCGTGCCGGTTTCGCGGCCGTTGAACTGGAGCTTGCGGGCGGTGAGGCCGCAGGCGTGCGCAGCGGCATAGAGCTGTGCGAGTTGGGCGTCGTAGTCGGCCCAGGTGGCGCAGGGCGAAAGGTTGATCTCCAGCACGCCCGGATCGCTCGCGAGGCCGATGGTCGGGAGAGCCGGCTCGGGCGGCGGGGCATAGCCGGCGAGGATGATGTCGCGCAGCTTGAGCGCGGCGAGGGTCTCCTCGATTTTCGCGATCAGGGTCAGGTAGGCGGCGAGCAAGAGAGGTGGGACGAAGATCGTGAGTGTGCCGGCGCGGACTTCGGCGGTGAGGGCACGGTGGAGGTTCTTCTCCGTGAGCTTCGCGAGCGGAAGGCGGAGACCAGCGGGGCTATCGCCGGGAAACAACTGCAGCGGATCCGCGCCGAGGAACGGCGTCCAGTCTTCGGTGATCCATTTCGCGCCGTCGTGATCGAGCGGTAGGACCCAGCCGGTGGCCTTGCGCAGCGCGGTGGTTTCGGCGAGCGGGAGGCAGTGCGTGGAGTCGACGGCGAGGGACTGCGCCAGGGCGATGGCAAATTTCTTCGCGGCGGCCGGTGTGTGCGTGCCTAGCGCAGTGTCGGCGCGGAGGCGTGTGACATCACGCCAGAGCGGTGTGCCGTCGGCGCGACGCTGGATGAGGAGCGTCCAGCGGGGGAGCGGTTCACCGGGAAATTGCTTGCCGGAGGTTTCGAGGACGACGGCCCCGGGGAAGGCGGCGCGGACGAGTTCCCGCGCGAGCCGGCGGGCGTAGCCGAGTTTGGTCGGGCCGAGCGCGGCGGTCTGCCACTCGGCGCCGCTCGGTGCCGTCGGCACGAAGGTCGGCTCGCCGCCCATCGTGAGGAGCACGCCGCTGCGCTGGAGCGAAGCCTCCACGGTGTCCCCACACCTGAGGATGTCGGCCCAAACGGTGGCGGAATAGGGAGCGGGCATGGCGGTCGCAGTCACAGGCTGTCGATGGTGAGCTGGGTATGCAGATGGGAGGCCACTCCCCGCGCGCCGAAGAAATTGCCCTGTATCGGATTCACGCTCTCCGCGAGGGCGGCGTGGGCGACGGGGACGAAGTGGTCGTCGCAGAAAATCCCGCGCGTGGGGTCGAGGCCGCGCCAGCCGGCCCCGGGCAGGTAGACTTCGGCCCACGCGTGCATGGTGGGTGGGACCGGGTTCGGGATGTCGGCTGCAGATGGCTCGTGCAGATAGCCGCTGACGAAGCGGGCGGCGAGGCCGAGGGTGCGGCAGAGCGCGATGAACAAGACGGCGTAATCCCGGCAGGAGCCGCCACCGCACGCCAGCGTCTCGGCGGGGGTCTGGATGCCGGGTTCGTCGCGGCGGCTGTAGGTCAGTGACTGGCGGACGGCGAGATTGAGCGCGCTCAGAAGCGACACGGTTTCACTCGGCGGCGAGGGCAGATGCGTGGCGAGCCACCTGCGGAGCTGGCCCTCGTTGGAGCCGGCGGGCACCGCGAGGCACGGGGCGAGGGCGTAGCGCTCGGTCGCGTCGTAGGCAAAGGGACAGGTGAGTGCATTGGGCTTGAGGAAAAAATCGAAGGGATTGGCGTCGGAGGTCTCGACGAGGAACTCCGAGCGAAACTCGAGGCGAGACGCGATGGTGGCGGCGTCGAAATAGGCCCATTCGAGGGCGTTGCCTTCGGCGTCGCCGGTGGGGACGCGGCGGGCGGGGAGCGAGAGGTTCAGCTCAAAGCTATGCAGGCGCAGGCGCGGAGTCTCGCGCGGGCGCAGGTAGATCGCATGCGGCGCGAACGACACGGGCTGGGTGTAGTCGTAGCGCGTGACGTGGAGGATGCGGAGAAACATGCGTGGCGGCGGGTCAAGGGCTGGCGACGACCGCCGCGGGGGCTTCGCGCACGGTGACCTCGACCTTGAGGGAGCGGGTGGGCGCGCCGCGGTAGGTGCCGTTGACGGGGCGGATGTCGGTGTAGTCGCGGCCGACGGCGACTCTCACATAGCGGTCGTCGGCCACGCGGTCGTGGGTCGGGTCATAGGCGGCCCAGCCGTAGCCCGGCATATAGGCCTCGATCCAGGCGTGCGACGCTTCGACCTCGCGCGGCCGCCGCGTGTCGTTGAAAAAATAGCCGCTGACATAGCGGGCGGGGATGCCGACGCTGCGGCAGAGACCGA
Source organism: uncultured Opitutia bacterium (assembly GCA_903877135.1). Lineage (GTDB taxonomy): Bacteria > Verrucomicrobiota > Verrucomicrobiia > Opitutales > Opitutaceae > CAIRCN01. The sequence continues at coordinate 27,517 of CAIRCN010000073.1, forward strand.
GGTGCACATGCGCGAAATCCTGGCAGACCCCCATGTGAAGTTTGAGCGCCTCGATGGCGCGGGTGTTCACGCCGGTGCTTTTCGGCTTGTAGGTGAATGTGCGGAAAATGTGCGTGCCGAGACGGCGCACATCGCCCCACACGTCACCCCTGCCGCCAGCCAGGGCGTCCTGGGCCTCGCGCCAAAGTTCGACTTCAAGCGGAACGTAGGGGGAGCTGGCTAAAAATTCGGCCAGCATCTCACGTTCGGGGGAGCGCTCGAGCTCCGCGACGGGCACCACGGGCACGGGCGGGCGCCCGGCCGGCGGCACGGTGTCAACGAGCGACGCGGCCTCAACGATGAGCTTGGTGTGCCCGCCCACAATGTCGAAGTAGTGGATCGTGTTGCCGTAAAAGTCCTCGTATTCGCGGGTGTCCGCCGCGGGTGTGAGCGCGAGGTCGAATTGGCGGCAGTGTTGCGTGGCGTCTGAGACAGGCTTGAGGCGCACCTCATTGAAGGAGTCGTGGGCCTTGCCCGCGTAAACAAAAGTGGTGCGGTGAATGAGGCGGAGATGCATTGACCGGGGTCGCAGCGGCGGCGAGGGAGTGCGACGGCGGTGCTATTGCTGGATTTGCTGTTGCTGCTGCTCGCCCGGCTCGGCCTCGGCTGGATAAAACATTGTCGTCTCAACCACCGCACCGCCGATGCGGTCAAGGGCTTTCTGGGTCTCGAGGAGGAACTCGTGGAGGCCCTGCTCCTGAAGCACTTCTGTTATCGTCAGCGACTGGAGATCGGCGAGGAGCCGGCGCGAGGCGCGGGCGGCGGCGGTGCGGGGCCGGGCGGCATTTTCGCCGAGAATGCGCCGGAGGAGTTCGTCGACCCGGGCGACGCAATAGTGAAGTGAACGGGGGAAGGAATCCGAGAAGATGAGGAACTCCGCGGCCTTCCACGGGAGAATCTCGCGCACATAAAAGCGGCGGTAAGCCTCGAGCGCGCTGGCGGAGCGGAGCACGGCCTGCCACTGCGCGGTGTCGACAGCGCCGCCGACGTCGTTGGCGCTGGGGAGGAGGATGTGGTATTTGACGTCGAGAATGCGGGTGGTTTTGTCGGCGCGCTCGAGATATTTGCCAAACTCAAGGAACTCCCAACCCTCGTTGCGTGAGTAGGTCGAACTGGTGAGGCCCTGAAAGAGATGGGCGCCGCGCTTGACGCTCGCGAAGAACTCGTTCGCGCCAGTCGCGCGGATTTCATCAGCCTTGCGGTTGTAGAGGAAGAGGTAGAGCTCGTTGATCGTCTCCCACATTTCGAGGGAAATCTGGTCGCGGACCATGCGGGCGTTTTCGCGCGCGGAGTAGACGCAGGAGAGGATCGAGTTGGGGTTGCGCAGGTCGAAGGCGAAAAACTCCGTCACGCTTCGGCTGTCGGCGGTCTCGTAATGTTTCAGGAAGAGTTCCTCGTCGCCCGAGCTGGCGAGGATGGAGTCCCAATGGTCCTTGATGGTGGTATCGTTGAAACCGTGAAAATCGAGGAGCAGCTGGTGGTTGACGTCGAGGAGCCGCGCGAGGTTTTCGGCGCGCTCGATATAGCGGCTCATCCAGTAAAGCGAGTGTGCCACACGGGAGAGCATGATAGTAGCCTGCGGACGCGGAGCGGCGATGGGGGCGGTGGTCATGGCTTATTCGTCTCCTTGCAGCACCCAGGTGTCCTTCGAGCCGCCGCCCTGCGAGGAATTGACGACGAGCGAGCCTTTGCGGAGGGCGACGCGGGTGAGGCCGCCGGGGGAGACGGTGATTTTCTCGCCGTAAAGGATGTAGGGGCGCAGGTCGATGTGGCGGCCTTCGAGTCGGCCGTCGCACCAGGTGGGCGAACGCGAGAGCATGATCGGGTCCTGGGCGATAAAGTTGCGGGGATTGGCGGCGACCTGGGTGCGGAACTTGTCGCACTCCTCCTTGGTTGCGGCCGGGCCGATCAGCATGCCGTAGCCACCAGCCTCGTTGGCGGACTTGACGACGAGCTTGGGGACGTTCTCGAGGATGAATTTCCGGTCGAGGGGCTCGGAGGCAAGGTAGGTGTTCACATTCGGCAGGATGGGGTCCTCGCCGAGGTAGTATTTGATGAGCTTCGGGACGTAGGCGTAGATGACCTTGTCGTCGGCGACCCCGGTGCCGATGGAATTGGCGAGGGCGACATGGCCGGCGCGGTAGGCGTTGACGAGGCCCGGAACGCCGAGCATCGAATCCGCGCGGAACACCGTGGGATCGAGGAAATCGTCGTCGATGCGACGGTAGATCACGTCGACGGGCACGAGGCCGGAGGTCGTGCGCATGAAGACGTGGGCATCGCGGACCACGAGGTCGCGGCCCTCGACGATCGGGATGCCCATCTGCCGGGCGAGGAAACAGTGCTCGAAGTAGGCGCTGTTGAAGGCGCCGGGCGTGAGGAGAACGACGTTGGGTTTGTCGTCGCGGCCGGGCGCGATGTGGAGGAGGGCCTTGACCAGTTCGTCCGAGTAACCCTCGACAGGCCGGACGCGGTAGCTTTGAAAAAGATTGGGGAACGCACGCCGCATAGCCGCCCGGTTCTCGAGCATGTAGCTCGCGCCGGAGGGGCAGCGGAGGTTGTCTTCCAACACGAGGTAGTTGCCGGCGCCATCGCGGATGAGGTCGGTGCCGCATATGTGCACATAGATGCCACGCGGCACCGTGCAGTTCATGAACTCGCGCCGGAAATGCTTCGCACCGAGGATGAGCGCGGCGGGCACGATTTTGTCCTTGAGGAATTTTTGCCGGTGATAGACGTCGTCGAGGAAGAGGTTGAGCGCGGTGATGCGCTGGATGAGTCCGGCCTCGATCCGCATCCATTCGGCGTTGGGGATGATCCGCGGGATAAGGTCGAAGGGGAAGATGCGCTCCGTGCCGGCGTCATCGTGATAGACGGTGAAGGTCACACCGCGGCGCAGGAATGCAAGGTCAACGGCCGCGCGTCGCTGGTCGAAGTCGGCCTCGGTCAGGGTGCCTAGCCGCTCCGCGAGACGGCGATAATGCGGGCGCACCCCAGCGTTGGACGCGAACATTTCATCAAAAAAGCTATCGGATTCGTAAGTAGGGCTGAGGATCGACACGATGGTTGATAGGAACTGGTCCCACGAAATAGCAGGTCCCTTGCCAGAATGCGTGCCGCGCCGGCTTATGGGCAAACGGCAGGGGAAGTCAGAGTGCGTGAAGGGCGTTTTTGCTGACGGCGAGGGCGGCTTCCTTCACTGCTTCACTCATTGTGGGGTGCGCGTGGATCGTGCGGGCTAGGTCTTCGGCACTGCCACCGTATTCCATGTGAGTGACGATCTCGCTGATGAGCTCGCCGGCGTTGCGGCCGAGAATCTGGGCGCCGAGGATTTTGTCGGTTTTCGCGTCGGCGATTATCTTCACATAACCGTCGGTAGCGTCGGCGGCGAGGGCGCGGCCGTTGGCGGCGAAGTTGAAACGGCCGACGTTGACGGCGATGCCCGCGGCCTTGGCGGCGTCCTCACCTAGGCCGACGCCCGCGACTTCGGGGTCGGTATAAACGATCGCGGGGACGAGGTCCCAGTTGATGTGGCCGGCCTTGCCGGCGATCCACTCGGCGACAGCGACGCCGTCTTCCTCGGCCTTGTGTGCGAGCATGGGGCCGGCGACGACGTCGCCGACGGCCCAGACGCCGGGCGCGGTGGTCTTAAGCTGGGCATCGACCTTGATGCGCTTCTTCTCATCGAGCTGGATGCCGGCGCGGTCGAGGGCGAGACCGTCAGTGAAGGGGCGGCGGCCGACGGAAACGAGGACCTTGTCAGCGGGGAAGGAGAGCTTTTCGGTGCCGCGCTCGGCAGTGAGGAGGCCGTTGGCGAAACCGGTGACCTTGGCGTTGACCTCGATCTTAAGGCCCTGCCTTTGGAGGAGACGGGTGAAGTTGCGGACGATGTCGTCGTCGTAGTTGGCGACGATCTTGGGGAGGAACTCGACGATAGTGACGTCGGCGCCGAGGCGCGACCAGACGGAGCCGAGTTCGAGACCGATGGCGCCGCCGCCGACCACGACGAGTTTTTGCGGGACGGCGTCGAGCGCGATGGCGTGGTCGCTGGAGATGACGGTAGTGCCGTCGAACTTCAGGAAGGAGAGCTCGATGGGGGCGGAGCCGGTGGCGATGACGATGTTTTTGGCGGTGAGGCGCGAAGAAGGATCGGTAGGGATAACGGCCCCTACCTCGATTTCATTCGCGGAGACGAAGGAGGCGGTGCCGGTGATGACAGTGATCTTTCGGGCCTTGGCGAGCTGGGCGACGCCGGCGGTGAGCTTGGCGACGACAGTGTCCTTGCGTTTGAGGAGTGTGGCGAGGTCGAGCGCGACAGAGGCGAGCTGCACGCCATGCGCGGCGGAGTGTTTTTGGGCGAAGACGTAGTGCTCGGAGGAGGTGAGCAGGGCCTTGCTGGGGATGCAGCCGACGTTGAGGCAGGTGCCGCCGAGGGTGGCACGTTTCTCGACGAGGGCGACCTTGAGGCCGAGTTGGGCAGCGCGGAAGGCACAGACGTAGCCGCCGGGGCCGGCGCCGATGACGATGAGATCGTAGGTGTCCATTTGTTTAAATGCCGAGCATCAGCCGGGTGGGATCTTCGATGACTTGCTTCAGTTTCACGAGGAAGGTGACGGCCTGTTTGCCGTCGACGAGGCGGTGGTCGTAGCTCAGGGCGACATACATCATCGGGCGGATGACAACCTGGCCGGCGAGGGCGACGGGGCGGTCGTTGATGGCGTGCATGCCGAGGATCGCGGCCTGCGGCGGGTTGATGATAGGCGTCGAGAGGAGCGAGCCGAAGGTGCCCCCGTTGGTGATCGTGAAGACGCCGCCCTCGAGGTCGGCGAGAGTGATTTTGCCGTCGCGGGCGCGTTTGGCGGCGTCGGCGATCTTGAGCTCGATGCCGGCCATGCCGAGAGTGTCGCAGTCCTTGATGACGGGGACCATGAGGCCGCGGTCGGTCGAGACGGCGACGCCGATGTCGAAGTAGTTGTTCTCGACGATGGTGTCGCCGTCGATCTGGGCGTTGACGCCGGGGACTTCCTTGAGGGCGTGAACGACGGCTTTCACGAAGAACGACATGAAGCCGAGTTTCACACCGTTTTTCTTCACGAAATCGTCCTGGTATTTTGCGCGGAGGGCCATGATGGCGGACAGATCGACCTCGTTGAAGGTTGTGAGCATGGCGGCCTCGTGCTGCGCGGCGACGAGACGCTGGGCGATCTTCAGGCGCAGCGGTGACAACTTCTTCCGCGTCTGCTTGGCAGGCGCGGAAGAAGGATTTTCGATTTTGGATTTGGGGATTTCTATTGGGGGCGGGGCCGCAGGCGCGGCGGGGGCGGAGGAAGGCGCTGGGGCAGACGGAGCGGCCGCAAGCGAGCTGCCAGCGGCGGAGGCGGCGAGGAGGTCGGCTTTGGTGACGCGGCCGGCTTTGCCGCTACCGGCGACAATGGAGGGATCGACATTGGCCTCGGCAGCAAGGCGCCGGACCGCCGGCGACGGCGTCGCCGGATTTTCGATTGAAGGCGACCGAGCGCTTGCGCCTGGGCTCGCTGTGGTAGAAGCAGTGCTGGCGGAGTCGATAGTGGCAACGACCTGGCCGATCTTCACTTCGGTGCCGGCGGCAACTTGGAGGAAAATTTTACCCGTGGCCTCAGCGGTGCCTTCGGAGGTGATCTTGTCGGTCTCAAGCTCGAAGAGCGGTTGGTCTTTTTTGACGGTGTCGCCGTCGCTGACGTGCCACTTGGCGAGAACGCCAGAGGTGATGGACTCACCCATCGAGGGAATTTTAACTTCGTAAGACATGGGAGTTGGAGGCTGTCGGCTGGGGTGCCCGGGCGAAAGAAGAATCAGAGGTTGAACGCGTCTTGGAGCAAGGCCGCGAGTTCGAAGCGGTGGAGGGCAAGGGCGCCGACGGCGGGCGAGGCCGCGGCGTCGCGGCCGGCGTAGAGCGGCGAGAAGCCGAAAATGGCGGAGAGGTGCGGCGCGATGTAGGACCAGGCGCCCATGTTCTGCGGCTCTTCCTGACACCAGACGATGCGGGCGCCGGCGTAGTGGTCGGCGAGCTGGGCGAGGCGGTTGCGGTGGAGCGGATACAGCTGCTCGAGGCGCACGATGGCGGTGTCGGCGACCTGATGTTTGGCGCGGTAGTCGCAGAGGTCGTAATAGACTTTGCCGGAGCAGAAGATCACGCGGCGCGCGGCGGCGGGCGAGGCGGGGTCGTCGATGATTTCCTGGAACGAGCCGGTAGTGAACTCGGCGAGGCGTGAGACGGCGGCGGGGTGGCGCAGGAGGGACTTGGGCGACATGACGACGAGCGGTTTCTTCACGTCGCGTTTCACCTGACGGCGGAGGGCGTGGAAAAAATTCGCGGGTGTGGTGATGTTGGCGACCTGCATGTTGTTCTCGGCGCAAAGCTGGAGGAAGCGTTCGAGGCGGGCGGAGCTGTGCTCGGGCCCCTGGCCTTCGTAGCCGTGCGGGAGGAGGAGGACGATGCCGCTAGTGCGCTGCCACTTCGACTCGCCAGCGGCGAGGAATTGGTCGATGACGACCTGCGCGCCGTTGGCGAAGTCGCCGAACTGGGCTTCCCAGATGCCGAGCATGTCAGGGTAGTCGAGCGAGTAGCCGTAGTCGAAGCCGAGGACGGCGGCCTCGGAGAGGAGGGAGTTGTAAACGCAGAAGCGCGCCTGCTCCGTGTCGAGGTTCTTCAGGGGCGCGTAGGGGACGCCGGTCTCCATGTCGTGGAGGACGGCATGGCGGTGGCTGAAGGTGCCGCGTTCGCAGTCCTGGCCGCTGAGGCGGATGGGCGCGCCCTCAAGCACGAGCGTGCCGAAGGCGAGGGCTTCGCCGAAGCCCCAGTCGATGGGGCCACCCTGCCGGTGCGCGGTCACGCGGGCGTCGAGGAAGCGGCGGATTTTCGGGTTGGGCTTGAACGTGGTGGGCAGGGTGGTGAGGCCGCGCACTACGCGGTCGATCAGCTCGGGGCCGACGCCGGTCGGGACGGGGCGGAAGTGAAAGGTTGGCTGGAAGACGGCGGTCGAGCCTTCGAATTTTTTTTCATCGGCGGCGGCGGTCGCGGCGCGGCGGGCGGACTTGGCGGACTCGGAGGCGCGGGCTTTGGCGAGGTTGGCTTCGAGCGTGTTGGAATACTCGGTGCGGATGGCGTCGGCCTCGGGCTGGGTGATGGTGCCCTCGGAGATGAGCTTGCGGGTGAGGACGGCGGAGACCTGCGGGTGGGTGGCGATGATTTTGTAGAGGAGCGGCTGGGTGAAGGCAGGCTCGTCGGTCTCGTTGTGGCCGTGCTTGCGGTAGCAGAACATGTCGATGACGGCGTCGCGGGCCCACTTGGCGCGGAACTCGAGGGCGAGCCGGGCGACGAGGCAGACGGCCTCGGGGTCGTCGCCGTTGACGTGGAAAATGGGGGCCTCGATCATCTTGGCGACATCGGTGCAGTAGAGGGTGGAGCGGGAGTCGCGGGGCAGGGTAGTGAAGCCGATCTGGTTGTTGACGACGAAGTGGAGGGTGCCGCCGGTTTTGTAGCCGGGGAGCTGGGAGAAGTTGAGCGTCTCGGCGACGACGCCTTGGCCGGCGAAGGCGGCGTCGCCATGGATAAGGAGCGGGAGGACGCGGTTGCGATCGTCGGTGGCGCCGCGCATGCGCTGGCGGGCGCGGGCCTTGCCCTCGACGACGGGGTTGACGATCTCGAGGTGGGAGGGATTTGCGGCGAGGCGGACCTCGACGGGCCGGCCGGCGGCGGTGTCGAGGACGGCTTCGTAGCCGAGGTGGTATTTCACGTCGCCGTCGCCGCCGACGGTCTCGGGGATATAGTTTTCGGAAAACTGCTCGAAGAGGAGGTCAAAGTTTTTCCGCATGACGCTGGTGAGGATATTGAGGCGGCCGCGGTGGGCCATGCCCATGACGACCTCCTCGACGCCGACGTGTGGGCAGTGTTCGATGATCGTGTCCACGGCGGCGATCAGCGTCTCGCCGCCCTCGAGGGAGAAGCGCTTCTGGCCGACATATTTGGTGTGCAGGAAGCGCTCGAAGAGCTCGGCCTTGTGCACTCGGCGGAGGATGCGGATTTTCTCGGCTGGGGCAAAATCGGGCTGGTTGCGGGAGGACTCCATTTTCTCCTGGAGCCAGTGGCGGGCCTCGACGTCTTGAATATGGGTGTATTCGACGCCGATGTGGCCGCAGTAGGTCTGGCGCAGCACGGCGACGATGGCGCGGAGCTTCATCTGGCCGCCGCCGAGGTAGGTGCCGATGTCGAAGGCAGTGTCGAGGTCGGCGTCGGAAAGGTGAAAATGCTCGAGACTGAGCTTGGGGAACGGAGCCGGAGGGCCGCTAAGGGGATCGAGGTGCGCCTCGCGGTGGCCGATGGCGCGATAGGAGTTGATGAGGTGGTGGACGCGGGACTGCTTGAGGCTATCGATGATCGGAGCTGTGGCGGCCGCAGCAATGTGGCTGGCGGTGGCTGCGGCGAGAGCCGCGGCCGTGGTGCCGCCGCTGCTGCCGAGGGCGAAGCCTTGAAAAAAGGCGCGCCAAGTGGGATCCACCGAATCGGGGTTTTGCAGCCACGACTCATACGCCGCCTCGATGGCGGCGGAGTTGGCGCTGGCGGGAAAATTGAGCAGATTCATGGACAATAAGAAATGCACGCAGCCGGCGGACACTGCGGGCCAGCGCCCGCTGGGTGCATTATTAGAAAATATGTTGTCAACACTGCAGCACGGCGGCGTTGCATACACAAGTTTCGCGCGGCACGTCTCCGAGATTGCAATCGCGCTTAAGCGGGGTAGCAGCGTCATTAGTTATTTCGCGCTCCCGCATGGAAACCCAAATCAAAGAATCACTCGTTGCACTGCTGGCCGGCATCAAGGCGGCCGACAGTCAGATCATCGCTGACGAAATGGCTCGGTTGGATGATTTTCTGAAGCGGGGACGGCTGGCGCTGCATCCCCAGTTGGTGCATTTTCTGCAAAACCGCAGCTATGCCAAGGCGATGATGTTTCTGGGCGGTGAGACCAATATTCCGGCGGGTGCCTGCGGAGGCCGGCCGGCTAAGGGCTGACATGGGCGGAGAGCGGAAAATTACCACCGACGGCGGCGGCGGACTGGGGCACAATCCGTTTGGCGCACTCAGTAGCGCTGGACTGCGGGCGGCTCCGAAGATGGTGCTGGAGCAGGCGGCTGCGTCCAAGACGGTCGTCGTGCCAGCCAGGAATCGGGGTCGCGTCGATATCAAGAGGGAGATCGGTGGTCGCGCGGGCAAGACTGTGACGGTCGTAACGGGGTTTGTCGGAATTGGCCTGCTGGAGAAGGAGCAACTCGCGAAAAAGATACGGGCGGCGTGCGGCTGCGGCGGGACGGTGAAAGACGGAGCGATCGAGATTCAAGGCGACCAGCGCGACACGGTGGCGCGGATGTTGAGCGAGGCGGGATTCCGGCCGGTATTCGCCGGAGGGTGATGCGTATGAATTGCCGCTCTCGTTGGCCGCCCTTGACGGCAAAGACGACGGGCCACCTGTCACTGAGCCCGTTTGGAATCAGGCGCGAAAGCGGTTACTACGACCCCAAGATAATTCCGCCCGGTCATCAGGTCGGGATCATCTTGTGGACGATTCAACGCACGGGTAACCCACCCATCTTGGGACTGGGCGATCAGCGTGTGAGCGATGCGCGATCCGGTGCGCGTGTAGAACACGACGGTCATGCCGCGTTTGAGCTGTCGATAGCTTAGCGGCTCGGCGACGAGCGCCGTGCCTTGGGCATACCGCGGCAGCATGTCATCGGTCTGTGTATAGAAAATGAATGTGTTGGGGCGGGTGGCTGCAAAGCGCTCTGCCGACTCCATCACCTTGATGGGCGGAACCACGAAGGCCGAAGGGGACAGGGCCACATCGGCCGATTGCACAATATTGTCGTCATCCACCGCGACGCAGCCCGCAGACGCGGCACACAACGCGGTCACGAAGGCGGCGCGCAGCCACGACGTTGCTTTGCACGGAATCATGATCGCCGGATGGCCGCCATCGTGCGGTCCATCACCGGGCGAAAATCCCTTACGAGTGCCCGTTTTCATGGGTGTAACCCACCACGGGCGAGGCGCGGCGCTCCGCACGCTTTGGCCAAAGTCCCGCAGTTTTTTCCGGTGGCGCTTGTCGACTACGGCAGGGCGCTCACCCAAGGGCGTCGATAAACAGGAGCACGCCGGTGGCGTTGTCGGACCCGCCGCGGCGCACGGACAGATCTACGATCTCGCGCATGGCCACAGCCGGCTCGCGCGGCAGCGCCACCATTTCGGCCAGTTCGGAATCGCGGATCAGGCGGGGGACACCATCGGTGCAGAAAAGGTAGCGGTCGCCAGGCTGTAATGGGCTACTCACCAGGTCAACGGAGAGCGGCGTAGGTTGGCCGATGCAGCGCGTGAGGGCGTTGCGGTTGCCCTGATGGTAATAGAACACCTCGCCGCGCGCGCGGCGTTGGCGCGCCTCATTTTCCACCGAATGATCCTCGGTAAGCTGGCTAAATTTGCCTTCACGCCAGCCATAGCAGCGGGAGTCGCCAACATGCGCGATCAACAGCGTCGAACCCCAGATATGGCCGAACGTTAGCGTCGAACCGATGCCCATTACAGGGCTGATTCGTAGCCCGAGGCCATGCACTCGGTCGTTAGTTTGCCTAGTGATGGCCACGAGGTCGGGCATTTCTCCCGCCGCCGTCCCGCGGACGAGATCGGCGACGGCGTCCACGCTAGCTTGGGCCGCCTCGGCGCCACAGGGCAAGCCACCGACGCCGTCGGCCACGCCAAAAAGCAAGGCGCCCTCATCATGCAGGAAACGGTCCTCGTTTTCCGAGCGCACGCGCCCGATGTCGGTGTGGGCTGCGGAGCGAAGTCGAATCATGAGACTGGCAGACTAACTGATCTAGTGTCCGGCGAAAGGATGAAATTGATATTCGCGCGTTTCGCGCGTCATTCGCACGAACTCCGGCTGAGGGAGACTGGCGAGGAAAAGTCGCCCATAACTCTTCGCCAGCACCCGCGAATCGAGAATGGTGATGAGGCCGCGGTCGCGTTTCGTGCGAATCAGCCGGCCGACGCCTTGGCGAAATTTGATAATCGCGTCGGGCAGCGTGAGTTCATTGAACGGGCTGCCTCCGGCGTCGCGGATGTGCTCGCATTTCGCCTCGGTGACGGGGTGCGTGGGCGGATCGAAGGGCAGGCGGGTGATGATGACCTGTGCGAGGGCATCGCCGGGCACATCAACACCGGTCCAGAAGCTGTCGGTGCCAAAGAGCACGGCGTTGCCGAGTTCGCGCATCTGGTGCGCCAGCTCGGTGCGCGACAGCGTCTCGCCCTGCATGAAAAAGGGCCGCGGCGCCGCGCGATATTCCGGTTCGAGCGTGGCGGCCACGGCGCGCATGTCGGTGTAGCTGGTGAACAGCACGAGCGAGCCACCGGGCACCCGGGCTGTGCAGAACCGGATGTAGTCGGTGAGCGCGTCGAGGGAGAGGCGCGCCTCCTGGGACGAGGGGAGTGGCACATCGGCCGCCACGTAAACGCGCATGTGGCGCTCGAAATCGAAGGGTGAGCGGACCAGGACGGCGCGCGCCGCATCGGCACCAAGCCGCGCCGCGAACGGCGCGATCTCGCCGCCCATCGCGAGCGTGGCGCTGGTGCAGACGACGCTGGTGCCGCAGCCGAAGAGGTGTTTGCGCAGCTCCGGCGCGACATCGATGGGCGCGCTGCGCAGGGTGACAATCGTCTGCCGGCGCCCGCCGCGCTCCACCCAGTAAACATGGCCCTTGTCGCCGAGGGTGAGCCATTCGTTGATGCCGGCCTGCAAGGCTTTGATCCGCTGTTTCTGCTCCAAAAGTTCGTCGCGGGCACGGCCTTCCTCGAGCTGATCGGCCAGTTTGCCGATGAGCCGGTGGAGCGCGCTCAGCGGGCCGTCGAGCGTGGGCTCGGCCACGCCCGCCTCGCGCACGCGGACGACGGGGCGCGCGGCCAGCAGCGTCGAGGCGAGAAACTCGAAAAACTGGCCGGAGGCCTCGAGCGCGTCGGCGACGAGTTGTTGCGCTTCCGCGCCGCCAAGTTTGCGCAGGAGGCCGCGTTTGGTGCGCGGGTTGAATAGATATTTGAGGGCGCGGTCCACGCCATAGCTACTGAGGGACAGACCAAAGCTCTCCGTGGCGACCTCCGGCACGGTGTGGGCCTCGTCGAGCACAAGGAAATCGTCCGGGAAGAGCACCCCGCGGGTGCTGACACTGGTCCCATGCGCCTGGGCGCCGCCGGCGTTGATCAGCGCGAAGAGCAAAGCGTGGTTGATGATAATGACATTGGCGGCGCGAGTGCGGGCGCGTGCCCGCTGGTAAAAACATTTTTCGCAGTTGCAGTGTTTGCGCGAACAGGAGGAGGAATCAGCATTGACGGCGTCCCAGACTTCGGGGCGCGGTGGCGGCTGCAATTCGTGGCGGAGGCCGGTTGTGCTGGTTTCGACCCAGGCGGCGATGCGCTGGAGTTCGCCGTAGTCGGCGTCGGCGAAGAGACTGGAGCGATCGGCCAGCGCATGACCTAGCCGGGTCGTGCAGAGGTAGTTCGACTTGCCGACGAACACGGCGGACTTGAAGCCGGCGTAAGGCGCGAGTTCCGGCGACGACTTGAAGAGCCGGCGGCAGATCGGGAGGTCTTTGGTCTCGATCTGCTCCTGCAGCGAGATGGTGTGGGTCGAGACGATTAGCTGGCGCGAGCAGTCCAGCGCGTGGATGAGGCCGGGCACGAGGTAGGCGAGGGATTTGCCGACGCCGGTGCCGGCCTCGAAGAGCAGGGGCTCGTCGTCGCGCATGGCGGCGGCCACGGCCCGTGCCATTTGTTCCTGTTCGGAGCGGTGTTCGAGCGCCAGGCCCTCGTGCAGCCAGCCGTGCTCAGCAAAGATCTTGGCGGCCAATTCCGGGGCGCGACTCTGCGCGGGTGGCGGCAGGCTAGGGGCGGTTTCGTCGCTGAGGCCGATCATGGGAGGCGCAAAGACGTGACGCGTCACGCGCCGGACTTCAACTGGCATATGCTGTCGCTGTCGAGAAGGCGGAGCGTCAGCGACGACTTTGAGCGCTTATAGTCGAAAATTGCCCCGCAAACTCCAATTCTGCGCTTCGCTCTCCGCCGCGAAGTGTGGCAGTCTGCCTAACTATGGCAGTTTCATGGACCGAGACCTTGGCGGAATTTCTCAAGCGCGAGCCTGGGATCGAAGCCGTGCGCCTCGATCCCTCGTCACGTAAAGTGTCGGTGGCGACGCTGGGTAATGTCGATCTGGCCGAACTGCAAAAACGGCTGGCTGAAACCATTGCTGCGATCGAGTCCGAGCTGAGCAAGACGGCGGCGGCGCCGAAGGGTTTCACCCTCAAGCGGGAGGGCGCGGTGACGGAGATGGCAGGGCCGGATAGCAAGACAGCACCGAAATTCTGGCAATGGCGCGAATTCGAGTGGCCCAAACTTGAGCCGGCGGTGGATCCGCATGCCGAGAAGGCGGAATGGAAGGAACTGACGGTGCTCGCATCGGTCTGCGCGGTGTTTGGTCTCGCGGGTTTTGCCGTTGACAAGCTGACCATCGGCCCGGCCTGGCTGCACATTGGCCTTTACGCCATTGCGCTGACCGCCGGGGGATGGGACGCGGCGGCCGACTCGTGGAAAAGCATCCGCGCGGGCAAACTGGACATCCATTTTCTCATGCTGTCGGTCGCCATCGGGGCGGTCTGTGTCGATGCGTGGACGGAGGCGGTGCTGCTGCTGTTCCTGTTTTCGGCATCGGGGGCCATGGAGGAATTTGCGATGGACCGCACGCATCGCGAAGTCAGCGCGCTCCTCAAGTCGGCTCCGAAACGCGCTACGCTGCTTCCTGCCGAGGGAGGTGAACGCGAGGTGCCGGTTGAACAGATCGCGGTTGGCGACCGCCTGATGGTGCGACCAGGCGAGGCTTTCGCCGCGGATGGCAACATCGACAAGGGCAAGAGTGCAAGCGACGAGTCGGCGCTCACCGGCGAGGCGGTGCCCGTAGAAAAAGGCGTGGGCGACGCGGTCTTCAGCGGGACACTGAATCTATGGGGCGCGGTCGAGTTCAAGGTGGCCCGATTGCCCGCCGAGAGCACGCTGCAGAAAATTATCCGCCTCATCCAGACGGCGCAGAAACTTCGCGCACCGAGCGAGCGTTTCACCGACCGCTTTGGCGGAACCTACACGCTAGCCGTACTCGGCGCCTGCGCCGTGATGTTTCTGGTGTGGTGGCTCGGGTTCAACCTCCCGCCCTTTGCCAATGTGCCGGCGTTGGCCGGCCAACCGGAGGTGCGCTCGGCGTTTTACCGCGCCATGACACTGCTCGTAGTGATGAGCCCGTGCGCGCTCGTGCTTTCGATTCCCTCTGCAATTCTGGCAGCCATCGCCTGGGGCGCGCGGCATGGTGTGCTTTTTCGCGGCGGGGCGGCCATCGAGAAACTCGCAGATGTCAATGTCGTCGCTATGGACAAGACTGGCACGCTCACGACGGGCGAACTTGCAGTCGTCGGCTACGAGAGTTTTCCCCCGGGGCGGGATCGTGAAGTGATGGAACTCGCCTACGCGCTCGAAGCCAAATCCCAGCATCCGCTGGCGCGCGCCATTGTTCGCGATGCGAAGGCGCGGGGAGTGCGCGAGGTCGGGCTGGAGGAATTTCAGTCGATCACGGGGCAGGGAGTGGCGGGCCGGATGGGCGGGGCGCAGGTGCTGTTGGGCCGCCGCGAAATGCTCGAAAACGGGCCGCTCGCCGAGTGGTCGCGCAGCCTGCCACAGGCCCCGGCTGAACTCGCCGAGGTGTGGGTTGTCGGAAAAGATATGATGGGCCGCGTGCTCTTGCGCGATCAGATCCGCGCCGAGTCGGTCAGTGTGCTGGCGGAACTAAAGCGTCTGGGTCTGACGACGGTCATGCTCACCGGTGATCGGCGGCAAGCAGCGGAATCGGTGGCGCACGAACTGGGATTGGACGAGGTAAAGGCGGGCATGACCCCAGAGCAGAAAGTTGAGGCTATTCAGGCGTTCCGCGCCAGCGGCAGGAAGGTCGCCATGGTGGGTGATGGCGTGAACGACGCACCGAGCCTCGCCGCGGCCGATGTGAGTGTGGCGATGGGTGCCCGCGGCAGCGACGCGGCGCTCGAACAGGCCGAGGTGATCCTGATGCACGACCGGATCGAAAATTTTCTCGCGGCCCTCCGCCTCAGCAAACGGGCCAAGAAGGTGATTCGTCAGAATCTGGCCATTTCGCTCGGGGTGGTGGTGCTGATGGCGGTCGCCGCGATCTTTGGCATCATCCCGCTGGCGGTCGGCGTCGCGGCCCATGAGGGCAGCACGGTGGTGGTGTGCCTGAATTCGCTGCGACTGCTGTTTGGAAAAAACGTATAGGTGGGTCGGCGCCGGGTCGAGGCCGCTCAGTCCACGATCAGCACCTGGTCACCCGCACGCACCTGCTCGTAGAGCTCGATAATGTCGAGGTTGCGCATCAGCACGCAGCCGGCGCTCAGCGGCTCGCCAATGCGGTCCTCGTGGTTCGTGCCGTGGATATAAACGTAGCGCTCGTAGGTATCGACGTCGCCGCCGCAGTTGACGCCCGGTTCGAGGCCGCGGAGCCAGAGAATGCGACTGGTGATGAGGTTGGGCGCGGTGTCCGCATCGGAAAGTTCTGAAAAATGGCGGCCGGTGGGCACGCGCGACGTGAAGACCATGCCGGGCGGTTGCCCGGCGCCGATCCGCTCGGCGATTTGGTGCAGCCCCTGCGGTGTGCCGAGGGAGTTTTTCACGTTGGAGGGCGGGCGCTTGGATGTGGAAATGAAGTAACTCTTGGCCAGCACGCCGCTCCGGTAGAATTGCAGTGTCGCGGCGCCGATGCGCACGAACAGAATATGCTCTGCGGGCTTGATGCCCAGCGCGAGACAGGTTTTGTTCGCCCGTTCACACGGAGAATCCATGGACAATAAACCATTTTTCACGGTTGGTATCGTCGGCGCGACAGGCGTTGTCGGTCAAGAACTGCTGCACCTCTTGCAGGAGCGGAATTTCCCGATTGCCACGCTGCGGCTCTTCGCTTCGGCGCGCTCGGCGGGCAAGGTCGTGGAGTGGGCGGGCCGGAAACTCACGGTGGAGGAGGCGAGCCCGGGGGTGTTTGCCGACATTGATGTGGCGTTTTTTGCAGTCGATGGGTCGACAACGCGGGCGCTGGCGCCGGACGCCGTCAAGGCGGGCTGCCTCGTCATCGACAAGAGTTCGGCCTACCGGATGGACCCGGCGGTGCCGCTCGTCATCCCCGAGATCAACCCCGAGGGGCTGCGCTCACATCACGGCATCATCGCGAACCCGAATTGCTCCACCGCCGTCACGCTGATGGCGCTGTGGCCGCTTCACCTAAAGTTCGGCCTGAAACGCTTTTTTGCCGCGACCTACCAGTCAGTCTCGGGCACGGGGGCCGATGCCGTGGACGAACTCGATACACAGGTCCAGGCCCACGTGAAGGGCACGACGATTCCGCGGAAGGTTTACCCATATCAGATCGCGTTTAACGCCATCCCGCAGGTCGATTCATTTGGCACCGATGGCTATACCGGCGAAGAAACCAAGATGATGCAGGAGAGCCGCAAGATCATGGGTCTCCCAAACCTGAAGGTTTCCGCCACCTGCGTCCGCGTGCCGGTTGTCCGGGCGCACTCAATTGCCGTCAATGCCGAGTTCGAGCGGCCGGTCAGCGTTGCGGCGGCGCGGGCGGCGATCGCGGCGTTTGCCGGCGCGGAGCTGGTGGACGACCCCGCGAGGCAGGTTTACCCGACCCCGCTCGATTTCAGCCGCAAGGTGCGGTGCGGCGTCGGCCGCATCCGGCTCGACACCGCGCTGGACAACGGCCTCGCGCTCTGGGTCAGCGGCGACAACCTCTGGAAAGGCGCGGCGCTGAATGCCCTCCAAAACGCCGAGCTCATAGCCCGCGAAGGCTGGCTCAAGCCCAAGGCCGCCTTGGCCCGCACATGAGCCGCCCGCCCCAACGTCATACCCGAATAATTCCTTGTCATCGCCCCGGCCCGCCCGCTTTCTTCAGCCCTCGGCTCGGACGGCTAGCTCAGTTGGTTAGAGCATCTCGTTTACACCGAGGGGGTCGGGGGTTCGAGTCCCTCGCCGTCCACCATCACCACCACTATAATCACATGCGACACACGATCTCTGTCCTCGTTGAGAACAAATTTGGCGTTTTGGCGCGCGTGGCCGGCATGTTTTCCGGCCGCGGCTTCAACATCGACTCGCTCAACGTCGCCCCAACTCACGATCCCTCGCTCTCGCGGATCACCGCGGTCCTCAAGGGCGACGATGTCGCGCTCGACCTGTGCACCAAGCAACTGCGGAAACTGATCAACGTGGTCGACGTCACCGACTTCAAGGAAGGCCAGGCCGTCGCTCGCGAACTGGTGCTCGTGAAGGTCAAGGCCGATGCCAAGTCCCGCCCCGAGCTGCTGCAAATCAAGGACATTTTCCGCGCAAAGATCGTCAACCTCACGCCGGACTCGATCATCATCGAGGCGACGGGTGACGACGAGAAGGTCAACGCGCTTCTCGGCCTGCTCGAGCCGTTCGGCATCATCGAACTCGCCCGCACCGGCCGCCTGGCGCTGAAACGCTAGCGTTGCCGCGCAGTTGAAAGATGAAAGTTGAGGGTTGAAAGTTTCGACCCTTCGGCTTCCGGTCTTTCAACCTTCACCCTTCAACTTCCCCTTTCCCACCATGCCCGCCAAAGTCTACACCGACAAAGACGCCGATCTCGGCGTGTTTCAAAACAAAACGCTCGCCATCCTCGGCTACGGTTCGCAGGGCCACGCCCATGCGCTCAATCTGAAGGATAGCGGCTGCAAGGTCATCATCGGCCTTTATTCCGGCTCGAAGTCGCGCGAGGTCGCCGTGCAGCACGGCTTCGAGGTGTTCGACACCGCCGAAGCAGTCCGCCGCGCCGACGTCATCATGGTTGCTCTCCCCGACATGAAGCAGGCCGACGTTTACGCGAGCGACATCCTCCCGAATCTCGCCAAGGGCAAAACGCTGCTCTTCTCGCACGGCCTGAGCGTGCACTTTGGGCTGATTAAGCTGCACAAGGACATCGACTGCATCATGGTCGCGCCGAAAGGTCCCGGCCATATGGTCCGCCGCCTCTACGTTGAGGGCAAGGGCATGCCCGCGCTCATCGCGGTCGCCCAGGACAAGTCCAAGACCGCGAAAAAACAGGCGCTCGCTTGGGCCAAGGGCATCGGTTCGACCCGCGCCGGCGTGTTGCAGACCTCGTTCAAGGAGGAGACCGAGACCGATCTTTTCGGCGAGCAGGCTGTCCTCTGCGGCGGAGCCAGCGCGCTCGTGCAGGCGGGCTTCGAGACGCTCGTCGAGGCCGGCTACCAGCCCGAGATGGCCTACTTCGAGTGCCTCCACGAGCTGAAGCTGATCTGCGACCTCATGTATGAGAGCGGCATCGCCGGCATGCGTTTCTCGGTTTCCGAAACGGCGAAATACGGCGACATCACTCGCGGCCCGCGCGTTGTGAACAAG
This sequence comes from uncultured Opitutia bacterium, assembly GCA_903877135.1. GTDB lineage: Bacteria > Verrucomicrobiota > Verrucomicrobiia > Opitutales > Opitutaceae > CAIRCN01. Next base: position 46,127 of record CAIRCN010000073.1, read on the forward strand.
CAGACAAAGACCGTGATGAAAAAGATTCTGAAGGAAATCCAGACCGGCCAGTTTACCCGTGAATGGGTGAGAGAATACAAAGGCGGGCTAAAGAAATACAACGCGCTCCTTAGGAAGGGCGAGAAGCACAAGATCGAGAAGACCGGCACCTACCTCCGCAGCATGATGCCCTGGATGACCAAGAAGAACCTCAAGGGAGTCCAGGCCAGCTACTAAGCTAAACTGAAACGCAGAGCACGCGGAGGTCGCGGAGTGAGTCGCGCTATCCTCCGCGCTCTCGCACCCGTCGCGTTGAAAAAAATCATCCTCGCCACCCGTAAAAGCCCGCTGGCCCTCGCGCAGACCGAAATGGTCGCCGCGCACCTTCGGCAGTCACTCGGTGTCCCCACCGATCTCCTCAAGCTTGTCACCACCGGCGATAAGCAAGCGGACTGGTCACTCGAACAGAAGGGCGGGAAAGGCCTGTTCACGAGCGAACTCGAATCGGCTCTGCTCCGCGGCGAGGCCGATGTCGCTGTGCATAGCACGAAGGATCTGCCGGGCGACATGCCCGCCGGTCTCGCCATCGCCGGCTATTTGCCGCGCGAGGACACGCGCGACGTGCTCGTGCTGCGCAACGGCGTCGCCGTGCCGAAGACGCTCGCCACCGGCAGCCCGCGCCGCCGGATGCAGGTGAGCCTGCTCTTTCCCGAGGTCCGGTTCACCGAAATACGCGGTAACGTGGACACACGCCTGCGCAAGATCGGCGAGCAGCACATGGCAGATGGAACCGTGCTTGCCGCGGCTGGACTCAACCGCCTCGGCATCGGCAACTGGCCCGGCGTCGAGTTCCACGCGCTGGGTTTTAACGACATGGTGCCCGCGGTCGGGCAGGGCGCGGTGGCCGTGCAATGCCGCGCGGCCGAAGTGGCGCGCTTCGCGGGCGTCTTCGACGCCAGCACGGCGCGGTTCGTCACGCTTGAGCGCGCATTCCAGCACGCGCTGGGTGGCGGGTGCCACACAGCGTTTGCGGCCCACGCGACCGCTGACGCGCTTTACCTCTTCCACGAAAACATCGGCCGGCGGAGTCTGCCGCTGACCGACGCCGACTTTGCGGCGCCGGCCGCCACGGCCGCGCGGGTGCTGAAGCAGCTCGGCCTGTTGTCATGAGTGCGACCCCCGCCTTGTCCGGCCGGCGCATCGCGGTCACCCGTGCCCGCGAGCAGGCGTCCGAGTTGTCCGCCAAGCTGGCCGCGCTCGGCGCCGAGGTCATCGAGCTGCCGCTCATCCGCGTCACGCAGCACATCGAGAAGGACGTGCTCGCCGACGTCATGCTCGGACTCGGCACCTACGACTGGGTCGTGTTCACGAGCGTCAACGGCGTGCGGTTTTTCTTAGAGGAGTTCTTGCGGTTGTTCGACGACATCCGCGCGCTCGGCCTGCTGCGGATTGCCTGCGTGGGCGAAACCACCGCGGCGGCGGTGCGGGCCTTTCATTTGAAGGTCGAGTGCCTGCCGTCAGTCGCGACGGGCGACGCGCTCGCCGCCGAGCTCATCGCCACGGGCAGCCTCGACAGCGCGAAGGTGCTGGTCGTCGCCGGCAACCTCAACCGCGAAACCATAGTGAAAACGCTGGAGGGCGCGCGGGCCATCGTGGACTGCCTGCAGGTTTACCGGACGGAAAAGACCGATCTCACCGGCGATCCGGCCGCAGCGGATTTCCGGGCGCACGGGGCCGACGCGATCCTGTTCGCGAGCTCCTCCGCCGCGCAGTCGTTCGTCGATCAGGCGGCGGCCTTGCAACTGGCCAAGGACGCCAAGCGCCCGCTCGCCGGCAGCATCGGCCCGCAGACCAGCGAGACGATGAAGAGCGTCGGTCTCCCCATCGATTTCACCGCGAAGACGCCCAGCCTGGACAGCCTCGTCGCGGCGCTGGCCAAGAAACTCGGGAGGTAGGAGCCTGCTTGCAGGCGATTACTTCACCGACAATGTCTCCCTTCGCCTGCAATCGGGCTCCTCCAAGATGAAAGTCCCCTTCCTCGATCTCAGCCTCCAGCACCGGGCGCTGCGCGAGCCGGCGCTCGCCGCGCTTGCCGCCACCTACGACGCCACGCGTTTCTGCCTCGGCAAGGACGTCGAGGACTTCGAGAAGAACTTCGCCGCCACGCTGGGCTACCCGCGCGCCCTCGGCATGAACAGCGGCACGGCGCCGCTCCACGTCGCGTGCATGATCGCCGGCTTCGGGCCCGGGGACGAGGTCATCGCGCCGGCGTTCACCTTCATCTCGACGGCCTGGGGCGTGAGCTATGTCGGCGCGACGCCCCGTTTCGTCGATATCGAGGAGGGCACGTTCAACCTCGACTCCGCGAAGATCGAGGCCGCGATCACGCCGCGCACGAAGGGCATCATCGTCGTGCACCTCTTCGGTCAGCCGGCGCGGATGGACGAGATCATCGCCGTGGCGCGCAAATACGGCCTCTATGTGATCGAGGACTGCGCGCAGGCCGTCGGGGCGAAATACCGCGGTATGCCGGTGGGAATCATCGGCGACGTGGGCACGTTTAGTTTTTATCCGACGAAGAATCTCGGCGCCTGCGGCGAGGGAGGGGCGTTTGTGGCGAAGGACGAGGCGGTCCACACCAAGGCGCGGCATATCCGCGTGCATGGCTCCGACCGGCGCTACTATCACGACATCGTCGGCGGAAACTTCCGCATGGACGGGTTTCAGGGCGCGCTGCTCAACGTGAAGTTGCCGCACCTGGCCACGTGGACCGCGCGCCGCCAGGCCATCGCCGCGCGCTATCTCGCCGGCATCAAACTCGCCGAGGTGCGGCTGCCGGAGCAGCCTGCCTACGGGCAGTCGGTGTATCACCAGTTCACGATCCGGCATCCGCGTCGCGACGCGCTGCGAGAGCACCTGACGAAGCATGAGGTCGGGACCGACCTGATCTATCCCGTGCCGTTGCACCTGCAGAAGTGCTACGCCGAGCTCGGCTGGGGCGCGGGCGCGTTTCCGGTGGCGGAGCGAGCGGCGGCGACGTGTGTCAGCCTGCCGATTTTCCCGGAGCTGACCGACGCGCAGGTCGAGCACGTCATCGCGAGCGTCAATTCGTTCTAGCTGCCATGATCGCCGGCATCCGCCTGAAAGTCTGCGGGCTCACCTCCTACGTGGACGCGGAGGTTGCCGATCATTGCGGCGCGGACTATTTGGGTTTCATCCTAGCCCCGCAATCGCCGCGGCACCTCGGATTGGAGCAGTTTCGCGCGATGGCGGCGCGGCTGCCGGACCGGCGCAAAGTGGCCGTGTTGGTCGAGCCGGCGCTCGCCGATCTCGCGGCAATGAAAGCCGCCGGCTTCGACTTCTTCCAGATTCATTTTCGGCACGATCTGCTGATCGCCACGGTCGCAGGCTGGGCCGAGACGGTCGGCGCGGAGCGGCTTTGGCTCGCGCCGAAGCTGCCGCCCGGTGTGGACGTGCCGGCGGCGCTGCTGCCACTCGCGAAATTTTTCCTGATCGACACGTTTCACGTCTTAAAATTTGGCGGCACGGGAGAGACAAGCGACTGGGCGAAATTCGCGCGGCACCAAACGGCGCATCCTGAAAAGGTGTGGATTCTGTCCGGTGGGTTGAACCCCGACAACATCGGTGCGGCGCTGCGCGCCAGCGGCGCGAAGTTTGTTGATGTGAACAGCGGCGTGGAGGCGGCGCCAGGCGTGAAGGATCACGCGAAGCTCCAGCGCTTCGTCGCGGCGATGCGCAGCGCCGTCGGTCGGTGACACACCGCGATCTTGATGATTTTATCGGGTGGCCTGGCGCAGGGCGAGCCAGAGGAAGGCGGCAGCGGCAAGATCGATGGCGGCGAGCAACAGCCGGAGCGGGAGCAGGATCTTTGTCGCAAGGAGTGTGAGGAGCACGGCACCGAGCACGAGTACGACAATCAGGACCTTGAGTATGCGCTTCGGGAGGGCGGCTTTGTCTTCGGTGTTCATGGGGAAGTCGGGTTAGCGGTAGTCTTCGCGCACGGGACAGACTAGGTCGAGGACGCGACAGTCGGTCAGCGCGTGGCAACCGTGCGGCGCGCCGCACGGGATGAGGGCGCAGTCGCCGGCCGCCATGACGCGGGTCTCGTCCCCGACGTTGAATTCGAGGCGGCCGGAGAGGACGTAGCTAACCTGTTCGTGCGGGTTTTGGTGCGACGGGACAACGACGCTGGCGGCGCGCGCAACATCGCTGAGGCTCATGCGTTCGAGGTGGACATAGCGACCCGTGATGCCGGGGAAGGGGGCCAGAGCGCGGGCGGGGAGTTGAGCGGAGGTGACGAAGGACATGGGTCAGGAGGTGTTTTTGGCTAGCGGCAGGCATACGCGCATGATGGTGCCGGCGGGGCCGGTGGCGACGAGGGCGATGGAGCCGTGATGGCTTTCCAAGATGCGTTTGGCAATCGCCAGGCCGAGACCGGTGCCACCGGGGCGGCTGGTGAGGAACGAGTGGAAGACGCGGTCGCGGATGTCGGCGGGGATGCCGGTGCCGGTGTCGGCGACATCGAGGAACGCGGTGTGGTGTTCCACGCCGAGTGTGAGGACGAGTTCGCCGCCATTGGGCATGGCGTCCATCGAGTTGAAGAGCAGGTTGAGCAGCACCTGCTGCAGCTGGCCCTTGTGCGCGTCGACGATGAACGGCGCGGCGGGCGGGGTGAACCGCACGCCGACCCGGGCCTGGGCAAGTTTGGGGCGGACGAGGACGAGGGTGTCGTGGACGATGTCGGCGAGCGACCAGCGCGAGTGCAGCTCGGCGGGCGCCCGGCCAAACTGGAGGACGCGAAGGACGATGCCCTCGAGCTGGTCGAGCTTTTCGTTGATGACGCGCAGGTCGGTGTGGCGCGGGTCGCCGGGGGCGAGGTCGAGCCCAAGGCCGCCGTGGAGGAGTTTTAAGACGGTGAGGGGATTGCGGATTTCGTGGGCGATCTCGGCGGCGAGCAGACCGAGGGTGGTGAGCTGCTCGTTTTTGCGGAGCGTCTCCTCGCTCTGGAAAACGCGGGCGTAAAGCCGGGCGTTTTGCAGCGCCACGGCACCGAGGCTGGCAAGGGTGAGACAGGCGCGTTTCTCGTCGTCGTCGAAGCGGTGGAGGCGGTCGTGGAACACGACGAGAACGCCCAGTGCCTCGCCTTCGTAGAGCAGAGGAGTGAGCAGGGCCGAGCGGAGCGAGAGATCGGCCGGCAGGTCCGCGACACCCTGGAAATCGGGCGACTGGATGTCGGCGACCGCGAGCTGGCGCCGGGTGTGCAGGGCGCTCGCGGCGAGGCAGGTGGCCACCGGCAGTTCGCCGGCGGGGGCGACGATGAGGTCAGCCGAGTCGGTCGCCACACAGCGGATAGTGGCGGTGGCAGTGTCATAGATGAAGAGCAGGCAGGCGCGGGCCTGCATCATCAGGCGGGCGTCGCGGGTCAGCGTCGCGAAAAGCTGCTGGGTTTCGAGTTTGGCGACGAGGGACTGGCCGGTGGTGAGGAGGGTTTCGAGCTGGCGGGCCTTGGCTTGCAAGCCGCGGGTGCGCCAGAGCTGGCGGACAACGTGGGTGGCCTCCTGCGCGAGGCGTTCGAGCAGCGCGAGGTCGGCCGGAGCGAAGCCCTCGGCGCGGTCGCTTTCGAGGTCGATCACGCCCATGAGGTGGTCCTCGTCGTGCATAGGCGCGGCCATCTCGCATTGCGTGGCGGCGCGCACCGCGATGTAGCGCGGCTCGAAGCCTACATCGGGCACGAGGAGTGAGCGGGCGTTGAGCAGGCACCAGCCAGTGACGCCGTGGCCGGGTTTCAGGGCGAAGCGGGCGGTGTCGGGTGCGCCGCGCTGCACTTCGGTTTCGAGCTGACCGGTAGTGGGGTTGAGCAGCGCGATGGAGCCGGCATCGGCGCCAAACGTGTCGAGCAGGATGTCGAGCATCTCGTCGAGCGCATCGCGCGGGTCGCCGGTCCGGCCGGCGAGCGAGCTCAGCCGGTAGAGCGCGGGCAGTGCGCGGGGATCGGAGGGCGTGGACATGATGGCGCCCGGAGAATGAGGGCGGCACGCGCCGTGGAACAACCCGAAACGGCGGGGGCGCGTCAGACGGTCGGGGCAGGCTTGATCACGCCGGTCAGCGCGTCACGGAGAGTTTCCAGTCGGGTTTGGTCGATGGGGCGTGCCGGCTCGGAACTCTCGATGTAGAAGGTGTCGATGGCGACGCCGCGCTCGGTGCCAATGCGCGCGAAGGTGATGTCGAAACCGTGGTCCGAGATGGTCTTGGCCAGTTGGTAGAGCAGGCCGATCTGGTCGCGGGCCTGGATTTCCACGATGGTGCGCTGCATCGACAGCTCGTGGTAAACCTCGACGGTCGGCGGGAACGAGGTGTGCAGCGCCTCGCCGTTCGTCGCCGCGGTGTAGTGAGTGGCGGCGAGTTTTTTCGCCTGGGCGACGATCTCCGGGTAGAGGTCTCGGTTGGCCACGAGCGCGGTTTCGATGGTGCGGGCGAAGGTTTCCTGCGCGGCCTCATTCTGCACCACGCCGCGGCTGGGCTCGACCACGTAGAAGGTGTCGATGGCGATGTGGTCGGAGCGCGAGATGACCTTGGCGCCGAGGATGCTGAGGCCGGCGACGCTGAAGGCCCCGGCGAGCTTGTAGAAGAGACCGGCGCGGTCCCAGGTGACGACGTTGACGACGGTGAGGGAGCGGTTGAGATCGTCCTTCCAGTCGATGATGGGCTTGAGCGAGCCGACCGAGTCGGCAGTGGCGATCGACTTGAAGAGCCGGTTCACCATCTGGATGTGCAGGGCGATCTCGTCGGCATCGGTCTGGATGAAGTAACGCTCGGGCAGCAGGCCGAAATGGGCGGTAATCTCGTCGGCACTGATGCCCGGAATCTGTCGGGCGATGAGTTCCTGGTGGATCATGTGTTTTTTCTTTTCGTGGGTGGCGTGCACGGCCTCGCCGAGGCTCAGGCGTTCGAGGGTAGCGAGATAAAGAGAGGTATGCAGGGTGTCTTTGTAGCTGTTCCAGAGACTGGCCGCGGTGCCGCGCGCGTCACAAAACGTGTGAACGTAGAGATTGCGGAGCTTTTCGGCATCTCCGACGAGTTCGGCAAAGGCGGCGGCGGTCTTGGGATCATCGACATCACGCTTCTGCCAGAATCGTGCCATCGCCAGATGATTTTTTATCACAAACGAAACGAGTTCGCGGCCCTCAGGCGAGACACCCAGCCGGGCCATGATCGGCGCGGCGATCTGCATGCCGCTTTCGGCGTGGCCTTTGATGCCGTGGGCCTTGCCGATGTCGTGAAGCAGGAGGGTGAGGTAGAGCAGGGCCGGGTCGGCGGTTTCGTGGAGCGCCTTGCGGTATTTCAGGGTGATGGGCTCGGCCTCGGTGAAGATAAGATCCAGCTGCCGGATCGCCTCCAGCGTGTGCACATCGGCGGTGTAGCGGTGGTAGAACTCGTGCTGCACGAGACAGGTCAGCCCGTGAAACTCCGGCACGAAGCAGCTGAGCACGCCCAACTCGTGCATGAGGTCAAGGATCGGAAACACCGCTCCGACTTCGGAGAGAATCGCGCGGAAACAGACGTTGGCGTCGGGCGAGGCGCGCACCTCGTCGGTCAGCAGCGGGAGCGAATCGCGGATGAGCGTGGCAAGGTGGAAATCCAGCGTGCACTCGAGTTGCTGGCAGTGGCGGAAAACCCGGACCAGCCGAACTGGGTCCTCGCGGAAAACCTCCGGCTTCTCGGCGGCGAGCTCCTGCCCGCGCAGGACGAAGCCGTCGAGGCGCTTGCTGCGGCGGAAACGCGAGGCCAGCAAGCTTTCGCGGATAGAAATGCGACCGCCATGGGAGTCGCGGCCAATAGTGAGCGCCAGCCGGCTCTCGACGCGTTTTGAGATACGGAAGATAACCTGGGCGGCGCGGTAGTAGTCTTGCATGAACTGCTCCACGCGCTGGAGCATGTCGGGCTCGGTGTAGCCGAGGTTGAGGGCGACACGGGGCTGCAGGTCGAGGTTGAGGACGTCGGTGGCTCGGCTACTGAGAAAATGGAGCTCATTGCGCACGCGTAGGAGGAAATCGTAGGCGCGTGTGAAATCGGCCAATTCGTCCGGCCCGAGATAGCGCTGGGTGGCGAGCTCTTCGATCCGGGCGATGCCGAGTTTTACGCGGGCCATCCAGAGAGCGTTCTGGTAGTCGCGCAGGCCGCCGACGCCGTTCTTCAGGTCCGGCTCCTGCAAGAAGACGGTGCCGCCATATTTTTCACGCCGGTGCGCCTGATCGTCGAGGCGCGCGGATATGTAGCCCTTGGGATCCTCGGTCGTAGAGAACGCCCGGTAAGCCTGCACAAACGTCTCGTAGAGCGTGGTCGATCCGGCGATCAGCCGCGACTCGAGGAGCGAGGTGAGGGTCTGGATGTTCTTGCGCGCCTCGACAAAGACCTCGTCGACGTTGCGGGTCGAATGGCCGACCTTAAGGCCGCTGTCCCAGAGCGGGTAAAGGACCTCGTTGGAGAGATGCTCAAGAAAGGGTTTGGTGAGGGCCGGCTTTGTCTTGGCCGGGAAGAGGAACATCACATCGACATCGCTCAACGGGCTGAGTTCGCCGCGGCCGTAGCCGCCGAGGCCGACGAGTGCGACGGGGGCAGGAGGTTTGCCGTGGACGCGGTTGTAGGTGCCGAGGGCGTTGTCGAACAGCCGCAGCAGCATCGTGTCGAGCGTGGTGGCCCGGGCGCGCACGAGTTCCAGCCCGGAGGCGCCGCCGGCATGGCGGGCGCGCAGGTCAGCGCCCTCGGCCTGCAGGTAGGCCTTGCATGCGGCGAGCCGCTCCGCAGCGGTGGTGCCGGGGGTAAAACTCAGGTGCAGGCTGGCGGTGGGCGGGAGGGCGTCGGACATGGAACGCGCACAGTGAAGGGAAAAGCGAGTGGCGGGCGAGGGGATTTAACCACTTGCTTCTGGGCGACGCGGCGGGTTTTCTCCCCGTTTTGAGCCCAGCACCGACCCATGGCCGAGATCACCAAGAGCTACGAACCGCGCGACGTCGAAAAGAAATGGTATGCCGCCTGGCTGAAGGCGAAGTGCTTCCGCGGAGTCGTTGACGCCACCCGCGAGCCCTACGGCATCATGATCCCGCCGCCCAACGTCACCGGCGTGCTGACGATGGGGCATGTGCTGAACAACACCATCCAGGATATCCTCATCCGCCGCGCGCGGCTCGAGGGCAAATCGGCGCTCTGGCTGCCGGGCACGGACCATGCCGGCATCGCGACGCAGACCGTGGTTGAGCGCGAGCTGCGCAAGCAGAAGCAGACGCGGCATGATTTCGGCCGGGAGAAATTCGTCGGGAAGGTCTGGGAATGGCGCGCCGAAAAGGGCGGCATCATCCTTGAGCAGCTCCGCCGCCTCGGCGCGTCTTGCGACTGGGATCGCACGGCGTTCACGATGGACCCAGCCTACTCGAAGCGCGTGCTGCACGTCTTCGTCGAGCTGTTCCAGCGCGGCTATATTTACCGCGGCAAGCGCATGGTGAACTGGTGCCCGGTTTCGCTGACGGCGCTCTCCGACGAGGAAGTGATCATGAAGCCCGTCAACGGCACGCTATATCGCGTGCGTTACGAGCTGGTGAATCAGCCCGGCCGCTTCATCGAGGTGAAGACCACGCGCCCCGAGACGATCCCGGGCGACGTCGCCATTGCGGTGCACCCCGACGATCCGCGCTACGCCGACATCGTCGGCCAGATGGTGTGGCGTCCGCTCAACCGCACCCAGATTCCGATCATCGCCGACAGCGCCGTGGACCGGGAATTCGGCTCCGGCGCGCTCAAGATCACGCCCGCGCACGACAAGGTGGACCACGAGATCGGCCTGCGCCACCACCTCCCCGCAATCGACGTGCTCAACCCCAATGGCACGCTCAACGAACTCGCCGGCCCCGGGCTCGTCGGACTCGACCGCTTCGCCGGCCGCAAGCTCGCCGCCACGCTCCTCAAGGAAGCCGGCGCCCTCGTGGACGAGGAGGCTTACTCCAACAGCGTTGGCTACTCCGAGCGCGCCGAAGTGCCGATCGAGCCGCGGCTCACCGAGCAGTGGTGGCTCAAGTATCCGAAGCTCGAGGAGGCGAAGGCTGCGGTGCGCGACGGGCACATCAAGTTTTATCCCGAGCGCTGGTCAAAGGTTTACCTGCACTGGCTGGAAAACATCCAGGACTGGTGCATCAGTCGCCAGCTCTGGTGGGGCCACCGTATTCCGGTCTGGTATCGCAAGGGCGGCGACCGCGCCGACCCGCAGAATTGGCATGTCTCGGTGGACGGTCCCGCCGACCCGGTCAACTGGGAACAGGAAGAGGATGTGCTCGACACGTGGGCGTCGTCGTGGCTCTGGCCCTTCGTGACGCTCGGTTGGCCCGACGCCGACGAGATGAAGCGCGACGGTTTCGACTATTTCTACCCGACCACGACACTCGTGACGGGACCCGACATCATTTTCTTCTGGGTCGCACGCATGATCATGGCGGGGCTGGAGTTCACGCGCCCCGGCGAGCCGATCGAGCGGCGGATTCCGTTCAAAAATGTCTATTTCACTGGCATCATCCGCGACCAGCAGGGCCGCAAGATGTCGAAATCCCTCGGCAACTCGCCCGACCCGCTCGACCTCATCGACACCTACGGCGCGGACGGGCTGCGCTTCGGCATCATCTCCATCGCGCCGCAGGGGCAGGACATCCGCTTCCAGGAGGACCGCATCGAGGGCGGCAAAAATTTCTGCAACAAGCTCTGGAACGCCTCGCGCTTCCGCCAGATGAGCGGCCCGGCTGGCGACAACTCCTCGCTCGACGCCATCCTCGCCCGCCTCGTGCCGGCGCAGTTCGACGCCGACGACCACGCCATCCTCGACCGGCTCTTCGCGACGACGCGCGAGGTGGACCGCTGTTTTGGCGAGTTCGAGTTCAGTGCCGCGGTGCAGGCGCTCTATGGATTTTTCTGGAGCGATTTCTGCGACTGGTATGTGGAGGTCTCGAAGTCGAAGCTCCAGGCGCCCGACACGAAGGACAACTGCCTCGCGATCCAGGACCTCGTGCTGCGCCAGACGCTGCTGCTGCTGCACCCGTTCATCCCGTTCATCACCGAGGAACTGTGGGCGCTGCTCGGCTACGGCGCGCCCGGGAGTTTCATCGGCGACGCGCGCCTCGAAAACGCCTCGCACCTCGCCACCTCGTCGCGGGCCCGCGGCCTCACGCTCGACCGCGCCGCGGTCGCCGCCGTCGAGAAGCTCAAGGGCGTCGCCTCGAAGGCCCGCGCCCTCAAGGCCGAGCACAACCTCGCCAGCCGCCGCGATGTGAAATTCCTCGTGACGACCAGCGACGCCGACTGGGGGACGCTGGCCGCTAGTCTCGCCAAGCTCGCTCGCATGACCGGCGCCGCCGAGATCGTGCGCCGCGATGCCGTCGAGGGCGCGCCCGCCACCGTGACGCCGCTCGGCACGTTCTATCTCGACCTCGCCAGCACCGTCGATGTCGGCGTCGAGAAAGTGCGGCTCACGAAGGAACTCGATCTTCTCGCGAAGCACATCGCCGGCACTGAGGCGCGGCTCGCGAACCAAGCCTTCGTCAGCAAAGCCCCGCCGATAGTGCTCGAAGGGGCCCGCAAGCAGCTTGCTGACCAGCAGGCAAAGCGCGCCGAGTTGGCGCGATTGCTGGCCGGGCTGTAGGGCGGCATCACCGAATGCCGCCGCGTAGCCGCGCTGGAGCACAGGCGACAGCGTGGTCTGACAGACGCCACGTTTTTGGCCGCTGGCCTTCAAACGCAGCCACGCGGCCTATCTTGTAGCTTTTGGCTTCCCGATCCGCACGGAGCCGGAAGCGGCTCCGCTACAGGATCACGCGGCAACTTCGCAGCGTTTTCAATTTGTTCCGCGACAGGGGCGGCGCGGCATCTACTTGACCAAAATACACTCAGGCGCACGCCGGGATTTTGTTTTGCGGTTCCGGCGAGTCGTTGCTGATTCTGCTTATCTACCGCACTCCACTTCCCGTGCAACTCCGCTTCAGATTCGTTTGGGACAAGATTATGCAGCGCGTCCGACACGCGCTTGATCGTATAGGTCTGGCATGGGTGATCGACACAAAGGAGGTCGTGGACCGTCTCAAGACGATCTGGCTTAACGCACGTGAGCCGCTCAAACTCGGCGCGTCGATCGCCTTTGTGCTATGGCTTGGCACTGCGGAAGTGTTGTATTTTTGGGTGCAATGCGATCCCCACAATTGCATCGGGCTGACTGACCTCGCGTTTCCTTGGCGTTGGAATCAGATTCGCGATTTGCGGGGCCAGGGCTACATCGCCGAGGGACTCGAGGCGCTCGAGGCGGGGCGGATCAATGATGGGTTGTTTCAAATCCGGCAGGGACTCGCCCGGCATCCGGACGATTCCGCGGTGCGATTGGCGGTGGCGCGCCTTTACGCTCAGGCGGGCTATTACGCCGGTGTCCGCGAGATTATGCTGCCCCAGCTCACGCTCTCGCCGCCACCGCGCAAGTCCATCCGTTTTCTAGTGGCAGCCGCCCAGCAGAGCGACGACGACGCGACCGTCTTGGCCGCATGCGACTGCACCTTGGTGGCCGGCGGGTTGGCGGTGGCCGAGCGTGGCTGGCTGTTGGAGCAAAAGGCACAGGCGCTCATTACTCTGGGAAAACCGGCCGACGCCCTGGTGGCGCTCGATGAGGCAGGGCGCGAGCGTTCCATCGATTGGCGACGCTTGCGGGTGAACGCTTTGTTTGGCACCGGCCGGGCGGCGGAGGCTGTAGCCGAGATTCGGGCGTGGCCCGCGGGAGGAGTTCCGGAGGAATTTCGCCTACAATTGCTCGCGGCGGCGTGCCGGCGCACGGGGCAACCGGAGAAAATGGCGGCGGCGCTGCAGGAACTCCAGCGCTCGCGCTCCACAGAGATCGAACCGTGGATCGTGACGATCGAGCAATACGTGCAAGCGGGTTGGGGGGATGCGGCTTGGAACGAGTTGCAGGAGTGTTTGAGGCGTTTTGACGCCGATGCAGCTGCGGTCGCCCGCATTGAGCAGACTTGTGTCGAAGCCGGCGCACCTGACCTAGTTGCCTTGTGCGTGGAAAACGCCCGGGAACTCGGCCGGCCGCTAATTCCGCTGCTTGGCGATCTCGCGTTGACGCAATTGCGGGCGGGCGACGCTGCGGCGGCCGAGCGTACATTTGAGCACCTGCTGGAGGAGGATCGCAAGGCGCGCGACCACGTCCTTGGGTTCACGGAAGAATTGCTCAAGTCAGCGCCGGGCTCCCGAGATTTTGGTGGCGGCTTTGGCGGGACCGTGCCAAGCGCGCCCGGAGCAGCGGCCGGCCTGTCACTAGCGACGCGCGATTTTCTACGCACGCTGCTAGATGCCGTCGTGCAACCAGCGCGCGACCGGGCAGAGGCGCATTGTGGGGTGTTGTTGAGAGGCAACTTCCGGCTGGCCGCTTTCACCGGCGGTGCCGAGGTGCTCGCAAAATTCGGCCACTGGCAGGCGGTGGCGGCGGTGGCTCGGGTGGGGTTGACGCAATTTCCCGGGAGCACGCAGCTCACCCGGTGGAGCACAGCGGCAGCGGAGAAAGTCAAGGCGCTCGCGTCACCCGCTGCCACGGGCCCGCTCGTGTCGAAATCGGCGGCCCCACTCGCCCGCCAGCACACGGTCCCGCCTCCACAGAGCGACGCAGACATGTCGGAGGGAGACTTTTTTTCGAAATTGGATGACGCGGCGCGGCGCAGAGCCTGGTCCGAAGTCGCGACCATGATTCATGCGGCCAGAGTTACCGCGCCGCAATGGCTTCCGCAGGTTGAGGCGGAACTTGCGTGGCGCGAGGTGCGGGTCGCGTTCGAGCAGGACGACCGTCCGCAATTGCTCTACTTGATCAGTCAACGCCTCAGGACGCGGAAAGGGGAGGGGGGTAGAGCGCTGGAGTTTGCGCGCTGGTATTGCGATAGAGGCGAACTCGAAATCGCGCGTTTGCTTGCCAAGAGAATCCTGCAGGAGGTGCCGAGCTACGTCGCCGGTCGGAATTTCCTGGTGGAACTGGACAAGGCAGTGGAGACACAAGGTCTGCCCGCACGTGCACCCAGGCAGAAATGAAGCCATAGATCCCGGACGGGCGACCTACCCCACCGCCTTCCTCGGCGCGAGCGCCCTCGCTGTCATTCGCTGCGCCTGTATGGGCGTCTCTCCGAGACTTCCGCTTTGCACGGAATCGCAACACCCCTAATGCGGACGGCTCAGAGAGGCGTGCCTTCTACCTGAAACTTTTTCACGCCGCTTTGCGTGTGCAAAACACCAGCCGCTACGCAGGGGTTTTGTTTTGCGGTTCAGCTTAGGCATCGCTGTATCTCCGGTCTCTTTCACGTCCACCACCAACCCCACGTGCAACTCCGCGTCAGATTCGTTTGGAACAAGGCTACCCATCGTGACTGGCGGGCACGCAAGCTTATCGGCCTGACTCTGGTGTCTGAGGAGGAGACGACCAAGGGGCATTTTAAAACGGTTTGGTTGGACGCCAAGATGCTCCTCAAGCTCGCAGCCGTCGTGGCGGCCGTAGGTTGGTTTGCTGCGTCGGGTGGACTGTGGGTATGGCTCGATCGTGACCCCTTTAATCGCGTCGGCTTTGCCGATCTCGCCTGTCCGTGGCACTGGGAAAAGATCAGTGACCGGCGCGGCCAAGGCTACCTCGCCGCGGGGCTCAATGATCTCCGCGAGCACAAGATCAATGAGGCGTTGTTCGCCATCCGGCAGGGGCTGGCCCGCCATCCTGACGCCCCTGCCGCCCGGCTCGCCGTCGCGCGTCTCTACGCACGTTCGGGCTTTTATACCGGTGTCCGCGAGATCATGCTGCCCCAACTGGCACTCACCACTCCACCGCATGAATTTGTCCGCTTTCTCCTGGATGCTGCGGCGCAAAATGACGATCACGTCACGATGCTTGCCGCATGTGACCGAGCGCTGGTGGCAGACGGACTGACTGCAGCAAATCATGGCTGGTTGCTTGAGCGAAGGGCCGCGGCGCTCATCGCCCTAGGAAAACAGAGCGAGGCGTTGGCGGTGCTCGATGTGGCGGACCGCAACCGCACACTGGAGTGGCGCAAGCTGCGGGTCACTGCGTTGTGCGGTGCGGGCCGAGCAGCTGAGGCCGTTGCCGAGATTCGGGCTTGGCCCGTGGGTGGAGTTCCCGGGGAATTCCGTCTGCAATTGCTTGCTGCTGCGTGCCGCCACTCAGGGCAGTTGGACGGGATGTCGGAGGCGCTGAGAGAACTCGTGCGTCTGCACCCGGGTGAACCGGAGCCGCGCATCGAGGCGATCGGGCACTATGTGCGGGCTGGCTGGGATGATGCTGCGTGGAATGAGTTGCAGGAGTGCCTGCGGCGGTTCGACGCCGATGCGGCTGTCGTTGCCCGCATTGAGCAAGCCTGTGTCGCGGCTGGCGCCCCTCAACTGGTGGCTGCGTGTGTGGAAATCACCCGGGAACTCGGTCGGCCTCTGGTCATGCCGCTCTGCGATCTCGCGCTGACACAGTTGCGAGCGGGCGACGCCGCGGCCGCGGGACGCTCTTTTGAGCGATTGCTGGCGGAGGATCGCAAAGCGCGCGAACGCACGGCTGGGATTACGAAAGAACTGCTCATGCCTGCGTTGGGTTCCCCTAGTTTCGGTAGTGGCCTGAGAGGGACGTTGACCAGTGCAAACGGAGCAGTGGCCGGCATGCCACGAGCTATGCGCGATTTCATTCAAACACTCTTGGATGCAGTCGCGCAACCCACGAGCGACCGGGCGGAGGCGCACTGTGGTGCGCTGCTGAGGGGTAATTTTCGACTGGGCGCTTTTGCCGGCAGCGCCGAGGTGTTTGCAAAATTTGGCCACTGGCCGGCAGTGGCGGCGGTGGCCCGGGCGGGGTTGACGCGATTTCCCGGGAGCACGCAGCTCACGCAGTGGAGCGAGACCGCGGCCGGAAAAATCGCGGCACTCCCATCGCCCGCACCAACTGCGCTGGCGGTGGTGGTAAGGAATGCACCGACTTCCGCCGCGCAGATTGAGGTTGCGGCTGCTGTCCCACTACGGCCGAACTACGAGGTGATGCCGCAGACGGAGTTTTTTGCCAAGCTGGACGATGCTATGCAACGCAAGGCCTGGGCTGTAGCAAGTGACTTGTTGCGCGGGATCCGCACCGCCGCGCCACCCTGGCTTTCGCGCGTTGAAGCTGATCTCGCGTGGCGCGAGGTGCGGATCGCGTTCGAACAGGATGACCGTCCGCAATTGCTCTACTTGATCGGCCAACGCATCCGGACGCGGAAAGTCGAAGTCTCCCGGGCGCTCGAATTCGCGCGCTGGTATCGGGAAAAGGGCGAGTTCGATATTGCGCGCTTGATTGTGGGTAAAGTCCTGCAGGAAGTGCCGGGCTACGTCGCAGGGCAGGATTTTCTGACGGATATGATGAAGTCCGCCCAGACGCAGGCTCGTCCACCAGCCGTCCCGACCCCGCATTGACAGGGGCTAACCCATGGCCTGGGGATGAAATAGGTGGGGCTCGGCCGGTCGAACTTGGCGGCGGCAGATCGTCGTCCTTGGCAAGCGCGCGAGGTTCTGCATTGTAGGACGAATGTTTGTCGACGAGTGCGTGGTGAAACTTCAAGCTGGTGACGGCGGGCGCGGCTGCGTGAGCTTCCGCCGGGAAAAATACGAGCCGTGGGGCGGTCCCAACGGCGGCGATGGCGGCCGGGGAGGCGACGTCATCCTCGTGGGCGACGTCAACACGAACAATCTAGTCGACTACAAGTTCCAGCCGCACTGGCGAGCCGAACGCGGCGAGCACGGGCTCGGCTCAGACCAGCATGGCAGCGACGGCAAGCATTGCCTCATGCGGCTGCCGCTCGGCACCGTTGTTTACGACGAGGCCACTGGCAAGGTCGTGGCCGAGATCATCACGGACGGCCAGCAGACCGTGCTTTGCGCGGGCGGTAACGGGGGCTGGGGCAACACGCATTTCAAGACCTCAACCAACCGCGCACCCAAGCGCGCCAACGCAGGACAGCCAGGCGGAGGCGGAAACTACCGCCTCATCCTCAAGAGCATCGCGGACGTAGGCCTCGTGGGCTTCCCCAACGCCGGCAAGTCCTCGATCACTGGTCTCATCACCAAGGCCCACCCGAAGACGGCGGCTTATCCGTTTACCACTTTGCATCCGCAGATTGGCGTGATCGAGTATCCCGACGAGCGGCGGGGCGACCGCCGGCTGCTGCTCGCAGATGTGCCCGGGCTGATCGAGGGAGCCAGCGAAAACCGCGGGCTCGGGCACCGGTTCCTCCGCCACATCGAGCGCTGTGCGTTGCTGCTTGTTTTGGTCGATATGTCCGGGACCGATGCCCGCGACCCGCGCGACGACTACAAACACCTGCTGCACGAGTTGAAGCTCTACGACCCGGCGATGCTCGACAAACCACGCATAGTTGCCGCCAACAAGATGGACATGCCCGAAGCAGCCGCACACTTGGCAATGTTCAAGCGCCGCTTTCGCAAGGTGGATATCTTCAAAATCTCCTGTTTGACCGGAGCCGGGCTGCCGCAACTAAAAAAGGAATTATTAAAACGCGTCACCGCCCATCGTCGGCGAGAAAAGGTGTCGCCTCTTGAGTCTACTTGAGCCAAGGTAGTGCTGACATGGCTCCGGAACACCGTTCACTCCTGATGCGCGCCAATCGGCTGATGGGCGCCAACCTGGTCGAGACTAACCTCGTCAAACTCGAAGATCTCGAGAAAGCTAACGAGCGGCTGCTGGAAGTGGCGGCGTCAGACCTGCCCCGACAAAGCACGGTGCTTGGCATCCTCGCTTTCGAACTCAAAGTCCTGCGCGAGGAGGATGTGCTTCAGCACGTCGTCGACAACGAGGGCGTCGGTCTCGTCGATCTACGCAATTACGATATTACAGACGACGTGAAAAAGTCGCTAGATCTCGGCGCGTGCTGGGCCACCTGGTCGGTGCCGTTCGACCGCGAGGAAGATTTCCATTTTATCGCCACGGCGTATTATCTCAGCCCAGCAGTGCGCACGTTTTGGGAGAAACAATGCAACGGTCCGGTGCTGTGGTTTGGCACTACCTTGGAAAACATCGCGGATCATCTGGAAAAAATTGAAGCCGAGCGCACCGTGACGCCGGCAGCGGCCAAGCCGGCCTCCTGACCATGGCGCTCGGAAAGATCCAGACTCAGATTGTCACACAGCTCGTGGCCATGGAAAGGCTCACGTCAGAGCAGCGCGATGAGGTGGCCACCGCACCGGGTGACCCGAATGGCGACGCGCTCGACAAGTTACTGCAGGATGAGTTCAAGATCACGTCATTCCAGTTGCTTGTGGCCAAGGGCCGTGCACTCGGGCTTGCGCCGTTCAACGTTGCCCGTCACCGACTGACGCCAAAGTCATTCGAGCGGATTCCCGAAGATTTTTGCCAGGAAAACCATGTGTTGCCGGTTGGTGAAGTAGGCGATTTCCTGCTGGTGGCGTTCGCCAATCCGTTCGAGACCGCGATCCCGGCGAAAATTCAGGAAATGACTGGCAAGAAGGTAGTGCGACTGCTGGGGCGCGAAAAAGACATCCGCGAAAAATTCAAAAAGACCTCGGAGCAGAAGTCCTCAGGGTTTGGCGATGTGGTCGACCAAATCGGCGCCGAATTCGGCGGGCACGCCGAGGCGTCTGAGGAGGAGGTAGACGAGGAGTCCGGTCCGATCATTGAGCTCGCCAACCGCATCATCGAGGACGCGTATTTCGCCGGCTCGAGCGACATCCATATCGAGCCACAGGAAAAGGAAGTCATTGTCCGTTACCGTATCGACGGCGTATGCTCGGAAAAACTCCGGTTGCCGCGCAAGGTCGGGCCCGCACTGGTCGCACGCCTGAAAATCATGTGCAATCTTGACATTTCCGAGCGACGGTTGCCCCAGGACGGGCGCATCGTATTCAAACAATACACCAAGAAGGGGATTGATCTCGACTTGCGCGTCTCGACTGCGCCACTCAACCACGGCGAGGGCGTGGTGATGCGCATCCTCGACAAGCAGAAGTCCATGTTGCCTCTCACCGCACTCGGCTTCACTGAAGACAACCTTGCCAAATACCGCGAGTGCATCCGCCAGCCCTATGGAATGATTCTACACTGCGGGCCGACCGGCTCTGGCAAATCGATGACGCTCTACTCCGCGCTCAACGAGATCAATACCAGCGATGTTGTCATCCGCACGGCCGAGGACCCGATTGAATACACGCTGCCTGGGCTAAACCAGATGCAGATGCACCGCCAGATCGGCCTCACTTTTGCGTCGGCACTGCGGGCGTTCCTACGACAGGATCCCGACATCATCCTCGTCGGCGAAATCCGCGACAAAGAGACGGCCAACATTGCCGTCGAGGCCGCGCTCACCGGGCACCTGCTAATCAGCACGCTGCACACCAACGACGCACCGGGCACGATCGCACGCCTCACTGACATGGGCGTGGAGCCTTTTATGATCTCCTCGTCGCTGTTGTGCGTTTGCGCGCAGCGACTCATGCGCCGGGTGTGTAAGACCTGCCGCGTGCCCTATGCGCCCGAGGGGCGCGAGAAGGCAGTGCTGGAAAAGGCAATCGGCTGGAGTGGCCAGATTTTCAAGCATAGCCCCAAGGGATGCACGAAGTGTGGTGGCAGCGGTTACAAAGGCCGGGTCGGCATCCATGAATTGATGGTTACGAACGAGGAGTTGATCGAGGCGATCAACAAGGAGGTGGAGTCGGCCGAGCTAAAAAGGATCGCCCAGCGCGCAGGGATGAAGACACTGCACCAGGACAGCCTGATCAAAGTGAAGGACGGTCTAACGACGATCGAGGAAGCCATCGCCACGGTCTCCCCGGACATGTAGGTATGCCGGGGCGGTGCCGGCGTTGTTCCGCAGGGGGACTTACGTTACCAGTGCTCGCTCGGCCTCAGCCAAAGTGGCGCAAGTGACTATCTTGACGCCGCGCCTGTAATGAATGATCGAAAGAATATTGAAGCCGATATCCTTGGTTTGATCTGGAATGACTCGCACCGCAGTGCCGATGCCATGGCTCTTGCTGAGATCCATGATCCGGGTCAGATGGGGCGCGCAGTCCAACGTCATTGACTCCAGTCCGCTTAAGTCAGTCAGCACGGTGAATCCGGGCCGCAGCACCGGCAAGCACCGCTCAACCTCCTTTACGCAGGCGGCCATCCCCGTCGCCGTCACGTTCCCGAGATACCAAATGTGGATTAAGTTGCGGGGTGCGTCGAGCTGAACTTTGAACACAGGGCTGACCGTCATGGCCTCCTCCTACCGCTGATTGTCGTGGCGATCACGACAAATCGAAAAATACGCGCCGCGCCGCAGTGGAATCTGCCCCTATCGCCGGGCCGCGCGGTGTCAGCGGCTGGCGGCAACCACCGCGAGGAACGCGGCGAGCGTGGGCTCCTTCGCATCGGTTTCGCGCCAGCCGAGCACGAGCCGGCTCTCGGGCGTGGGGCCGGTGAGCGGGTGAAAGGTCACGTCGCCCGGCAGATGCTGCGCCTCGGACGGCGTCATGAAGGTGGCGCCGAACCCCGCGCGCACGAGGCCGATGCCGTTGGCGCGCGGCCACACTTCCTCGGCGATGCGCGGGGTGACGCCGGCGCGGGCGAACGCCGCCAGCACGCGGTCGTAGAAGCCCGGATTGTGCGCCCGCGGAAACAGGACGAACGGCGTGGCGGTGAGATCGCGGAGCCGGAGTCGGGTGCGAGCGGCGAGCGGGTGTCCGGGCGGCAGCAGGACGCCGTTGCGCTCATGCAGCAGTTGCCGGGTGCACAGGCCGGGCGTCGGCGCGTCGGGATGAAAAAAACCGCACGACAGCTCGCCAGCCTGAAGGGCGCGGAGTTGGGCCGAGGTCGGCGATTCATTCAGCTCGAGCCGGATGCCGGGGAATTTCTGGCTGAACTCGCGTAAGATGCCCGTGAGCACCGTCGCCATGGCGAGGCCGGTGAAGGCAATCCGCAGGTGGCCGGACTGCCCGCCGGCAAGAGCCCTCAGATCCTCCGGAATTGCGGCCAGCCCGCGCAGGAGCGGCTCGATCCGTTCGAGCAGCATCCGGCCGGCGGGCGTGAGCTCGGCGCCTCGCCGGGTGCGGTTCAGCAGATCGGCGCCGAGCGCTGTCTCCAGCTGGGCAAGGGCGCGGCTGAGGGCGGGCTGGGCCACGGCGAGCGACTCGGCGGCCTTGCGAAAATGCAGGTGCCGTGCGACCTCGCGGAAATAGACGAGGTGGCGCAGCTCGAAGGGATACTGATACTCGCGCGGCATCACAGGAGGCTAAAATGGTATTTCCCGGCATGGCAATCTTCTGATAGCCTCCGGCACATTATCATGCCCAAATCACTCTTCCAAAAAGTCTGGGAGGCGCACACGTTGCGCCGGCTCGCCAACGGCCAGACCCAGTTGCTCATCGGCACGCACCTGATCCACGAGGTGACGAGCCCGCAGGCGTTCGGCATGCTACGCGACCTCGGTCTCAAGGTGGCCTTTCCTCAGCGCACGTTCGCGACGGTGGACCACATCATCCCGACCGACCAACTGACCGAGCCCTACCGCGACCCGCTCGCACAGGCCATGATGGACGAGTTGCGCCGGAGCTGTGCGGAGTTCGGCATCACGTTTTTCGACCGGGCGAGCGGCCGGCAGGGCATCGTCCACATCGTGGGACCGGAGCAGGGCATCACGCAGCCGGGCACGACGATCGCCTGTGGCGACTCGCACACGAGCACGCACGGGGCGTTTGGCGCGATCGCGTTTGGCATCGGCACCAGCCAGGTGCGCGACGTGCTCGCCACGCAGACGATGGCGCTCGGCGCGCTGAAGGTGCGCCGCGTCAGCGTCAATGGCCACCTCCGGCCCGGCGTTTATGCGAAGGATGTCATTCTCCACATCATCCGCACGCTCGGCGTGAATGGCGGCACGGGGTTCGCCTACGAATACGGTGGTGAAGTCTTCGATCGGTTCACGATGGAAGAGCGGATGACGGTCTGCAACATGTCCATCGAAGGCGGCGCGCGGGTAGGCTACGTCAATCCCGACGAAACCACGTTCGTCTACCTCAAGGGCCGACCCTATTCTCCGCAGGGCGCGGCGTGGGATGCCGCTGTGGCGCGCTGGCGGGCGACGGCGAGCGACCCGGGGTGCCACTACGACGATTTCGTGACGATCGACGCCAAGGACATCGCGCCGACAGTCACATGGGGCATTAATCCCGGGCAGGCCATCGCGATCGGCGAGACGATTCCCGATCCGGCGAAGACGTGGGCGGCCGACGAGAAGGCTTCGATCGAGGAGGCGCTCGCCTACATGAAATTCCAGCCGGGCGCGCCCATCAAGGGCACCAAGATCGATGTCGCCTTCCTCGGCTCGTGCACCAACGGCCGGCTGAGCGACTTTCAGGAGGTCGCGCGCTTTTTGAAGGGCCGCCGGGTCGCCTCGGGCGTCAAGGCCATCGCCGTGCCCGGGTCACAGATCGTTGCGCTCCAGTGCGAGAAACTGGGGCTCGACCGGGTGTTCGCCAACGCCGGCTTCGAGTGGCGTGCGGCGGGCTGCTCGATGTGTCTGGCGATGAACCCCGACAAACTCGTCGGCGACCAGTTGTGCGCCAGTTCGTCGAACCGCAATTTCAAGGGCCGCCAGGGGAGCCCGACCGGCCGCACGCTTCTCATGAGTCCGCTGATGGTCGCCGCTGCCGCCGTAGCTGGCTCCGTTGCCGACGCCCGCGAGGTGTTCGGCGTCAACGTCAGTTAAAATCTTCAACGCTCAAAATTATGGCCCTAGCAAAAATCACCCACATCGCCGGCCGCGCCGTCTGCGTCCCGGGCAACGACATCGACACCGACCGCATCATCCCGGCGCGTTTCATGAAGTGCGTGACGTTCGACGGACTCGGCGAATTCCTCTTCCGCGACGTGCGCCAACACCCCGACGGCACCGCCAAGGCGCACCCGCTCAACGAGCCGCGTTTCCGCGGCGCAACCATCCTCCTATCCGGTTCCAATTTCGGCTGCGGCTCCTCCCGCGAGCATGCGCCACAGGCGCTCCAGAAACACGGTTTTCGCGCCATCATCGCCGAGAGCTATGCCGAAATTTTTTTCGGCAATAGCACCGGCCTGGGCATCCCGTGTCTGTCCGCGTCCCGCGAGGACATCGCGAAGATCGCCGCCGCCATCGACCGCGACCCGCAGACCGAGGTGGTCGCCGACGTGGCGCGACAGGAAATCCACTTTGCCGGACAGATAGTGCCGGCGACCATCCGCGAATCCGCCCGCGATGCGCTCGTCCACGGGCGCTGGGATCCCATCGGGGAGCTGCTGGAGGGGTTACCGGCTGTGGCCGGCCTCGCGGCGCGACTGCCATATTTCGCGACGTAATCGGCTTGAATCGGACGGCGCCGGTGCGATTTTCCCTGTCAGCGGACAGTAGAACCCGTATTTTTATGAACTTTTGCTCGGCGCGTGCGTCAGACCATGCACATTCTCCACTATGACTTTAGCGATGATTGAAGTTTTCAAGGGCGCTGGGTTGCTGATTTATCCCCTCGGCCTCTGCTCCGCTACGGCGGTGTTTATTATCTGCGAACGTGCGTTCGCCCTGCGCAAAGCCGCCGTGATGCCACAGGATTTGGTGGACGCGGTTGTGGCAGGGAAACCACTCCTGGGCGGCAAGCACACCGTGTTGGCGCGCATCGTGGACTTTGCTGAGGAGCACAAGAACGACGCCGGCGCCGTCAAGGCCTTCGCGCGCCTTGAGATCAACCGCATGGAGCGGGGCGTGCCCTATCTCGACGTGATTTACGCGGCCGCACCGCTGATCGGTCTCACCGGCACGGTCACCGGCCTATTGCGGGTGTTTTCGCAGATTTCGCCCGAGACCGGACTGCCGGACCCGGTGGCGTTCACCTCTGGCGTGGCGCTCGCACTGTCGGCAACCGTGATCGGCCTTTGCATCGCGATTCCGTCGCTGGTCGGCAGCGGCTATCTCCAGCGCAAGATCGAAAACTACTCTGCGCAACTCGACGTGCTGCTGGAGCGCATTCTGCAGCGCGACCGCTGATGAACAGCCTTTACCAGAAACGCCGCAAGCGCCCCGAGTTGAACCTCGTGCCGCTGATCGACGTGCTCGTGATGCTGATCTTCTTCGCGTTCGTCACGATGCAGTTCAAGTCGGCCGCGACGCTCAACATCACGCTCCCGAAGGTCGAGACTGCGGGCAAAAACGAGTTCAAGGGCACCGTCACCATCGCCATCGACAAGGACGGCTCGATTTCGTTCAACAACAAGGTTGTCACCGACGAGCAGTTGGTGGAGCTCCTGCGCCAGGTGCACAACGTGGACAAGGATATCCCAGTGTTGATCAAGGCGGACGAGACGACGCAGCTCAAGAAACTGGCCTTCGTCATGGATTCCTGCCGCAAGACCGGGCTGAACAAGTTCAGCCTGCAGAGCCGCTGATTCAGGTGGAGCAGGTGTCCCGCCTGCGTGCTTGACGGATGCAGGCGGGACGCCTGCGCTACTCGGATGAAGATCGTCATCACGGGCGTTTCGCGCGGTCTGGGCCGCGCACTGGCAGAGGAATTTATTCGCCTCGGCCACGCCGTCATCGGCTGCGGGAGGAATGGGCAGGAAATTTTCGACCTGCGGATGACTTATGCCGCGCCACACGACTTCTCGGTCGTCGATGTCGCGCTCGACAACAAGGTCGCCCTATGGGCCGTGAAGGTTTTGGAAAATGAGAGTCCGCCCGACCTTCTGATCAACAACGCCGGGCTGATGAACCGCCTCGCGCCGCTGTGGGAGCAGGAAGACCGGGAATTCACCAAGATCGTGGACGTAAATCTTCGCGGCGTGGCGAACGTCATCCGGCACTTCGTGCCCGCGATGGTGGCGGCCAAGAAGGGCGTGATCGTCAACGTCAGTTCCGGCTGGGGCCGCGGGGTCTCGCCCGAAGTCGCGCCGTATTGTGCGACTAAGTGGGCGGTCGAGGGCCTGACCCAGGCCCTCGCCACCGAGCTGCCGGCCGGCATGGCGGCAGTGCCGCTCAATCCCGGCGTGATCGACACCGACATGCTGCGCCAGTGCTGGGCGGACGGCGCCATCGGTTATCCCAAGGCGGCGGCGTGGGCCAAGACCGCCGCGCCGTTCATCCTCCAGCTCGGTGCCAAGGACAACGGCCGCGCACTGACCGTCAGCGCGGCGGACGCGTGAATATTGATTTTTTGCCGTTTGCGCTGCGACCCGCCGGCTGGTTTGCCTGACCGAGTTTTCCTCTCACCGCTTCGCCAACCTATCCGCACATGAGCGCCAAAAAAGCCGCCGCCATCGGTCATACTGCCCACACGCACGATTCCGCCGCCCTCGGCCTCCCCGGCCAGATTCGCCGGCCGATCAAAATCCTCATGCTCGGCGCCGGCAGCGCCTTCACGCCGCGCCTGATGAACGACATCCTGCGCATCCCGGGCGAGCAGGGCGGCACGATCGCGCTCGTGGACATCGACCGTGACCGGTTGGCCACGATGCACGCGCTGATTCAGAAACTCTGCGCGCAACTCGGCAAAGCCACCTGGCAGGTCATCGCCTCGCCCGACCGCCGCAAGGTAATGCACGACGCCGACTACATCGTGAACTGCATCGAGGTGAGCGGCACGGCCTGCGTGCGGTTTGACAACGACATTCCCGCCAAATACGGCATCGACCAGTGCATCGGCGACACCATCGGGCCGGGCGGGTTGTTCAAGGCCCTGCGCACGATTCCCGTCTGGCTGCAGGTGCTCAAGGACGCCGAGGAGTTCTGCCCGCGCGCCCTCGTGCTGAACTACACCAACCCGATGGCGATGATGTGTCTCGCCGCCGGCCGCACCTCACGCATGCCGGTCGTGGGCCTTTGCCATTCGGTGCAGGGCACGAGCCAGTTGCTGGCCGGGCGGGCGGGCGTGGCCATCGGCGAGATGGCTTGGGAGTGCGCTGGCATCAACCACCTCGCGTGGTTCACCAAACTCGAACATCAGGGCAAAGACCTCTACCCGCTGCTCAAGCGCAAGGCCCGCGCCGACCTCGAACGTGCCGCCAAGGAGGGCCGCCCAAAGTTGCCGAAGCGGCTCGGCCAGCACCAGTGGGAGGCGCCCGAGTGGCACCGCGACCTCGTGCGCAAGGACATGATGCTCAACTTCGGCGCCTTCATCACCGAGTCGAGCGGCCATCTCTCCGAGTACCTGCCATATTACCGCAAGCGGAAAGACCTGGTCGAACGCTACAGCCGTGAGGGCTACGACGGCGGCACGAGCTTTTACGCCGACAACTGGCCCACCTGGCGCAAGGGCGCCGACCAGCAGCGCGCCGAGATGCTCGAGGGTAAGGTTGCAATGGACTGGGAGCGCAGTTGGGAGTATGCGAGCTGGATCATCGAGGCGCGCGAGAAGGACACGCCGTTCCGCATCCATGGCAACGTCATGAACAACGTGCGCGGCGCGGGCCAGCTCATCACTAATCTGCCCGCCGACGGTTGCGTGGAGGTCGCGTGCATGATCGACCGCAACGGCATCCACCCGACGCGCTTCGGAGCGCTGCCGGCGCAGATGGCGGCGTTGTGCGACGCCAATATGCGGATGTTCGACCTCGGCGCCCAGGCGGCCATCGAGCGCAGCGTCGAGAAGGCAATCTACGCGCTAATGCTCGATCCGCTGACGGCGGCGGTCTGCTCGCCCGCGGAAATCAAGGCGATGGCGCTGGAGATGTTCGCCGCGGAAAAGGCGTTTCTGTCGGGCTACCGGTAAGTTCTCCCCCCGCGCCCGAAGCTTTCATTTGGCCGCGCCGAAAATCTCGATCGTCTGCGTGCCGTCGGAAAACCGGAAGCCGCGATACATGCCGGCGGTGTTGAAGGGCATCGCGACGTGCCCCGCGCGGTCGATGGCGATCACGCCGCCGTCGCCCTTCAGCGCGGCGACCTTGGCGAGCACGGACTCGGCGGCCACGGCGAGCGGCACACCCTTGTATTCCATCTGCGCTGCGATGTCGCGGGCGACGCCGACGCGGATGAAAAACTCGCCCCAACCGGTCGCGCTGACAGCGCAGGTGGCGTTGTTCGCGTAGGTGCCAGCGCCGATTATCGGAGAGTCGCCGACGCGGCCGAATTTTTTATTTGTCATGCCGCCAGTGGATGTGCCGGCAGCGAGATTGCCGGCGCGGTCGAGGGCGACGCAGCCGACCGTTCCGTATTTGTGCTCATTCACGCGGAGGAAGCCGTTGGGGTCGTTGCCATCGAGGTGTTCCTCCAGCATCGTGCCGGCTTTCCTGCCAGTTTTTTCTTCAGCTTTCGCCCGCTCCAGTTGCTTCCGGCGCATGTCAGTTTTGAAATAGTCGTTGGAAACGAGTTCATAGCCGAGCTGGCGGGCAAACTGTTCGGCGCCCTGGCCGATGAGCATGACATGCGGCGATTTCTCCATCACATCGCGGGCAAGTTTGATCGGGTTCTTGATGTGCTGAACCCCGGCGACTGCTCCGGCCGCCTGGGTGGCGCCGTCCATGATCGAGGCGTCCAGTTCGCAGATGCCCTCGGAGTCGAGGACCGCACCTTTGCCGGCGTTGAAGAGCGGCGAGTTCTCCAGCAGCGTCACAGCCGCGATCACGGCATCGAGAGCGGTACCGCCGTTGGCCAGAACGGCGTAGCCCGCGTCGCGCGCTTCGGTGAGTTTGGCGCGGTATTGCGCCTCGAGTTCGGGTGACATATCTTGGCGACGAATGACGCCCGCGCCTCCGTGGAGGACGAGTCCGAAAGGTTTGGCCATGGGAGGGACGGTTTTTTCCGCTGCGGCTTCGGTCACGGTGGCCGTTGCCAGAAGAGAGGCGGCAAGCAGGAAAGCCCGTTTCATCAGCGCTCCAGACGATGAGACGCGGACAAGGGAGGCGAGTGGAAATTTCCGCGCAACTTATCCTGCTCTCCGGGCGATGATGTTTGCCGGGACCGCTTCATTTGGCGGTTTCGGTGCTGTAGCCGATCGTGGCCACGAGGTCGGCCAGCCGCTGCCGGAGGATCTCGTCCTCCTCCGCGGTGGTCTTGCGGTAGTTGCTCCGCTCGATCACCCGCTCGGCGAGCTCGGTGCTGATCACGTAGATGTGCTCGCGGTGCACGAAGACGAGGTTGCCGCGTTTGGCCACGGGGGGTTTTTCTGGCGCACCCAAAACGGCGGCCTTTTGTCCGAACATCGAACCGCCCGGCAGCAGCGTGTAAACGATCAGCGCCCCGTCCGCGAGCCCAGGCGCGAATTTTGCACTCTCCACGCGCGTTCCCGGCAGCGCCTGCTGGAAATCGGGCAGCACATAGTTGCCGAAGAAATAAACCAGATAGTCCTTGAGCCCGCGGGTGGAGAGTTCCCAGCGCTGCGTCGCATCCTGCGTAAAACACGCGATGCTGATCTGCACGTTGAAGTCGTCCCGAAAGGTCACCACATTGTCGGTGTCGCTGATCTGGCCGCCGAGCTCCGGCAGCACCGGGATGGTGATGCGATAGACGCCGCCGGGCGCCACATAGAACTTGCCGTCGATTTGTCCGCGGAGTGCCGGCCCCGGATCGGCCGGTTGGGCAAAGGCGGCGGTGGCCACGGCGAGGGCAGCGAGAAGGCGTGGTATCATTACCATAGCGATTAACGTTCAGGGCGAGGCTTTCAAGTGGTTATCATAGATAACCGCGAGCTTCTGCCAAAGTTCCACGGGAATGGCCTCCGCCCGGATTTGCGGTGAAAGCCCCGCTGCGGCCAACTCCGCTATCCACGCGGCCCCGGCGTCCGGGAGGCGCGGGCGCAGCAGGCCACCGATCTGTTTGCGGCGTTGTTGAAAGCAATTGCGGATGAGCCCTTTCGCCGCGGTGGCGAAGACAAAAGGCGCGGGCCGGCGGACCAGGTGGAGGAGGTAGGACTCGATGTCGGGTTTGGGGAAAAAGCAGCTCGCATCCACTCGGTGGCCGGGCGCGACTGCGTAAGCCGACTGGAGGAAGACCGAGATCGCGCCAAAGGCCTTGGTGCTCGGCGATGCGACGTAGCGTTGCGTGGCCTCCTGTTGGAGCATCAGCACCATGCGGTCGGGCAGCGGGCCGGCCAGCACGGCGTCGAGCCAGGGCGTGGCGATCGCGTAGGGGAGGTTGGCGACGATCTTGCAACCGGCCGCGGCGCGCTCCGGCGGAAGGCCTGCCAGCGGCTGCTCCACGGCGTCGCCTTCGAGCAGATGAAATTGGTCGGGAAAGTGCGGCAGCAGGCTTTCGGCGAGGTGCGCGTGCAGCGTGCGGTCTTTCTCGACGGCCCAGACTTCGGCGCCGACCTTGAGCAGCGCTGTGGTCAGCGTGCCGAGCCCGGGCCCGATCTCGACGACGGTATCGCCCGCCGCCACGCCGGCGAGTTCGAGGGATTTGCGGACGATATTGCCATCGACGAGGAAATTCTGCCCGAGAAAACGCTTCGGCTGGTGCCCCAGCTTGGTCAGCAGGTCGCGGGTGGCGGAGGGGGAGAGGGGCATGGCGCGATCGGCGAAGAGGTGTCAGGTCGTGCGAAAAGCGCCGATCAGCACCGCCGGATCTTCAGAGCGCATGAGCGCCTCGCCCACGAGCACGGCGTGGGCGCCGGCGGCGCGGGCACGGGCGGCATCGGCGGCGGTGCGGATGCCACTCTCGCTGACGGCGGTCACGGCGCGGGGAAACTGCGGGATCAGCCGCTCGCTGAGCGCGAGATCGGTTTTGAAGACGGCGAGATCGCGGTTGTTCACGCCGACGATCCGCGCACCGTGGGCGAGGGCGCGGGCGAGGTCCGGCTCGTGGTGGATTTCGAAGAGCGCATCGAGTCCGGCGGCCGTGGCAGCGCCGGCGAGCACCTTCATCTCCTCGTCGGTCAGCGCGCGGACGATGATGAGGATGGCGCTGGCGCCGGCTTCACGCGCCTGCAGCACCTGGAGCGGATGCACGAAGAAATCCTTCCGGAGGCAAGGCCGGGCCTGGGGCGTGGCGCGGAAATGCGCGATGACACCACGGAGGTCGTCGAGCGTGCCGCCGAAATATTTCTCGTCGGTCAGCACCGAAAGGGCGTCGGCGCCGGCGACTTGGTAGCGGCGGGCCTGCTCCAGCGCGGAGACACCGGCCCTGATGTCGCCGGCGGAGGGTGAGCGGCGCTTGATCTCGGCGATCACCGCGAGCCGGCCGTCGGCGCGGCGGAGGGCGGCGGCGAACGACGGTGGGCGGGGCAGGGTGGCGTCGAGCCGCGCCAGCTCGACCTCGGAGACGGCGCGGAGCTGGGGCGCGATTTCGCGCCGCTTCCAGGCCATGATCTCAGTGAGCTTGTCGGACATTGGCGCCCACGGAAGACATGGAAGACACGGAAGACAAAACAACTTTTTCCGTGTGTTCCGTGTGTTCCGTGGGCAAATTCCTGAAATGAGCGCGATCGAAGAGTTGAAGGTGACGATGGCCAGGCTGCGGGGCGCCGGTGGTTGCCCGTGGGATCAGGAGCAGACGCACGCCACCCTCGTGCGCTGCCTCATTGACGAGGTGAGCGAGCTGATCGACACGATCGACCGCGGCGACTACCCGCACATGCGCGAGGAACTGGGCGACGTGCTCATCCAGATCGTGTTTCACGCCTGCATCGCGGAGGAGCGGGGCGAGTTCAACTTCGAGGACGTGGCGCGCGAGATCAACGACAAGCTCGTCCGCCGCCACCCGCACGTCTTTGGCACCGGCAAACTCGACACCTCGGACCAGGTCATCGCGCAGTGGGAGGTCATCAAGTCCACGGAGAAGAAAAACGGCCCCGCGCAGTCCGGCCTGTTCAAGGCGATGCCGCCGCGGCTGCCGGCGCTGATGTGGGCCGAGGCGGTGTGGAAGCAGATCGAAAAAAAGCAACTGCCCGCGGACGGAATTGTGGACGCCGCGCAGGTGCAGGCGCTGGGACGGCAGCTCGACGAGGCCATGCTGGGGCGGATGCTGTTCGAGCTGACGGCGGCGGCGCGGATGAAAGGTCTCGATCCCGAAGGCGCCCTGCGGCGGCACACGGCGAGTGTGATGCACGATGTTGAACGACGCACCCATCCAGCCAACGGCTGAGGTTGTCGCGGAGTGGTGGGCGCCGTTCGCCGATTATCTGGCGAAGGAACGACGCTACTCGGCCTACACGGCGCGCAACTACCGGCAGGCGTTCGAAGACTTTTACCGCTGGCTAGCCGGCAGTGGGTTTGCCGACCGTGGGCTCGGCGGGCTGACGGCGCGCGAGCTGCGGGACTTCGTGATCGAGGCGCAGCGACGCTTTGGCCGGCGCACACTGCACAACCATGTCTCCGGCCTGCGCGCGTTCTACAAATACTGGCTGCGTCACGGCCGGGTGACGCGCAATCCGTTCCTCGGCGTGCCGCTGCCGAAACTGGAACGGCGCCTGCCGAAATTTCTCACCGAGGAGCAAATGGTGCGCCTGCTCGCCGGACCGGTGCGTCTGCAGGAGAACGGCGGCATCGACGCCTTCACTGCCTGCCGGGATCGGCTCGTCATGGAACTGCTCTACGGCGGCGGGCTGCGCGTGAGCGAGCTGACGGCGCTCAGCTACGGGCAGCTCGACCTCGACACCGGTGTGGCCCGCGTCGTCGGCAAGGGCCGGAAAGAGCGGCTCTGCCCGCTCGGCCGCGTGGCGACCTCGTTGCTCATGAAATTCAAGGCCGAGTTCGCGCGATACACGGCGCCAAGTTCCCCGGTGATCGTCAACGGGCGGCACCGGCGGCTGCCGGTGCGGCAGGTGCAATTGCTACTCAAACGCTATCTCGTGCTGGCCGAGCTGCCGATGGATCTGACGCCGCACAAGCTGCGGCACAGCTACGCGACGCACCTCCTCAATGCCAGCGCCGACCTGCGGCTCGTGCAGGAGCTGCTCGGGCACGCGCAGCTCGCGACAACGCAGGTTTACACGCACGTCAGCGTGGCCCGGCTGAAGGAAATCTACGCCAAGGCCCACCCGCGGGCGTGAGCGGGTTACCAGCTCAGTCGGCGCGTGGCGGCGTTGCCGGCGTCGTCGTAGAGCATGACTTCGAGCGACGTCGCGCCGGTGACCCTGGAGAAAGGGACTTCGAGCACGAAGGTCTCTTCGCGGCTGTCGCGGATGCCATCGACGGGCTGCTCCAGTTCCTCGTGGTCGCCGTTGTTGAAGTTGACCTCGATGCCCGCGAGCAGCGAGCGGGCGTCGCGGCCGTGCACGTTGATGAGGAGGCGGTCGCCGTCGCGTTTCGCGGTGGCCTCGAGGATCGTTGGGGGCGTGTGATCGACAATCAGGTCGTCGGTTTCGAAAGTGGTTGAGAGCCGGTCGGCGAGCGGGCGCGGGGCGGTCTCGATCGCGACGAGGCGCGTGAAATAGACGCCGTCGGGGAGATGGGAGGTGTCGAACTGCACGAAGGGATCGCGCGTCGCTACGGCGAGGTCTGTCCACAGCGGATCGCCGTCGCGGCGGATGGAGAAGGTGCAGACGACGTTGTCGCCATCGGGATCGATGACGGTCCAGAGGATGACCTGGGTGCCGGGCGAAGGGACGACCTGGCTTGAGAGGAAGCCCGCCTTGCGCTTGTCGTCCTCCTTGGCACCGCCGGCCTGCAGAATCTGATTGAGCGATGTCACGGCGGCCGGGGCCGGTTCAGCGGCGGGGATCACTGAAAAATTCGGCGCGAGGACGCGGTAGTCCTGCAACTGCGGGCGGCGGTTCTGCGGGAGCGAGTAAAGCTCGGGCTTGCCGATTTGGGCGGCAACGCTGGCGTCGGCCGGCAGCTTGACGCGCAATTTGGCGTAACGGCCCCGCAGGGCCGTGGCGGCTTTCCAGGCGTCGCCGTCGAAGGTCGCGGCGGTCCAGGGACTCCAGCCCTCGACTTCGTCGCTGCCGCTGCTGGTGCGGAGTTCGACAGAGAGTTTGGCGGCGCTCGCGTCGCGCAGCCGGTCAATCCGCAACGCGCCGAGTTGGGCTGGCAGGCCGAGGTCGAGGCGGCGCGTCTCCGCCGAGCGCGGTCCTGCGGCGGCAAAGTCCAGGAGTGCCACGCCGGGGGCGTTGTTGCTGAGGGCGAGGAACCGGCCGGGCGCGCCAGGGACGGGCGCGAGGAGGTTGAGCTGGGCGGAATTGCTGCCCGCATAGGTCAGGGCCAGGCGCTGCGGCAGATCGTAGCCAAGCAACTCGCCCTGTTCGCCCCCGGTGACAATCAACACATCGCCCTGGCGCGCGAGGCCGTAGAAGGCGGTGTTGGTGCGCGCGGTCAACGTCTCGGGAAATCCGTTGGCGGGAAACCGCACGAGGGCGGCGCGGCCGGTGAATTTATCCGGCAGGGGCGCGAGCGGCGGCGGCGCCTCGGGGACGTTCTTGCCGGGCTTGCCGGGCGGCGTGATGCGAACCTCCGCCGTCGTGCCCGCAAAGGTGATGGCCGCGAAGAAATCGCCATTCTTATCGGACAGCAGATCGGTCACCTCGGCGTCGCGGTTCTCCTGCAGAATCACGGGGGCGCCGCCGGATTCGGCGAAGGCGTAAACGTTGCCGCGCGGCGCGGAACCGGCGACGATCTGGCCATCGGCGCGTCGCGCCAGGCGGCGGACGTTGCGGTCGCGGATCTCGCCAAACAAACTGATGCCGTGCGCGGCGAGCGCATTGGCCTCGGAGATTTTCTCCGGCGCGACTCCGGCGGCGTCGAAGGTCTTCGGGACGATGCGATAGATGCGCCCGGGATTTCCGGTGGCGGCGAGCACCGTGCCATTGGCCTGTGGCAGGAGATCGAAAATGGAATCGACGGGCAGGGCGACGCGGGCGACGAGTTTGCCGTCGCGCACCAGGCAGAGCGCGCCCTTGGGAGAGGTGCCGGCGAGTACGGCGCCGTCGGGCAGGCGGAGCAGCGCGAAGATGTGGGGCTCGGCGAGGTGCGCGACTTCGCGAGTGACGTAGGTGGATTTGGTCGCGTTGAGCGTGAGCTCGAAGATTTTTCCGTCCGGACCGGTGCCGACGAGCCATTTGTCAGGGGTGGCGCCTGGCGTCAGGCACCAGAGCAGGTCGGCAGGCGCGCTGCCGGCCAGCTCGGTGAGCGCGGGGCCGGCGACGAGGCGGCCGTCGGAGCGGGCGGCGAGGCCCTTGAGGTTACGGCTCGGCACGTCGCGGAAGAAATCGATGTCGGTCTTCTTCGACAGCGGATCGGCGTGGAGGCTGGCGGCGTTGGCGAACAACACGGCGCCGCCGAGTCCGAGAAGAAATTTCAAACGCATGAGTGAGGTCAGTCGGTGATTTGCAGCGTCCGGCGCAACGTCACGTCGGAGAGTTTGCCGTCGAGAATGTGCTGCTCCCAGAGCGGCAGGAGGGCGTCGCGGCGCTGAAACCGGGCCTCGTCCGCCGCCTGTGCGATGCGCTCGATGGAACCAGGCGCGTCGGGCACGGCGACCGTTTCGTCAGTGAAGAACCGCGTTTTTTCGACCACGGCGAGGAAGAGACCGTCGTCGGCGCGGCTGTCGCGCTGGGCGGCGAGGTAGGCGTCGAAGCTGCGGAGTTGCGCCGCCGCCACCAGCCGCGGTCGTCCGCTAAGCTCATCGAGCACCTGGCCGGGCACCAGAACAACCTGCAGGGTTTTGCCGGTCCAGGCGGCGTCGATCGGGATGCCGATGACCTGGCGGTGCGCGCCACCCTGGTAGTCGCGCCACGAAACAGTGGCCTGCACGGTGTCGCCCGCGCGGGCCGAGGTGCGCGACAGTTGAAACAGGTCGAGCGTGACGGCCGGGTTTTGCTCGAGCGGTTCGACCGTGAACACGACGCGGTGCGGGAAAGCTTTCTCGTAGGGATTCTGGAGATCCTGCGCGAGGCCCTTCACGAAATCGCCGAGGCCCTGCTGGAAACCTTGCGGGCCGGCGTAGAGCGCGCGGGTTGCAAGGGTCTGCTTGGCTGGGAAGGTGACGTCGCTGCGCAACAGGAAACCGTTGCTCAGGCCGGCGTCGCTGGAGCCGAGGATCGCCTGCGTGACGCCGGCGGCGACGAGCATCGGCGTGAGCTGTTGCTGGCGGGCGACGGAGAAATGCAGGGTGCGCGGCGCGCCGTGGGCGCGGGCGACGATGACTTCCACCGCGGTCATCTCCGGGCCGGCGCCGAGCGTGCCGGAAACCGCGGACAGCCGGTCTTGCGTGATCGTGCCGATGATCCGGCCAGTGTTGGCGACCTTGATGGATTGCATCGACGAGGGGAGAATCGTGACGATTTCGGCCGAGCACATTGGCAATGCGACTTCGCCGAGCGACATCATCGGGTGACCGAAGGCCGTCAGGTGGTCGCCGTCGATGCGCGAAACCGTGCCGGTGCCGGCGATCGTGATGTCGCCGGTCGCAAGCGCGACTGAGACCGCGGCGCCGGGGCGAAGCGGCTGAGAGTCGAGAGTCGAGGGTTGAGAGTTGAGCGAGCCGTTGTCGCTGCCGCCGAGAGCGGAGGCGCTCAATCCGAGGGCGGCAAACTGCGGCGCGAACAGTTCGGCCACCGCCGGGCTCAAGCCGCTGACGGTGAAGACAGGACGCAGCGGCTGGAACGACTCCAACGAAGCCGTGGCAGTAGGAGGAGAGGGCAACTGGCTGGCCTCGGCCCGCTGCTGCACCTCGACGAGGTCGGCCGCCGGAGTGAAGCCAGCGTAGCGAACAGTTTCAAAGCGCTGGATCTGGTAGCTCAGCGCGCCGGCGAATTTGCCGCCGATGTAGAGCGGGCTGCCACTCATGCCGGCGACCGCGCCCATATTTTGCACGCGCGGGTCGGTGAGCCGGCAGAGGATCAGCGATTTGCCGGGACCGAGGGCGTTGCGCACGACGCCGGTGACCTCGACGGCAAACGGCTCGGGCTTGGTGCCGCGAAAGACGGTCCAGACCTCGCCCTTCTGGCCAGCTTGGAGTTCGGCGAGCGGCATGACTCCACCGGAGACGGGCTGCTCCGCCGCGGCACGGACGGCGGGAAGCACGTCGAGGGCAAGAAGGAGGAGAAAGAGACGGGCCATCGTGGTTATGACGTTTGAGCGAACCGAATCTTTGCGTCACTGGCGAGCTGTCAAAGTTCCCGGATCGATTTCGTGAACACCTCGCAGGCGCGGTCGATGGCTGCGCCCTCGTGCGCGGTGCTGAGGAAACCGGCCTCGTAGGCGCTCGGCGCGAGATAGACGCCGCCGGCGAGGCAGGCGTGGAAGAAACGACCGAAGAGCTTGGCGTCGCCGGTCAGCGCGGTCGCATAGTCGCGGACCGGGGTGGCGGTGAAGAAAATGCTGAACATCGAGCCACACTGCGGCACCTGCACGGGAAGACCCTTGGCGCGGCAGGCGGCGAGAACGGCGTCGCGGAGCTGGCGACCGAGCGTGTCGAGGCGTGCGTAGGGATTTCCCTCCTCGAGCAGGCGGAGTCCGGCGATGCCGGCGGCCATGGCGAGCGGGTTGCCGCTGAGCGTGCCGGCCTGGTAAACGGGACCGAGCGGCGCGAGGTGGTCCATGATGTCGGCCCGGCCGCCGAACGCGCCGACGGGGAGGCCGCCGCCGATGATCTTGCCGAGGCAGGTGAGGTCGGGGACGATTTTCTCGCGCTCCTGCACGCCGCCCTTCGCGATGCGGAAGCCGGTCATCACTTCATCGAAGATGAGCAGTGCGCCGTGGCGGGTGCAGGCCTCGCGCACGTAGGCGAGGTAGCCGGCGTCGGGCATGATGAAGCCGACGTTGCCGCAGAACGGTTCGAGGATGACGCAGGCGATCTGGCCGGGGTTGGCGGCGAACCCGGCGTCGAGCGCCGCGCAGTCGTTATAGGGGAGGACGACGGTGTCTTGCGCCACTCCGACAGGGACACCGGCGCTGTCAGGGTTGCCGTGGGTGAGTGCGCCGGAGCCGGCCTTGATGAGGAGCGAGTCGGAGTGGCCGTGGTAGCAGCCGGCGAACTTGATGATCTTGTCGCGCTTGGTGAAGCCGCGCGCCAGCCGGATGGCGGACATGGTTGCCTCGGTGCCGCTGTTGCACATGCGGACCTTTTTAATCGACGGCACGAAGCGCACGATAAGTTCGGCCATCTCGACCTCGTAGGGATTCGGCGTGCCGAAGGAGGTGCCGTTTTCGAGCGCGGCGGCGATGGCAGCCTTGATGCGCAGGTGATTGTGGCCGTGGATGGCCGGGCCCCAGGTGCAGACGAAGTCGATCAGCTCGCGGTCGTCGGCGGTGATGAGCGTGGCGCCGCGCGCGGCCTTGGTGAAGAACGGCGTGCCGCCGACGGAGCGGAAGGCGCGGACGGGGGAATTGACGCCGCCAGGTATGAGTTGGAGCGCGCGGGCGAACAATGATTCCGAGAGCGAATTAGCCATGGGATTGTTTGAATTCGTAAAACCAAGAAAAAATCATCGACGCCCAAATTATCACCCCAAGTACGATTGCTTCGATTGAGAGATTGCGGTGGGAATTATTATTACCTCCGGCCCAAGTCTCACGAATCATTTTTGCGAGTCGCTGCCCACACCAGCTAGATTCAGGTTTGCTCAGAGCTCTGAACCCAAACCAAGTCCACCAAAAACCGAAGCACACTATGCTGATTTCGAAGAATCTGTCGAAAATCCACATGGTCAGCTCACGTATTTCTGGACGATGGGGATGCGGCGGCCGACGCCGAAGGCTAGTGGGGTGATCTTCAGGCCGGGGGCGGCTTGCTTTCGTTTATACTCGTTCAAGTCCACCTTACGGACGACGTCGTTGACGACGGACTCGGCGAAGCCTTGGGCGACGATGTCGCGGCGGGAGAGGCCTTCTTCGACGTAGCTTTTCAGGATGGCGTCGAGCACGTCGTAGGGCGGCAGGCTGTCCTGGTCAGTCTGGCCGGGGCGCAGCTCGGCGCTGGGCGGCTTGTCGATCGTGTTTTGCGGGACAATTTCCTTCTCGCGGTTAATCCAGCGCGAGAGGGCGTAAACCTGCGTCTTGAACACGTCGGAGATCACGGCGAGGCCGCCGCACATGTCGCCGTAGAGGGTGCAGTAGCCGACGGCCATCTCGCTCTTGTTGCCGGTGGTGAGGAGGAGGGAACCGAATTTGTTCGAGAGCGCCATCATCAGGAGGCCGCGGACGCGGGCTTGGATGTTCTCCTCGGTGACGTCGTGCGGATACTGGTTGAAGAGGTGCCAGAGGACTTTCTGGGCTTCGTTGACGACATCGGAGATGCGGACGGTCTCGAAGCGGATGCCGAGGTTGGCGGCGAGGAGGCGGGCGTCGTCGCGGGAGTGTTGCGAGGAGATGGCGGAGGGGAGGGAGACGCCGGTGACGTTTTCGCGGCCGAGCGCCTCAGCGGCAATCACGGCGACGAGGGCGGAATCGATGCCGCCGGAGAGGGCGACCAGTGCGCGCTTGAAGCCGGTTTTGTGCGCGTAATCGCGGACGCCGAGGACGAGAGCGTTGAAAGTGTCCTCCATCTCGTTCGGTGGCGAGGTCAGCGACTGGCCGGGGCGGGGCGCGGCGGTGTCGGCCACTACGAAGGCCTCGCGGAACGCAGGAAGGCGTGCCAGCATGCTGCCATCGGCGCTACAGATGATGCTGCGGCCGTCGAAGATAAGCTCGTCGTTGCCGCCGACGACGTTGACGTAGGCGACGGGACAGCCGAGGGCGCGGGCGGCGTCGGTGACGAGGGTTTCGCGGAGGTTGTCCTTGTCGTGATGCCAGGGACTGGCAGAGAGGTTGACCATCAGATCGCAGCGTTGTTCTGCGAGCTGTTTTAGCGGATCGAGGCCGTGGTAGAGCCGCCGCGTGCTGATCATCGGATGTGCCCAGATGTCTTCGCAGATCGTAATGCCGATGCGCTGGCCGTTGTGCTCGACGACGGTCGCCTGGGGCGCAGGCTCGAAATAGCGGTCCTCGTCGAAGACATCGTAGGTTGGGAGGAGGCATTTGCGGGCGGTGGCGATCATGCGGCCCTCAAGGCAGAACGCGGCGCAATTGTAGAACGGGCGGCCGGTGCCGACGGCATTGGGCTCCACCGTGCCAATCAGGGCCGGCACGGCGCCGATTTCAGCCGCGATGGCGGCGAGCGATTCCGCGCAGTCGGGCACGAAGCGGCGCTTGAAGAGCAGGTCGCGCGGCGGGTAACCGCACACCGCCAGTTCGGGGAAGACCACCAGTTCGGCGCCGCGCGCGACGAGGTCGGCGTAGGCGGCAAGAATCTTGCGGCAGTTGCCGGCAAGGTCACCGACGGTGGGATTGAACTGGGCGAGGCCGAGGCGCATGGAAAATTAGGCGAAGGCGT
Source organism: uncultured Opitutia bacterium (assembly GCA_903877135.1). Lineage (GTDB taxonomy): Bacteria > Verrucomicrobiota > Verrucomicrobiia > Opitutales > Opitutaceae > CAIRCN01. The sequence continues at coordinate 85,423 of CAIRCN010000073.1, forward strand.
GAACGTGGACACGTTTTCGGGGCCTGACAACTCGCAAGGCTGGGCTTGCTCTCGGGTCGGTGGGGCGGATTTGCTGGTGGCCCTCATGGGAATTTCACCAGCGCGCAACGCCAGTCTGCCCGCCCCGGGCCGCACGCCCGATGGCGTGGCGGCATGAACGCGTCGCCGCGCCTCATTCTGGCGTCCGCCTCGCCCCGGCGGCGGGAGCTACTCGCGAAGTTAAACGTGCCGTTCGAGGTGGTGGTGGCTGAAATCACCGAGCACGAGGATCCGGCGACCGATCCGCGCACCATGGTCGCGCACAATGCCGCCCTGAAAGCCAATTGGGTCGCGGCGCGCCATCTGGACGCCTTCGTGCTGGGTGCCGACACCACAGTTTTCATCGGCGACACCGTGCTGAACAAGCCCCGCGACCTTGCCGAAGCGCGCGACATGCTCCGGCGGCTTGCTGGGAAGACACATCAGGTCTTCACCGGCATCGCCCTGCGGCGCGGGCAGGAGGGCCTGCGGGTCGACCGGGGCGTCACGAGCCAGGTGACCTTCCGGGCGTTTGACGAGGCGGTGATCGACGCCTACCTCCTGGCTGCCAACCCGCTGGACAAGGCCGGGGCCTATGGCATTCAGGAGGGCGGCGAGATGATTGTTGCCGGCTGGGAGGGTTCGCTTACAAATATTGTTGGATTACCTTTGGAAGAAACGAAACAAATTTTGACGCAATGCGGTCTCCTGCGCTGACTTTTCCCGTCAAGCCCGGCACTTCATGAGCCAAACCATCGTCCCACCGCACCCTCTCGTCACCCTGCGCCGCTACGGCGTGGAGCTTTGGGAAGACCCCGATTCGCGCTCGGTGTTGATCGGTTTGCTCGGCGTGCTGCTGGTGCACTTGCTGCTATTGCTATATGCGCCGCATATCCTGCGCGTCGATCCCAGCAGCAGTGTCCTGCGGCCGCATTCGTCGAACAAGCAGTTCAACATCGAGATCGCGCCTGATACTTTCATCCAGAAACCGGTGCCGAAGCCCCCCCCACCGTTCAAATTTGTCGAGACCAATCCCGACGCGCCGGACAATGCCCCTGACAAGACCAATAACTTCGCCGCCAGAAACCAGCAGGTCGCGCAGGAAAAACCCACACCTGATGGCAAGAGTGACCGGCCGGCGATCACGGGCCAGAAGGAGATCGAGTCCACGCAGATCGTTGACGGCCGCCTCTCGAAACCCACCGAGCAGGCGCCGACCTCGCCCATGACCGTAGCACCGCCAAAAGTGTCGGTCGAGGCACCGCGGCAGGAGCAAAATCCCCTCACGGGCATCGAGAAACGCGAAGGCGCCGACGAGAACGGCTACGGCAGCAACATCGCCAAGTTTCCTGAAAGCACCAAGCCGGTCCCGGAGCGGATCGAAGGGGTGAAGAATGCCCCGCTCATACAGGGCGCTACGTCGGTCCAGCCGCAAATCGACCCGCAGCACCCGCAGCGCCGCCCGCAAATCGTAAAGCAAATGCAGACGCGGCCCGCGATTTTCCAGGAAAACAAGCTCGGCACGCAGAACATCGGCGCCATCGGAGTTGATGCCAAGTGGAGCGCCTATGGCCAGTATCTGCAGAAGATGATTGAGTCAGTACAGATTCAGTGGGAGCGGCTGATCATCGAGAGCAAGATTTACCCGGGTGGCGGCAAAATGGTGACCGTGCGGTTTCGCATGGATAAGGAAGGACAGATTTCACAGATCATCAGTGTGGATGGCACGGCGGGAAATCAGGCCGAAGGCACCTGCACCACTGCGATCACTTCCCGCGCGCCCTATGGCCCCTGGACGGATGACATGATCGCCGTCCTCGGCGAATCGCAGGTGATGACGTTCACGTTTTACTATCAGTGAGCGCGGTCGCGGAGACTTTTTGGGCGGACCTGCCGTTTGGGCGCGGAGTCGCACTGCTGAATCGCGATGCCAACGGGCTGGCCGCGCTCTGCAAACCCGCTGGCGTGCTCTCGCACCCCAACGAGCCGGTGGACCAGCCGCGCTCGTTGCTCACGGTCCGCTACAACACCGAAGCCGAGTGCTACGAGTGGACTTCGGTCGCTGGCGCGCCGGCACGACTCTGGCTGCTCAACCGGCTGGATTCCGCCACGTCGGGCGCCATCCTTGTCGCTGCCGACGAGACGCTGGCGCGGGAAGTCCGCGCCCACTTCAAGCGCAAGCAGGTCCGCAAAATTTACCACGCGCTCGTGTTTGGCGTGCCGCGCCCTGCTCGGGAGGTTTGGCGCGACCGGCTGGCGGTGATGAAGAAAGCCGGTCAAATCCGCACTGCGGCGTCGGCCGGCTTCATTCCGGCAGAGAGCGCGATGGAAGTGCTGCACACGGGAATCGGACAGCACCCGGTGTCGCTGATCCAGCTCGAGCCGCGCACGGGCCGCAGCCATCAGCTCCGCGTGCAGTGCGCCAAGCGCCACCTGCCCATCGTCGGCGACCAGACTTACGGGGATTTTGCGCACAACCGCGACTTTGCGCGCCGCACGGGCGAGAAACGGCTCTTCCTCCACTCGAGCGAAACCCGGTTCGATTACGAATTCGCCGGGAAAAAATTCACGTTTGTCGCGCAGGCGGCGACACCGCCGGAGTTCAAGGAACCCCCGAACCGGAACCGCGCATGACCGCGCCGGAGATTGACAGCGGCGCTTGCGGCCGGCAGAGCCTGTCTCTGTGAACCGCTGGTTTTTCAACTTCCTCCACTTTGGTTACGGGGCTTTTTTTACCCGGTATGCCACCGGCGGCTGTAGCGAAATCTGAGACCACGTTCACGCCCTCGAAATTTCGCCCAAGCCGCCCCCTCCGGGCGGCTTTGGCGTTTTAAGCCGCATTTTCAACCATGATCCTGCCCAAATCCAATCGTCTCACCCCTGAGCAACTCGTCGAAGTCACCGCCATCGTGACGGAGTTTGGCTGTCAGATTCAGCCCATCGTCGGCGCTGTGCGGACAATCTACGCCATCGTCGGCGACGAGCGCGACGAACTCATGATCAACCGCATTGAGGGACTGTCCTACATCGACCGGATCGACCGGATCCAGTCGCCGTTCAAGCTCATGGACCGGCGCTCCGATCTCGCCAACGGCAGCTTGACGGTCGGCGCCGTGACGCTCGGTCGGGAGCTGTTCGTCATTGCAGGCCCGTGCACGATCGATCCGAAGAATGCGAATTACTTCTACGAGACCGCCCAAGCCGTCAACGAGGCCGGGGCGCACATGCTGCGGGGTGGAGTATGGAAACCGCGCACGAACCCCTATACGTTTCAGGGTGACGTGAAGTCACTCGACATCCTGATGGAAGGCGCGCGCCGCACAGGCCTGCCCGCCGACACCGAGGTGATGGAGGAGGCGCACATCCAGCTCGCGCTCGATGCCGGCGTGACCTCGCTCCAAGTCGGCGCGCGCAACGCTCTCAACTACTCGCTGCTGCGCGCCATCGGGCGCGCCATCGCGCAGCGCCGCGATGTCGTCGTGCTCCTCAAGCGCAGCATGCACATGGGCACGCTCAACGAATTTATCTCCGCCGCGGAATACATCGCTGCCTTCGGCAACCCCAATGTCATCCTTTGTCCGCGTGGCACCGCGCCCGGCCTCGACGGCTACCGCAACCACCCGGACGAGAGCATCACGCCGCTATTGAAGGAAAAAACTTGGGCCGCGGTTGTGGTCGATCCCTCGCACTCGGTGGGCAAGGCAATCTACGTGCCCGCCGCGGCGCTCGCCGCCGTCGCCTACGGTGCGGATGGTCTGTGTCTGGAGGCGCACGTCAGTCCGAGCCACGGCATCGGCGACGATCCAAAGCAAGCGCTCACCCCCGACGTGCTCGCGAGCACGATCAAACGGGCGAAGCAACTCTGGACGCTACGGCGGGACGCCAGCAGCGATGTCACAGTAAACTGAGCTGCGAGTCGTCGGCCGGGGCGACGGTGAGTTTCTTTTTCGGCCGTGCCTGCGGTGCGGGCAGCGTGATGCTGGTGTCGTCGCTCTCCAGTTTCGCGAGGATCGTCTTGGCACGGCCGATGACGCTCGGCGGTAGCCCGGCCAGCCGCGCCACCTGGATGCCATAGCTGCGGTCCGCGGCACCGGGGACGACGCGGCGCACGAAGACGATGTCGTCGTTCCACTCCTTGACGGCGACGGAGAAGTTGCGGAGGCGTGGCAGGTGTTTGTCGAGCTGGGTCAGTTCCTGGTAATGCGTGGCGAAGAGCGTGCGCGGGCCGCGCGCCGGATCGCGGTGCAGGTGCTCGACGACGGCCCAGGCGATGGCGAGGCCGTCGTATGTCGAGGTGCCGCGGCCGATCTCGTCGAGAATGATGAGCGAGCGGTCGGTGGTGTTGTTGAGGATGTTGGCGGTCTCGTTCATCTCGACCATGAAGGTGGAGTTGCCGCGTGCGAGGTCGTCGCTGGCACCGACACGGGAGAAAATCCGGTCCACGAGGCCGATGAGGCATGACTTCGCGGGCACCCAGCAACCGACTTGGGCGAGGAGGGTGATGAGCGCGACCTGACGGATGTAGGTCGATTTGCCGGCCATGTTCGGACCGGTGATGAGCGCGATCTGGGTGTCGTCGCAGGCGAGCGCGGTGTCGTTGGGCACGAAGGCGGCGGTGGCGCTGCGGGCCGGCGAGGCCTCGGGCGCGCGCAGCATCTGCTCGACGACGGGGTGGCGGCCCTCGGTGATTTCGAGGGTGTCGCTGTCGTCCAACGTCGGGCGGCAATAATCCCACTCGCGGGCGAGCAGCGCCCAGCCGGCCAGCACATCGAGTTCGGCGAGGGCGTCGGCGGTGTGCGAGAGCGCGAGCGACTCGTCGAGCCCGGCGGCAACTAGCTGGTTGAAAAGCTCCAGCTCGCGCGCGAGGGCATTCTCCTCGGCATGGAAGATTTCCTTTTCTTTTTGGCGCAGCGCCTCGGTGACGTAGCGCTCGCCACCAACGGTTGTCTGCCGACGGATGTAGTCGGCTGGCACGAGGTGGAGGTTGGCCTTGGTCACCTCGATGTAATAGCCAAAATTGTTTGTGAACCGGACCTTCAGGCTGCGGATGCCGGTACGCTCCTGCTCGCCGCGTTCGAGGTCGGAGAGCCAGGTCTTGTTGTCGCTCGTCAGCGAGCGGAGGCGGTCCAGCTCGGCGTCGTGGCCGGCGCGGATGTAGTTGCCGTCGGCCAGATCGTTGGGGAGCTCGTCGGCCAGTGCGCGCTCGAGCAGTTCGCGCAGCGCGGGCAGTTCCTGCAGTTCGCCGCTGAGCGCCGCCAGCGGGCCGGCTGACCCGAAACCGGCGAGCGCGGCGCGCATGGCCGGGAGCTGGGTGAGGGTGTCGCGGATGCCGCCGAGTTCGCGGGGATTGCGCAGGCGGTTTTGCAGACGGCCGAGTATGCGCGGAATGTCGCGGACCTGGGCGAACGACTCGCGCAGCGCGCTGAGCCGCGACGGCTGCTCGCGTAATTCGCCTACGAGCGCCTGCCGGCGGTTGATTTCGGTCAGGTCGAGAACGGGCGAGGCGAGCCAGCTTTCGAGGAGGCGCGCGCCGGTGGCGGTGACGGTGCGGTTGATCGCGCCGAGGAGCGAGCCATCGCGTCCGCCGCGGGCGGTCACAAATATCTCAAGGTTGCGCAGCGTGGCCGGGTCGAGCAGGAGGGTTCGCGCACTGCGATATTCCTGCAGGCCGCGGAGGTTTTCGGGTTTCGCGCAAAGGTTCTCGGTCGCGTAGTAAACGACGGCCCCGGCGGGGCCGAGCGCGGAGTGCGTGTAGGCGAAGCCGAAGCCCTGGAGGTTGAGCACGCCGAGCGTGTCCATGACCGTCTTGGCGCCAGTGCCGGTCTCGAAATGGTAGCCCGAGAGCTCGGTGACGAGGCGCGTGGAGGCGAATGCATGCAGCGCGTGCATGCCGGTCTGCTCGTGCGGCGCGGCCTGCCAGCGCTCGCGTTCGCCCTCGATGACGAGCAGTTCCGCCGGGTCGAGCGCGGTCAGGACGGGTAGCAAGTTCGCGATGCTGGCGTCGGTCGCGGCCTTGAACTCGCCGGTGGAAAGGTCGAGCCAGGCGGCGTGGAGGCCGTTTTTGTCGAGCGTGACGGCGCAGAGGTAGTGGTTGCGGGCGGCGTCGAGCTGGCTCGCGGCGAGCGTGGTGCCCGGCGAGAGGATGCGAGTGAGCTGGCGGCGGACGAGGCGGCCGGGCTGGGCAGTCTCCGCCTGGTCGCAGATCGCGACCTTCTTGCCCGCGGCGAGGAGTTTGTTGACGTAGGTGTCGAGCGCGTGCGCCGGCAGGCCCGCCATCGGATGATCCAGACGCTTGGTGAGCGTGAGGCCTAGGAGCCGCGAGCCGACGACGGCGTCGTCGAAGAAGAGTTCGAAGAAATCGCCCAGCCGGAAGAGCAGCAAGGTATCGCGCGGCAAGCCGCGCTTCACCTCAAAGTATTGCTGCATCATCGGGGTCTGTTTCTCGATCACGGACGACATGAAGCTGCTGGGTTAACGGTGAAGGGCGAGAAGGGCACGAAGATTTTTCTTCAAGTTGCATCCAGGATCGTTCGTGTGCTTCGTGGCGGCGTGGTTCAACTCTACCATCGTGATCTCGGCGGCGAGGGGAAGCCCCCGCTCGTACTGTTGCACGGCATGCTGGGCTCGTCCCGCAACTGGCAGACGGCCGGCCGCGACCTGGCGGTGCGGTTTCATGTCCGCGCCCTCGATCTCCGTAATCACGGCGAATCGCCGCACGCCGACGAAATGACCTACGCCGCCATGGTGGACGACGTCATTGGCTGGCTCGATGCGCAACGTTTGCCGCGGGTCACGCTGATGGGACACAGCATGGGCGGCAAAGTCGCCATGCTGCTGGCGTGCCGGCATCCCGGGCGCGTGGAGCGGCTGATCGTGGTAGACATCGCGCCGAAGGGTTACTTTTGGCCGGCGCACCGGGAAGAGTTTGCGGCGATGCACGAACTGGACCTCGGCTCGCTGACCTCGCGCGCCGAGGCGGAGCAGCGTTGGGAGGCACGCGTGCCCAATCTGGGCATGAGGAAGTTTATGGCCACCAATCTCGAACGCTCCGCCGAAGGAACCTGGCGCTGGATCGTGAACCTGCCGGCACTCGCCGCCGCGCTGCCGGCGATGGAAGCGAACTGTCTTGAGCCGGCCGACCGTTTCGCGAAGCCGGCACTCTTTGTTGCGGGCGGCCGCTCGCTGTATGTCACCACGCACGATCACGCGGCGATCTGCCGGCATTTTCCAGTAGCGCGGGTCGAGTCAGTCGCCGCGGCGGGTCACAATCCCCATGCGGAGGCGCGCGAGACGTTTGTCGGGCTTGTTAATTCATTTGACTGAGCGCGTTTTTGTTTTCCCCGGCGCGCCGAATCGATTGGCTGCGGAATCCTATGGAGCTTCTGCAAACCGGCGCCCTGAAAACGTGGCAGTCCCCTGAAACGCTCTCGCTCAACCGACTTCCGGCCCGGGCGACGCTCTATCCCTATCCGACCGCCTCAGCCGCGCGGGAAAATCTCCGTGAGAATTCGCCGTGGTGGCGCTCGCTCGATGGCGAGTGGGATTTCCGGCTCGTCGGCCGGCCGGAGGAGATTCCGGCGGAATTCGCGCAACCAGACTTCGCGGTCGGCGCCGAGTGGACGAAGCTTCCGGTGCCGAGCAACTGGACGATGCACGGCCACGACCGGCCGCATTACACGAACGTGCAGATGCCATTCCCACAGCTGCCGCCGCAGGTGCCGGAACAAAATCCGACCGGGCTCTACCGCACGACGCTCCGCGTGCCGGCCGACTGGTCCGGCCGGAGGATGATTCTGCATGTCGGCGGAGCGGAGAGCGTGCTCTACGTCTGGCTCGACGGTCAGCCGGTCGGACTCGCCAAAGACACACGGTTGCCCTCCGAGTTCGACCTGACGCCCTTCGTGCGCGCGAGCGCAGTGCACACACTCGCAGCGGCGGTGGTGAAGTGGTCCGACGCGAGTTTTGTCGAGGACCAGGACCAGTGGTGGATGGGCGGCATACACCGCGAGGTTTATGTCTATTCGCAGGCGGAGCATTACCTCGAAGACGTGTTTGCCCGCGGCGACTTGGAGGAAAATCTGCGCGACGGGCGGCTGTGGGTGTCGGTGCGGCTTGGCGCCACCGACGAGCAGGCGATAGGTTGCGCGGTGCGCGTGCAACTCTACAACGCTCGCGGACAGGTCGTGCTGCGGCAACCAGCCAAGGGTCGGCCGCACGAAAAGGATTTCTGGCTGGCCCCCCGCAAGATCGTGAATTTCAACCTGCCGGTGCGCCGGCCGCGCCTTTGGTCTGCCGAGGCGCCGCACCTCTACACGTTGGTGACTTCTCTCGTGGCGCCGGATGGGCGCGAGGTCGAGCACACTGCCTGCCGTGTCGGCTTCCGCCGGATCGAAGCGCGCGACAGAAAACTGCTCGTCAACGGCGCGCCGGTGCGCATCACGGGCGTCAACCGCCACGAACACGATGATGTGCGCGGCAAGACCGTCACGCTCGAGGGCATGCTCCGCGACGTCCGCCTGATGAAACAGTGCAACGTGAACGCCGTCCGCACCTCGCATTATCCCAACGACCCACGCTGGTATGATCTTTGCGACGAGTTCGGGCTCTACGTGTTCGACGAGGCGGACATCGAGGCGCATGCGTTTTACCAGGAGTTGTGCCGCGACACACGCTATGCGCCGGCGTTTCTCGACCGGGCGGTGCGGATGGTGGAGCGCGACAAGAACCACCCGTCGATCATCGCGTGGTCGCTCGGCAATGAGAGCGGTTACGGGCCGCACCACGACGCGATGGCGGGCTGGATCCGCCACCGCGACCCGAGCCGCGTGCTGCACTACGAGGGCGCGATCACGTTCGACTGGCAGGGCGGGAGCGCGGCGACGGACATTGTCTGCCCGATGTATCCCGAGATCAAAAAGCTCGTCGCATGGGCGAAGGACCGCCGGGCCGCCGACCAACGCCGGCCGCTCATCATGTGCGAGTTTTCCCACGCCATGGGCAACAGCAACGGCAGCCTCGGCGATTACTTCGATGCGTTTGACCGGAATCCCGGCCTGCAGGGGGGGTTCATCTGGGAGTGGGTGGACCACGGCATCAAGCGGCGCGACGCCCAGGGCCGTGACTACTGGGCCTACGGCGGCGATTTCGGCGACACGCCGAACGACCGGAATTTCGTCTGCGATGGGCTGGTGTGGCCCGACCGCACGCCGCATACTGGGCTATTCGAATATAAACATCTCGCGCAGCCGGTGCGGGTCGAGACGGCGTCCGCGCGGCACGGGCGATTCCGTGTGCTGAATCGCCGGTGGTTCGAGACGCTGGCCAACCTGCGCGGCACCTGGGAACTGCTCGTCAACGGCGACGCCGTGGCGCAGGGTGCGTTGCCACGGCTCACGGCGAAACCGCAGAGTGCGCAGGCGATCACGCTCTCGTGGCCGCGCGTCAGTGTGCCGGCGGGCGCCGAAGTGCAGGTGACGTTTCGTTTCCGCACGGCGCGTGCGACAGCATGGAGCGAAGCCGGGCACGAGGTGGCGTGGTGCCAGCACGAAGTGCCTGCGGGCGCTTTCGCCAAGTCGAAGCCGGTGAGAAAACCGGTCGTGAAGTGTGCTCCTGTTTCGATCGAGCGAAACGCGGATGGCTGGCTCGTTCGTGCCGGTAACACGGAGTTCACCGTGCGGCGCGAGGCCGGGCTGGTCGAGGGACTGCGGTTTGCCGGCCGCGAAGTCGTCACGCGCGGCCCGCAGCTCAACGTTTGGCGCGCACCGACGGACAACGACGGATTGAAGCTCTTTCCCGTCGTCAACTGGGGCGGCGCGCGGGGGCTCACCGACTGGCTGGCCGCGGGCTACGACCAGATCGCGCTTGCGCAAACCGTCACGACCTGCCGTGCGCAGCGCGATGGCAGCGCGCTGATCGAGATTAGCCAGCGCTGGCTGTGTCCGGGCGCGAAACGTTTCATCGTTCACACGCATCGCTACCGCGTCAGCTCGGCGGGTGCGGTGCAAGTGGACAACGCCTTCGTGGTGGACCGACGTTTGCCGGAACTCCCGCGGCTCGGGGTGTCGCTCGTCGTGGCGACGGAGCTGGAGCAATTGGAATGGTTTGGCCGCGGTCCATTGGAAAACTACCGCGACCGCAACCGCGGCTCGATTCTCGTCCACCACTGCAGCACGGTGACGGCGCAATACGTGCCCTACATTTTGCCTCAGGAGCACGGGAACAAGACGGACGTCCGCTGGCTGGAACTGCACGACGGCAGGGAGACTGGGGTGCGTTTTGCCGCCGCCCGCCCCATGGAAGCGTCTGCCAGCCATTTCACCGCGCACGACCTCTACGTCGCAAAGCACACGACCGATCTCACACCGCGGACCGAGGTCCTCGTCAACCTCGACTACGCCCAGCGCGGGCTGGGCACCGCGAGCTGCGGACCCGATACGCTGGAACGCTATCGCATCCAGCCGGGAAGCTACACGCTCAGTTTCAGCGTTTCGTCCAGAGCCGCAGCGAGCTGAGAAGGAAATTCTCCAGCGCCGCGGCTTCGTTGAGATTGAGCCGGAGGAGTCCGACGTCGTGTTCGAGTTTCTCGATGGCGGCGACCAAGGCGCGGCGCGTAGGCTCGGGCTTGGTGTCCAAAAACGGCAGCGCAAAAGCCCGGGTGGACTGCTCGATTTCGCCAAACAGCCGCGAGCGGAGGCCGTTGGCGATGCCGGTCTCGATGGCGACCTGCTCGTCGTCGCCAAGGTCGGGAGGAAGTTTCTCCTTCTGCTGTTTCCACACCGCGGTCGTGGCGAAATCGAGCACTGCGCCGAAGCGGGCGACGAGGCCGTAGATTGTGAACACATGGTCGGCGACCGTGCGCTTGTCCGTCGCCCCCGCGCCGAGCCGGCCGAGCCAGGCGCGATAATCTTCCAGCCAGGCTGCCCAGCCGTCGGCGGCCACTACTGTGACAGTCGCGGGAAAGCGAAAATGCAGCACTCGGCTGCGAATCGTCGGCAGCAGGGCGTAGGGGCGCGTTGTCAGGAGCAACAAAGTGGTGTGGGCGGGCGGCTCCTCCAGCGTCTTGAGAAAGACGTTGGCGGCGGTCACGTGCATGCGGTCCGCCTCGTGAATGATGACGATCTTGCGCGGGGAGACGCTCGCCGAAACCTGCACCTTGCCGATGAGCGCACGCGTCGCGTCGGCCGAAATCTGCCGCATTTTGCCGGTGGGCCGCAGGGTGTGGACATCCGGGTGCCCGCCCTCGGTGACGTCGCGATGCGACGAGGCGATCGTGCCGGGTGGGTGCACCAGCCGGTCGGCGATGGCGTGCGCCACGGGCACGAGCGTCTCGAGGTCGTCGCCGTGGAGCAGCAGGCTGTGCGAGAGGCGCTGGCGCGCGATGGCGCGCTCGATCACCGCCACCGTGGGTGTGCCGACGAGCGCGGTGGGCCAGGCGACGCGTTCAGTCATAGAAACTCATCCGAGGCGAACCCGCACATGTTCCCAAATCGTTTGTGCGACCTGGGCCGAAGTGTGGGTGCCGTCTACCAGGATCACGCGGTCGGGCATGCTTTTCGCTAGAAGCAGGTAGCCTTCGCGGACCTTGTTGTAGAAATCGACATTTTCGCGCTCCATCCGGTCTGGCAGATCAGTGACACGTTGCTTGAGGCGGGTCAGGCTTACCTCAGTGGGAACATCGATAACGACGGTAATATCTGGCATCACGTTACCGACAGCAAAGCGGTTGACTTGGGCGACGGGATCGGCGGCGAGGTTGCGAGCGATACCCTGATAAACTGTGGAGGAGTCGAGGTAACGGTCACTCAACACGTATTTCCCTGCATGGAGGGCTGGGACGATGACTTCGCGCACGAGCTGGGCGCGAGCTGCGGTGAAAAGCAGGAGTTCAGTCTCGGCGCACATTTCTTCCCCCTTGGAATTGTGGACGATGATGTTTCTAATCTGTTCGCCGATCTCAGTGCCACCAGGTTCACGGGTGGTGATGACATCACGGCCGATTTTCTGTAGATGCGCGGCGAGTAGCGAGATCTGGGTGGATTTGCCGCTACCTTCGGAGCCCTCGAAGGAAATGAGGCGGCCGGTGGGTTTGGTTTTGAGAGGCATGGCGGAAGCTTGGCGAAGTTAATTCCAGTTCGCGAGGAAAGTTTCGAGGTCGCCGAGGGTCGGGCTCTGCGCGGTGCGCACGTAGTGGCCACTGGTGCAAACGCCGACGCCGAGGCAGGCCTCAGGAGTGAGCCCGAGCAACTCGGCGGTGGCGAAGCCGGCGTTGAAATGGTCGCCAGCGCCAGTGGTAATGAGCGGCTGTGCGACGTAGGGCCCGGGCACCCAATAGGTGCCGTCGCGCGTCGCGCAGGCGGCGGATTCGCGCGGATGCACGACGACGGTCGTGAGGTCGAGGTGCACGCGGATTTTCGCGGCTACCGTGCGCAGTCCGTTCTCGCTCTCGGACTCGACGCCGAAACCGAGCGCGGCAAACACCTGCTGGGCTTCCTTGAGGTTGAGGCCGAGGGTGACGCGGCCGAATTGCTCGAACTTCGCTATCGTAGCGAGTGCGTAAGTCAGGTCGGCGCGCGAGCGTTTTTCGGGGTCGGCGAGATCGAAGAAGAAGCGGCGGCCGGGCCGCACCGGCGTCGCGGGGAGTACGCGCTCAACCAGATCGGTGAACACGGTGGTCATGTTAGGAATCATGGTCCAGTTGACGAGCGCGACGAGGTCGGCGACGACGAGGGCGTCGCGGTAGGCCTGGGCGCCCATCACGGCGTCGATGGTAGCGGGGGTGATTTCGTCGAGGCTGCGCATCATGCCGAGCATGAGCTTGCCGTCGGTGAACTCCACCGCGGTGGTCGCGGCGGCGTCGCAGAGGGAAACCACATGGGCGCGGCTCGCGAGCCCGGCGAACACCGGGTGGATGCTGGCGCGGCCAAGGGCGCCGATGTAGGTGACCTGGGCGCCGTGCGCGAGGAGGGCGTTGGCCATGATCGGGCCGTTGCCTCCCAATTTTTCCATGCGCGGATAGAACTCAAGGTTTGTGCTCTTGCCGGCGGCTCCGAGGATGCGCTGGCCAAACTCGGCAATGGTGGAGATTGCGGTGAAGTTCTCGCCCTGGCCCGCGCGCTGGCCCACGGCGGCGACGATCGTGTCAACGAAGCCGTCGAGGCCGACTACGGCCCGCTTGGATGCGAGAGCGCTGCGGCGTTGGCGAAGCTCCTGGAGGGTGCGGGTCTTGAATTCCATGGTGGTGGCACGGAGCGAAAATTCAGCGGGGTGGGGCGGCAAACAGAATCGCGTCGGTGACGCGGCAATTTCCGTTGAACGCGCCCGCCAAACCCTCCAACTGTTCAGGCCATGTTTGCTCTGCTTACCTTTCCGCCGGTTTTGGCGACCACAAATATTATCGACATCTTCGAGCGCTGCGACGCCGTTGACCAGGTCCTGGTCGTGGGGCTGGGCGTCTTCAGCCTTATCGCCTGGACCATCATGTTCGGGAAGCATTTTGAGCTGAAGCGGCTGCGGCTGCTCAACGACTCGTTTGAGGCGCATCTGCGCAGCAAGGGCACGCTGCTCGACCTGCCTGAGTCATTCCGCGACAAGCGCGCGATTCCCTATGCCGACATCTTTGCCGACGCTGTCGAAGCCTACTGGCGGGCCGCCGCCATCGCCAAGGAGCGCGGGCAGGACAGCGGCCGGGCGCGGCTCGAGCACGCGGAGAACGCGATCCAGCGCGCCATCGCCCGCCAGACGCTCCGCTACGAATCGAGCATGATCTTCCTCGCGTCGATCGTGTCGGGTGCGCCGTTCATCGGTTTGCTTGGCACGGTGTGGGGTGTGATGGAGGCGTTCAGCTCGGTGGCGATGCAGCAGACTGCCGGCATCCCGCAACTGGCGCCCGGCGTTTCCGGCGCCATGCTGGCGACGATCGCGGGCCTGATTGTGGCGATTCCCTCGGTGTTCGGCTATAATTTTCTCCTGGGCAACACGCGGCGCATGACGACGGAGCTTGAAAATTTCGCCAGTTCGCTCGCCGACCGGATCGAGCTGGAGTCCATCTAAGCGGAGGCCGACCCATGGCACGAAATTTCCGCCGGCTGCGCACCGCACATCCCATTGCCGATCTCAACGTCACGAACCTGATCGACCTCGGGTTCATGCTCCTGATTATTTTCATGATCGCGACGCCGCTCATCCAGCACGAGCAGTCCATCCAGGTGAATCTGCCCACCGAGTCGAAGCGCCCCCAGGACAAGGCGGATTCGAGTCTGACCTTCCAGTCGGTCAGCATCGACCGGAAGGGCTTCTTTTTCTTCGGCTCCAAGCGCGTCGAATTTGCCGAGCTGCGACCGTTGCTGGCCGAGTTGGCGCGACGGCCGAAGCAACCCGTCATCCGTATTCGCGCCGACTATTCGCTGCAATGGCAGAAAGTCGTCATGTTGATGGACGAGATCAAGCGGCACAACCTGACCAAGATCACCTTCGACACCCAGGAAGTCGAATAGTCTGCCCCCTGTCATGCGGCCCAATACTTCCAGCGCGTTTTTCCTCTCGATGCTGTTGCACGGCGGCGTCGTGGCGCTGGTGCTGTTTTTCACCTACGCGTGGCATGAGCAGGCGAATGAACCGCCGAAGATTTTTGAATTGGTGTCGGGCGTGGGAGACAATTATGCGGCGATGGTGGCGCCCGCCCTCGGCACGCCTGGCGGCATCAAGATCGCCATCCCCGAGCCGCCGGCGGCGCTGCCCGAGCCGGTCAAAACGGAGGCCTCGCCTGTCGCTCCTGCGCCCGAGCCCGTCATCACGAAGGCGCCGCCCGAAAAAACGATTCCCGTCGCAGCCCCCAAGAAGGAGGAGCCTGTGATTCCGAATATTTCCCGGCAGCTTAAAAACAAGATTGTGCGTGCTGAGAAGAAAGCGCTGGCCCAGGCGAAAAAGGAACGCGAGGCGGAGCAGAAGCGGCTGACCAAGGAGGAGTTTGACCGTATGAACAAGAGCAAGGGAACCACTTCCGTGAACCGGGTCTCCCACGTCGATACCGAGGGCATACGCAGCGGCGTCATCGGTGGTTCGACGGCGAACAAGACCGGCGGCGCTGGGGGCAAGGCGCTGGAGCGCGAGGAGGGCGACCTGCTCGACGCCTATTTTTCCATGCTCAAGCAGCGGCTGAAGGAGGCGCTAGAGAAGCCGCCGGGGCTGAGCGACACCCTCGTGGCAGTGGCGGAAGTCCGCATCGGCGCCGATGGCACACTGTCTGGCGCACACATCAAGCGTTCCTCGGGCAGCAAGGAGTTTGACCAGGCGGTGCTGGAGGCGATCGCGCGAGTGCGCTCCGTCGGTCCGCGCCCCGATGGCAAGAGCGAGATGCTCAGCATCCCGTTCCGGATGAGAGAGGAAGACGAGAACTGAAAAAGTCCTTGCGTTCAGATGCGGAACTTTGATGTTCCTCGCCTCTCGTTTGCGAAAAATGGGCTCTTAGCTCAGTTGGTAGAGCGCCTCAATGGCATTGAGGAGGTCAGCGGTTCGAACCCGCTAGGGTCCACCACTTTGGCACCGCCGTCCCAGTCGGACGGCGGTTTTTTGGCCGGTGGCCCGCTAGGCGTCCGCGAACGGCGGAACCGTCTTGCCCTCTGGCAGATAGTGGCGTGCGAGGTTTTTCAGCCGCTGGCCTGAAACCCGGAGGTAGCAAATGCGGTGCAGCCAGCCGCGCTTGCTAGCGGCCCAGTAAAAATCGCGCACGCTCTCGCGGACCGACTTCATGTCCACCGCCCGGCCCGCAGACGCGACAAGTTCCAGGTCGGGGGCAAAAAACTCGCCAGACAAGAGCCGAAGCGCCGGCGCGATCAGGGCAGCGTGCGGGTAAAGACTGAGTTTTAATACCCGCCGCCCAAATTCCTCCTTGGAGCAGGAGTTTTTCTCGCAGAATAATTCCTGAAATGTCGCCATATCTGATTCCGGATTAGCCAGGCGGACGCGAGGGACAAGACTATTGCTTCCCTGCTTACGGAGCGAATCCGCGGTCAGGGATTCACATGCGGCAGCAGTGGAGGCTCCTCCTGCGGTGCCCTGCTGTAAATCCGGGCCAGCGTTTCGCGCCAGTGCGCATCCTCAATCTCGCGTCGCACGGTGGCGCGGTATTCCGACTCGCCCGCTATGGAAATAAACCCGAAGAGCACCGCAAGAAGCCACAGCCGGTGGTTAGCGACATGCAGTTCAGGCGCGGCGAGTGCCACGAGAATGCCAAGAAAAGCGATCACTTTCCCTACCCGGGCCGCCCAGAAGGTTGCGCGCAGGTAGGGCAGCCGTGTCGCGATCAAGGCCCGGAGAATCCGTCCGCCGTCCATCGGGAAAGCCGGCAGCAGGTTGAAACAGCCCATGACCAGGTTGGCGACGAAGAGTTGATAGACCAGACCCTCCAGTGAGTAGAACGGCACCTCATCGCCCAGAGTGCGCACGACAAACCACAGCGCCGCTGCGAGCGCAAAGTTCACCGACGGGCCGGCCAGCGTCATCAGGAATTCGCGCGACGGTTGCCGCGGAATGCTGTCAAACTCCGCCATGCCGCCGATCGGCATGAGCAGAATGCGGCGCACGCCGATGCCGTAGCGCAGGGCCATGAACGAGTGCCCCAATTCGTGCAGCACCACGCAGGCGAAAAACGCCACCAGCGTCGCCACGCTCCAAACCAGCCCGGAGCGACCCTCCTCCTGCCAACCTTCCCAGGCCGCATAGCCGAGCAGCAGCAGGAAACTGCCGTGAAGGGCGAGTTGAATGCCGCGGATGCGGAACAAGTTGATTGACCAGCTGAGCATAGGAAGTAATCAAAACGAGCTTTGGGAAAGCGCCAGTGTTCATTTGCCGGCCTGCCGGCGCCACCCTTGTTCTATGCCTGAAATCTCAATACCTGCCACTATCCTCGTCATCGACGACGACGCCGAGATCCGCTACTCGCTGTCAAGGGTGCTGTCGACGCACGGCTATCGCGTGACTGAGGCGGCCAGTGGCGAACAGGGCATGGCGCTCGTAAAGAAAGGGCCGCCACCCGACTTGGTTTTCCTCGACGTCCGCATGGGTGGCATGGGCGGGATCGAGGCGTTGCAACTCATACGGTCGGCACAGGCCCGGCAGCTGGTGATCCTTATGACGGCGTTTGGCACCGCGCAAACCGCCATCGAGGCGATGAAATACGGCGCGTTCGACTACGTCATGAAGCCCTTCGATCCGCCAAAAGTGCTCTCGCTGGTCGCGTCCGCACTCAAGACGCGTGCAGACCTCCACGCCGTCAGCGACTACAAGCCGAGCATCAACACCGAGGACTACAAGGAAGGTATTGTCGGCAGCTCGCCCGTCATGCAGGAGGTGTTCAAGGTCATCGGGCAGGTCACGGCCAGCGATGTCACGGTGATGATCACCGGCGAGAGTGGCACCGGCAAGGAACTCGTCGCCCGCTCGATCTGGAAGCACAGCCACCGCACCTGCAAACCCTTCGTCGCCGTCAACTGCGCGGCCATTCCGGATAATCTCATCGAGAGCGAACTCTTCGGCCATGAACGCGGGTCGTTCACCGGTGCGACCGGCCAACGGCTTGGCAAGTTCGAGCTGTGCGACGGGGGCACGATCTTCCTCGACGAGATCGGCGACATGGCGCTGGCCACGCAGACAAAGATTCTTCGCGTCCTCCAGACAGGCGAGATCCAGCGCGTGGGCGGCACCGAGACGATCCGCGTCGACGTGCGTGTCATCGCCGCGACCAACAAGGATCTCGAGGCCATGGTGCGGGCGAAGACGTTCCGCGAAGATCTCTATTACCGGCTGAATGTCGTGCGCATCAAGATGCCCCCGCTGCGCGAGCGGGGCGACGACATCCCGCAGATCGTCGATTTCTGTCTACAGAATCTTGTGAAACAGAAGAAGGCGCGCGTCAGCAAAGTCTCGCCCGAAGCCTTGGCGGCACTCGTGGCCCATCGCTGGCAGGGCAACGTGCGCGAGCTCGAAAACGTCATCTACCGCAGCGCTGTCATCGCCCAGGGCGACGCCATCCTCGTGAAGGATTTGCCGGCAGAGATCCGTGTCGCGACCGGCACCGAAGCCAGCGTGGCGAGTGTTTCGCGCGGCAATTCGACACTGGACTCGACCCTTACGACCATCGCGGAAAGCGCCGCGCTGGCGAACGCGAAGGTCGTGGCAGAAAGCGTGGCTTCCGGTGCGCCTGCACTCAGTGTCGAACGGGCGCTGGATTTTCTGCACGCCAGTTTGTGCATCGGAGACGAGCCCATTTTGCCCCGCATCGAGCGTGAGATGATCGCACGGGTGTTGGCGGCTGAAAACGGTGATGTGGCGAAAGCGGCCAAGGTGCTCGGCTTGACCAAGGCTGTTCTCCACAAGCGAGTTAAGGACCTGTGACTGAGAGTGATGTGCTGGCGAACCGGACTATGTTGCGGTGGCCGCCGCCATGAAGCGTTTCACGCGCTTGGCGTCGACAGCGCCAGCCCAGTGCCCGCCGGTCTTGAATTCTGAGCCAACGATGAACCCGTCGGCCTCAACGAGGAATCCGCCGACATTGGCCGCCGTCACTCCCGAACCCAGATAAACGGGCAGCCGCGTCGCTTGTTTCACCGCGCGGACATCCTTGGGTTTCGGTGCGTCGCCCGTCACCGCGCCCGTGACAATTACTGCGTCGCCGCGCATGAATTCTACCGCATGTGCCGTCGCGCCAATACTGACATCGGCCGTGATGGCGTGCGAGCTGTGCTTCTTTTTCACATCGGCCCACACCTGCACCTGCTCCGCGCCGATGACGCGCCGGTAGCGCAGCAACTCGGCTGCCGAGGACTGGATGAAACCCTCATCCGCGACATGGGCGAAAGCAAAACCCTCGGCTCGGATGAAATCGAGCCCCGCCGCCAGCGCTACCGCGAGCGCCTCCTGATTCGCTGCGGCCAGCACCTGCACGCCGCAGGGCAGGGCGGTGGCCACCTTCACTGCGCGGGCCACCACCGCCATCGTGGCAACTATTTCCGGGCCGACGCGACCGCGTAGGTAGGGCGTGTCGTGCATGTTTTCGAGCATCAGTCCGTGCACGCCCGCTTCGCGGTAGATTTTCGCCTCCCGCAGGGCCTGCGCCTCAATCTCGCGTAGCGGCCGTCCGCCCGCGGGCGTGCCGGGCAACGCGCCTATGTGAATCATCGCGATGACAGGCTTGGAGGAGGCAAAAAGGTTGGCGGTGGCAGACATGCCCGCAGCGTAGCTTCTGTCAGAAGCGAACCAAGCCCGATTTCAAACGCCGTCACGGATCGGCAAATGTCAGTCTACGGACCGTATAAGTTCAGGGAAAGCTACTGGCAGCCGAGCAGACTTGAAGATGGTCGGGGCGGTCAGATTCGAACTGACGACCTCTACGTCCCGAACGTAGCGCTCTACCAGGCTAAGCTACGCCCCGA
>CAIRCN010000074.1 GCA_903877135.1 uncultured Opitutia bacterium
CAGCGGATCACGCAGTTGCGAGAGCGCCGTCAGGCGCTCGGATTCATCGAAGAAACTGGGTTGATATAGGCTCATGTGGTTCACGAGCATCTTTCATTACATCTAATTAATAGTCAATAGGTAATGATATTCAAACTGCCCTTATGTGAATGCCGCCGTCTTCGCGCTCGCCGGCCCGGGGATCATGAAGTTGGTGGCGTTTAACCTGATCGTTTACGCGGGGCTTGTGGTGTCGGCCTACGTGGCACTTAAAAGGGGCTGGGGTCGGTTGAGCGCGTGGAGCGGCTGTGCGTTTTTTATCTCGGTGTTCTCGTTTCTCCAGCTGACGAGCGTGGGCAACTACAACTATGCCACACCCTACTCGCACGAGGCGGTCCATGGGCTCTTGGCCTGTCTTGGGCTTGTGCTCGTGCTGGGGCGCTGGCGTCAAACCGGATCGGTGGCGTTGGCGGCGAGCGCGGGGCTGCTGGTAGGAGTAACGGCGGTGCTCAAAGTGGAGTGTTTGGTGGCGGCTTGCGCATTGACGGCGCTGACGTCGGTCCTGAACTGGCGCGATGGGCGCGGACTGGGCTTGTGCACGGTGGTCGCCTATTTGTCTGCTTCGGTGATGCCAGTGCTGGCTTTTACCCTGCTATTCGCGGGTCACATGCCGTGGATGGATGCATTCAGAACGGCTGGGCAGGCGGTTTTCAACGCGCTGCAGCACTCGCGCTTCGTTGCAGAAAAGGTGCAGCTTACATTCTCCGGATTCGACGAGCCCCTGAAACATCTCGGGCAGCATGCTTTTGCGACCGCCCTGGCGGCGCTGCTGGTAGCGGTGATATTGGCTGGCTCGTGGCTTGCGGGCCGGGAACTGGAATTGGTGGAAGGTTGGCGGTGGCTGGGCTGGGCGGCGGCGGCGACCATGATCGGTGCCGCCGCAGAGGTAGGTTGGCTGGCGGGCGCGAGCGAACCGGGATTCGCACTGCTTGGACTGGCGCTCGCCGTTGCGGGCATCGCCGGCTGGAATTGGGAGAAATCACGCCGCCGCGGCGCGACGTATGCGACAGCGGAAGCGCGCCTGCTCCTCGCTGCAGTGGGAGTGTTGATGATGCTGCGTATGCTGTTGTTTGGGCGGGTTTATCACTATGGTTTCTATCAGGCAGCGGTGGCTGGCATGGTCGTGACCGCCAGCCTTGTGGGCGACTGGCCGCGGGTCGTCAGCAGCCGGCAAGGTCGCCGCATCGCCATGGTTTCGGCCTTGGCGTTAGTATCAGCTTTAGCGGCGAGATTGGTGTTTCGCTCTGCAGACACTCTCAGTCTCCGCACTCTCGCGGTTGGCCGCGGCACCGACCGTATGATTCATTATCCTGCCAACCGGGAGGGAATGGGCGAACTTACACGGGTAGCGGCGGACTTTGCCGAGCGTTCGGTCGCACCGGATGAGAAACTGCTCGTGCTGCCCGAGGGGATTATGGTCAATTATCTTGCTCGCCGGTTCACGCCGCTTGCTACAACGCATTTTTTTGCAGGAGCGCTGTCGGGTGGCCGCGAGGCGGAGTTGGTCAAGGCGCTTGCTCAAGCACCCCCCGCTTGGGTCTTGGTGGTCAGCCGCGACCTGCGCGAATATGGCGTCGAGCGCTACGGGGAAAGCCCTGGACACGGGGAGTTGTTGCTGAGCTGGGTCCTGGCGAACTATACATTGGTTGGCTCTCTCGGCGGCGACCCACTCGACGTAAGCCAGCGTGGTGTGCGATGCTATCGTCTCGCAGCTCACTCTTCCATCCCCGCCGTGCACGCAACCTATTCCCATTAACATGCCCGCCGCCGTCCTGCTCGATCCCTCCATCTTGCCGCTGCTGCGCTGCCCCGCGAATGGAGCGCTGCTGACGCTGGCCCCGGGCGAACTGCTCGACACGCTTAATCGCCTGGCGGCTGCCGGCACGCTGCGCATCGTAGGTGGTGGACTGATGATCGAGCCGCTGGATGCCGGCTTGTTGCGGACCGACGGGGTGCGGCTCTATCCGATTGTCCGCGGCATTCCGCGGTTGGTTTCGAACGAAGCCATCGCACTCGAAGTCACCGCCAACCACTGACACACCCCCATGAATGGCGAAATACCAACGCATTCCAGACCGCCCGACGCGGCCGATTCCCGGACCGGCCGTGGATTCACGATCATCATCGCGGCCTACAACGAGGAGGTCGTGATCGCGGCGACCATCGCCCGCGCCCACACCGTCTGGCCTGAAGCTTGCATCCTCGTGATTGACGACGGCTCGTGCGACGGCACCGCACGGGTTGTGCACGGGCTCGCCGCGCCGTGGCTCCGGCTGCACAGCTACAAGGTGAACCACGGCAAAGGCTTTGCCATCGCCCGCGGCATCGATTTCGCAGAAACACCCTTTTCACTGCAGCTCGACGCCGACTGCCAGTTCCCGCCGGAAAAAATGCCCGCACTGGTTGCACCGCTGCTTGACGGACGTGCGCGTCTGGTGTTTTCCAGCCGCTACTGTGCCGGGGCTACCCGCGAGCCGGGCAGCATCACGTTTTCAAAGCGCGCGGCGAGTTTCGTTGCCTCCGGCCTGGTCTCACTGATCTGCGGGCAGCGCCTGACCGATGTGTTCGCCGGTTTCAAATCATGGGACACCGATTTCGCGCAGCGGCTTGGCCTGACCGATTCCGGCTTCGGCTATGAGGCGGAGATGGCGCTCAAGGGCGCCCGCCGAGGCGAGCGCATCGTCGAAATCCCAATCGACTATGCCAGCCGGCGCGCGGGCGAGTCCAAGATCCGGTTTGCGCGCGACCTGATCACGGTGCCAGTCGGCATCCTGCGCGTATGGCTGTTCACCCGATGGAAGACGTGAAGCAAATTCACGCAGCGGAGAGCAGCCATTACCGGCGCTTCCAGCAGCCGTATGCGGCTTTTCATCCGGCGGGCTACCGCCGGCTGCTGCGTGCGGCGGCGCTGCCGGACGAGGGTGTGATCCTCGACGTGGGCGGCGGCAGCGGCGCGTTTGGCTGCGAGTTGGCGCGGAACGGCCGGCGCCTCGTGATCGTGTGCGACCTGTCGCGGGACTTGCTGCTCGCCGGAAAACACAACTACGAGGGCAGTGGTGTAGTCTGGATTGAGGCGGACGCGGCCCGCCTGCCGTTTGCGGACAACTGCGTCGACGGCATCCTGCTCGGCTCGGTGCTGCACCATTTTCCTGACTTCGGCATGGTGGCCCGCGAGTGCCATCGCTGCCTGAAGCCCGGCGGTATCTGCGCCTCGGCCGACCCAAACGGCCACAACTGGATGATGTGGCTGCTGCGGAATCCGGCATCGCCGCTTTGCTCGACGGCTGGCCGCAGTGACAACGAGCGCTGGCTCGGTGCGCCCGAGGTGGCGCGGGTTTTTGGCGGAGCGGGATTTGAGCCTGCAGGCCGCCATGGTGTGCGCGGCGTGGTCTACCGGCTGGCCACTTTCAGCGCACAGGAGGAAAATCCTCCGCCCGTCGCACGGCTTATGCTTGCGACATGGAATGCCCTGGAGCGCGGGTTGGGCATGCTGCCTGCCGCGCCATTCTGGCTGGGGAGTTGGATGGTGCTGCGCTTCCGAAAGCCCGGTGCCGTGTGAAATTTTCCGGACGCACGAGCATTATGGTCACGGTGGCGTGTAATTTGTATCGCCGCCGAGCCGCCGCCAGTGCCGGTGCACCATGGCGAGGCAGCCCAGCGCGACGAAGGCCACGCCGCTGCTGAAGAAATAGGTTAGGCGGTAGTTGTGGTGCGAGAGATCTAGGGCTCGCCCGACGATCCACGGTGTGATGATGTTGAGCACGCCGCCGACGATGCCGCTGGCCGACATGAACTGCGCGAATGTCGCGTGCGGAAGCAATCGCTGCCCGAGAGCCGCGGCACCGGTGAAATAGGCGCCGCCGAGCACCCCGTGCGCCAGCAGGGCCAGGCCAAATGTGGCCGGCGTGGTGGCGAAAAATCCGCCGCAGAGCGTGGCGAGGCAGTAAAGGCCGATTGAAACCATGCCCACGCGCAGCGGATGAAAGCGGTCAGCCAGCGAGCCAAGCACCCAGGTCAGAGTCAGCGAAATGACATACATGGCAGCAATGTAGCCACCGTAGGTGTCCATGCTCATGTTCAGGCTTTTCGCGAAGAACACGCTGAACAGGTTCACTGGCGTGGAGGCGAGCATAGCGAGATTAAAAGCCGCGAAAAACCACAAATAGTAAGGATGCGTGAAACACTCCTTGAAGTAGATTTTCGCCGCGCGGAAAAAGGCGGCCGTGCCGTTTTTCCCGTGCGCGGGCGGTGGCGGCGGATAGTCGCCCTCTCGCACTTTCAGGCACATCGACACGACGCCGAGGCCGTAGATCGCGCCCACGGCGATGAAGATCCACAGGTAGTGCGCTTCGGCTTTGCCCAGTAGCCAGTAGTTGAAGCCGATGCCGACCAGCAGGCTCACGGCCCGAAACAGGCCGTAGAATCGCCCGATCACCGCAGCAGGCACGACGTCATTGATGAGCGCGACGAACACGGCGTTGGTGATCGTGGTCGCGAAATCGAACACGGCCCACCACAGCGCCAGCACGAGCACCACCGAAGGGAAATAACCCGGCGAGTGTGCTCCGAGCGCATGGTGCAGTATCTGACCAATAACCGGGCTCAGGCCGAGCCCGACGATCGAGATGGCGGCGAGCGGCGCGGAGAAAAACAGATAGGGGATGCGGCGTCCACGGGGCCCGCGGTGCCTGTCGGACTGGTAGCTCACGATCGGTCCCAAGATCAATCCGATGCTGGCGGGCAACGTGCCGACGAGGAGGCCGGCGACGGTGTCCGTGACCTCGAATTTCCTCAACATGAGCTGCAGCACCGTCGTGACCGAGCGGTCGCGGATCGCCCACGCGAAGTCGCCCCAGAGCAGCCAAGAGAACAACACGGCTAGTTCTCCCTTCGTATAGGTGAGCGTGCCGACGCGCCAAGTCTTGAGCTTGTCTGGGGTCGCCGTAGGTGCGGGATCGCTGCTAGGGCGGGGCGGTGGGGCACTCATTTCAGGTGGCGTCCTTCGTGGGTGGTAGTAACGGAAGGGCAGGCTGTCGTTCCTAGGCCGATCGGCGAGAGCAATGTGACCGGATGAGTGACAAACCGCGCCGGAACCGTCAGATTAGATGCGGCGTAACACTTCATGAAGAAACCAACGCAGGAAGAACGGCGGCGCCAGTGCGAACGCAAGCGCCGGTATCGCACACAAGGCGACGCCATGGACGCCGCGCTGCTCGCGGGCGTCGAGCGACGTCGGTCGGCCTACCTCTGCCCGCTGTGCAAGCACTGGCATCTCACTTCGGCGTAACGGCCGACACGTGTCGGGTGGGTGACTACGACTCGTTGGGCTCCGTGACAGTTTGGGCGCCGCTGTCGATAGTGACACCGGCCCTTTCCAGATCGCCCCGGAGGGGCGCGAGGAATTTCTCCGCCAGTTCCTCGATTCGGAAGGTCAGATCGAGGTCGTCTGCACCCGTCGTGAACGCGATGACGTCGGCGAGGTTCATAATGTCCTCGTCGGTGAAGTGCTCCTCGATAACCGACTGGTTGCCCTCCAGCGCCGTGAGCGAGGCCCAGTAGCGTCCGGCGTCGGGGGCAGCCCCCTTCAGGCTGACGGTGCCGGTGAGCCGCGCGCGGGCGATACGGGCGGTGAATTCGAGCAGCTTTCCGTAGGCGAACGCGAGGTTGGCCAGGCGTGTTTGTCGAAGCAGAGTCTCGCGCTGAACCAGTAGCATTGAGAGTTTCATGGTAGTTCCTCCTGGTGGTTGAACTGACTAGTGAGGTTGATCATTTCCCTTGGCGACCGTGCGCGCCATCGGGCGACGGTCGGGCTGACGGAGATTTCTCCTCTGTGGCTACTAACCTGAACTGCTGTTCTGAAGGTCCCTGACCTTGCTGCTGCAGAAGTCACTGACGCCGCAATTCACTGTCCTGCTGTCTGACTCAAATCACGATCCAAACCGTGCATCTGAACACTGACCGGACAATCCCTAGCTGCTGCCCATACCGTCGCCCATGCAAGGCAAATGTTCCAGCAGCCAAGTTTTATTTTCGCAACGAAATCGGGAACACAGGGGTTGCCCAGGAGCGTGAGTGAGGCAACAACGGAGGCGATGAAATCGTTTCCGAAAGACTTTGTCTGGGGCGCCGCCACCGCGGCCTATCAAATCGAGGGCGCCTGGCAGACTGATGGCCGCGGGCCGAGCATCTGGGACGCATTTGCCCACACGCCCGGGAAAACGCACCAGAACCAGACGGCCGACGTCGCCTGCGACCACTACCACCGCGTCGAGGAGGATGTGGCGCTCATGCAGGCGATGGGGCTCAAGGCCTACCGCTTCTCGATCGCGTGGGGCCGCCTGCTGCCTCAGGGGCGGGGCGCCATCAACGAGGCGGGCGCGGCGTTCTATAACCGGCTGATCGACTCCCTGCTCGCCCACGGCATCACGCCATGGGTGACGCTCTTTCACTGGGACCTGCCGCTCGCACTGCAAATGGAACTAGACGGCCTGCTCAACCCCGACATCGCAGACCACTTCGCGCGCTACGCCGAACTGTGCTTTGAGCGCTTTGGCGACCGCGTCAAACACTGGATAACGTTCAACGAGCCTTGGTGCAGCGCCGTCCTCGGACATGGCATCGGTTATTTCGCTCCCGGGCGCACTAGCCAGACGGAGCCGTATGCCGTCGCGCACAACCTGCTCCGCGCCCACGGCCGCGCCGTCGAGATTTATCGCCGGAAGTATCAGGCGCGGCAACAGGGCGTCATCGGCATCACCAACAACTGCGACTGGCGCGAGGCACGGACGACCTCCGCAGCGGACCGGGCGGCGGCTGAGCGCGGGCTGGAGTTTTTCCTCGGCTGGTTTGCCGACCCCATCTACCGCGGGGACTATCCGGACTCCATGCGCGCGGCGGTCGGCGGGCGGCTGCCGCAGTTCAGCGACGCGGATCGCGCGCTCGTCCAAGGTTCGAGCGATTTTTTCGGTCTTAATTTCTACGGCGGCATGTATGCCGCCGAGCCTGCCGCAGGTCGGGCGATGGCCCAACTGGCACCCACGGGCAACGGCGGCATGGCGGAGGACCAGCGCGTCGAACTATCGGATGATCTGGCGTGGATGAAGACCGACATGGGCTGGAACATCGTCCCGTGGAGTTGCAGGAAAATGCTGGGTTGGATTGACCGGCGCTACGGCCACCCGCCGATCTACATCACCGAAAACGGCTGCGCGCTGCCCGGTGAGGACGATGTGCGCGTCGCGGTCAACGACACCCGCCGCAGCGATTTCATTCGCGACTATCTGTCGGCCTGCCACGCGGCCATCGCCGAGGATGGCGTGGACATGCGCGGCTATTTCGTGTGGTCACTCATGGACAATTTCGAGTGGGCATACGGCTACAGCAAACGCTTCGGCATGCATCATGTGGATTTCGCGACCGGAGTGCGCACTCCCAAGCAGTCGGCGGCGTGGTATGCCGAGACGATCCGCCGCAACGCAGTGTGAGCCATGCCCGGGTGCAGATTATCCCGGACTTTTCACACTCTGACGTGCAACCGAAACCCCTTCGATCACTCTCACGTCATGCTTGTCATTGCGAGGAGCGCAGCGACGAAGCAATCCAGCTAGTTGGACCGCTACGCCCTTGTTCCTCGGGCTCGCAATGACAGACAAAAATGTGAAATATGGGGGTTAGGCTCGCACCCGCAGGATCGCCGGTTTTTCTAACACCAATGAAGACTGCCTTTCGCCCGTTTCGCCGTGCCGTTTCCGTCTGGTCCTCCGAGTTGGCGGGCCAGATGAATTGTTGGCTGAGTTTTCACGCCAAGTTTCAACTCGCGCCAGATGCCGACGGCACGCTGCGGCTCGCCGCGGCGCAGGCTTATCGCGTATGGGTCAACGGGACCTTCGCCGGTCGCGGGCCGGCGCGCACCGCGCACGGTTTTGCGCGTGTGGACGAATGGCCGGTGCTGGCAGACGACTCGGGTCGCTTGGAATTGATCATCGAAGTGATGGGCTACGGTGTGCCGACGTTTTGTTCGACCCACGAGCCGGCGTTCCTGTGCGCCGAACTGGTCGCAGGCAATAAGATCATGGCGTGGACGGCGGTTCAGGGTGGCGGTTTTGTGGCGGAGCACCGGCGCGAGCGCGTGCAGGAGGTCGAGCGCTACAGTTACCAGCGGGCGTTCGTGGAGGCTTACCACGTCGGCGCGGCAAGTTTCCCGTGGAGGGAGCCGGGTTATACTCCGTCGCATCCTTTGGCGCTGGCGCGCGTCACGCACAAGCGCGCATGGTTAGAGCGCGGCGTCGCTTATCCCGATCTCTCTGAGCTGAAGCCGCGGGCGGCAGCGGTGCGGGGCACCTCGGCGTTCGACGCGAAGCTGGTAAAACTCGCGCCCAAGTGGGGCCATCTGTTCGAGGTGCCGAAGACTTCGGCCGGCTATCCGCTCGACAAGGTGGTGTGGCCGCTGTTCAGAACGCTCGCCGGGACACGTTTCAAGACCACCGGCGCGGAGCGACTGCTCGCCGGCACGCCGATCTTGCTCAAAGCCCGCCAATGGCTGCGCGCTGATTTCGGGACCGACAACACGGGCTTCCCGGCCTTGCGCGTCAAGGCGCGGCAGGCGTCGCGCCTGCTGCTCGTGTTCGACGAAATCCTC
Organism: uncultured Opitutia bacterium; assembly: GCA_903877135.1. Classification (GTDB taxonomy): domain Bacteria; phylum Verrucomicrobiota; class Verrucomicrobiia; order Opitutales; family Opitutaceae; genus CAIRCN01. Next base: position 8,678 of record CAIRCN010000074.1, read on the forward strand.
GTGAACGGGCAGGTGAAGTTCAACCGCTCCGGCTGCGTGAATGCGCTCTGGCTCGACCTGGCGCCGGGGGCGGAGATCGATTTTGAGGCGTTCGAGCCCTACACGTTCCGCTATCTGCAGGTGCTGGTGTGGAGCGGCGCGGCCGAGGCGTCTGATCTTCGTGTGCGGCATTACATCAATTCGCTGCCGCTGCGCGAGGCGCCGGCCGGCTTGGAGTCGGGTGCGGTGCGCGTGCGGCGTGCCGCGCTGTCGTCTTTCCGGCAGAATGCGCTGGATATCTTCATGGATTGCCCCGCGCGCGAGCGGGCCGGCTGGCTGTGCGACAGTTTGTTCACGGCGCGCGCCGAGTGGCACCTCTGCGGCGACAATCCCATCGAGCGCGCGTTTCTGGAGAACTACCTGCGGCCGGCGAAATTCGCCGATCTACCCAAGGGTATGGTGCCGATGTGCTACCCGGCGGAGGCGCTGCAAAAACAGTTCATCCCGAACTGGGCGATGTTCCTCGTCGTGCAGCTTGACGAGGCGGTGCGCGAGCGCCGCGTCCCTAAGGAGTGGCGGCCGCTGATCGCCCGCCGCGTGCGCGGGCTGCTGGCGTATTTCCGCCGCTTCGAAAACGAGCTCGGTCTCCTCGAAAAGCTTGAGAGCTGGGTCTTTGTCGAGTGGTCGAAGGCCAACGAGTTTGTGCAGGACGTGAATTTTCCGACGAACATGCTCTACGCGAACACACTACGCTCGGCGTCGCGGCTGCTGGGCGAGCCGCGCCTCGCAACCAAAGCGAAAAAACTCGAAGAGACGATTCGCGCGCTGGCCTGGCGCGACGGACGCTTCGTGGACAACGCTGTGCGCGACAAGGAAGGCAAGCTGACGGTGAGCGACCACGCCAGCGAGGTCTGCCAATACTACGCGTTCTACTTCGGCCTGGCATCGCCGCAACACGAGGTGGAGCTGTGGCGGCGCCTGGTGCGGGCCGACTACGGCGCGCTTTACCCCGCCAATGTTTTTGTCGGCAAAATCATGCGCCTCGACCTGCTGCTTGCGAACGGCGAGCTGGCGGCGGCGCGACGCGAACTGCTCCGCAGCTATCTGCCGATGGCGAAGGCCACGGGCACGCTGTGGGAACTGTTTCAGGACACGGTGAGCTGCAACCACGGGTTTACCTCCTACATCGCCGTGCTGATCGACCGACTGGCGGCCAATGCGGCGCCGGGCAACACTATCGGCCCTCGCAAAGCAAACTGAGGAGGGATTCGGGTGTAGCGCGGAGCCACTTGCCCGCGTAGCCGCACCGGAGCGCAGCGACAGCGTGGCAGCCAGCCACGTTTTTGGCCGCTGGCCTTCAAACGCAGCTACCCGCATATCTCACAGCGGAACGGCTTCCCGTTCCGCACGGAGCCGGAAGCGGATCTGCTGTGGTCTTTTGTTTTGGCTCGAACTGGAGCCGCGACGAGGGTGTCGCGTCCCCAGGAGCAGATCTCAAAACAAAAGACCATGGCGGCTCACTCGCCACCACCTTCGCAGCCCTCGGCGAGTTTGCCTTCGACACGGCCAGCAAGGACGCCGCGCTCCAGCAGTCGATCAACGGCCCGCACACCGAGAGGGCCACCGCCACGGGTCCAGGCGCCATTTTGGTCGAAGTCTACGACGCCGGCCCGAATGACGGCCGGAAGCTGGTCAACCTCTCTGCGCGCTTCCAAGTCGGCACGGGCGATTATATCCTCATCGCCGGGCTCGTCGTTTCGGGCACCGGCACCAAGCAGTTGCTTATCCGCGCCATTGGCCCGACGCTCGCCAACTACGGTGTCACCGGCGCGCTGGCCGATCCGCAGCTTGCCGTTTACGATGGTGGCAAGGCGATAGCCAGCAACGACAACTGGTCATCCTCGCTGACTCCGACCTTTGACACCGTCGGTGCCTTCCACCTGCTCGATGCCAGCAAGGACGCCGACATCGTGGTCACGCTACAGGCCGGCAAATCTTACACCGTGCAGGTTTCCGGCGTGGGTGGCACGACCGGCGAAGCACTCGTCGAGATTTATTTGATGCCGTGACGAAGAGCGAAGGGTGAAAAGGAAGAGTGAAGAGGGAAGGGTCATAGGCGAGATGCGAGAAAACCTATCGCCCAGAGCTCCACGAGGCCAGCGGCGAACTCCATCGCACCCGCACTCTCGCCCGCCTAAAAGCTGAGGCTAAAGATCTCGGCTTTCAGCTTGTGCCAACACCCGCCTCAGCGTGAAGTTTCTTGTGAGGCCACATTCACTCCACAAACAAAAAAAGGAAGACACGATGATCCCGGACACGCTACAGGAAATCATGAAGAAGGACGGAGTGGTTGCTATTGCCACACTGGGGCCTGATGGACCACACGTGGTCAACACTTGGCATAGCTATCTCAAAATATCGCAAGATGGACGGCTGTTTATCCCTGCCGGTTATATGCACAAGACGGAGGCCAACATTAACCACGATCCGAATGTTTTGATTACGTTGGGGAGCAGCAAGGTTGAGGGCCTGCATGGAACGGGTGCCGGTTACCTGATCAAGGGAAAGGCGCGGTTCGTGACATCCGGCCCGGATTTCGATTTCATGAAAGATAAGTTCAGCTGGCTACGTGCCACTTTGGCCGTTACAATCGAAACGGCTACTCAAACTTGGTGATGGATTGCCACGACGCGCTTCGCGCACCTGCTAATGAACTCAGGCCGTTTGTCATTGCGAGCCCGGGCCGCCGGGCGTAGCAATCCAGCGGGAATTTCAGAAAGATGGCCGCGTCGCTTCGCGTCCTCGCCATGCCAAGCGGGAAAGTTCATGGCCCGTTCCACGCAAGCCGCCTTGGGCTTGGTCGGGCTCTCGCAATGACAAGAGTCGAGAAGCTACCGGGCGCTGGTATGATACGAAGGTCGGCATTTGTAGCAGCGTCACATGATGGTTGATCTTTTCCGGTCAGAGGGCCCGCACACCGTGTGGTCCGAGGGCCATTCGGAGAATCGTCCCTACCGGCGCTGCGGCGCCATAGTCCGATGATTACCAGATGTTGCTATTACACGAAGATCGCCAAGAGCGCGAAGCCGCAGGAGGCCAAGTCAACTGGCACTTTCGCCTGGTTGGCGGCCTTGGTGTAAGGTGTCTGGTTATGCGGGCCGGCCTGAAGATTCGGCCGCTGCCGGGCGCACCGGGCCAAAGGCCTCGATGCGCTCCTTAATCCGGTCGAGACGTTTTAGATCGGCGTCGGGGGGCACATTATCGGAGACACCGAGAATCAGGCGCTCACCGGTGCCGAGGTTGGCAAACACCTCGTCCAGATATTTCTCAAAGACTCGGTCGGTCATTTGATCCTGCAGCAGGGCCACGGAGGGAATCCCGCCCCACACCGTGATCCGCGGTCCCATCCCTTGCCGCACTTCCTGGAGCGTGGAACTGGTCATCGGCTGCGTGCAGACCGACTCCGCCACGTCAAAACGACAGGAAGGATAGAGCGGCAGCAGTTTCTGATTCTCGCCGTCGGTATGCGTCAGCAGGAATTTTCCTGCCGCATGGGCGCGGTCGGACGCGCGTTGCAGCCACGGTGTGATTTCGGCGGCGAAAAACGCGGGCCAGGTCAGGTTCTGGTCGTAGTTCGCGCCCCAGTAAACAACCTCGGCCTGACAACCCAGCGCCAGCTCAAGTATTCGCCCGATGAACGGCTCCATCCGCTGCGCCAGACGGGAGAGGGCTTCGCGCTCATCGGCGTAGAGATAGAAGAACTCCTCCTGAGAAACCAGATCGTGGAAGATTCCGTGCATGGGTGAAGCGCCCACGCCTCCATTGGCTACCGCAATCCCCCGCGCGCCAATCCTTCGGCCAAAGGCGGCATAGGCCTCCGGTGTGGGAATCACCTCAAGGTGTTCAAATATTTCCGCCACGGCCCCGAAGTCAGCGGCTGAGCGAATCGCAAACTCCTCCACGAACGGGATCGAGATGCCGTCGCGTTTCATGGCGGCGGTGTGCACGAGGGAAAAGCTGACCACGCCGGCGGAGGTCCAGATTCGCGTCCGGTAAGTGTCGCCCTCGTGACTAAACTCCATCCGCAGTCCCCGCAGCTCGACCCGATAGGGGGCGTCAGGGTGATTTTCGATCCCGAGGCCGCGTAAGGCAAAGTCCCACGGATCCCGCGGTATCGTGAAATCGGCGCGAATCGCGTGGCACGCCACGCCCAGCACATCGGCGATGCCGGCGGTGTCCAACCCCTGAAATTGTCTTGGCAAGGTGCCGCGCGCCCGGTTGGCAATGCACCACAAGTCCATGCGGGGCGCCCAGGGAATGCGCGCGGTGGGTTCGCCACGAATGGCGGCCAGCATTTGTTCTCTGAATGTCATGGGTTGGGGACAAACACCAACGTCCGGCTGCTTCGGGACGTTTGTCATTTCAGATGGATGGCCGCGTCGCTTCGCTCCTCGCCATGACAAGCGGAAAAGTTCATGGCCCGTTCCACGCAAGCCGCCTTGGGCGTGGTCGGGTTCTCGCAAGGACAGTCCAAAACCAACGGGACACTGGTATAAGTTGTGCGGTGCATTTTTACCACTCGGCAAACCTCCGTTCGGCGACGAAGCGTGTGACCTTTATCGTTGGCTTTTGGTCGGTCCGCATAGATTCCCGGCCGCGGTAGATTGGGAAATCGCCGACCTTAAGCTCGGGTCCGCCACGAATCGACACGAGAGTGCTGCCGCGGAAAATGCAGTCGTAGGACTCCTCGGCGGGGGTTCCCTTGTTGATCACATAGGAAGCCGGGCGCTCATGGATGGAAAAAGTGACGGTCAGTTTATCTCCGGCAGACAGGTTGCGGACGGTCAAATAGCGACCGAGTCGTTCAGGGGACGTGACGGAGCCATTGGAGCGAATTTCGACCGCACCGATGTCAACCCAGCGCGGGATCCGGATGGACACCCGGCACGACGATTTCACGGCAATGACGACACGGCCTTCGTGCGGCAAGTGACTGTGGACATCGACCGAGCGGCCGGCGCGGTTAAGGAGCAGGTTGACGACCGCAGCGTCGTCGTTTTCGCGGAGAGCGCCTTCCCACGCGTAATAAAGCCCCTGTGTGGCGTTGCCGGTGCAGCAATGCATGACCCATGGCTCTGTGATCACTGTTGGCCGGGAGGAACCGAAGAACACGCCGAGGCTGCGCTGCACGACATCGTGGGTGCAGACGTAGCTGGCGGGATATTCGGTCTGCTCAGGGCGCTCCGGTTGCGCCTCACAATAGGTGGTTAGCGACGCGACATCGGTGATCTGCTGCTCAGCGAGTTGGTTTCGCACGATGGCATCGACATCGTCCCAGTAATCACCAGCGCCAGCGTCAGTCAGGCGAATGGCCAAAGCCACTAGATCGCCCAAAGCGCAGCCTTCGCAGCCGACAGCGGGCGGGTAAGTGTTGATCCAACCCATGCGAGGTATGCCCTGAGTCATGGTGAACTCATAGGCTGAACGCACAAACTCGAGCGCCCGGTCATCGCCGCAGGTCATAGCGAATTTGAGCAGACCCCGGAGAGCTATGGCCCGGGCGTGGAAGTGCGTTGTCCAATGACCGAATTGCGAGCCGTCGCGGAACGGGGCGTCGGCCACTATGTTGACGGCAGTGGGGTTGGCAGGATCGAGGGCGAGGGTGCCGCCCCAGAATTTGGCCTTCATCACATAGCGGGACAGGCGGGCCGCCAAGTCCTTCGCCACGGGATCGCCGGTCAGGGCATAGAGCTGCGCAGCGGCGTAGATCTGGTGACCTTGGAAGCAGGTGATCGAACCCTCCGGACCCTCGCGGTCGCGCTCAGCCTCCGCGGTATCGATCCAACCCGAGCGCGGATAAACGAAGCCGTCGTGCCAGCCGCCGCGGTGCGGGTAATAGGAATAGTCGTCTTTATCGACCGCGATGCGGCGCAGGCCGAGAATGAGGGCGGCGCTGAGGGCCGCGGTGTCGGCCCCGTTGGCGCCGTGCCACGCGGTGAGCGCCCGGATCATCCGCGCGACGCCCCAGATGCTGGCGAAGTCCGCTTCGCGACCGGCCCCGTAGAGTTCGAGGCTGTTGTTGTAGATGTTGCGCCACGGACGCAGCGGCGTGTAGCGGTCCCAGTAGAGTCCATCGTCGATGCGGGAAGTGAGTTCCGCGCGGTAGGCCTGCTCAAGGGGCGCCATGAAATCGCTGCCGCACATGAGCCGCATCAGGGGCAGCGATTCGGCGAGCTTAGGGTCGAGGGGTATGTCGGCCGACCAATGCCGGAGGTAGGGAGTTTTGGCGTTGAAGTAGATTAAGCCGAACATCGTCATCAACGCCGGGTCGAAGGTGTTCAGCATCCCGCGCACAGCGAGTTGGGCGCGCTGGGCGAGGTCGAGCGTGTCGGGAATTTCCGCCTCATAGCAACGCCCCACCGGGACCACCTGCGCAAGGGTATCGACCGCGGCGCTCATGCGATTTCCTTTTGGCACCGCCGCAGTCCTGGGAATAGGCGCCGGTGTATCGGGCTAGTCGCGATGGTGGGTCAACCAGATGACGGTGGCGAGGGCGGCGAAGACCAGAGTGGGGCCGACGATCCAGAGCGGGTGGAACGGCACCTGCCAGTGGTTGATCGCCCACCAGACGAGGACGCACTTCAGCGCGATCAGCGCCCAAGCCATCACCATGAACCAGCGGACCCGGTTCGGATACTGCGCGACATCAATATGGAAGGGGGACGTCATGCTGGCATTTTACCTGACTCGCTGAGAAAAAGCTACGCATCCGTTGTTTTTCGCGCACATTCCGTGTTGTGCGCTGATGTGTCAGAGCTTCCGGTATTTCTGCGGTGGAATTTTGAAACGGTGCCCCGAGTCGAGGTCGGTGAAAATGTGCCAATGTTCGTCGTGGGTGTCATGCACGGCGACCTCGATCTTGTGGCCGGCCTCGTAGGTGTATTCTTCCATCGCGAAGCCGTGGTCCTCGTGGAGGATCGCTTCGCCCAGTTCCCCGCTGTGGGGTTCAGTGATCTCAATTTTCCAAGTATTCATAGGGTTAATTAAGGTTGGAGGGCACGTTGAAACAAGCTGTGTGGCTCACTTGCTGTTCTGGGCTTCGCGGCGGGCTTTGACCTCGGCGAGAAGTTTTGGGACGATCTCATGCGGCAGTTCCGCGTAGTGGCTGAAGACTTCCGCGTGGCGCCCGCGGCCGCTGGTCAGCGACCTCACTACAGTGCTATAGTGATAGAGTTCCTTTTGCGGCACTTGGGCGCGGATGATTTGAAAATGGCTGTCTGACTCGACCCCGAGGATATGCCCGCGGCGTGAGGAAAGGTCGCCCATGATGGCTCCAACGTGTTCTTCGGTTACGGTGACGGATACCGTGTAGATCGGCTCCAGCAGACAGGGGCCGGCGGCCTGGAAGGCCTCTTTGAAGGCGTGGTAACCCGCGACTTGGAATGCGATGTCCTTCGAGTCCACAGGGTGCATCTTGCCGTCAAAGAAGTCGGCCTTCACGTCCGTTACGCGGAAGCCAGCCAAGATGCCTTCCTTGCACGCGGTCTGGACGCCTTTTTCAACGGAAGGGACGAACACGCGGTCCACGTTGGTGCCGACGAGCGACTGCTTGAACTCGACACCGCTGTCGCGCGGGCCCGGCACGATCCGCAGCCAGACTTCGGCGAACTGGCCGGCGCCGCCGGTTTGCTTCTTGTGGCGGTAGCGGGATTCGCCGTGACCGCGGATGGTTTCACGGTAGGGGATATTCGGTTCCTCCAGCGTGACGGACACGCTGAAGCGGCGCAGCAAGCGCTCGACGATCACCTGTAGGTGGATTTCACCCTGACCTGACACGATGGTCTGGTGCACCTCGTCGTCCACGCGGTAATGGAACGTCGGATCCTCCTGGTGGAGCGTGGCGAGGCCGATGGCGAGTTTGTCCTCGTCACCCTTGGAACGGAGGCGGAGAGCGCCGTGGATGTTGGGCGCGGGATATTCCACCGCCGGCAGGATGACAGGAAACCGCGGGCTGCACAGCGTGTCGCCGGTGTGCGTCGTGCGCAGTTTAACCACGGCGCCGAGGTCGCCGGCTTTGAGCGCTGTCACCGGAGTGCGGTCGTGGCCGTTGAGCAGGTAGATCTGGCCGAGTCGCTCGCTCACATCGCGCTTCGTGTTGACCAGTTCGTCGCCGGTCTTGACGGTGCCGGAATACACCCGGAAGAGCGACAGCTCGCCGACGCCGGGCTCGTTCATGGTTTTGAAAATATAGGCGACGGGTTCGGGTTGCTCAAGCGCCACTGAACCGTCCACGCCGCTCGCGTCGTGCGCGGGCACCACCGCACGGTCGAGGGGGGATGAACCGTATTTCGCGATGAAGTCCATCAGCCGCGCGACGCCGACATTTGTCTCGGCGGATGCAGCAAAGAGCGGCACGAAGACCTGCCGTTGGATCGCCAGGTGGAGGCCGGCGCGGAATTCTTCCTCGGCGAGTATGCCCTTTTCAAAAAAACGCTCCATCAGAGTGTCGTCGGACTCCGCGACAAACTCGATGAGCTGACGGTGGAGATCTTGGACGCGCACGGCGAGTTCGCCGGTGGCGGGCGCCTCCTCGTAATGACCATTGCCGCCGGGTTTGTAGGTGACGACCTCGTTGCGCATCACGTCGAGCACGCGGCTGAAACCAGGGCCGGCGTCGAGCGGCACTGAAACGGGGAAGACGTTCTTTCCGAAGTGCGCGCGGGCGTCGGCCACGATCGAGTCGAAGTTGACGTTGGCCTTGTCGAGGCCGTTCACGACGAGCATTTTTGGCAGGCCGAACCGCGTGGCATAGTCCCAGACGGCGTCGGTGCCGACCCCGAGGCCGTGGGCGGCGTGGACGACAACCAGCGCGAAGTCGCCGACCCGCAGGGCACCGAGGCCTTCGCTGATGAAGTCGCTGTAACCGGGTGTGTCGAGCAGGTTGAATTTCCGGCCGTGCCACTCGAGGTGGAGGAGCGAGGCGTGCACGGAAATTTGATGAGCATGCTCGCTGGCGTGGTAGTCGGAGACCGTGGTGCCGGCGGCGATGCTGCCCATGCGGCCAATGGTGCCGGCACAGGCGAGCATCGCCTCGCATAACATGGTTTTACCGGAGGAGCCGTGGCCAAGCACAGCGAAGTTTCTCAGGTCTGAAGGGGAATAGTCTTTCATGAACCGATGAGGATTTTTTTATAAATCGCGCAAACGCGCCCTGGGACTGGCTTCATCTTAACAGCGGACACGGGGGATGCCTGCGCGTGGTTTGTAAGTTACCCCGCGGATTTTGCTCAAATTGGCGCTGGCGCAAGCGAAACCCAATGCCGGGATGACGAAATATACCGCACCAACCGGTGCCGACGTGCCGCCCGCTGGCTGATATTTAGAAAACCGACCGGGGTCGCAAATTTTGAGGCAGGCAAACCGGCGCGCGAGACTGGCAAAGCCGCTTGCGACCTGGGCGGACTTTGATAAACGTGGGGCATGAAATCACAGGCTCACCTGATCGGAATATGTGTGCTGGCTTTGGCGGTCGGCGGGGTTCGGATCGCGGGGGCGCCCGTCAAACCGGCGGTGCCGAAAGTGGCGGAGCCGATGCCCACGATTGACGGTATCACCATCGCACGCCCTGCTGGCTTTCTTGGGCTGAAGATCAGCGACAACCATTTCGTGCTCACGTTCTATGATGCCAAGCTGAAGAAGATCGCGCCCGACGTGGCGCGCGCGGCGCTGCGCTGGCCTGTATCCTACCAGAAGGCCGACGAGCGCACGGTGCTCAACCCGTCAGGAGACGGCGTTTCACTCAGCTCGCTGCGCAACGTGCGGCCGCCGCACAATTTCAAAGTGTTTCTCTCGCTCTTTGCGGAAGGGGGCGAACAGGCTGTGGAAAACTATGTGGTCGATTTCCACGATTGAGGCCGCTTCGGGTCTTGGCGCTCAATCGGAGGGCGCCCCGTCCAAGGTCAGAGCATCGCTGTCTAGGTAGTTGGCGCGCTGGGGACTGAGCGAGCCGGACGAGATCACTTGCAGCTCGTCGGAGATCGCGGTGACCAACCGGGCGATGTCTGCGCAGGCCACCTTTGTGGTTGCGGTGTTCATTTCGCATCGTGCCGCCATACAGACGGCAATGGCATTTTCTTGGTCAACAATGCGGGTCAGCAAGGCTTGTGTCGTGAACAGAGCGGCCTCGCGCTGCTTGCGCCGGTGCTGCCGCGCACTCCACGCAACCAAGCCCTGACCCACGAAGACCGCTGTGGCGACGCCCGCGATGGTGCGCCAGGACGATCCGTTAGTTGGCTCAAGCACGCAGAGCACTCCTACGATTACGGCAAGGCCGATCAGCGTCAGGCAGAGTTCGAGATGGCGCAGGAAAAAGTGCATAGGCTGATGACGGGAGAAAACCCCATGCGCTCCACCGGCGCAACGCGGCTAGTGTCAAAAAAGTGCCAAAATTTGTAGCCGGCCTAGGTATCTGGCCGGTCGCAGCCGACCGGCGGACAGGCGGGGAATTGACAGGGCGCGCCGGCGCGGCGACTTTTGTCGCATGTCCGCTTCTGACCATGCTCCGTTTGACTCTGTGGAATCGGCTCTCACCGACATCGCCGCCGGCCGCCTCATCATCGTGACCGACGATGAGGATCGGGAGAACGAGGGCGACCTCATCATGGCGGCGTCGAAGGCCACGCCGGAAACCGTCAACATGATGATTCGCTACGGCAGCGGCATCGTGTGTGTGCCGACGGTGGAGCCGCAGTTGCGCCGTCTCGGCCTTGGGCCGATGGTGCAGCAGAACCGGGAGGTGCAGCGCACGGATTTCACGGTGAGCGTCGATGCCGCTGAGGGCGTGACGACCGGCATCAGCGCCTACGACCGCACGCAGACGATCCGCCTCCTCGCCGATCCGGCGGCCCGGCCCGAGCAACTCGTCCAGCCGGGGCATGTGTTCCCGCTGCGCGCCAAGCCAGGCGGCGTGCTCGAACGCGCCGGCCACACCGAGGCGGCGGTAGATCTCGCCATTCTGGCCGGAATGCACCCGAGCGGTGTGCTCTGCGAGCTCCTCAACGACGATGGCACGGTCCAGCGGCTGCCGCAGCTGGTGGAGTTCAAGGCGCGGTTCGGCCTGCGGATGATTTCCATCGCCCAGCTCATCGAATACCGCGCCAAGCGCGACCACCTCGTCGAGGAGGTTTGTGCGCGGCCGTTTTCGTCGGACTTCGGCGATTTCACCCTGCATGTGTTCCGTAGCAAGGTGGACAACCGCCACCACCTCGCGCTGGTCATGGGGACCATCGGCCCGGAGCCGACTTTGGTGCGCGTGCACAGCGAGAACCTGCTCAGCGATGTCTTTCGCCTGCGCGGTGTGGGCACGCCCCGCTCGCTCACGGCGGCGCTGGAGGTCGTCGCGCGGGCTGGTCGGGGCGTGGTGCTCTACATGGAGCACGCCAACGGCGGGGCGGAACTGATCAAACGCCTGACCGCCCAGCCGGGCGAGGCGCCCGCGCCGATGAGCCTGCGCGACTACGGCACCGGGGCGCAGATTCTCTCCGCCCTGGGCCTCGGCAAGATCCGGCTGCTGTCCAACAGCGCCCGCCGCCCGATCGGCCTCGATGGCTACGGGCTCGAGATCGTCGAGCAGGTGCCGCTCTGATTTGGTGGTTGCGGTGGATTTTCATCCGCTTTCCGCTGTCAGGCTCCATTCAGACATGAGTCTCGCTGCTCCCCAGCCCACAGTCATCGACGGCGCCGGTTTTTCCTTCGGCGTCGTGGCGGCGCGCTTCAACGGCGAGTTGGTTGACGCCCTGCTGGCTCGCGTGCTCGCGGGTTTGCGGGCTGCTGGCGTTGCCGCACGGAAGATCAAGGTGGTGCGCGTCCCCGGCTCGCATGAGGTGCCGTGGGCGGTGCAGACACTGGCGGTGCACGGTCGGCGCGACTGCGTCCTTGGCCTCGGCGTCCTGATCGGCGGCGACACCTCGCACCACGAGATGGTGGGGACCAGCGTGTCGCACGCGCTGCAACGCGTCGCCCTCGAAACCCGGACGCCGGTCATCAACGGCGTGATCGTCGCCAACACCCGCGCCCAGGCCGAGGCACGGTGCCGGGGTAGGATCGACCGCGGGGCGGAGTTTGCCGCCGCCGCGCTCGAGATGGCGGCGTTGAAAAGAAAGATTTTCCGATGAGCAAAGCCCAATTTGTCCAGCGGCGCGACGGCCGAGTAGCTGCCCTGCAATATCTCTTCGCTTGGAGCATGAACGTGCCGAAAAACATCGCCGAGGACCTGCGCGTTTTCTTCGAGAACATGGAGCAGCCCCGCGAGTATTATGCATTTGGCGAGGAGCTGATCCACGGCGTCATCGAGCACTGTGCGGACATCGATTCGCACATCAAGGGGCTCGCGCACAACTGGGAGTTCGAACGGATCGCCAAGATCGACCTCGCGATCCTGCGCGTGGCAATGTGCGAGATGATCCACCGCAAGGACATTCCGCCGGTCGTCTCGATCAACGAGGCGATCGACCTGTCGAAGCAGTTTTCCAACGCCGACTCGAAGCGCTTCATCAACGGCATCCTCGACCGGTTGAAGGACCAGCTCGGCCGGGACGCGCGGAAGGTGGAGTGATGTTCGGGCTGTTCAAGAAGTTCAAGGACGGCTTCGCGAAGACGGTCACCGCGATCGCGGCCAAGACCCACGGGCTGTTCGGCGCCAGAATAATCGACGCCTCGTCGCTCGAAACACTCGAGGAGGCGCTCTACACCGCCGACTTTGGCGTCGAGACGACCGAGGAGATTCTTGCGGAAATCAAGACTGCCTACAAAAAGGACGCGACGCTGCATGGCCAGCAGGCTGCAGCCATCGGCGCGGCGGTGCTGAAGCGGGCTCTTGCCGGCGCGGAAGGCGATCTAAGGCCGGCCGCAAGTGCCCCGACGGTCATAGCGATGATCGGAGTCAATGGCTCGGGCAAGACGACGACCGCGGCGAAGCTCGCCTGGCGGCTCAAGCAAGATGGCAAAACCGTCACGCTTGCGGCGTGCGACACATTTCGCGCCGCCGCCGTCGAGCAGCTCAAGACTTGGGCGATCCGGCTCGACCTCGAAATCGTCGCCAGCCACACGGGCGCGGATTCGGCGTCTGTGGCGTTCGACGCATGGCAGGCGGCGAAGTCACGCGGGCGCGACTACCTGATCGTGGACACCGCGGGCCGGCTCCACACGAAGAGCAACCTGATGGAGGAGCTGGCGAAAATCCGCCGCGTGCTCCAGAAGCACGACCCGACGGCGCCGCAGCACCGCTGGCTCGTGGTCGATGGTTCGCTCGGCAGCAACTCTATCGAGCAGGCCCGGGTGTTTCACCAGAGTTTCGGGCTCACCGGGCTCGTGGTGACGAAGCTCGATGGCACAAGCCGGGGCGGCGCGCTGGTCGGCATCTGGCGGCAGTTGAAGCTGCCGATCTACTTCCTCGGGCTCGGCGAACAGGCTGAGGATTTGCAGCCGTTCAGCGTGGACAACTACGTGAAAGCGGTCTTCGGACTCGAAGATTGAACCGGGGCGGCCCCGACTCAAAATGTCCACGAGAGTCCGCCGAAGAGCGAGCGCCGGGCGCCGTATTGCGCGGCGCTGACTCCGATGCCTGAGCCGTCGCGGAGCGCGTAAACATCGTCGAAGGCGTTCACAACTTCGAGCCGCGCGCGCAGTTTCCGGTGGTGCGCCAGCCCGAAGGTGTGCTCTAAGCCGAGGTTGAGCGGCTGGTAGGCGGGGAGCTTGCCGGTGTTGGCAAAACCGCGCCGCAGGCCGCTGCCATAGAGCATGTCGGCGTAAAGCAGATTGTGCCGCCAGTTGTAGGAGACGCCGGCGGAGGCCGTGACGGTCTGGTCGTGATCGAGGTGCACGTCGTTCATTGCGATGTAGGTGAGTTCGGCGGGAACGAACTGAAATTCGCCGCTGGTGATTGTGTTCGCCACCGCCAGGCTGAGGGCGAGGTTGGCATAGGCGCTGAAGCCGCTGGCGGTGTAATTGGTGGTCAACTCCGCGCCATAGACGCGGCCGGTGCGGTAGTTGAACGGCGCGAAAATCAGCGCCTGGCCAAACTGGCCCTCGTCGAGGAGATCCCGGCTGGCTTTGTAGTAACTGTCTAATCCGAGCGAGAGGGCGGAAGAGACTTGGTGGGTGATGCCGGCGTCGAAGTAGTTCGCGCGCTCCGCCCGCACCGGCGAGCTGGTGGTGCTCGCGGGTGCGTTCGTAGTGCCGGCGAACTGGGCGATGTCGCCCGTCTGCACGAGTTCTAGCGGCGGAGGCGTGAAGTAGCGCGCATAACCCATGTGCAGGCTCGAGGACTCGCCAATTTGATAAACGGCGTTCACCCGCGGGCTGAGCTGGCCCTCGCGGGAGTAGGCGGCGACGCGATCGGCGCGCGCGCCGTAATTGATTGTCAGGCAGTCGGTGACTTTCCACTCATCCTGTAGGTAAACGCCGCCGGTGAGCGCGCGCTTTTGCTGGTCACCAGCAATGGTGATGGGCACGTCGGAGGTCTGGTTGCCGGTGGCGTCCGCCGCGAACACCGCCGTGGCGGTCTTGGTCGTGGCGTGGTCGGAGGTGACAATGGCGCCGGCCCGCAGGGTGTGGTTCGCCGCAACGCTCCAACGGCTGTCGATTTCGAAGCCGTCGGACGTCACGCTGCGGTTCACATCGCTCGACACGCCGTTGAAAATAAGGTCGCCGGCGGGATCGGGCATGTAATGCACGCCGCTCGTGCGCACGAAGGCGGCGGCCTGCAGGTTGAAATTGCCGGCGGACTTCTGCCAGGCGACGACGGCGTAGGTGGAGTCCTCGCGCTGGTTCTCGTCCAGCGTGGCGGAGTCGGCGGGCTCCGCGCCGTGCAGCGCAAACACCGCGGGCAGGCCCGGGTTGTCGGGAATCTGAAAATGGGAATCCGAACCGCTGACGATCAGGTTGAGCCGGCTCGTCGGGTCGAGCAGCAGCGAGAAATAGCCGAAGGCCTTGAACTGGAGCGTGCGGTCATGGAGCGCCGTTGGGCTGGCGGTGGGGTTTTCAATGCCAAGGTCGTTCTTGTCGTAGTTGGCGCTCACATAGTAGGTGGCGTTGCCGGAGGCGCCGCCGGTCTCGAGGCTGGGCCGCACGGTGTCGTGGGCGCCGCCGTAGAGCGAAAACGCCGTGGAGTTATCGATGTCGCCGCCCTTGGTATGGATGTCCACGACGCCCGAGGTGCGGTAGCCGTATTGGGCGGGCAGGGAGCCGGTCAGCACCTGCATCGTGTTTACGAATCGCGAGTCGAGCTCTTGGCCGAAACCGGAAATGCCCTCGGGGAGCAGCACGTCGTTGATGCGGTATTGGAGGTTGGCGTGCTCGCCACGCAGGTGGACCTGGCCGAATGAATCCTGCGCGACGCCGGGGATGCGCAGCAGCACCTGGTTAAACGTCGCATCGGCGCCTTGCGGCAGTGCCGTGATTTGGACCGCGGTCAACTGGTAGGACGAGGCGCCGAGCGCAGGCACGATGTCCTCGCGGGCGCGGTCGAGTCGGTCGGAGACGACGAAGGGCTCGAGTTTGACGACGGCCGCAGTATCGGGGACGGCCGGTTCAGCGGGCGGCGGTGAAGTTTGGGCACGTAGCAAAACCGCGGAGAATAGAAGATAGATGGAAAGATGGCTGAGAAAGTGCATGCTGAGGCGGAGTTAACGTATGGATACTCCGTCCACGCGAAGGTGCGGAACGGATCAAATCCCGCGCAAAACCGCGCGGGCGTGGAAACAAACGGACTCAGCCCACTGGTGGCCCGCGCTCTGGCTGACGGAGGTAGCGGGGCAATGCCAGAAGAATTTCCGCGACCGAGACACCCGGGCGTACGTGCCAGACGGCGGCGCCAGCGGCCACGCAGACAGCCCCGACCGCGAGGGCCACACCACTCGCATAGAGCACGACCGCACACTCATGCGATTCCTGATCGGAATCGCTGTGCAGCCAGTGGTGAAGCTCCGGGCTGGCCGCCAGAACCGTCAGGAGCAGCACGAGCGCGGCACTACCTGCGGCCAGAAACTGGCGGAGGCGCGGAGTGGCGGTTTGGCGAGCGGGCATGCAGAGGGAACGGAAGCCACTAAACCGCTTCCGTCAAGTAGCGCGAACGCAGGCTTCCCGCCGCGCCGGAAACCGGTAGGTTTACCCTCACACCGCATGTCCATCGCTTCCACCTCGCTTCCTCCCGTCACCGTGCTCTCCGGCTTCCTCGGCGCAGGAAAGACTACTTTACTCAACCACCTCGTGGCGCAGGCCGCGGGCCGCCGTCTGGCGCTGGTGGTCAACGACGTGGCGGCGATCAACATCGATGCGCAGGTCGTCGCCCAGCAGTCCGCGGCGCTCGCACGGGATGGCGGCAGCAGGCGCATCGTGCAACTCGGGCGCGGCTGCGTGTGTTGCTCAATCCGCGATGAGCTGGGCGAAACGCTCGCCGAACTGTGTGCGACCGGCAGCTACGACCATGTGATCATCGAGGGCAGCGGTGTCGCTGATCCGCGGAGCATCGCGCGGCTGTTCACGCAGCGCAATGCCTTCGGAAAGAGCTTGGGTCAGTTTGCGCGTTTGAACGCGCTGGTGACGGTGGTCGATGCCGCGGAATTTCTCCGGCGCTGGGATGGCCGGCCACCGGAGGGCGAGACCCGTGCGCCGGGCGAACCCAAACCGGTATTCGAGTTGCTGGTCGAGCAGATCGAATGCGCCGACCTGCTCGTCCTGAACAAGTGTGATTTGATTTCGCCCGGGGATGCGGAGCGCGCTGAGGCAGTGCTGAGCGGCTTCAATGCGCGGGCCGAGATCCACCGTGCCGAACGCGGCCAGCTGCCGGTCGAACTGTTGCTCGACCGTGTGCGATTCGAGGCAGAGAAGACGATGCGCGGCGCGCGCTGGGTGCGGCTGCTGGACGAGGTCACTGCGGGCACAACCGGCAAGATGGTGGCGCGGCGCGTCGAGCCGGCGCATGAGCTGGCGTTCGGGATTCGCAGCGCGGTTTTCACGGCGAGGCGGGCCATGCGGCGCGCGGAGTTCGAGGCGGCCGTGGACCGGCTGGCCCCGTCGCTGTTGCGGGCGAAAGGATTTTTCTGGCTTGCAGAGCAACCCGACAACATCGGCTTCCTCTCGGTCGCGGGCGGATCGGTGCGTTATGATTTTGTCGGCACCTGGGCGGCGGCGTTGCTGGAACGGGGCATTATCAGCCGGGCCGAGATCCCTGCCGCCGCCCAAGCCTGCTGGGTCGAGCCGAAAGGTGACCGCCGGCAGGAACTCGTCTTCATCGGCGTCGGGCTCGATAATACGGCATTGCAGACGGAGTTGGAGTGCTGTTTGGCCGTGCCCTGACAGGCGCCGAAAATTTAGGAGAAATGATGAAACTGAATCTGCGCAGTGGCGTCGAACTTCCTGTGTCACCGAATTACTCGTTCCGTCCGATCCGTAACTGCAAGCGCTGGCTCTTGCTGGCCATTTTCGCGGCGCTGCCCGCCGCAGTGTGTCTTGCCGACGCGGAGCCGCAGCCGGTCAAATTGGATGAGCTGGTCTACAAAGACGGAGACCGGGTGCGAGGCCATCTTGTGAGCCGGGATGAGCAAATGATCTTGTTTGAGTCCGCGCGATTCGGGTTGCTGCGGGTTCCAGCCACCGATGCCAAGGTTATGCTGGCCAATCCTCAGCCGTCTGCATCAGGTCCAGCGCCGGCTGCGCCCGAATTCGATAATGAGGCCGAATGGCTGCTGGCCGAACTCTCTCCGCGGGCACTGGCGCGTTCGCTCAAGGAATTCTTCGGCCCGTGGCACGGGCGGGTTGCGTTTTCTACGGAACTCGTGGCCGAAACCAACAACAGCAACATTGTCTCGCTCGATACCAACTTGAAGCGCAAATGGACCAGCGACGAGGTGCAACTCACAGCGCGCTACGACTACAACGATACGAATAATGTCGTGACCACCGACACGGTGAAGGCGCTGGGCTCGTGGAGGCACGATTTTAACAAATGGCGGTTTGCCCAATACGTGACGACGCTTGAGTGGGATCAAGCCAGCAAACTTAACGGCCTGCCCAACGACTACGTGCTGCTGCAGCAGGAGGTCGGTGTGGGTTTTAACCTGCTGGTGAAGCCGACCCGCAAAATCCGCGTCGGTGTGGCGGCCGATTTGTTCGATATCTGGAACTCGGCGCCCACACCTGCGCACAATTCACGCGCGGCGACTTCGGTGTTCGAGGAAGTTGATTTCACTTTGCCTTGGCGGATGACGCTTTCCCAGCGCGGGGTGGGCTATCTTGTGCCTGGCAGACCCGCTGGCTGGGAGAACCGGGTCGAGTTGAACAAGAAGCTGACCGAAACGTTTAGTGTCTCGATCAAGGATGAAATCCGGCGCAACAGCCCCGACGGCAGCGCGCAGAACTATTCGCGGTTGAAACTGCTTTTCGGACTGGATTTCTGAGCCGCGCCGCGGGCGAGGGCGCCGGAGAGCGCGACCGCTGGACCCCACCAGCCGCGGGCGCGCAGAAATACCGGCCAGTGCGCCGGGCGCAGCAACGACAGCAGCGCCATGAGCACGCAGGCGACTGCGAAAAAGCGCAGCGTCAGCCAGCCGACGCTGGCCCAGGGACGGCCACCCGCGAGCATAATGGCCGCCACCACGAGCAGCGGGAACCAGAATTGCCAGCGGGTGAACTCGCGCCCACGGCTTCGCCAGCCTGTCGCCGGTTTGGTCGAAACCAACGGCGCGCGGTCGATGATGCGCTGCAAAGCCGCCGGCGGGGCGCGCAGTTGCCATGCGACGAGCGACGCCCCAGCCGCGACCAACGCGCTGAGCACGGTCCAGCCGCCGACAATCCACGGCAGAGCAGGCGCGGTGAGATGGAGTTTATCCGCGAGCCACACGACGGCGGCGTCGTAGGCGCGCATGAGTTCGTCGCCCAAAAGCAGCCATTGGAGAAAAAATCCCTGTGCTGCGGCCCAAGCTCCGACGAAAGCGCCGCCAAGAACCACTGCGGAAGCGCGCCAGCCGCCGAGTTGCACGGCGCTGCCGAAAAGCAGGCCCTGCATGACGATCGCAACCATCGGACGCAGGCGGTTGCCGGCGGGTGAGAGCGCCTTGAGTCCGGCGGAGATGAACGGCACCCAGACCACGCGGCCGGGCTGCGTGAGCCCGCGTCCGGCATACACCATCATCGCCGCTTGCACACTCGCCATGAGCGTGCCGCGAAACGGCAGTTTCGCGGCGTGCAACGCGGAGCCGAGGCTCAGCTCGACGGCGCCGGATGCACCGCCGACGAGGCCGAGTTGCGTCCACTCGCCAAAGTCGGCGCAGGCGCGGCGTAATTGAGCGAGCGCCTCGGGTGCGGCGGCGTCGATACGCAGGTCAAAGCGCTGGCCGAGCTGTTTTCCGATTTCGGCCTCAAGGCCACTGCGCACGGCGAGCACCACGATGCCGGGTTGCGCGCGGGTGATTTCCGGCCAGAGGGGCATCAGCCCTTCGCCTCGCGCCTCGAATTTGCCAAATTCGTCGAGCAACAGCAGAGGCGGGTGTGGTTTCAGCGCCTTGGCCCATTCGATCAGTCGCGCACGGGTGGCGGGATCGAACCGGTAGGGTGGCGAGACCGAAGCGTCGCGTTCGCACCACGGCAATTCCTCGGCCATAGCGAGCAAACGTAGGCTATAGGATTGCGCGCCGATGCCGGTGGCGGCGCGAGCTTGTGCGACGGCGAGGAATCCTTCGGCGTGCGGTTTCTCGGCGGCGAGGGCGGCGAGCAACTGGGTCTTGCCCGAGCCCGGCGCGCCGGTGACTGCGATGAGCAGGCCGGGGCCGGCGGGGGAAAGCGATACGGATGCGGTGGTCAAGGGGTGAAGTGCGGTTCAGGGCGTGCAACGCAGCACATAGAACGCGCCTGTTTCGGAGCCGATGGCGAGGAGCGTGTCATCGGGCGACCAGGCGAGTTTGGTCGCGGCGGCAGGCATGCGCACGGTGGCGCGGAGCGGCTGCTGTCGCTCTGGGCTCCAAAGTTGCACGACGCCGTCGGCGCTCGCGGTGGCGAGGAGACCGTGTCCATGCTGAAACGCCACGGCGCAGACGGGTACGGCGTGCGGCAGCATAGCGGGCTCGCGGCCCTCGGGGCCGTCGCCAGTGCAATCCCACACGCAGCAGTCGCGGCCGCCGCTGGTCGCGAGCCAGCGTGATGTGTGGTCGAAGGTGAGATGTTTCACTTTGCCCTCGTAGCCGCTCATGTGGAGCTCGATGTCTTTTTCCGGAATCCAGAGGTGGACACTCGGGTCCTGGTTGCCGGAGACGAGCCACTTGCCGTCGGGCGACCAGATAAGCGCGTGGATGCCGTTGGCGTAGGGAAATTCCTTTTGGAGGAGAAAATCGTCGGCGTCCCAGAGCTGCACGCCGCCGAAGTGCGCCGCGGCCACGCAGCCGCCCTGCGGCTCAAAGGCGAGGGCGGTGATGGTTTTCGCAGCGTCCTTGAAGGTGTGGAGAACGGAGCCGTCGGGGTGAAGCAGGCAGAGTTTGCGTCCGGCGCTCGCGGCGAAGGTGTTGCCGCCGGGGCGGCAGGCGAGATGTTCAATCCAAGCAGAGCCGAGCGTGGCGGTGGCGGTATGCTGGTCAGCGGCGGCGTCCCAGAATTTTACGGCGCCGTCCTGACCACCCGAGGCGAGAAGCGGTGCGGCGGCCCACGCGAGGCAGTTGGTGCCGCTGGTGTGGCCGGGGAGATCGTGGCGCTGGGCGCCGTCGGCAGCGGCGAAGAGCGAAACCGGGCCGGCGGCGGAGGCGGCGGCAAGTTGTGTGCCGTCGGGTGACCAGGCGAGGTCGATGGCGTAGTCGTCGAGGGTGGCGGCCCAGTGTTTGGTGAGTTGCATCGGTCAGGCGCTAAGACGCGCAGTTGCGAGGAAACGCCAAGCGGAATCTCGCCGCGCGGTGGCCGGACGCACTCAATTCTTGGGGACCGCCGCCAGCACGCCCGTTGCGATCTGGTCGCTGAGCGCGGAGGGGTTGGCGCCCGCGACCGGAAACTGCCCGCTCCAGGCGACGGAGGCGTCATCGGTTTTCACAAGCCGAACCGTGAGCGTGGCGTTGCCGCCGGTCCGCGTGAGCCAAGCCCCGAGCACGTAGGTGGCGTCGGCCTGATGGCCGAGGGCAACGAGCGCCTCGTCGGTCACGGCGGTGAGCGGCTGGGAAACGACGCCGGTTTGGTCGGCGCGCTCGACGGCGATGCGGCCGTAAAGGGGAGTGAAGACGGCGCCGAGGAATTTGGCGTCGGCCTCGTCGGTGACGCCGAGGGCGAAGGGCACGGCGACGATCTGCTTGTCGCTGCCGGTGCTGTCCTTAATCGCTGAGCCAAGGCCGCGGGCGAGGGTCTCGGCAGTGGCTTTGATCGCCTGGCGGGCCTCGGCTTTGTCGGCCGGGGAAAGCTGCACGGTCGGTTCGTGCGGAGTCGTCCGCTTGTCGTTCGAATCGCAGCGCGTGAGTAACCAAAAGAACACCCAGAGGGAGAGTAGCAAGCGGACCCAGCGGGGTGCGCGTTTGAAGAGCAGCCAAGCGGCGGTGATCAGCCACCACAGCACCTCGGCGAAGAACCGGAAGCGGTCGCCGAGCGTGTGCGTCTTGTCCAGATGAGGGAAGGCCGGCATCGGCGGTGGTTCCTCGCGAGGCGGCGGGCTGCTGGTGGCAAAAGGCGCGCGGGTCGTGCCGGCGCCCGGCTCCGTGCGCAGCGGCGCGGGGTGGATGCCGGTGGCGAGCCGCCGGGCGAGCGCGTCGAGCGCAGGCGTCGGGGCGCCGCCGGGCACGCGCAGCCATTGGACGGTGAGGAATTTTTCCGGGACGCGCGCGCCGGCCTCGCTCGTGCCGTCGATGGTGACGGGCAGGAGAAACATGACGTCGTCGGCCATATCGAGCGTGCGCCCAGCAGCGAGGCGCCACTCGCGCCGGAAGTAGCCCTCCTTGCGGCGCTCGGTGGTCTCCGAGATCACCGGCATGAAATACTCGCAGTCGCGGATCTGGCGGCGGAGCTTCTGGTCCCAGGCGTCGCCGCCGACCAGTTCGTTTTCGTCATACCAGACGTCGAGACCGGCAGCCTCGAGCGCATCGCGCAGCTGGCGCGCGGCGGCACGATCCTCAGAGGCGTAACTGATAAAAACGGTCGGCCGCGGAACGGGCGGCACGGCGGCTGGTTCGGAGGAACTGGACATGGGCGCGCGGGAAAATTCGCTCCGCAACCGAGCGGGGTCAAGCGGTGAGTCGGCGGCGCGGCGCGCCCGGACAGTGAATCAGGCGAGGCAGGACTTGAAGGCTTCGGTCAGGGCGGGGCGGTCGAGGTTCTTGCCGATGAAGACGAGGGTGTTAGTGCGCGGGTCGGCGCCCCACTCGCGGTCGAACTTCGCGTCGAAGAGCATGTGCACGCCCTGGAAGACGAGGCGCTTGTTGGTGCCCTTGACGGCGAGCACGCCTTTCATGCGATAGATGTCGCCGCCCTTGGTACGGAGGAGTTCGCCGATCCACTCATTGAGTTTCTTGCCGTCGAGGTCGCCGGGGGCGGTGATACCGACGGAGGTGACGGCGTCGTTGTGCTCGTGGGCGGCATGGTAGTCGCGCTGCCAACAGGGACGTGCGGTCTCGCCCATGACGTGGATGTGGAGTGGGTCGTGACCGCAGGATTCGAAGACAAGGTAAAAGCCTGGCGCGGTGAGCTTGAGTTGGAAGTGCGCGTGTCCGTCGGCGAGCAGGAGGCGGTTGAGCGTGGCGCCGGGGACGACGGTGTCGCCGTCCTTGAGGCGGGTTTCCCAGTCGGCGAAGACGAGGGCGGCGGCATCGCGCGCGACCGCGAGGTCCGGCTCGTCGAGCGATTTCACAGGCATCACGACGACGTCGAGCTCGTTCGGGTTGCCGTGGTGATGGTGCGCGTGGTCGTGCTCGTCGTGCGAGTGGTCGTGGCCCTCGCGGTCATGCCCGTGATCGTGATGGCAGTGGCCGATGACGAGTTCGTGCGTGCCGGAGGGTAGCGCGTAGACGCCGGCCCATTCGAAGGGGTATTCGGGTTCGAGGAACTGCGGGTCGAGTTCGGTGGCGCGGGAGAGGTTGAAGCCGCCGACGTCGAGGACGCGGTCGAGCGGGAGATCGCAGTTCTGCGTGCGGTGGATTTTCGCGACGGCGTTGATGCCGTGGATGCGGGCCTCGAGGGCGTCGAGGTCGGCGGGTGCGACTAGGTCAGTTTTGTTGAGGAGGATGACGTCGGCGAAGGCGAGTTGCTTGACGGACTCGTCGCCGGTGTCGAGGTGTTGGAGGACGTGCTTGGCGTCGACGACGGTGACGATGGCGTCGAGGCGGAAGGCGGTCTTCATTTCGTCGTCGGTGAAAAATGTCTGGGCGACGGGGGCGGGGTTCGCGAGGCCGGTGGTCTCGATGAGGATGCCGTCGAGCTTGTCCTTGCGTTTGAGGAGGCGGCCGAGGATGCGGATGAGGTCGCCGCGGACTGAGCAGCAGATGCAGCCGTTGTTCATCTCGAAGAGTTCCTCGTCGCTCTGGATGACGAGCTGGTGGTCGACGCCGACCTCGCCGAACTCGTTTTCGATGACCGCGAGTTTCTTGCCGTGGTTTTCGGTGAGGATGCGGTTGAGGAGTGTGGTCTTGCCGGCGCCGAGGAAGCCGGTGAGGACGGTGACAGGGATGCTCATGAAGGAGTGGCGAGTGAAAAGGGATGAGTGACGATAGGGCAAGCGTGCGCGGCGCGGCGTGAAGCGCAAGTAGCGGGCTCAATCCCGGTCGTTGCCGCCGGGGAAGTTAAAGGCGACATGGGTGAAAACAGTGCCGCGGATCTCGAGGCGGGTGAGCGTGGCGTCGAAGGCGGGCGTGGTTTTCAACCAATCGGCCTGGGCGTCGAATTGCGCGGTGTTGCCGACGGATTCGCCCGTGGCGGAGTTGGCGACGGCGGTGAAGCGAAGGGCGTGTAATTTGCCGGCGGCGGTCGTGGTGACGTCGAAAGAGGGCGCGGCAATGCGGATGAAGTTCTCCATTTCGCCGTCGAGGACGTAGGCGCTCAGGTGGCCGGTCGAGGAGTCGAGCACGAGTTCGAGATGGTAGAGCTCGGCGCCGAGAACGACGGGTGTGCCGCCGTGGGGCGGGTGGTGCTCGTGTTTAGCCTGGGCAGCATCGTCGAGCACCGTTTCATTTTTGGCGCAGGCGGCGCAGACGCAGAGCAGCGAGCAAAGGAAAAAATAGCGGAGGGGCGCGGTCATGGGCGGGTCAAAGCCGAATCCGGCGGAGGCGGAGGGCGTTGGATACGACGGTGATGGAGCTCAGGCTCATGGCGATACCGGCAAACATCGGGTTCAGGAGCCAGCCAAAGAGCGGGTAGAATGCGCCCGCGGCGAGGGGCAGGCCGGCGGCGTTGTAGAAGAAGGCCCAGAAGAGGTTTTGCTTGATGTTGCGCAGCACAGCGCGGCTCAGGTGCACGGCGCGGACGAGCGCGGCGAGGTCGCCTTTGACCAGGACGAGGCCGGCGCTGTGCATTGCCACATCGGTGCCCGTGCCCATCGCGATGCCAACGTCGGCGGCGGCGAGGGCGGGGGCGTCGTTGAGACCGTCGCCGGCGAAGATGACGCGTGCGCCGCGCATTTGGTGAACGCGGACGAGTTCCTGTTTTGTGGCGGGCGTGGCGTCGGCGTGGAAGCCGTCGAGGCCGAGTTGGTCGGCCACGCTTTTGGCGGCGGCGCTGCGGTCGCCGGTGACCATGACGATTTTGAGGCCGAGGCGGCGCAGTTCGGCGAGGGCGGCGGGCGCGGAGGTTTTGATCGTGTCGGTGAGAGCGAGCGTGCCGGCGAAGCGCCCGTCGGCGACAACGCAAACGACGGTCGCGCCCGGCAGCGTGGCATAGCGGGACGTGTCGGGCGCGCGGCCGACGACAACGATGCGGCGACCGACGCGGGCCTGGACGCCGGCGCCGGGTGCGGCGGCAAATTCGCTGACCGGCGGGAGCGGCAGGCTGCGTTCACGGGCGGCGGTCACGATGGCGCGGGCAATGGGGTGCTCGCTGGGCGACTCGGCGGCGGCGGCGAGTTTGAGCAATTCCTCCTCGGTGAAACCTTCCGCGGCGGCAAGCGCGACCACACGGGGGCGACCCTCGGTGAGCGTTCCGGTCTTGTCGATCAGGAGGGTTGTCGCACCGGAGAGCCGTTCGAGGGCGGCGGCGTCTTTCACGAGCACGCCGGCCTGCGCGCCGCGGCCGATACCGGTGACGAGCGAAACGGGTGTGGCGAGGCCGAGTGCGCAGGGGCAGGCGATGATGAGGACGGACACGGCGTTGATGAGGCCGTAGAGCCAGCCGCGCTCGGCGGCAAACAGCGTCCACGAGACGAACGACACGGCGGCGATGCCGAGCACCGCGGGCACGAACCACGCCGACACGCGGTCGGCGAGCCGCTGGATGGGAGCTTCGCTCTCGACGGCTTGCGCGACGAGGCGGATGATTTGGGCGAGCAGGGTGTCCTGGCCGACGCGCTCGGCGTGGAAAGTGAACGAGCCGGTGGTGTTGAGGGTGCCGGCGCTGACTTTGTCTCCGGGACGCTTGGCTACCGGGAGCGGTTCGCCGGTGAGCATGGATTCGTCGATCTCGGCGGCACCATCGAGCACGCCGTCCACGGGGAGGTTTTCTCCGGGCCGGACGCGGACGACTGAGCCGGGGACGAGTTCGGCCACGGGCACGTCGAACTCTTGACCGGAGGAGTCGATCAGATGTGCGATCGGCGGGGCGAGGTGCATGAGTGCGCGGATGGCGGCGTCAGTGCGGGAATGGGCGCGTTGCTCGAGGATCTGGCCGAGCAGGACGATAGTGGTGATGAAGGCGGTGCCCTCGAAGTAGAGCGGCAGACCGTGGTGTGTCTGGTATTCGGCGGGGAAAAACTGCGCGAGGAACACGGCGGCGCCACTGTAGAAAAACGCGGCGCCGGTGCCCGTGACCGTGAGGGTGAACATGTTCGTGTCGCGCTCGCGGATCGATTTCCACCAGCGGTGGATGAATGGTGCGCCGCACCAGAAAAAAACGGGTGTGGTGAGCACCAGCTGGAGCCAGGCCGAGAGGTGCGCAGGGAGACGGTGGGCGAGGCCGGGCCAGAGCATCACGCCCATCGCGAGGGCGAAAACGGGGAGCGTCAGGACAAGGGCGACCCAGAAACGCGGCCAGAGGTAGCGCTCGTGGGGCAGCCCCATGTAAACCGGTGTCGAGGCGTCGGGAGCGGTATCTTGCGACGAAGGCATCAAGCCAAGTTCGCGCGGAGTTGGCGCTCGCGCAACCACGCAAAAATGACCGGGGTGACTACGAGGATGTGGACAAGCGAGGAGAGCATGCCGCCGACGACGGGGGCGGCGAGCGGTTGCATGACCTCGACGCCGGTGCGCGTGCTCCAGAAAATCGGCAGCAGGCCGGCGACGGCGGTCGCGACGGTCATCACCTTCGGCCGGAGGCGGAGGCGGGCGCCTTCCTTGATAGCCTCGATGAGGTCGGCGTGGCTAAAGGCGGCGCCGCGAGCGGCGCGTTTTTTCGCCACGGAGTCCTCTAGGTAGACGACCATCACAACACCGGTCTGAATGGCGGTGCCGAAGAGCGCGACGTATCCGACCCAGACGGCGACGCTGAAGTTGAAACCCATGAACCATTGCAGGAGCACCCCGCCGGTGAGGGCGAAGGGCACGGCGAGGATGACGTGCGCGGCTTCGGCGGCGGAGTGGAACGTCATCGTCAGGATCAGGAAGATGATCACGAGCACGGCGGGCATGATGAGGCGGAGCGTCTGGCGGGCGCGGAGCTGGTTTTCATACTGGCCGCTCCACTCGATCGTCATGCCGGGCTCGAGCTTCACGGCGGCGAGGGCCGCCTTGGCATCGTCGACGAAGCTGCCGAGATCGCGGCCGGTGACGTTGGCCTGCACGAAGACACGGAGGCGGCCGTTCTCGCTGGCGATTTCGTTGGGGCCGGAGACGCGCGCAATCGTAGCCACCTGCCCGAGCGGAACGTAGGTGCCGGCGGGCGTGGCGACGGGAATGGCGCCGAGGCGGGCGAGATCCTCGCGGTCGGCGCGCTCGAGGCGCACCTGAACGGGCCAGCGCTCGCGACCCTGGATCGAGGTGGTGACAGTCTTGCCGCCGAGGCCGGTCTCGGCGACGGCAAGGACATCCTCGGCGCTGAGGCCGTAGCGGGCCATGGCGGCGCGGTCGACGGTGATTTCGAGGTAAGGTTTGCCCTGCACGCGCGAGGGTGCGACGCCAGTGGCGCCGGGGATTTTTTCGACGAGGGCGGCGATCTCGAAGGCCTTTTGCTGGAGGGCGTCGAGATTGTCGCTGAAGACCTTGATGCCGAGCTGGGCGCGAATACCAGTCGAGAGCATGAGGATGCGGTTCTCGATGGGTTGGAGAAAACCGGGGACGTAACCGGGGACCTGGGTGAGCTTGGTGGTGAGTTCGGCGATGAGTTTTTCTTTGGTCATGCCGGGGCGCCAATCCGCGGGCGGCTTCAGCATGATTGTGGTCTCAATCATCTCGGTGGGCGCGGGGTCGGTGGCGGTGTCGAAGCGGCCGAGTTTGCCGGCGACGGACGCGACCTCGGGCGTGGCGCGAATCGTGCGGTCCTGCCAGGCCATGATGCGCTTGATCTCGGTGAGCGAGGTGCTGGGGAGGAGCACGGGCATGAAGAGCAGCGAGCCTTCCTGCAAAGTGGGCATGAACTCGGAGCCGAAGCCGGACAGTCGGTGGGAAACTGAGGTCGGGAGACGGGAAAGCACTGAGGCCGGCAGCCCGAAGGCGAGGACGGCGCAGTAGGCTAGGAGGGAGGCGGCGAGGGCGAGCACGGTTTTGCGGCGGCGGAGCGCCCAGTCGAGAACGGGGTCGTAGAGCGCGAGGAGGGCGCGCATGAGCCAGTTTTTGTTCTCCGCGTGAAACGGGCCGCGGACGAGCAGGGTGCAGAGCACCGGGACTAGCGTGACGGCGAGGACGGTGGCGCCGACCATCGCGAAGGTTTTGGTCCACGCGAGCGGGTGGAAGAGTTTTCCCTCCTGGCCGGTGAGCGTGAAGATCGGCACGAAGGCGAGGATGATGATGCCCATCGCGAAAAAGATCGGGCGGCCGACCTGCTGCGAGGCGTCGAGGGTGACCTGCCAGGTCTCGGGACTGGTGAGCGGGCGGCCGAGTTCGGCTTCCTTGAGCTCGCAGTGGCGGATGACGTTTTCGACCATCACGATCGCGGCGTCGACAAGCACGCCGATGGCGATGGCGATGCCGGTGAGCGACATGATGTGCGACTGAATGCCGAACTGCTTCATCAAAATAAAGGCGATCAGGATCGAGGCCGGCAGCGGCAGCGTGACAATGAGGATGCTGCGGAAGTGGAAGAGAAAGATGACGTGCATCAGCGTCACGAGAATGACGGCTTCCCAGAGCGTGTGCTTCAGGGTGTCGATGGCGCGCGAGATGAGGTCGCTGCGGTCGTAGAACGGCTCGATGGTGAGGCCGCGCGGGAGGCCGGGGGCGATCTGGGAGATCTTCGCCTTCACGTCCTGGATGACCTGCCAGGCGTTTTCGCCGGAGCGCATGACGACGGTGCCGCCGACCACTTCGTGGCCGTCGACGTCGAGCGTGCCGCGGCGATAGTCGCCGCCGATCTGCACGGTGGCGACGTCGCGGAGATAGACGGGAGTGCCGTTGTTGACGGAGAGGGCGATGCCATCGAGATCGGCGGCGGTGTTGATGAGGCCGCGGCCGCGGACGACGAACTCCTGGCCGTTTTCCTCAAGGGTGCGGCCGCCGACGTTGAGGTTGTTCTTCGCGATGGCGTCCATGATCTGCGCGAGCGTGACGCCGCGGGCGCGCATCCGGAGGGACGAGACCTCGATCTGCCACTGGCGGACGAAGCCGCCGATGCTGGCGACCTCGGCGACGCCGGGGACGGCGGCGAGCTGGTAACGGACGAAATAGTCCTGCAACGCGCGCAGCGAGCCGAGGTCGTGCGAACCGGAGTTGTCCTTGAGGTAGTATTGGTAGACCCAACCGAGGCCAGTGGCGTCGGGGCCGAGGCGCGGCGTGACGCCCGAGGGGAGGATGTTGCCGAGGTAGTTGAGGCGCTCGAGGACGCGGGTGCGCGCGAAGTAGTTATCGATTTTGTCGTCGAAGATGACAGTGATAAGCGAGAAGCCGAACATCGAGGTCGCGCGCACGGTGTGAACGCCCGCGAGGCCCTGAAGATTGACGGAGAGCGGGTAGGTGACCTGGTCCTCGATTTCCTGTGGGCTGCGGCCAGCCCAGTCGGCGAAGACGATGACCTGATTCTCGCTGAGGTCGGGGATGGCGTCGATCGGCACGCGGCGCACGGCGAAGATGCCCCAGCCGAAGAGGAGCAGCGTGCCGCAGAGCACAAGAAACCGGTTCTCGAGCGACCAGCGAATGAGGCGGTTGATCATCGCGGGAAGGGCGCGAAATGCCTACGGAATCTCCTCGCCGCAGTCGGACATCGCGGAACCGAAGAACGGGTTTTTCAACGGGGCGCTGCGCTGGAGCCAACGGCCTTGGTGAAGCACGGGCGACATCGGACACTGATAGATTTTTAGGCCGAGGCGGTCGTGGTGCGGATGGACAAGATCCGCGACGGCGGTGCTCCACGGTTCGAAGGAGCGGCGGGCTTCCTTGAGCGAGGTGCCGAGCGTGAGTGTCGGCAGCGCGAAGCCGCGGGCGGCGGCGGTCGCGGCGGGCAGGAGTTTTTCGTAACGAACGAAATCGTCGCTCGCGAGGGCGTCGGCGGCGTCGACGGCAGCGTTGGCGAGGGCGACGAGTGCGGCTTCGGTTGGCGCTGCGACGGGCGCCGCGGGGGCAGGCGCGACGGAGTTGGCCTCACGAGTGAGCTGGGCCTGAGCGTCGATGAGGAGGTTGCCCTCGGTGACGACGTTTTCGCCCTCGGCGAGGCCGGCGAGGATTTCGACGAGGCCGTCGCCGACGCGGCCGAGCTTCAACGGGCGCACCGCATAGGCGTGGTTGCCGAGGTCCACGTAGGCGACGGGACCTGTGCCAGAATCGAGGATGGCGGAGCGCGGGGCGGCGAGGACGGCGGGCGTCTCGATGAGCACTCGACCCTCTGCGAGGACTCGGTGCGGGAGGTTGTGGGCGACGCCGGCGACGTTGTAGTGGGGATTGGGCAGGACGGCGCGCACGCGGGTGCTCTGGCGCATCTCGTCGAAGTTCGGGTCGATAAACTCGATGGGCGCGGAGATCACTTCGCCCGGGACGGCGCGGGTCGTGACCTCGACGGTCTGGCCGACGTGCAGCCACGGGATGTCTTGCGCGTAGGCGTCGAAGACGAACCACATTCGGGAGAAGTCGCCGATTTCAAAGAGGCGGTCGCTGGTCTGGACGTATTGGCCCTCGTAGACGGATTTGGAGACGACCGTGCCGGCGGAGGGAGCGCGCACGGTCACAATGGCGGAGGGCTCGCGGGTCTGCTCGAGGCGGGCGATGTCCGCCTCGCTGAGGCCGAGTTGCTGGAGCTGTTCGCGGGCGGCGGAGAGTTCGGAGACGGTGAACACGAGCGAGCCGGCCTTCAGGTGCTCGACGAAGACGCGCTCGGCCGTGAGCACTTCCGGGCTCCAGAGCGTGGCGAGAGGGGCGCCGGCCTCGACCGGGGCACCCACGAAGTTGATGAAGAGTTTTTCCACGCGACCAGGCACGCGGGCGGAGAGGATGCGGTGACGGGTGTCATCGTCGTCGATGCGACCGGTGACGCGCAAGGTGCGGGTGAGCGGCTGGCGGGCGACGGGCACGCTTTGGACGCCAAGGACATTCACGCTGGTCGGGGAGAGCGCGACCACGCCCTCGGGCGCCACGGTGGGCGCACCCGTGGCCACGAGGTCCATGCCGCAGACCGTGCATTTGCCGGCGTGGTCGCTCTTGATCCACGGGTGCATCGGGCACTGGTAGACGGGGGCTCTGGCCGGCGCGACAGTGGGGTGGTCGGCACCGGCGAGCGGGGCGAGGGCAAGCAGTGTGAGGAGCAGGACGTGTTTCATAGGGGAGTGGCGGGGTCGCCCGGACCGAGCGGAGGGCTCAGGATTTCGGCGCGGCGGGCTTGGCCCTGGCGGCGGCCTCGTCGATGAGCTTCAGGTATTTCGAGGGGTCTTTCTTGAACTTCGGAATGCACATCTTGCAGCAGAAGCGGACGAGCCGGTCGGGCTGGCCGTCCTGTTTGTAGATGTAGTCGACGGGGTCGCCCATGTCGCCGCCGAGTTCCTCGCCGGAGACGACGCAGGTGGTGAGCGGATAGGCGGATTTGGCGGGCGCGGCGGTTGTGCCGGAGCCGGTGGCGGCTACGGCGGCGCCAGCTGCGAGCAGCGCGACGACAAGGAGGGCGGTGGAGGATCGGAGTGGGATTTTCATAGGATGGTTTGAGATGGCGCACCGCGAAATTGGCAACGCTCATCCAACACTACACCGAGATGCGACAACCCCCTCGGAATATTTCCTGCGGGTTTTTTTGGCGCGTGGGTTATAGTAAGAAAGGTAAACACAATGAACATGCCAGAAAACGACCAATCCCTGTCCCGCGTATTGAGCGCTTGGCGCATGGCGCCACGGCGAAACCCGAGGTTCCGCACCGCCGTTTGGACGCGAATTGGGAGCGCGGCGCGGCCGGCCTCGTGGCCGGGTTTCGTGCGCGCCCATGCGGCGGTGCTGGCCGGTGCGCTGGCGCTCGCGCTGGTGGCGGGCGCGTTGGTCGGGCGCGAGGAGGCGCAGGCGCGCGTGGCGGCGGAACGGGCGGCGATCGCGGACGCCTATGTGCAGTCGCTCGATGCGCGGACGTTGCGGATGCCATGAAGAATTTCCTGCTGACACTGGTGGTGCTGCTGGCGGTGGGCGCGTCGTCATATGGCATTTTCTACGCGATGAACGACCTGCCGGCGGTGCGGCGCGCGGCGCACGAGGGCGACGCCATGGCTTGGCTGCGGGCGGAGTTTCAGCTGGATGACGCGCAGTTTGCCGCGATTCAGAAACTCCATGACGATTACGGCACGGTGTGCAGCGGGCATTGCGCGGCGATCATGGCTGCGAAACGCCGCCACGCACCAGCGGCCGAGGTGGCTGTGCTGGAGCAGTTCTGCACGCGCTCGATGATGAAACATTTCCGCCGGGTGGCGGCGCTGATGCCGCCTGGCCAGGGCGCGCGCTACCTCGCGATCGTGCTGCCGCGCGTGACGGCCTACGACCACACCGGAGCCCCGAACGTGCAGGTGCGGCCTTGAGCGAAGACGCGGAGCTGATGCAGCGCGTGCAGGGCGGCGACGAGGCCGCGCTGGGCGCGTTGATGGAGCGCTGGGAACTGCCGGTGAAGGCGGTGATCGGGCGCATCGTGCTCAACGCCGGCGAGGCGGAGGAACTGGCCCAGGAGACGTTTGTGCGCGTGTGGCAGCAGCGGGAGAAATTTCGCGTTGGCGCGGAGTTTCGGCCATGGATGTTTTCGATCGCGGTGAACCTCGCGCGTAACCGGCTGCGCTGGTGGCGGCGACGGCCGGAAGTGTCGCTTGAGGAGTGGAGCGAAACGGTGGACGGAGGACAGAAGACGGAGAACGGACTCGAGATCGCGGAGCGGGTGGTGGCGGTGCGCGAGGCGATCGCGGCGCTGCCACTAGACCTGCGTGAAGCGCTGGTGCTGTTCGAGTATGAGCAGATGTCGCACGCGGAGATCGCAACGACACTCGGTTGCACGCCGAAGGCGGTGGAGACACGGCTTTACCGCGCGCGGGAGAAATTGCGGGCACCGCTCGCACGCTGGCTTGAGAGGTGACGAAATCGGCGGTATTCCCAGCTTGTGTGCCGAAAGGGCGACAACACAGTGAGGGGGCCTTCAAGCGAGCGAGCCGCCCGCGCCGCCATCCTGCTATGCGACTGAGTTTCTATCCCTACACTCTCGAACTGGCCCACGCCTTCACGCTAGCCACCAGCTCGCGCACGACCACGCCGGCGATGATGATCGAGTTGGAGCGCGACGGCATCACTGGTTACGGCGAGGCGGCGATGCCGCCCTACCTCGGCGAGACACAGGAGAGCGCAGCGAAATTTCTGCGTCAATTTGATGCGGGATCGATCACGGATCCTTTTCAACTGGAGGAAATTCTGCCGCGAATCGATGCGCTAGCGCCCGGCAACACCGCGGCCAAGGCCGCGCTCGACATCGCCCTGCACGACTGGATCGGCAAAAAACTCGGCGTGCCCTGGCACCGCATCTGGGGACTGGATCCGGCCCGCGCGCCGGTGACGTCGTTTACGATCGGCATCGACACGCCCGAAGTGGTGCGGGGCAAGACCGCAGAGGCCGCGCCCTACAAGATCATCAAGGTGAAACTTGGCCGCGACACCGACAAGGAGCTCATCGAGACCATCCGCCAGGTCACCGACAAGCCGATCACGGTAGACGCCAACCAAGGTTGGTGCGACCGCGAGGAGGCGCTGCGCATGAGCGAGTGGCTGGCGGCGCGGGGCGTGGTGTTTATTGAGCAGCCCATGCCAAAGGAGCAGGCAGATGATACGGCGTGGCTGCGCGAGCGCAGTCCGTTGCCACTGATCGCCGATGAGAGCGTGCA
This sequence comes from uncultured Opitutia bacterium, assembly GCA_903877135.1. Lineage (GTDB taxonomy): Bacteria > Verrucomicrobiota > Verrucomicrobiia > Opitutales > Opitutaceae > CAIRCN01. The sequence goes on from CAIRCN010000074.1 coordinate 42,276, forward strand.
GCGACTCGCCGACGTGGCGAAGGTGCGCGGCGTGTTCGACGGTATCAACATCAAGCTCATGAAATGCACGGGGCTGCGCGAGGCGCACAAGATGATCACGCTCGCCCGCGCCCTCGGCCTGAAGGTGATGCTCGGCTGCATGACCGAGACGTCGTGTGCGATCTCCGCTGCGGCGCAGCTTTCGGCGCTGGTCGATTGGGCCGACCTCGACGGGGCACTTCTGATCAAGAACGACCTTTTCGCCGGCGCGACTATCGTCGATGGCCGGGTCACGCTGCCCGACCGGCCGGGCATCGGCGTGGTGAAGCGCTGAGCGGCGACCCGCCCCTACAATCGCCATGTCATCCCCGACCCTGCGGGAAAAGATCGGCCAGTTGCTGCTTGTCGGCTTTCGTGGCTGCACGCCGGCGGAGGGTGAACTCGTCGGGCGCGACATCCGCGAGCACTTCGTGGGCGGGCTCATCCTTTTCGATCGGGAAATGGCGGATCCCTCGAGGCAGCGCCGCAACATCGAGTCGCCGGATCAGGTGAAGGAATTGCTCGCCCACCTCCAGGCGCAGGCCCCCACGCCCCTGCTCATGTCCGTCGATCAGGAGGGCGGGCACGTCAACCGCCTGAAAGCCGACTACGGTTTTCCGCCGAGCGTTTCCCACGAGGATCTGGGCCGGCTCGACCAGCCGGCCGAGACGTATCGCCGGGCGGCTGTGATCGCACAGACGCTCGCGGGGCTGGGGTTCAACCTGAATCTAGCGCCGGTGGTCGATCTCGACGCCCATCCCGACAACCCGATCATCAAGGGCAAGGGCCGGAGTTTTTCGGGCGACCCGGAAGCGGTGGCGCGCCACGCGGGGGAGTTCGTCAAGGCGCACCGGGCGCACGGCGTCAGCACTTGCGCAAAACATTTTCCCGGCCACGGTAGCGCCGCCGGCGACACGCATCTGGGGCTCGTCGATGTCACGACGACCTGGCACGAGCGGGAGCTGATTCCGTTCCGGCGGTTGATCGACGCGGGGCTGTGCGACGTGATTATGAGCGCGCACATTTTCAACCGCCGGCTCGATTCGGAGCGGCCCGCGACGCTCTCGCGGGCGGTCCTCACCGGGTTGCTGCGCGAGAAGCTGGGTTTCGGCGGCGTCATCACCAGCGACGACATGGAGATGAAGGCAATTTCCAGCCACTATGGTTTGGAGAAGTCGATCCCGCTCGCGATCGAGGCCGGCATCGACGTGCTCTGCTTCGGCAACAACATGAGCTACGATCCTGGCATCGCCGGCAAAGTGAGCGAGATTCTGGTCCGCGCGGTCGAGTCGGGCCGGATTGCCGAATCGCGCATCGACGAATCGTGCCAACGCGTGCTCGCCCTAAAGCGCAAGGCCGGTTTGATGGCGTGAGACCCCGATGAAACACCACGCACGCGTTCTGTCCTTTGCCCTGGCCATGGCCGGGCTGATTTGGCTGCCCGGCTGCCAGCACGCGCCCGGCACGCCGTTGAAGCGGAAGGGCGACGAGATCGTCGTCGCCGGGCAGTTTTTCCACACCGGCACGCGCGTCGTCACGTGGATGGACGCAGGCGGCTACGACGCCTATCGGGTGGAGCGGCGTTTCAGTCCGATCGAGGTGAGCGACTGGGAGCACACGCAGGGCACGGTGAAGGATCTCAAGACGCCGAACCGCTACAGCATGCGCAAAGGCGACCTCACGCCCGCCGAGATCGAGCGCGTGCGCGGCGGCGGCTGGGACTTGTCGACGTTGCAGCGCGTGGTGGACCAGTTCGTCATCCACTTCGACGTGTGCGGAGTCAGCAAGGTGTGTTTCAATGTGCTGCACGACCATCGCGATCTTAGCGTCCACTTCATGCTCGATCTCGACGGGACGATTTACCAGACGCTCGACCTGAAGGAGCGGGCGCGGCACGCCACGATATCCAACGACCGCTCCGTCGGTATCGAGATCGCCAACATGGGCGCCTACCCGCCGGGTAACATGAAGCCGCTCGACGAATGGTATCAGCACGACCCGGCGGGGAAGCCCTTCATCAAGGTGCCGGAGCGACTGGGTGACCCGATGATCCTCACGAAGGATTTCACCGGCCGACCGGTGCGTGCCGAACCGGTGCGGGGCGTCGTGCAGGGCATCGACTTGGTGCAGTATGACTTCACGCCCGAGCAATACGCTGCGCTCATCAAGCTCACGGCCACGCTCTGCAGGGTGTTCCCGAAGATCAAATGCGACTATCCACGCGGCGCGGACGGCAGGGTCGTGCCGCAAAAACTTCCTGACGATGAACTCAAGAAATACCAGGGCGTGCTCGGGCATTTCCATATCCAGACGAACAAGACCGATCCCGGTCCGGCGTTCCATTGGGACCAGGTGATCGACGGGGCGCGCAAGCTGCTCCAGTAGCGGGCCGCGCCTGCTGCCGCATCAGGTTTTCTTGCCGAAGCCCGGCTCCAGCTTGACTAGGGCGGTGACGACGAACGACGGAATGCTGGCGGCCAGAACCCAGAGGAAGAATTTGAGGTAGCCCAGGTGATCCTGGATCCAGCCGGCGGCCATGCCGGGCACCATCATGCCCAGAGCCATGAATCCGGTGCAGATAGCGTAGTGCGCCGTCCGGTGTTCACCCTCCGCCACCTTGATCATATAGAGCAGGTAGGCGGTGAAACCGAAGCCGTAGCCAAACTGCTCGACGGCCAGCGCCGTTCCAATCAGGAGCGTGCTGGTTGGTTGGGTCAGCGCCAGTACCACGAACACGATATTCGGAAAATACATGGTAATGATCATCGGCCAAAGCAGGCGCCGCAGTCCGTAGCGCGAGAGGATGTAGCCGCCAGCGAGCCCGCCGACCGTGAGAGCGCTGACCCCCACCGTTCCGTAGACGATGCCGACCTGCCTCGTCGTGAGGCCGAGCCCGCCGATGGCGCGGCTGTCGAGGAGGAAGGGCGTGACCAGTTTGAGCAACTGGGCCTCGGCGAACCGGTAAAGGAGCAGGAAACTGAGGATCACCGCGATGCCCGGTTTGCGGAAAAACGCGCCGAACACGGCGACAAATTCCGCAGCGAACGGTTTGCCCTCGCGCACCGGTCCGTCGGCCGCGGGCCGCGGCAGCACCAACCCGTGGTAGAGGCCGATCAGGGTGAAGACCACGGCGAGGAGCACGAACACCGAGGACCAGGCAACCCGCACGTCGCCGGTGATCTCCTGCAGCATGCCCGCGAGGTAAACGAGGCCGCCCTGGCCGGCGATCATCGCCAGCCGGAAACAGGTGCTGCGCACGCCGACGAACGCCGCCTGCTGGTGCTCAGGCAGCGCGAGCAGATAGAATCCGTCGGCCGCGATGTCGTGCGTCGCCGAGCTGAAGGCCATCAACCAGAAGACCGCGAGCGTCAGGCGAAAAAACCCCGGAGCCGGCACGGTGAGAGCCACCGCGGCAAACGCGGCGCCGATCAGGAGTTGCAGGCTCACGATCCAGGCGCGCTTGGTGCGAAACATGTCCACCACGGGCGACCACAGCGGCTTGATGACCCAGGGCAGATTCAGCCAGCTCGTGTAGAGCGCAATCTCGGTGTTCGAGACCTGCAGGTTTTTATACATGACGACCGAAAGCGTCATCGCGGCCACATAGGGAATGCCCTGGCCGAAATAGAGCGTGGGAATCCACCGCCAAGGGTGGGCGGTGTTGGGGGTGGTCATGGTTTTTGGGCGGGTTGCCGAGACAGTTGCAAGGTGACGCGACGGCTCTCGTTGCCAAGCCGATCCACGGCGGAAAAAGTGATCGTTTCGACGCCGCGAACATCAAGCGCGGTTGCGGTTGCAGGCTGGACGAAAAAATACCACACGCCGCCCTGCCGCTGCCAGATGGCGAAGTGCGCTGCACTTGCCCCCAGGGCAACCTGCAGCGCGAGGTGTCCGTCGTCCAAACGCCGGAACCAAGGCGCGGTCGGCAGCGTGGCACCGAGCCACAGGGTGGCGGGCACGAGCGCGTCGCCGGTGTAGGGTCCGACCGACAGTTTTTCGACAATCCCGCGGCGGTCCTGGAACAGCGCCGCCATGCTGAAATGGATGTGACCGGAGGCGTTGGGATTTGCCCGCACGAGATCGATCTGCCGGAGAATCTCCGCCGGAGCCCAGGCTTTGGGGCCGTCGCCGAGCGAGCTGGTGAACAAACCGGGCCAGAGGTGGCGTTTCGCCGTGTTTTGTTTCGCCCAGTAGTCGAGCAGCACGGCGAAAGGCCGCGACTGGCGGCCGGTGGGCCAGTAGAGTTGCGGGGCGAGGTAATCGAGCCAGCCGTTCCGTAGCCAAAGTTCCACGTTGGCATAGAGTTGGTCGTATTGGCTGAAGCCCGTGACGCCCGGCGGCCGGAGGTCGGGCCGGCCGAGGCCGAAGGGGCTGATGCCGAACTTCACCCAGGGCTTGAGGCGGTGGATGGTGGTGGAGAGCTGCTCGACGAGGCGATCGACGTTTTGCCGGCGCCAATCCGGGCGGGCCAGCCGGCCGCCGCCGGCGCGGTAGAGTTGCCACGAAGGTTCGTCGGGGAAATCCAAGGTCGCCCTCGTGCCGTCCGGGCGCGCAGCCGCGATCGGATACGGATAGAAATAGTCGTCGATGTGCACGCCGTCCACGTCGTAGCGCCGGACCACATCCGCAACCACGTCGAGCGTGCGCTGGGAGGCGAAGGCGTCACCGGGGTCCATCCACCAAAGTTCGCCGTATTTCTTCACCGAGGTGGGATGGGTTTTCGCCAGATGCGTCGGGGCGAAGTCGGATTGCGCTTCCTGATGGCGGGCGCGATATGGGTTGAACCAGGCGTGCAATTCGAGGCCGCGGCGATGCGCCTCGGCGATCCAGAGGGCGAGCGGGTCGTAGAAGGGGGCGGGGGCGCAGCCCTGCACGCCCGTGAGATACTCCGACCACGGCTCGAGCGCGGAAGCATAGAGCGCGTCGGCGGACGGGCGAACCTGCAGGATGATTGCATTCAGCTTCAGCGCCCGGGCGCGGTTGAGGATAGCGATGATCTCCGCCTGCTGCCGGGCGACGGTGAGGCCGGGTTTGCTGGGCCAGTCGATATTGGTGACCGTGGCCACCCAGGCGGCGCGGAATTCGCGCGGGGCCGGCGGAGGGTCGGCACGGGTTGACGGCGACGGTGGCTGGGGCGCGCAAGCAGCCAACAAGAAAACCATGAGGCTCCAGACGAGACGCGCGCCGGAAGTGTTGCGGGAGAACATGGGGTGGGAGAATCCTTCGTTGCGGGAACGGGCCAAACCGCTCATGGAAATGGGGCTTGAAACCGGAACTCTTCATCGGCGCGCTCTCGGGGACAAGCATCGACGGCATCGATGTGGCGCTGGTGCGTTTCGCGCCGCAACCCGCGCTGGTCGCGTCGCATTTTGTCGCCTATCCGGAGGCATTGCGCCGGGAACTGCTCGCGCTCTGTGTGCCGGGTGAAAACGAGATTGACCCGCTGGGCCGGGCCGACGTGCAGGTGGGACGGCTGTTCGCGCAGGCCATCAACGAACTGCTCGCCAAAGTTGCGCTGCCCCCCAGCGAGATCTGTGCCATCGGCAGTCACGGGCAGACGATCCGGCACCGGCCGGGCGGCGCCACGGCTTTCACGCTGCAGATCGGCGACCCGAACATGATCACGGCGATCACCGGCATTACGGTCGTGGCCGATTTCCGCCGCAAGGACATGGCGCTCGGTGGGCAGGGCGCGCCGCTGGTGCCGGCGTTTCACGAGGCGGTTTTTCAGAAGCAAGGTGCCGACCGCATAGTGGTGAACATTGGCGGCATCGCCAACGTGACCATGCTGCCCGGCGACACCGCGGCACCAATCGCAGGCTTCGACACCGGGCCGGGCAACACACTCCTCGATGCGTGGAGTCGACGCGTGCTGCACGAACCGATGGATCGCGACGGAGCTTTTGCCGCGCGTGGCAAAGTGAATGGGGAATTGCTTGCGGCCATGCAGACCGATCGGTATTTCACACGGACTCCGCCCAAGAGCACGGGCCCAGAGTATTTCTCGATGGAGTGGCTGCAGCGACACTTGAGTGCCGCCGGGCCGGTCGCCGAGGTAGACGTGCAGGCTACGTTGCTGGCACTCACCGCTCAGACGATTGCCGACGCCATCAGACGGTTTCCCAGCATTGGGCCCACAGATATTTTTGTCTGCGGTGGCGGTGCACACAACGATACGCTGATGCGTTCGCTGCAGGAGTGCCTGCCGAGCTGCACGGTGGGACGGACCGACGCGCTCGGGGTGCCGGTGGACTGGGTGGAGGCAATGGCGTTTGCGTGGCTCGCTCGTCAGCGAATGCACGGACAACCCGGCAACTGCCCCATCGTCACCGGCGCGAAGCGGCTGGCGGTGCTGGGCGGACTGTGGCTGCCGGAGTGAATCAGGTCGCATGAAAGGCAGCGGACGGGAGCTTGATCTCGCCTGCCGCGACCCGGTGTAAGAAAAACGCGACGATCTGGGCGCGCGGAGCAATGGTATCAACGCGGCAAAACTCGCGGTCGCTGTGCAACTGGTCGCCGATGGGGCCGAGGCCGTCGAGATTCGGCAGGCCGCCCTCGGTGATAAAATTGCCGTCGGAGGCACCGCCGCCGTGGATCCAAGTGAAGGGTGCCACGCCGACATCTGCGGCGGCGCGCTGCCACTCGGCAAAGGCTACTTCCTCGGCGGGCAGGCATTCCTTGGGCGGGCGGTTGAGCCATATCTTGAGCTCGAACTTCACCTCGTGCGCGGCTCCAATTTCCCGCGCTAGCGTTTCGAGACAGGCGAAGAGCGGTTCTCGGTCGGACATTTTTGTAACGCGGAGGTCCAATTCGGCCTGGGCGAAATCAGGCACGACGTTGGTGGCGACGGTGCCGCCTTTGATATTGCCAGCATTGACGAGTGTGCCGGGGAGTTCGGCGGGGACTTTCGCGGCGGATAGGAGATAGGAGGCGAGGCCGAGGATGGCGCTGCGGCCGTCGTTCGGGATTTTCGCGGCGTGTGCGGCGCGACCGCGGCAGGTGACGATGGCGCCGCCGGTGCCCTTGCGGGAATGGATGATGTCGCCACTGGGCCGGGCGGGTTCGAAGACAAAGCCGAAGTTATGCCGCGCGGAGGCTCCACGGAAAAGCGGCACCGTGCCGTGCGAGCCGGTTTCCTCGTCGGGCGTGAGCAGGGCTTCCCAGCCGACGTTTGTCGCGTGCGGTGTCTGCTCGAAGGCCTGCAGGGCGGCGAGCAGGGTGACGATGCCGCCCTTCATATCCGCGGTGCCGGGGCCGTTGATAGTGTGAGCGTCGAGCCAGCGGCATTGCTGGAAAGCGTCATCGGCTTCGAAGACTGTGTCGTAGTGACCGCAGAGCAGCACCTGGATCGGTGCGGCGGGCCGCATGCGAATGCTGAGCGCCTTCACCCCGGGCGGATTGAAACCGGGCGCATCGGCGGCGATTTCGGTGATCGTGGCAGCAGGAAAGGCGCGGGCAAACTCATCGCGCAGCGCGGCGCACATGCGCGCCAAACCGGCGGCGTGTCCCGAGCCGGAGTTGATGTTGGCCCAGCTTTCGAGGAGCGCACCGAGTTCTGGTGTGCGGGAGGGAAGCGAGGCGATGGAGGGAGGAACGGGCATGGGAAAGAGGCACTTCAATAACGCGCACCGCCGGGTAGTGTCACGCGCGGTGTGTCGGCGCCGTCGAGCTGACGAAGATTGGCGAGCGGGTCGTTTTCGAGCCGGAGAAACTTGAAGCCGAGAAGGCGGGGCTTGCCGGCGGCGTCGCGCTCGGCGAGGTGAGCTGTTTCACGGGCGATGAACTGGGCGATGGTTTCCTCGCGGACTGCAGGGTCGGAGGAGTGGATGATGTGGAGCGAGCCGTCTGTGCCGTGCGCGGCGAGACCCACATGGCCGATCCACGCGCTGCCGCCGAAGGTGTCGTCCGCAGGCGCGCCGGGTTTCACAATGCCGCGAACAATCTGTATGCAATCGCCGTCGCGGACGTGTGGCGCGGCTAGGGCGACGTCGGCAAAGGGCAGGTAGGTTTCGCGGTGATTCTCGACGGGGATTGCTACCTCCAATTGGTAGCGGTTGCGGAGAAATTTAGAGCGATCGATTTTCTCGTCGAACTTTTCGACGCGGGCGCCGGCGATGTCGGCCGTGATGTCGCGGACGAGCCAGCGGTTGGAGGGATTCCAATCGGTCTCGGTGAAGTGGTTGCGGGTGGCGACGCCAATGTGCCCGTCGCGGTAGCGGATGCGTTGGAGCAGGCGCATGAAGCCGGGCCAGTCGCGGCTCAGCGCCATCGCATAAATGTGCTCGGTGAAGACGAGGCAGTCACTTTTGGCGATGGAATACAGCGGCTGCGGATCGTAGGTCTCGAACGGCATTTCGCCGAGGAGATAGAGTTCATACAGCTGGCCGAGGTTTTTTCGCGCGAGGTGGACGATGCGTTTCCGCAGGTCGGGCTCCGTGGTGTGGAGGTGCGCGAGGTAGGTGCCCACTTCGGCCTCGGTGAACTCGTAGAGTGGCTTTGCCTGCAATTGTGTGAGTGAGTCGGCGACGGGCGCGCTCATCCACCTGATAACGGACAACACGGCGGGGAGCAAGAAGAGGGAGCGGAAGTGCGTCATGTGGACGGTGATGATAAAAAAGGGGCGATCCGTGCGGACCGCCCCTTTAAGAGTTACACTACGATCTGGCGGTCAGAAGAACTTGTATTCCACTGAGAGAACGTAGGAGCGATCGCGGGGGTCGCCCACGCGGGGATCCCAGTTGGCGCCAGCACCGCTGTTGGTGTCGTAGTAGGACACGAACGGGGGATGCGTGTTGAACACGTTTTTGACGCCGGCGTTGATCGTCATGCCCTTCATCAGGCCTTTGTAGGAAAGGACGAGATTGTAGAGCGTGTAGGAATCGACCTTGGGGTTGTAGTTTGCCGGCAGCGACCCCGGATAAGTGCCGGAGAAGATGGTGCCTTCGGGTTGATCCATATAGCCCGAACGGTAGATCTGTGAGACCGAGCCCGACCAATCGCCGCGAGTATAACTCACGGTGGCCGTGGCCTTATACTTGATGCCCAGTTCGCCATAGACGCCGTGCGGAAAGCGCCCGACCTCGGAATTCCCGTAGGGCACGTTGGGGAGCAGCTTGGATTTTTTCACCAGCAGGTCGGAGAGGTCAAAGTTGGCATCCCAACGACCGCCGAACGCATCCATGTTGCCATGGGCACCGAACTCGACGCCTTCGGTGATGGAACCACCGGCATTAAGGTAGGTGTTATCAATTGCCGTCAGGTTACCAGAGGAGTCGCGGATCAGGCGGTCGGGGAACAACTGGTAGTTGGCGAGGATCTGCGTGACGCCGAGGGTTGTGATCGTTTTGGCGCGCTCGACGCTCCACCAATCCAAGCTAAAGCTTAAATGCTTGTCGGGATTGATGACGACGCCGGCTGACTTCATCTTGGCCGTTTCCGGTTCGAGAGTGAGCTTTCCGCCTGTCCAGATGTTGTAGGATGTCAACGTAGCGTGGGTCACCGGGTCGACGATGGCCGCGGTGGCAGGACTGATTGTGGTGGGATAATATTCCTGTCCGAAGGTCGGGACGCGGAAGCCCGTGCTATAGGAACCGCGGAAGAGCAGCCAGTCGACGGGCACGATCTTCAGGGTATACTTGGGGTTGGTGGTGCGGCCAAAACCGCTGTAATCATCCGTGCGCACGGAGGGATTGAAATCGACACCCTTGATAATGGGGATGTCGAGTTCGGCAAACACCGCGCGAACGGTGCGCACCAGATCTCCTCCGGTGGCGTTGATGAAGTCGAAGGGCGCGTTGGCAATCAACCCTCCGGACGTAAGGAGGTTGGAATCGGGCGGGCGGTTGAGGGAATACGTGTCTTTGCGGTAATCGGCGCCGAGGGCGGCCTGCAGAGGGCCGGCGGGTAGCTTGAAGACCGGGCCGGAGGCGGTGAAATCGAATTCATCCGTGAGGTAGGTGCCGCCGTAAAGATGCACGCCGGTGGCGGAGTAACCCTGCAGGGCCTGCATGGCGGCGGCTGTCTGCGTGAGGGAGAAGGGATCGAGCACCCCGGTGTTAATGAGGGTAGCCATGCCCTGCGTGTAATAATAGCCACCGTTGAGCACCGAATAGCTCTCACTGCTGGAGCGGGAAACGCCGGTGCGGTAATCCCAGTCCTTCAGGAAGGACAGCGGGCCCTCAGCGGAGGCCAGCACTCGCCAGGTATCGCTGTGCGTGGTATAGCGGCGGTCACCGCCAGGATAAAAGCGCCAGCGTATGGGCATCGGTAGGCCGTAGTTGCCCGCGAGCTGTGGGAACTTCGCGACCAGGGCGTTGAAAACATTATTATAGTCGGCACCTGTGCTCGGGTAAGCGAGGTTGTAGAGCGGGTTCGCAATGCCCGTCGTTCCCGCTGGGTTGCTCGTGGTCGCTGCGGTCGAACTCGTGAGCTGGGAAGACGAGAACCACTTTGTGGATTCCGACCGGCCGAAGACGCCCTCCAAAGTGAAGATGTTGTCCCCGAGCTTGTATTTGCCGCTGGTCACTAGATTTTTGTTGTTCAACGGCTGCTGGAGCGCGGCCATCTTGCCCGTGTCTACGGTCGCGCCATACTGGGCGGCAATATTCGACCAGAGCTGCCAGTCATACGGATATACGCCGGTGCCCGCGTAGGCTGCGGGGCCCTGCAGGATGAGCGTGTTTACCGTCGAGACTGTAAGGTTATTGCTGTTCGGATCGACAAAGCCGGAGTTGGACGTCCCGCTGAGCACGCTCTTGAGGGTGGAGATGCCGTTCAGGGTTGCATAGGGTGTGCCGCGGGTGTCGGCCGACAAGCCGCGGTCGGGCTGCTGGGTGTTGATCCAGGAACGCTGCGTGCCGAGGAGCAACTTGCTGTCCGAAATGGTCAGCGCGGCCATCACGTTGTAATGGTCCTTGTTCAGATCGCCAAAGCCGCCGAGCGCAGAGTAGCGGTAGATGTTGCCGCCGCCCTCCTGTGTGACATCCATGCCGGATTTCACCATCAGGCCTTGGTAGTCGTCACGGAGGATGAAGTTGATGACGCCGCCGATGGCCTCGGTGCCGTAGATGGAGGAAGCACCGTCCTTGAGGACCTCCACCCTCTTGATGGCATCGAACGGGATCGAGTTGAGGTCGACCACGCCCGCCCCGCCGAGCGACGCCTGGGCGACGCGACGGCCGTTGAGGAGAATCAGCGTGGCATTGGAGCCTTGATAACGCAGGTTGGCCGCCGTGACGCCATTGAAACCGCGGGATGTGCCGGAGGTGACAACGTCGGAATTACTGGCCAGATTATCGAGGGAGTTGCCGTTGACGTTGAGCTGCATGATCATCTGCTCCATCGTCGTGACTCCTGCCACCTCTAATTGACGGGGTGTGTAGATGTCGATCGGGGTGGCGCCCTCGTCGGCGACGCGCTTTATGCTCGATCCGGTGACGACGAATTTTTCCAGTTTAACGGCATCGTCTTTCTTTTGGTCGGTCGCAGAGGTGGTTTTGTTCGCCACCACTACAGAGGGGGTCGGATCCGAGGTGCTGGCTGCTGCCTCAGCGGCTCTCAGGCTTAGGGAAGTCAGTAGAAGAAACAGGCTCGCTGCGGATTGCAGCAGCCGGGGCAATATCCAGCGACGGTAGTTTTGCATAGGTTTGTGTAGTCTGGCAGCCAACGGTTCAGGTTGGAGTGGGGGATAATTCAAGTGAGCATTCATTTATTATTGCTGCCAAGAGCAATTTTCGCGCCGCACTAAAAAAATATTTTCGCCCGTGGTGGAATCAGATTTTCAAGAACCAATGTTTCCGCCAAAGGCCCCAAGCAATCGCCAGGTGCACGACTACAAAGGTGGCGGCAAAAGCCAATGAGGCGTTGCACGGGTTGGCCCACGGGATGAAAAGGCGTTGGTAGACAAATTGTTTGAGATTGGTGGTGGCGCCACCGCCAGTGGTCCAAGAGATGAGACCGAGCAATCGCGCTACGACACCGGCGAGAACAAAGATGACGATCGCGTTGATGCCAAAGACCACCAACGGGGTCGCCCAACGCCGCCAGCCGCGCACATCGATGAGCCAATAAAATACTGCCAGCATCACCATCGCCCAGCCGGCCATGAAAATCGTGTAGGAACTGGTCCAGAGGTTTTTGTTGATCGGCATCCACCGGTTGAGCACGGCACCGACCGCGAGAAAGATCCCGCCCGCGAGAAAGAGTCCGAGGGTTTTTCGCTGACCGGTCGCGGGTGCTCGGAGCCAGTGGCCGGCAAGTGCGCCGAGCAGGGTGGTCGCGATGGCGGGAAGCGTGGAAAGAATTCCTTCCGGATCGAAGCCGGGAACTGGAGCGCCTGACCAAGTGTGGCCGGCCAGCAGGTGAGAATCCACCCACCATGGCAGGCTGCCCAACGCTTCGAGCCCGCCCGCGCCATGCCCCGGCACGGGAATCAGTTTTAAAATGGCCCAATAGGCCGCGAGCAACCCCGCGGCCCACGCCGCCTGCCCGCGCCAGCCGGTCCGCAGGAATATCGCGGCCGCCGCCAGATAGCACACGGCGATGCGTTGCAGCACGCCCGGAATCCGGAGGGTCGCGAAATAAAAATGGTGTGCCGGCAGGAGCCCGAATGGAAACGCATTGAGCAGCAGCCCCAGCACAAAGATGATCGCGGCGCGCCGCCAGATATGGGCCATGAGCCGGCCGCGATCGGCGCCTTCCTCGACCCGTCGGGCGAAGGAAAACGTCATCGCGACGCCCACGATCCACAGGAAGCACGGGAACACGAGGTCGGTCGGCGTCCAGCCATGCCAGTGTGCGTGCAATAGCGGTGAGTAGACGTCGTTCCACGAGCCTGGGTTGTTGACGAGCAGCATAGCCGCGATTGTCGCGCCGCGAAATGCATCGAGGGAAACCAGGCGGGGGGCGGGGTCGTTGGACTTCATTTCATTTCGCTCCAGCATAGCGGGCCAGCATGACGGCGAGCTGGTCGAGATCTTCCGTGGTCTTGTAGTCGTGCGGGGCCACGTGTCGGTTCAGCATCAGGCTGAACGCCAGTTTCTCCCCGGCGACGGTCGTGACGTAGCCGGACAACGAGCTGGCCCAGCGCAGGCTGCCCGTCTTGGCCCGGACGTTGCCTTCGGCAGCGGTGCCGCGCATGCGTTTCGCCAGCGAGCCGTCAACTCCGGCGACCGGCAGGGAGGCGATGAACGCCGCACTCTCGCGGTGCCGCGCCATGGCTGTGAGGAGGTTTACCGTGGCGGCGGCGGTCGTCAGGTTGTTGCGCGAGAGGCCGGAGCCTTCGTCGAACAACACCGAGCCAGCGGGCACGCCGATGCTCCGGATGAACTCGTCGAGCGCCGCGACGGCCAGTTCGTCGGATTGCAGCCACGCGGCGGTGGCGGCGTTGCGGCGTGATTCGCCGAGGTGCGCGAAGACGAGGTCGGTCTCGAGGTTCTGCGACGGCTTCATGAAACCCGCCACGAGGTCGCGCAGCGGCGGGGAAACGATTTCGCCGAGCGGCACCTCGCCGCTGGCCGGAGCGTCGGGCCAGCGCAGCGCGCAGGCCTGGCCGTCCACGGCGATGCCGGCCTGGCGCAGCGCCTGGCGCAGTGCCGTGGCAAACCACACCGCCGGCCACGGCACCGGCGCCTCGGTGAGCTCCGGTTTTCCGCCCAGCGGCAGCGCGCCAAACAGGTGATAGGTGCTTTCGCCCGGCAGGTGCTCTATATGGACGACGCGCGCGCTGTCCGCCGCGCCCGTCGCGACGCGATTGTCGATCATCAGTCCGCTCAAAGGCTGCCGCACTTCGACAGTGCAGGGCTTGCCGACAGCGGTTGCCGGGGTGATCCGCAGGTTGACATAGTTGTCCGCCAGTGTGATCGAGGAAATCTCGGCTCCGAATTCGAAATCCATGTCGTCCGTTGTCCAGCTTGCGCCCTGAGGTGGCTCGCGCAGCCAGGTGGCGTCGGCCACCACGTTGCCCGTGACATGTTTCACTCCGGCCTTGCGCAGCGCGGCGACAAACGGCTCGAACACCGTCCAGAAATCCAGCTTCGCGCTGCGAAAATTCCAGCTCGGGTCGCCGCGGCCGGCGACAATGAGGTTGCCTTTGAGCGTGCCCGTGGCGTCCACGGCGGCGGTAGCGCGGAGCGGTGTGACGATCCGATAGTCGCCACCGAACGTGGCGAGCGCGAGGGCGCCGGTGTAGAGCTTGCTGTTCGAGGCGGGACTCAGCCGCAGGTCGGCGGCGTGTTCGAACAGGGTGTGCCCCGTGTCGAGGGAGACGACTTTCACGCCCCAGATGGCGCCGGTGAAGCGCGGCTGGGAGACGAAAGTCTCGAGTTGGACGCGCAAATCCTCCGGCGAGGCTGCGGCTGGCGCTAGGGTGGCGCGGCAGGCCATGCCCGGCTTTGCGCCGGTCAGCGTGCCGTCGCGGATAACCGGCACACCGTTCACCAACACATCCGGGACGCCGACGGCATAATGATGCGGGTCAGTGTAGGTCGACGGGTCGCCGATTTTCGCTGGATCAAAGACTACGATATCGGCCCAGTTGCCAACGCGCAGTTCGCCGCGCTGCCGGAACCGATAGGTCGCGGCGGGCAGGCTGGTCATCTTGCGGATGGCGTCCTCAAGGCGCAGCACCTTCAACTCGCGCACATAGCGGCTGAGCACCCGGGCGTTGTTGCCGTAGCCGCGAGGGTGGGGGACATCCTTGCCGAACTCGCGCACGCCGCTGTCGCTCGCGATCATCGTGTGAGGATCGCGCATGAACGTCTGCAAATCTTCCTCGTTCATCCCGTGAAACACGCCCGTCGCGCTGCCGTTTTTTTCCAGATCAAGGATCACCTCGATCTGGGCGTCGAGCGAGTCCGAGCCGAAATACTTCTTCGCGGCCTCGAGGATGGTCAGCCCGTTCAGGGAGGTGTCGTGCCGGAAGGAGGCGACCACTGCGTAGGCGTAGTCCATGCGGCCGCGCCCGAGGATGTTCTGCTTCATCCGTGCCACGAGGTCGGCCTTTTTCGTCGGGTCGGCGAGAATCGCCAGGAACTGCTCCCGTCCGCCCGCAAACGCAACGTCGGGGATCAGCTGACGCATCGTCGTGCTCGACGCCGTGTAGGCATACTGGTCCTGCGTGATGACGAGGCCGCTGGCGCGCGCGGCGTCGATGTAGGCCAGCACCTTGGCAGCCTGGCCCCACGCCTTCTCGCCGGAGAGCTTGATGTGGGAGACCTCGGCGCGCAGGTGCGCCTCGCGCGCCACGCGAAACACCTCGTCCAGTGCCTCGTAAATCCGCACGTTTTCAAACCGCATGTGGCTCGTGTAAATGCCGTCGTAGGGCGTGACGGCCTGCGCCAGCTCGACAATCTCATCGGTCTTCGAGAACACTCCTGGCAGGTAAATCAGCCCGGTGGACAGGCCCACGGCGCCGTCCCGCATCGCCTGGTCCACCAGCGATTTCATTTTCGCCATTTCCGCGGCCGTGGGCGCCCGGTCGAGACTGCCGGCCATCGCCGCCTCGCGCACGGTGTTGTGGCCGATGAGCGTGGCGACGTTCAGCGAAACCCGGTTGTGCTCAATGTCGCGGAAGAACCGGCTCACGTCCAATTTCGAGCCACCACAGTTGCCGACGACGATCGAGGTGACGCCCATGCGCAGGAAATTTTCCGCCAGGGGTTGGTCAACAATGTCGTCCGCGTGGGTGTGCACATCGATGAACCCCGGCGCAACGACGAGCCCGGTGGCGTCGATCTCGGTCTTGGCACTGCCATCCACGCGACCGATACGGGTGATGCGCCCGTCCTTCACCGCGACATCGGCGGCAAACGCCGGCCGGCCGGAGCCATCGACGACTCGCCCGTGGCGGACGACGAGATCGAAGTCTTCCGCCTGAGCCAGAGGAGCGAAAGCAAGCAAACCCGCCACGCAAAAGATGAGTTTCATGGCGCAGATACTTCACTGTCCCACTGCCCGCTGTCCAGCCATGCCGCGCCGGTCGTGGCGGAATTGCCTCGCCGCCACCGGCGCGTTTTCCCTCGATGAGGCACCCTACGATGAACAGTTACCTAAACTTCGGCGACTGGTTAGTCATTGTCGTCTACCTCGGCGGCATCATCGGGCTCGGCGTCTGGTTCGGCCGCGACCAACGCAACACCCGCGACTATTTCCTCGGCAGCCGCAATATTCCGTGGTGGGGCATCGGTGTCTCGATCGTCGCCGCCGAGACTAGCGCGCTCACGATCATCGGTGTGCCAGCCATCGCCTACGGCTCGGACCTGATGTTCATCCAAATGATCGTGGGTTACGTGATCGCACGGATCATTTTGGCCGTGGTGCTCGTGCCGCACTACATGAAGGGCGAAATCTATTCGCCCTACCAGTTGCTCGAGCAAGATCTCGGCTGCGGGCCGCGCCGACTGGCGGGAGCATTTTTTCTATTTTTGGAAACCCTGTCCGCTGGCGTTCGCGTCTACGTCGCGTGCATTCCCATCCGCCTGATGCTCGGCGAAAAGGTCTGCAGCCTTGGCGGGCTCGCCGACCCGATCCTCGGCGCCATCCTGATCTTCGTCGGCCTCTCGCTGCTCTACACTTATATTGGCGGAGTGAAGGCGGTCATCTGGACGGATGCGGTGCAGTTCGGGCTTTTCCTCATCGGCGGAGTGTTCGCGCTCTGCTACATCCCGATGCTGGTGGACGGCGGCTGGAACACGGCGTTGCACCAGGCCGGCGCGGCGGGAAAACTCGCGTGGCTCAACACCCGTTTCACGTTTTCCGCCCCCTTCAACATCTGGATGGGCGTGCTCGGCGGCACCGTGATGGTGCTCTCGTCGCACGGCGCCGAACAACTCATCGTCCAGCGCGTGCTCGCCTGCCGCGACGTCGCCGACGGCCGGAAGGCCCTCGCGCTGAGCGCGGTGCTGATCTTCCCGCTGTTCCTGATTTTCCTCTTCGTCGGCGTGCTGCTCTGGGTGTTTTATCAAGGCCATCCGTTTCAGATTCCGCTGCCCGAGGCCCGGCCCGGCATAAAGTCTAACGATTTCATCTTCCCCATCTTCATGCTGACGGAAGTGCCGCACATCCTGAAGGGGTTTCTCCTCGTGACGATTCTCTCTGCAGCCATGTCCTCCATCAGCTCTGCCCTCACCGCGCTGGCATCGGTCTCGACGATGGACTTTGTGCAGCAGATGGTGCGGGGCCGCGACGAGGCGTATTTTCTGCGGTTCAGTCGCTGGTCGACGGTTTTCTGGGCGGCTCTGCTCGTGGGTGTGGCGTGGTTATCGCGCGAGGTGCAATTCGTCTTGAACGCCGCCTTTTCGCTGCGCGGGCTCACCAGCGGCGCGTTGTTGGGCGGACTGATCCTCGCCCTGTTCGGCCGGCGGGCCGGCGCACGCGCCGCCATGGCCGGGATGATCGCCTCGCTCCTCGTGATGAACCTGATTTATTGGCCGCCCAACATTCCCGGCCTGAGGGAGCCGTGGATGAAGTTGTTCGGCGCCGAGATTTTTTGGCCTTGGTTCACCCTGATCGGCACCAGCATCACGCTTAGCGTGGCTTGGACGGTGAAGGCTCTGTGGCCCGGCTCCCAGTTTACGCCTCCCGAACTCTAGCGCGGCACAACGCCGTGCCCCGCCCCGATGTGTGCCACCGAAATCATGCCGCCGTCGAGCGCGTAGCCGCCAGAAAACGGGTTTGTCGCGAGGAACAGTGGCGTGTCCAGATCGGCAAAACTAAATCCGCCCTGTCCCGCGGCGAAGCAGGCGGACACCGTCATCGCGAGCATCGATTCGACGTTGCCGCCGATCATCAGGCCAAGCCCAGTCCGGCGCGCGACGTCGACAATGTCGAGCGCTACGGCGATGCCGGCTTTCATCAGCTTGATGTTGATCACCTGTGCCGCCCGTTCGCGTGCGACCTGCTCGGCGTCCTTCGCCGAACACACGCTCTCGTCCGCCGCCACGAGCCAGCCGCTTTCTTCGGCCAGTGCGCGCATCCCGTCCCGATCATCCTTAGCGAGCCACTGTTCGAGCAGCGCCGGAGTGATGCCGAGTTCGCGCAGGCCCCGGACGAGCGCGCTGGCGCCGGCGCGGGAGAGCCCGGCGTTCCCATCGAGGATGAGCGGGGAGTCGGGCGCGACCTCGTGAATCGCTGCGAGCCGCGCGAGATCGTGGGTCGGCCCGCCGGCGCCGCCGACCTTGACCTTGATCTGGCGGATTCGGCGGGCCCGGATGTCGCGCGCCGCCGCCGCCGCCTCCGCGGGCGAACCAGTGGTCACGGTCATGTCGGTTTCGAGCTCCGTGCCGGCACCGCCAAAAAATTTCCACATCGGCACGCCATCGCGCCGGTTCAGCGCGTCGAGCATTGCTATCTCGAAGCCGCACTGCGCCGAGCCGCAACCCGTGCCTCCCCGTGCGCGAAACTCCGCCGCCAGCGTGCGCCAGTCGGCAACGTCGCGTCCCACGAGCCAGTCGCGCGCATTCGCAAGCACGGCGAGGGCCGCCGCCTGGGTTTCCCCGTTGTAAGGCGGCAGCGGCGCCGCCTCCCCATAGCCCACCGCACCGCCTTCGAGTTCCAAGGTGACGAGCACGTTGTTCGCCACCGCCTGTGCCCCGCCGGAAATTCCGAATGGCGCGTGCAACGGGATGTCGAGCGGCGCGGAATCAAACGCGCGGATGATGGGGTGGTCGGTGGTCACGCGGTCAACTTAGCGGCCGTTGGAGCTTGCGGAAGTAATTTCGCCGGATGCTGCCGAAAATTGGCTATCCTGCCATCTCGCTCGCAGGGAAACCACACGCGCACAGTCCCATGCGCGGTATCCAAAATCTCTGCTGACACCGTCGGGAATTGGCGAAGTTCGGCCGAGTGTGATGATGGACTAGATGTTCCTGACGAGTGAAAGGCACAGGCCATCCGCAGATAGAGACGACCGCACAAGTCTAATTCCTTCCGCCGACAAATCGCCATGCAGGTGCAGGGCTTTCCCGGCGGACTGAATCCGTCTTAGGTCGGACAGCAGAGCGGGCAGCGCCGGACCCAGCGGATCCACGACGACATTGACGGCGGTCAGACTGGGAAGCTCCAACACCGGCGTGAGAATCTGCAGTGAGGCCGAGTGCAGATGCAGCAGGGAGAAGGGAAAGGCGTTCGTGATGGCGTGATCGCATTCCCAAAAAACCTCGCGATACATGCGCTCCGAAATGAATCCAGCGGCATCTTCCTGGAAGACCGACACCGGTCCCGGGGCCCACAGGCCCATCATGCCCGAGACATATCCGCCCTGATAGGCGGGAATCTGCCGGTATTGTGCCTGCAACACCCGGATCCAGATGTCGGTGCACTGGTGCGCCAGCACCTTCAGCCGCGCGGGATTGTCATACAACTCGGTGTAGAACGACAGGCCGAGCAATGCCGCCAGCATGTCCGAAGGTCCGCGCATCAGCGTCTGCCCCACCGGATACCGGTCGCCGAAGTGGGCGGCGAGATTTTGGGTGAAGGCCGTCATCAGGCTCAACCAGCCATTCGCGCCGAGATCGAGGTCGGCCAAATCGGGCACGACGTCAGGTGTCACGGCGGTCATGGCCAGGGAGGTGCCTGAAACAAAGACGCCGCAGCCGACGATGGCCTCCATCCACGGCACGGCCCGGGGTGGCTTGGCTACCCAATACAGATCGCCATCTTGCGGATTGCCGCGCAGCATTTTCCGGTAGTAGGTTTCGACAAAGGCCTCCGGTTCCGGCATGTCTTCCAGCGGCAGCGGACCGGTCTTCACCCCGAGATCGAGGAAGGGCTGGAGGAAAAAGACGCCTTCGCGCGATTCGCCGATCAGCAGCCGGTCAGCGTGTCCAAGCTGCCAAAAGCGGCGGTGCAGTTCGTGCAATTTCGGGCCCATTTGTGACCATTTCAACCGCTGGTGTTAAAGGAGTGCACAGCGTCGAGCATCGCGAGGATGTTCGCCGTCGGTGTGCGCGCCTGGATGTTGTGTATGGCGTTGAAAACGAAACCGCCGTCGCGGCCGAAGATGCGCAGGCGGTCGAGCACTTCGGCTCGCACCTGCTCGGGCGTGCCAAAGGGAAGCGTGTGCTGGGTGTCGACACCGCCGCCCCAGAAGACGAGGTCGCGCCCGTAGGCTTGCTTGAGATGCCGCGGGTCCATGCCGGTGGCGGAGCATTGCACCGGGTTGATGATGTCGAAGCCGGCGCGGATCATGCTGGGCAGCAGAGGATCGATCGCGCCGCAGGAATGTTTGATGGTCTTCCAAGACGTGTGGTGGTGCACCCAGTCGTTGAGCTGCCGGTAGTGGGGCAGGTAGAGTTCGTCGAAAGTCCGGGCCGAGCAGAATTGCGAATGCTGGGTGCCGAAATCGGTGCCGCAGACGAACAGCACATCGGCCACTTCGCCCATGATCGAGTGGAAGCGGACGAGATTCTTCAGGGCAATTTCGTATTGGCGGACGAAAACCTCCTCCACGTAGTCGCGCCGGCTCACGGTCGACATATACCATTCGCCGACGTCGCGAATTCCCTTCGGATGGCGCAGGGCAGGACCGGGGACGCGGGCGATATCTCCCAAGCCGGTGCCGCCCATGTTGGCGACGACAGCCCGCTGGCAGCCGCGCAACGCCGTGGCGCGCTCCTGCCAGTAGGCGACATCCTGATCGGTCAACAACCCGAATTCCTCAAGATTATCGGCGGGATCGAGTTTGTCCTCGTCGATTGGTTCCTGGCGGATGATGGCGTCAAAGAAATAGCTGGAGGCCGGCATGTGGCCGCTGGGCGGCACGCCGGTGTCGCCGGCAGGGAAAATGAAGATGTCGCCATTGGGTTCAGTCCTGGTCTGGAAGTCAGGCGGAACCAGCACAACCTGCCCCCACGGACAGCGCCACTCGCGCCGCGTCCCCGTGCTGGGGAAGCCGAACATCGTGCCGCGCGGCAGGGCGCTGCTAGTGTCGATGCCCATCGCCTCGCGCAGGTCGTCGGTGATCTCACCGAGCATTTGATAAGGTTCCAGCACCCGCACTGGTCCGGCCGGGAGACCGTAATGCCGGCGCAGATTTTCGACGACGCTGACATGCATCCCCGAAACCGAAGTGCCACCGAAATCCACCGGCACGCGACCGGAGCGGTGAGCGAGGGCTTGGCGAACGATTTCCTTGGAATTCATGATGTGGCGGCGGAACACCTCACCGGCTCAAATCGAGGATGCTATTTCGCCTGCTCCCCTCGCAGCAGCGCTAGGACCTGCGGCACGGTCCGCTCCCAATCCGGCGGAATCTCCTCGCTGATCATCAAGCAGAAACGCTCCGGCCCCGCGTCCCGGACCATGCCCCGGATGAGGCGCTCCAGCGTCTCACCACTCCCGCGAAACCAATCGAGCGACGGGTGACACCAGAGCATCTTGTCGGGCCACTGCCGGCGGGCATCGGCCACTGTCATGTCGCCCTCCGGAGGCGGCGTGAGAGAATCGATACCGTCGAAATCGAGCTCCGCGACCTGATCGGCGATGACGCGCAACTGCCCGTCGTAGTGCACGAGCAACCGCTTGCCGGCGGCATTCAGAATACCGAGAATCTTCGTGTAAAGCGGCACCAAGTGCCGCCGGTAGCGGGCTGGCCCAAGCGTTTGAATGGAGAGATTTTCCCAGAGCTTGATCTGGCGCGCGGGCGTGCGGACAGCCTGGCGAAATTCCTCCAATTTCAGTTCGTTCATGAACTCCAGCAATTCCATCATCTCAGTGAGTTCGTCGGCGAGGTCCATAGACCATTTGCCCAGCCCGACCCAATCCACCTGCAAGACCATCATCGGAGTGCGCCCAAGGCCCATGCCGGCGATGTTCCCCAGCGTGATGCCGTTTTCGCCCACCGCCTGTTCCGAGGCGATGAACGCCGCGTCATCGGCGAAGATTTTCACCCCTTCCCAGGCGCGGCGCATGATCCGGTAGTCCTCGGGCTTCTTGATGAAATGCTCCTGCCGCCAGTCGCCGAGATACCATTGGTGCAACTCGCCGACATCGGTGATCCAGAGCACGTCGCGGCGGGTCTGGCCGCTAACCTGGCGGGTCGTCTCGACAATCTGGAAGTTCGGATGCTCGTGCCGGAGCACGTCGGCATGATTGATTTGACCGAGGCCCAGCGCGAAGAGCCTCGGCCAGTCCACATGCGGACGGCTCGTCACAAACCCGTCGTAAACGGCATAGACCGGGTGCCGCACCGGCAGACCCTGCAGCGCCGCTTCCAAGCGGGTGCGGTTGGTGGCTGGCTTGGAATTCATATCCTTTTCCTGGGTGCCGGTGCGACTATCGGAGCTTGCCCTTCAGGCTGCCCAAGACATCGTCCAGTACCTCCAACACCAGTCCGATATCCTCAGGCGTATGCTGGACCGAATAGCCGTGATGCGCGGGACCGCCGCCATAATCGTGAAAATAAACGCCGCGGTCGTAGCATCCTCTGACGATCTCCAGCATGGCCTGCTTGTCATGGCAAAAAGTGTCCTCGTAGCGCACTGCCGGTGTTCTGCGGCCGAGCAGGATGTTAAACCGCGCCCCATGGTGGGGGACTATCATGTTGAGATCGTGTTTTTTGATGATGCGATCCACGCCGGAATAGAACGCGCTTTCCAGTGCCTGAAGCCGCGCATAAAATTCCGGTTTCGCCACTTCATCGAGAAAGGCCAGTCCAGCCAGCACGGGAATGAGGTGCGCATTGAACGTGCCGCTGTGCTGGACAGGCCCGACCGGCTGAAGCAGATCCATGATGGCCGCCCGGCCGCAAAACGCGGAGAGCGGAAAACCGCCGCCAATCGCCTTGCCGACGGTGCACACATCGGGGATCACTCCGAAGTCACTCTGCGCCCCGCCCGGGGATTTCTTGAACGCCGATTGGATCTCATCGAAGAAAAGCACGATGCCGGCGTCCCGCGTCAATTTGCGGACTATCTCCAAATATCCCTGCTGGGGCATTATGCCGCCTGAGTTATAGTTGACCGGCTCCAGAATCACCATGGCGGCCTCATGCCCGTGATCGGTGATCGCGCTGGCGAGTGCCTCCGGATCGTTGAAGGGGACGGGAATGATGAAATCGGCGAACGCAGCGGGAATCCCTGGCGTCTCGACATAGGGATGCGTGCGGTTTCCCGCGAACGCCGCGGCCGGCGGCTGACCGCCGATATAAATGAGCTCGTGATATCCGTGAAAATGCCCCTCTACGCGGATGATTTTGTCCCGGCCCGTGAAGGCGCGGCAGGCGCGGATGAGATGGAGGGTGGCTTCAGTGCCGGAGGAGCAGAACCGGATGCGCTCCGCGCAGGGGATGCACGCGCAGAGTTTTGCCGCCAGTTGTTCGTGGTATCCTGTTTCGAAGGAGTTGGCGAAGCCGGTCGCGATGGCCTTATGAAGTGCACGCTCAATGGCCGGATGTGCGTGCCCGAGTAAAGCCGCGCCATGGGCGCAGCACATGTCGATGAACTCGCGTCCCTCGATACTCCACACCCGCGATCCACGGGTGCGGGAAACGTAGAAGGGCGTCCCCAAGGCCCGGTTGAACCGGACAGAGGAGTTTACACCACCGGGAAGAACCCTCCGGGCTTTTTCATATTGGCTCTGGAGTGAGGGCATGCGCGATGCGGTGTTCAGAAGTTTTTTATCCAATCAACCGCGCGCCAGTCGTCGATCTGATCCAAGGGCCACAGCGGCCGGTTGATTCTCCGGTAGGGTAAACTTGAAAAGCGCGTCGAAGCACAGCCCGGGCAATCGGAAAGAATGATGTCCGCCGCAAACGGTCCAAATTCGGCGCGAAAGCCGGCGGGGGACTTTACGATGACGACCTTGAAATCCTTCGGCTCCAACCCGACGCAGCGATACATCAACGGCGTGCTGCCCGGGCCGGGTTTTTCGACTAGCAGCAAGGTGACATCCGCCATTTGCACCACCGCGGCCCTCCCCATGTCGATTTTGAGGTTATTGCCGCCGTGGCCGGTCAGCACGTAGCCGGCTTTGGGGTGTAGCGATTTCACCGTGCCGGATATTTTCAGGGGCTTGGAAAACACATTGTCGCGCTTGCCCCCGACGGCGAAGACAAACGCGCCTCCTGCGCCCGCTTCATTCGCGTGAGACACTGCCTGCGGATCGACCATGATGGTCAGGGCACCGCCGGGGATATGGCGCCCGACCATTTCGTTCAGCATATGAATGCTGTCGCCACCGCCGCCTGAGTTGGTCGCATCGGCGCCATCAGCGATGACAACTGGCTGGCCGGCGCAGGCGAGCGCTCGGTCGAGACAGGCGGGGGCTTCGAGAAACTTCATCACCAGTTGTTCGCGAATCGGCCAGCACAACGTGGCGAGTTCTTCTGCCAGTCGGTTTCCGATATCGGACCGGTTGTCGGTGACGATTAGGACCGACCAACCCAATTGCGGCACATCCAGATAGGCCTGCGTCATCAAAATCGCGGCGCTCAGCACCTCGTTGCGGCCTTCCGCCTCTTCGAGCTTCTGGAAAATCGTCGCCAGCGGAGGCACAAACGTGCTCTGCAATTCCCCGCCCGTGATCATCGGCAGCCGCACCAGACTCGAGACCGGCCTAGCTCCGGATAATATCCTGCGCAGCACACTGGCCGCCCGCATGCCGGTTTCCCGTTGGTCCATGTGGGGGAAGGTGAGGTAGACGACGAGCGCGGTGGCGCATCGTGTCATCCGGTCGGTGACGTAGGCATGCAGATCGAGGCTGGCCACGATGGGCAGGTCAGGGCCCGCGAGGCCGCGGATTTCTTCCAGCAACCATCCGTCGAGATCGGGCTCATCTGCTCCCATCATCGCGCCGTGCAGCGCGATCAGCAGGCCGTCTAACCGCCCCGCCTGGCCCAACTGCTCGGTCAGCATCTCCAAAAACCACGCCTTGGTGCTCGGGGCTGCAGGCCCGCCCGACCAGGCTTGCAGGCGCAGCACGCCCACTGGCTCAACGGCCTCGGGCCATTTTTTCAGACCCTCCATGAACCCGCCGATTTCGCCCACCTCGCCGTATTTTGCCAGCATCTCGCTTCCCGTGCCGACGCCAAAATTTTCGTAATCAGCTTGAACCGTCAAAACCGGGTTGAAGCAGTTCGATTCCTGCAGAATTTGGATGAGACCGATTCGTTTCATGGTAAGAGGAGGCAGACCCCGGTGAGATTTATGCGCGGGCTAGTCCATGCTCTTATTTGGCCGTGCGGTCATCGTCTAGTTTCAACCAGAATTTACCCATTTCTTCGAGTGTTTTGTCTTTGGTTTCGGGCAGCATTTTCCACACAAATACGGTGCCGGCCGTGCAGACTCCCGAAAAAATCAGGAATGTGCCGCCCGGTTGGCCAAACCAGTCGATGAACCGCTGCATCACGACGGGAAACAAATTTGTCGTGATGAAGGAAGCGGCAAACATCGAGCAAGTAGCGATACACATGGCCTTGCCGCGAACGCGATTCGGAAACATCTCGGAAATGACCACCCAGCTCAGCGGCCCCAGCGTGAGGACATAGGACCCGACGGGAACGAGCATGGCTACAAGGGCAAGCGTGGGCGGAAAGTGATAGGTGAAGCTGAGGAACATGAGAATGTGGCCGAAGACCATCCCGAATCCGCCGCCAATCAGTATATTGCGCCGTGGGAAAACGCGGATGAGCCAGAAGGCAATTCCTGTGCAAATCAGGATCCAGGCATCGAGGTAAACGGAGTTGAGGATGGCATCCGGGGCATGGGTAAGCCCGGCGGCGACAAACAAGGTGGGGGTATACAGGACGATCATGTTCACCCCGTCGATCTGGGAATAGACCATCAGTGCGATCCCGATGATCAAGGCCAGCCGAAGTCCGGGGAGGAGCAGTTCGGAGAAACCACCGGACTCCTCCTTGAGCTCATCCTCAATTTCCTTCATCACTATGGCGGCCTGGGTTTGTCCGTTGATCCGCGTCAGGACCCCGAGGGCTTCCTTCACCCGGCCAACCGCGGCCAGCCAGCGGGGGCTTTCTGGCACAAACATCAGGCCCAGCATGAAAATCACCACCGGCGCGCCTTGGGTGGCGAACATCCACCGCCAGTGCCCGCCGGCCGACAACAGATAGTCCACGAAAACGGACATCGACAGCCCGATGCCAACGGCCAATTGAAATACCATCACCAGCCGGCCTCGCAGATGGGCAGGTGCAATTTCCGCAATGAACATTGGCGAAACGGTCGAGGCCAGTCCCACGCCCATGCCCCCGATGAAACGCCAGACAATGAACCCCAGAATGTGGGTAGCCAGCGCGCACCCAATCGCTGACGCCATGAACAAGATACCGGCCAGGAGCAGAGTCCGCTTACGGCCAATCGCATCGGCCATCCACACGCCCATGAGAGGCCCGAACGGGCATCCCAAAATCGCACTTCCCATGACCAGGCCAACCCAGCTTGGCGTGAGCGCGAACTCGGTTTTCAGGAAGATGATAGCGCCGGAGATCAGGGAGAGATCGTAACCGAAGAGAAACCCTCCGACCGCGGCGACGAGCACAACCAGGTAGAGATAGGCCGTGCCGAGTAATTTGTCTGAGCCGGGTGGGGGAGCCGGGAATTTAGTGTTGTTCATGATGAATCCAAAAACTTTCCCGCCAGGTCCCGCCCGGCGGGATGCTCTGCAGTTCAGGCCGGCTGCCGCGCGGCATCGGGTTAAGGGCGTTGATGGTCGCGGCCATCGGCTCGAAGCAGACGTATTTTTCATCCGACGGGGCGTAGAAGACGCAGACGTGGTATTTGGGGCCTTGGGTCATCGCAACGCGCGCGCCCCCGCCCTCGACCCAGAACTCCGTGCAACCGTCCGCGCGCCGCACCAAGTTCGAGAGCACATAGACGGATTGCAACCCAGCCAACGGCGAGGGGTCCGTCAGTTGGAGCGACGCGTTCTCGCCGGTCGGAATCAACGCCTCCGACAGGAGCATTTCGTTTCCCTCGGCCAAGTGGACTTTCCAAGAATCGCGGGGTGAATCGTGGACTTGGAAGTAAGGGTGATAGCCCAGCGAAACCGGCATTGGCTCGGTGGAATGGTTTTCCAGTAGCGTATCCACCTCAAGCACGCCGTCCCGTAGCCGGTGGGTCGTGACGATGGTGTGCGCAAATGGAAATTGCGCCATCAAGTCCGGGTATTTCCAAAACTCCAGTCGGCAGGTGGCCCGCGCGGAAACTTCGTCGGCTTCGAGCGAGATCAGTTTCCAATCCGGCCAATGCGCCAGCAGGCCATGGATGGGCAGGCCATTGCTGTCGCGTGGAAAGTTGCCGAGGTTTGGATTTAGCAGGTAACGTTTGCCGTTGGCGTAAAACGCATCCTGATCCAGACGATTGGCCCACGGAGCCATAAAGGGGTTGCCGAAAAAAACGGGCTTCTGATTGAGCTGCCTGAGACAGTGCGGCGTCCAGAGGATGTTTTCCCCCCGCACCTTCATCTCGTAAGCGTTATTACCCAACGTGCGGGCGATGGAGACGTCGGTCTGGCGGGCGGCATCAGTCAGCCGCAGCACGTCGAAGCCATCGATGACCACCTTCTCGGCGGAATAATGGGCGGCCGTTGCCATAGGGGTGGCCGCAATCTGGCAAGCCGACCCAAGACTGCAAGTCCGCAGCGCCCTGCCTGCGCTAGCGCGGAGGGACCGGGAGTTTTAGGAGGCAGCCGAGCCGAGATTGTTGCCGTAGGCGATGGTGAGCACGGCGGCGACGAGCACGACGAGGGCCGCGGCGAGCATTCGCCCGGTGCGGGCGTGGCAGCCGCGCCATTCGCGCAGGGCAAGCCCAAGGACGTTGCTGAACGCGACCAGCAAAATCATGTGCAGCGCCCAACTCGAAAAACCGAAGGGGCCCATGCGCGTGTGGCCGAGGCCGTAGAAGAAGAACTGGCAATACCACAGCATGCCGCTCAAGGCGGCGAGGAGCCAGTTGGCGACGAGCGGAGTCTCGGCACTGGTGTATTCGCCGAAGGAGCGGTTGCGCCAGCCGAGCCACAGGCAGTAGATCGCCGAGGTGACGAAGGCGCCGGTGTTGGAGAATAGATAGATGACGTTGCCTTGGTAGTGCCCTGCGCCGTGGGCCGCGGCGACGTCCGCGACCGGCTGGCCGGCGGCGAGCGAAAAACTAAACACTGCCGACAGCACGCCGGCGAGGAGGCAGAGCGGCACGCCTTTGCGCGCGGAGAATGTGTTGGGTTGCGAGGAGCCTTTCAGGTCGCTCTCTTTCAGCCAGCCCGACCAGCCGCAGACGCCGATGCCAACCGCGCCGATCAACACACCGCCGATCACCCAGCCGCCGCCTTGCCCCGCCAGCACCGCACCGAGCCGGCCTGCGATCAGCGGTGGCAGCAGCGTGCCGATCACGCTGGAGAGGCCGACCGCTAGGGAATAGGTAAGCGCGAAGCCCAGGTAACGGATCGCTACGCCGAACGAGATGCCGCCGATACCGTAGAGCACGCCCAGCCCGAAGGAGCGGAGCATCGCGGCCTTCGGCGCTTCGGCGAGCACCGCGCCAAGTTCGGGAATGGTGAGCAGCGCTCCAACGACCGGCAGGATGAGCCAGCAGAACGCCGCCTGCGCGAGCCAGTAGGTTTCCCACGACCAGGTGCGGATCTTTTTCTGGGGCGTGTAGCAGAGCGAAGCGCAGAGTCCGCCGCAGGCGTGGAACACGGTGCCGAGAATAGGATTGGCGGGCGCGGACATGAGGGGCAGTGGGGGCGAGCGTGGGTGGCGATGCGGGCGAGGCCAGTTTAATTTCGGTGGAGGTGCATCGCGGCCGGCGACGTGAAAGGCATGGAGTCGTTACGGTTTTTTGCCAACTTGTCGCGTATGAAAGCGAACCGGCATTCCCGTCCAATGGCACGTGCGGGGCGGCTGGAAGCGGTTGCCGAGGTGCAGGGGCTCTATGGTCCGTTCACGTTTTCCGAAAGGTTGTTTCAGCGGATTTGGCTGCAGGGCGACTTTGACCGCGGGGCCGCAAACACTTCGGCTGGGCGGCGGGTCCGCGTCATTCATCCTGGCCGCTGGAACCGGCTGGGTGGACCCGATTTTCGGGATACGCGTGTACAATTCGAGGATGGGGATGAGCGAGTGGGGACTTCGAACTGCATCTGCATGCTGCCGACTGGGTCGAGCATGGCCACGCTAACGACCGGGCCTATGACGGAGTGATTCTCCATGTGGTGTTATTTCCGCCGCCGCCGGGGTCGATCACGATTGGGGCGGCGGGACGTGAAATTCCCGTGCTGCCGTTCCTGCCGTGGCTGCATCACGATTTGGAGGAATATGCGGCGGAGGAGGCGGTGGAGCACTTGGCGAACCGGCCGGCTTCTCTGGTTCTGGAACGACTTGGTGGGCTGGCGCCAGCGCAGCTAGATCAGTTACTGCGGGGGCACTCCGAGCAGCGCTGGAGGCAGAAAGTGCACTTTGCCCGGCTGCGCATGCAACGACTCGGCTGGGAGGCGGCCTGCCACTCCACCGCACTGGAGATATTGGGCTACCGGTTCAATCGCACCCCGATGCTCCGGGTTGCCGGTCAATGGCCACTGGCCGCGTGGGCCGGCGGTGGGATCGACGTTAGGAAGTTTTCCAGGGCGAGTCGGAGGCTTGGACGGTGCAGGGAGTGCGACCGGCAAATCACCCGCGGGCGCGGTTGCGATAATACGCGGCGTGGACCTCCGCGCGCCCCGATCGGCCGGCGCGGCTAGCAGAAACGGAAACGGAGTTTTCTGCGATCGGCGCCGCGGAGACGACAGAGTCTGTGCGCCGGACTCATCGCTTCCGCGCTATGCGCGACGCGATGGCCGCGTCGGTTTGCGGCCCGGCGATCTCCGGCACGCGGTTCGACAATCTTGTCTGCGACGGCTTCCTACCGTTGCTCGCCACGCGCGGCGGGATTTACGAGTTTAGCTATTGGACGCATTGGTTTCCCGGCGACCTGCCGCCGTTGGTGGGGCGCGCTCTGCGGGATCTCGGAGTCTTTACTGGTCGAACCAGCCCGGCCTGTCACGGCACGGCGCAGAGGCTGCTGGGCTGGCTGATCGAGTGTGAGCGCCAAACTTCGGCTGCGGCGGGGAGCGGGGCTTGACAAGATTTGTGGGCAAACGGTAGTTTCACCAACTCAACAACACTCACTTTTCTAAAAGTGGGCCCTGCGGCCCGCTTTTTTTTTCCCACCTACCAGCCTTATGAGCAGCGAAATTTTGTCCGTCCTCGAATACATGGAGAAGGAAAAGGGGATTCCGCGCGCCGACATGATCGCCACGATCGCGAACGCGTTGAAAACCGCGGCGCAAAAGGGGGTTAACTCCGGCCAGGAACTCCGGATCGACATCAACCCGAAGAACGGCCAGCTCCACGCCTGGGCTGTGCTCAAGGTCGTCGATTCCATCAGCAATCCCAAGACGGAGATTCATGTTGAAAAGGCGCAGGCTGTTAAGCCCGGTGCGCTCATCGGGGAGATGATCGAAAAAGAAATCGATCCCGCCACGCTCGGCCGCATCGCGGCGCAGACGGCCCGGCAGGCCGTGATGCAGCGCCTGCGGCAGTTCGAGAAGGACCGCATTTTCGACGACTTCAAGGATCAGGTCGGAAACATCGTGACGGGCACCGTGCGCCGGCGCGAACGCAATGACCTGTTTGTCGACCTCGGTAAGGCCGAGGCGGTCATGCCCGGCAAGGAGCAGGTGCCCGGCGAGGAATATCAGCCTGGCGAGCGGATTCGCTGCCTCCTGCTTAATATCGAGAGCACGCCGCGCGGTCCCGAGATCATCCTGACCCGGAGCAGTCCGAAGTTTGTGCGTCGGCTCTTTGAGCTTGAGGTGACGGAGATCGCCGATGGCACGGTGAAGATCGAGGCGTTTGCCCGCGAACCGGGTTACCGCACGAAGATCGCCGTCACGAGCGCTGACTCCAAGGTCGATCCGGTCGGTGCCTGCGTCGGCGCCCGCGGTGCGCGGGTGAAAACGATCGTGCGCGAACTGAACGGCGAGAAGATCGACATCATCCGCTATTTTGCCGATCCACGCGAAATGATCATCGAGGCGCTGAAGCCCGCCGTGCCGCGGGAGATCATCGTGGACGACAAGACCCACCGCATTTTGCTCCGAGTCGCGGCCGACGATCTGGCGATCGCCATCGGGCGCAAGGGCCAGAACGCGCGCCTCACATCGCGGCTGATTGGCTGGCGGCTCGACATCGAGGAATTCCACGCCGCGGGCGACGATCCGCGCGGCAACGCCATCGCCTCGCTGGTGAAAGCCTTTGCGCTCGACGCCGGTATCGCCGGCCGCCTGGTCGACATGGGTATCAATTCCCCGGCGGCATTCGAGGGCGTCGAGGCGCCTGACCTGGTCGATGCGGGTTTCACCGCCGAGGAGGCCGAGGCCATCATCGGCCGCGTCACCAAGTCCTGACCGCCTTAACCGTCATTTTCTTTTTTCCGATCTGCACCTGATGAGCCTCCGCATTCACGAACTAGCCAAACGCCACAACATGGAAGGCAAGGACATGCTGGCCCTGCTCAGGGAGCGAGGCTATGTCTCCGCGGACACCAAATCGGTTTCGAGCACAGTCAGTAAAATTTACATCGAGGAGATAGAAAAGGAATTTGCGGCCAAAGCGACCGCCACAGCCAAGGCTTCCGCGCCAGTGGAGTCGGCAATTTCGGCACCTGCGATCCAGGCTCCGGACGCGGAAGCTCCTGTCGTGCGGTTGCCGGCCGGTGCCTTTGTAAAATCCAAGGATGATGTGGTAAAAGAGCGCGAGGTTGCAGCCGCGGCGAAAGTGGTGGCGCATCAACCCGCCGCGATCGCTCCATTTCCGGTGAAAGCACCGCCGCCGTTACCCGCACCAGCAGCGCCGCGGTTTATTTCGGCTCCGCCCCCGCTGCCGCGCATGGCACCACCGCCCGTGCCCGTCTTGCCGCCCAAGGTTTTCGCGCCGCCGCCCGTGGCCCCGGTCCCGGTGGTGATCCCCCCGGTAGCGAAGAGTCCGGTGCAGCCTCCACCGCCGCCGCCACGTTTTGCCCCGATCGCCCCGCCGCCGCTCCCGGGTTCGTCACCCGCGCCTGTGCCGTCGCTTTCCGCTTCGGCGGCTGCGCCCGCCGAGCCGCGGACCGGCGAGATCAAGCTCATCCAACTGAAGCCGCCGATCGTCGTCCGCGATTTCGCCACGGCGCTCGGGCTCAAGCCGTTCAAGCTCATTTCTGAACTGAACCAGGCGGGCGGTTTCGCCTCGATGAATTCCAACATCGAGGAGGCCGTCGCCGTCAAGGTCGCCGAGAAACACGGGTTCCTGCTCGAGATCAAACACCGCGGCGATCCCGCCGTGCAGCAGCTGGCGCACAAGGAAAAAAAGGAAAAAAAGCCCGAGGAGGACGAGTCCAAGCATCTCGTGTCGCGCCCGCCCGTCGTGTGCATCCTCGGCCATGTCGATCACGGCAAGACCTCGCTGCTCGACGCCATCCGCAAGGCCAATGTCGCCGCAGGCGAGGCCGGCGGCATCACGCAGCACATCGGCGCCTATCAGATCGAGTTTCAGGGGCGTAAACTCACCTTCCTCGACACGCCCGGTCACGCGGCGTTTTCCAAGATGCGCGCCCGCGGCGCCGAGGTCACAGACATCGCGGTGCTCGTGGTGGCGGCCGACGACGGCTTCATGCCGCAGACCGACGAAGCGTTGAAGCATGTGCAGACCGCGAAGGTCGCACTGATCGTCGCGGCTAACAAAATGGACGCCAAGGGCGCGAATCTCGACCAGGTCAAGACCCAGATGCAGCAGCGCAACATCGCCCCCGAGGACTGGGGTGGCGAGACGATCACCGTGCCGGTCTCTGCGACCAAAGGGCAAGGTATCGACACCCTGCTTGAGATGATTCTCCTCCAGGCCGACGTGCTTGAACTCAAGGCCAACCCGAAGGCTCCGGCCAGCGGCGTGGTCATCGAGTCAGAGATCGACTTTGGCCGCGGCCCGCTGGCCACCGTCATCGTGCAGCGCGGCACGCTGCGCGTCGGCGACGCCATCGTCAGCGGTCCCAACTACGCGAAGGTGCGCGCCATGTTCGACGACAAGGGCGAGAACCTCAAGGAAGCCCCCCCCGGCACGCCGGTGCGCGTGATCGGCTGGTCGGGCACGCCCGACAGCGGCGCCACGTTCAAGGCCGTCAAAAATTCCCGCGAGGCCGAGAAGATCGCCGAGGAGGAGCAGTTCCGCCTCAAGCAGGCCGTCACCACCGCGGCCGCGGTGCCGAAGGAAGTTTCCGTGGAGCAACTCTTCGCCAACATCGCCGCGACCACGGCGAAGGTGCTCAAGCTCATCATCAAGACCGACGTCTTTGGCTCCGCGGAAGCGGTGCGCTCCGTGCTCGAGGGCATCAAAAGCGCGAAGGTTTCGGTCGAGATCGTTTCGGTCGAGGTGGGCCTCGTCACAAAAAACGACGTGCTCATGGCCGGCGCCGCCGGCTCGGTCATCGTCGGTTTCCACACGAAGCTGGAGCCCGGGGTCACTTCGCTCGCGAAGCACCACAGTGTCCGCATCGAGACTTACGACATTATTTACGAGATGGGCGACAAGGTGCGCGAGATGATGGCCGACCTGCTCGATCCCGACCTCAAAGAAATCAAGCTCGGCGGAGCCGAGGTCCGGCAGGTGTTTCCGCTGGCGAAAGGTTTTGTGGCGGGCTGTCTCGTCACCGAGGGCAAAATCATCCGCAACGGTGCCGCCCGCTTGCGCCGCGGCCGGGAGATTGTTTATGAGGGCAAGATCGCCACGCTCAAACGATTCAAGGACGACGCCAACGAAGTCCGCGCCGGCCTTGAATGCGGTGTCAAACTCGACGACTTCAACGGCTACCAGGCCGGCGACGCCATTGAGGTATACGAGGTGCAAAAGGTCCGGGCCTCGCTGTAATTTTTTGATTTTCGGTTCTCGATTTTCGATTGGTCGCGGCGGATCTTGAAAATCGAAAATTCAAAATCCAGAATCGAAAATCCCATGAGCAACCGCACGCTCCGCGTCAACGAGCTGATTCAGCGCGAAATCAGTGCCATCCTCCGGCAGGATTACCAGAGCGAGTCCGTGGCCATCACGATCACGGAGGTGCGGGTCGCGCCCGACCTGCGCGATGCTCGGGTGTTTGTCTCCGTGGTGGGCGAGGAGGCGGCGCAGACCGCCCGGCTGCGCTGGCTGCGTGCCCACGCCCGCCCGATCCGGCAGGAACTGGGCCGTCGCATTGTGCTCAAATACATGCCGCGCTTCGAATACCTGCTCGATCATTCCGTCGAGCGCGGCACCCACCTCCTGAAACTTCTGGACGAAGTCGCCCCGGCGCCCGATGCCGCCCTGCCCCCCGAGGAAACCTGACGTGGAGAAATTCTACCCCGAATTCTCGGCGCGCTTCGCGCAACTCGTGACTGGTCTCGCCGGCCGTCCGGTCGCCGTGGTCGGCCACGCCCGGCCCGACGGGGATTGCATCGGCTCGCAGATCGCCCTAGCGCGCGTGCTGCAGACGCTGGGATTTGAAACCGTCTGCGTGAATGCCGACGCCGTGCCGCGCCGGCTCCAGTTTCTGGTGACGGGTATGCGATTCCTGCGCACGGACGAGTTGCTGCTGGACCACACGGACTATGCTGCGGTGTTTGTCGATTGCGCCGACCACGAGCGGGCAGGCGAGCGGCTCAAGGCGCAGTTTCCGGCCCCGGTGGCCTGCATCGACCATCACCTGTCCAATGTCGGCTTTGCGGACTGCAATCTGGTGGACAGCGGGTCGGCCGCGACCTGCGAAATCTTGGCGGGCCTGTTTTTCGACAACGGGCTGACGGTCGATGCTCAGACAGCGCAGGGGCTCTACACCGGCATCCTCACCGACACCGGCCAGTTCCGCTTCACCTCCACCTCGCGACGGACCTTTCTATTGGCGGCCGAACTGATGGCGCGCGGGGCGCAGCCGACTGAGGCGGGGTTTGAGCTCTACGAGCGGGAAACGACGGGCAAACTCCAGCTCCTGCAGCGTTTTCTCTCGTCGCTGCGCATGGAGTGCGACGGTCGCGTCTGCATCGGCACGCTTTCCGGTGGCATCTTTGCTGAAACCGGCACCAGCGCCGAGGATACGGAGGGTTTGGTGGACTATGCCCGCTGCATCGACGGCGTGGACGTCGGAGTCCTCATCGAGGAGCGCGCCGATGGCACGGTAAAGGCGAGCCTGCGTTCCAGAAATCCCATTTTCCGTCTCGACCAGATCGCCGGGAAATTTAACGGCGGCGGCCACGCGTGCGCGGCCGGCCTCAACCTCAAGCAGGGCGCTCACGATTTCCGCGAACGCCTCGTGGCAGCACTGGCGCGACAGTTTGCCGCGATCGAGGTCAGTGGAAATCCCGCATCGTGATGCTCCCCCGCAAAGAATTTGAAGGCGTGCTCCTCGTCGATAAACCGACCGAGCATACGTCGCACGACGTGGTGGCGCGCCTGCGGCGTAAGCTGAATATGCGTCGTATCGGCCACGCCGGCACGCTCGATCCGGCGGCCACTGGCCTGATGATCCTCCTGATCGGCAAGGCCACGCGCATCTCGCAATACCTAATCAGCCTCGATAAGGAATACGAGGGCACGATCGAACTCGGCAAGGTGACCGACTCGCAGGACGCCGAGGGTGAGGTGCTCGAGACGCGCCCGGTGCCACCGCTGACCGAGGAAGAGGTGCGCGCAGTTTTCACCGGTTTTCTCGGCGACCAATACCAGATGCCGCCGATGTTTTCGGCCATCAAGATCGGTGGCGTGCCGCTCTACAAGAACGCCCGTAAAGGCATCGAGATCGTCCGCGAGCCCCGCTTCATCCGGATCATGAGTTTCGAGCTTTTGCGTTTCGCCCCGCCTCAGCTCGATTTTCGGCTGCGCTGCACCAAGGGCACCTACGTGCGGACGATTGCGCACGATCTCGGGCAGAAACTCGGCTGCGGCGGTCATCTCTCGGCCCTGCGGCGGACGGCCACGGACAAGTTTCACCTTTCCCAGGCGCTCACCCTCGACCAGATCGAGGCGCTCTCGATTCCGGAGATCGAGCGGCGCCTGATCCCAGTTTACGAGGCGGCGCCGGGCGTCGCGCTGTGAACTTGCCCGCGCAGTTCGGCCCACTGGATACTGCGGTCCTTCCGTCGAGCCCGCTGCACCTCGCCATCGGCATGTTCGATGGCGTTCATCTCGGGCATCAGGCGGTGATCGAGGCGGCAGTCCAGTCGGCTCGGCGCAGCGGTGGCGTGGCGGCAGTGCTGACCTTTGCTCCGCACCCGAGCGCCCTGTTCCGGCCCGACCAGCCGACGCACCTCATCATGGATGCGCGCACGAAGGCACGGGTGCTGGGCCGGCTCGGGGTTGCTGCGATGATCACGCAGCCATTCACCCCGGAGTTTGCGCGCATTGCCGCGGAGGATTTTATTCCGTGGCTTCAACAGCGGGCACCGCGACTGGCCACGATCTATGTGGGCGAGAACTGGCGCTTCGGGCGCGGTCGCAGCGGCGACATTGCCTTGCTGGTGGCCGAGGGGAAAAAACACGGCTTGCAGGTTTTCAGTAGCCCGCGCGTGAAGCTCGACGGCGAGCCGATCAGCAGCACGCGCCTCCGCACCTTGCTGGTAGCCGGCGAAATCGAAGCGGTCAACGGGTTACTCGGTTACATCTATTTTTCCGAAGGCGAGGTCGTGACAGGCCAGCGGCTGGGGCGAACCATGGGATTCCCCACGCTGAACCTCTCATGGCAACCCGATCTGCGGCCGAGGTTTGGCGTTTACATGGTGCGGGTGTCAGGGGCAAAAGCCGCCGGACCATTGCCGGGCGTGGCCAACTTTGGACAGCGACCGACCGTGGAGCAAGCAGCGGAACCACGACTCGAAACGCATGTGCTCGGGGACTGCCCCTTCGGCGCGGGCGACGAGATCTCAGTGGAGTGGCTGCGTTTTCTGCGGCCGGAGACGAAGTTTGCTGGCATCATGGAACTACGCGCGCAGATTGAGCGCGACCGTGCAGCAGCGGCCGAAGATTTTTCCTTGCGCTGACGCAGACGGACCGCGTTACTCGCCCCCCTCACATTTTGGACCTTTAGCTCAGTTGGTTAGAGCGCTTCCTTGACATGGAAGAGGTCAACAGTTCGAGTCTGTTAAGGTCCACCATCTGGGAGTGCCGGTCTTGTTCGTTTCTACTGGAGATGCCCGTATAACGGGCTACATTGGCCGCCGAGATGAAAAATTTCTTCACGTCGTTGCTGGGGAGTCTCGTCGCGCTGTGCCTGTTCTTCGGAGGCGGGCTGCTGCTCCTATTAGGAATCATCGGCGGGATCGCCGCATTGAACCACAAGACCGTGACGGTCGAGCAGGGGTCTTATCTCGTGCTGGATCTGTCGGCAAACATCACGGATGCGCCGCCGGCGTTCGACTTCCGCGCACTCAGCGCCCGGCGCAACGACACCCTGCAACTGCGCACCATCACGCGCACCCTGCGCGCCGCCGCAAAGGACGACCGCATCGCCGGAGTGTTCATCAAGGGCGATCTTTCGCCCGCGGGCTACGGCACGGGCTTTGCGGCGTTGAAGGAAGTGCGCGCGGCGCTGGTGGCGTTCAAGGCCAGCGGCAAGCCGATCAAGGCCTATCTCACCTACGCCACCGCCAAGGACTATTATCTCGCGACGACGGCGAGCGATCTGGTGCTCGACCCGTATGGCATGATCATCATGCCGGGCTTGGCCAGCGAGCCGATGTTTTTCGCGGGGGCGTTCGAGCGGTTTGGGATCGGCGTGCAGGTCACGCGTGTTGGCAAATACAAGTCCTACGTCGAACCGTTTGTGCGCAAGGACATGAGTCCGGAAAACCGCGCCCAGGTGCAGAAATTGTTGGATGACATCTGGCAGGATCTCGTGGCCGACATGGCGGCGTCGCGCGGGCTGACGGCGGATAAAATTCAAAAGACCGTGGATGCCGAGGGGCTGATCCGCGCGACGGTGGCAAAAACAGCCAAGCTCGTGGACCGGGTGGCGTATCGCGACCAGGTCATCGACGAACTGAAGAAACAGACCGGTCGCGCGCATTCGAAGGAGAGTTTCAAGCAGATCGCGCTCGCCGACTATTCGCGCGTGGCGAAGGACCCTGCCGATGACGCCAAGGGCAAGGCCGCGGCCAAGAGCAAATCCGTGGGGCGGAACGCGCAGCTCGCGGTGGTGTATGCCGAGGGCAGCATCGTGGACGGCGAGGGCGACGAAGCTGGCGAGATCGGAGCGACGCGTTTCTCCCGCGAGCTGCGCCGTCTGCGGCAGGATGACGGCGTGAAGGCCGTGGTGCTGCGCGTGAACAGCCCCGGCGGCAGCGCATCGGCATCTGAGGCGATCCAGCGCGAGATCCGGCTGATGCGCAAAGTGAAGCCGGTGATCGTCTCGATGGGCACCTATGCGGCCTCGGGCGGCTATTGGATCGCAGCCTACGGCGACAGAATTTTCGCGGAACCCACGACCATCACCGGGTCGATCGGTGTCTTCGGGCTGCAGTTCGACATCAAGAAACTCGCGAACGATCTCGGGCTGACGTTCGATAGCGTGAAGACCGGCAAGTTTGCCGACACGCTCACGATCTCGCGTCCGAAAACGGACGAGGAGATGGCGGTCTTTCAGCGCATGGTGGATTGGATTTACGGGGAGTTCGTTGCGAAGGTCGCCGACGGCCGGCACCTCAAGCCGGAATTCGTGCAGGAAATCGCGCAGGGCCGGGTGTGGTCGGGGGCCGAGGCAAAGAAGCTTGGGCTGGTGGACGAAATCGGCGGGCTCGACCGGGCGGTGGAGTTTGCGGCGGCGAAGGCGGGACTGGGGATGGGCTTCCGCATCGTCGAGTATCCGCGCAAAAAGGAATTTGCCGAGGCGCTGCAGGAGATTTTGGACAAAGTCTCACCAAACAGCGCGCGGGCGACGGGCGTCACCGAACAAATCACGCGGCGGTTGGAGGCGGAGCTGAATACGCTGCAGGCCTTCAACGATCCTGCGGGCATCTATGCGCGGCTGCCGCTCGACCTGATGATCCGCTGATTCCAGCTGGCGGTGTGCGGCAGGCGAGCGTCACGCCGAGATCGACTCGAGGGAGCAGCCATCGGGCGATTCGCAGTTGGGGCGCGCGAAGACTCCGGGATGAGGCTCCGGGGCGAACTCGCGGGACGGGTCGGCCAGCAGATGGCGGTCGCACACGGCAAAGAGCCCGGCCTCGGTTTCCGCGCGGCGCATGGCGTGGAGAAACTCCCCGTCGGCATCGACGCTCTGGCCGACGAAATTGAGGTATTTCTTCATCTTGTTCACATGGGCACGCTCGGGCAGCCCGGGAGTTTGCGTGGCGCGGTAGAGGCGCTCGACGTAATCCCGCACATCGGCAAGTGCGACGCGCCGCACCGGCTGCCCGGAAAAAACCTCGTGGCACTGGCGGAAGATCCAAGGATTGCGGATGGCGTGGCGCCCGACCATCACGCCAGCCGCGCGCGTCTCTGCGAGCACGGCGGCGGCGCGGGGCGCCGAGGTGACATTGCCGTTGGCCAGCACCGGGCAACTCACGCGGGCGACAGCCCGGGCGATAAAGTCGTAGTGGACCTCGCCGCGATACATCTCATGGACCGTGCGGCCGTGCACACTCAGCAGGTCGATCTGATGCTTGTTCACCAGATCGAGGAGGCGGTCGAAGTGCGCGGTGTCGGCGAAGCCGAGGCGCATCTTCACGGTGAACAGCCCGGGGATCACCCCGCGTAGCGCGCCGAGGAGACGGTCGATGCGGTCGGGGTCACGAAGGAGGCCGCCGCCGACGTTTTTGCGGTAAATTTTAGGCGCCGGGCAGCCCAAGTTGAGGTCGATGCCGGCAATCGGGTGGCGCTGCAATTCGGCGACCGTGCGCGTCAGGTGGAAAATGTCCTCGCCGATGAGTTGGGCGAAGACTGGGCGGCCCGTGGTGTTCTCGTCGATGGCGCGGAGAATATGTTTCTCCGGCGTTGATTGCGCATGCACTCGGAAAAATTCGGTGAAAAAGAAATCGGGTGCGCCGTAGTGCGCGATGACGCGCATGAAGGCCAGATCCGTGACATCCTGCATGGGCGCCAGAGCGGTCGACGGCCCGCCAAGCTGCAAACCAGGGGGCAACACGGCCCGGGCGGCGATGGCAGGCATGGTCTCGCGTTGGCGCGCCGCTCAAGCGGTCTCTTCGTCAGAGCCTTCGGCCTGCTGCTTGCGCACGCGCTCGAGGATTTCCGTCATGTCCTCGACGCTGTCCAGCACCGGCCGGGCGACAAAAATTGGCCGCGACTGCTGGAGAGCGAGAACCATGGCGTCGCTGGGGCGTGCGTCGATCTCGACGATTTTTTTTCCGAGTTCATTTTCCATGCGCAGGATGATACGGGCGAAAAAGGTGCCCTCGCGGGCATCGTTGATGACGATGTGGTCGAGTGTGGCATTAAGGCCGAGCAGCATGCTGCCAATGAGATCATGGGTCAGCGGGCGCTCCTTTTTTACGCCATTCAGCGTCATCTGGATGGCGTTGCCGACCGATTGGTCTACGTAGATGACAAAAATCTTGGACTCATCCCCGAGAAACACAGCGCAGCCGTTGGCGGTCGGCATCACGCCTTTGATGGTGACGGCAACGACGTTATTTTGCATGGCCGGAGACTGGCCTAGGCCGGGGCAAAGCGCAAGCCGGCCTCATTCGAAGCCGAGGAGGCTGATATCCCACGCTTTGGCTTGGGCGAGGACGGCGGGGCGATCGAGCATGATGACACGACCAGCCTCCAAGGCGGCGGCCCGGATGCCAGACTGATACATCGTTTCCAAGGTGCGCGAGCCGAAACACGGCACATCAAACCGAAAGTCCTGACGTGGCTTCACGGTCTTCACGAACAGCATGGAATCGGCTTTGAGCGTGCCGGCGCGCCGCAGCATTTCGTCGGTGCCCTCGTAGGCTTCGACGGCAAGCACGGTCCCATTGCGCACCACACAACCCTGGCCGATATCGAGGCGGGCGCACTCCCGCGCGATGTGCACCCCATGCTCCAAATAGTCGCGCCCGATGGGAAAGGTTCGGCCCGTCATGCAGCCTTTGAGCGCAAGCTGCTCGTCAAGAAACGAGCGGGCGTCGAGCAGGACAATGTCGAGCGCCTCGATTTCGGAGGCAATCGCGCCAAAAATGGTCTCGGCGTTCCGGCGCTTGAGCGAGGCGAGCAGGCGCACCGCCTTGAGGTCTGGGTGCAGGCCGTTAAAGAGGCGACGCGGCGAAATCTGGCCCGCCATGAGGGCATAGCCGGCGCCAAAATCCCGCAGGGATTTGAGCATCTTGCCGAGCTGGCCGACCAGGAGAGTTCGGCGTTCGGCCTCGGGAAATGCCGCAACCAGCTTGGGGTCGGTTTCGTCGTCGAAGGCAATCAGGCGCAGCGACACACCGGCCTGACGCACTGCTGCTGCCACCAGCGAGGGATACAGACCCTGACCCGCAATTAGCGCTACGGGCAGGTGCGGAGCGAATTCCGGCGGGAGAAACGCGGAGAGCGAAGACTTGGACACGCTGATCAGGTTGAGCCGAGTGCGTGGGCGACAGAAGCCAGAAATGCGGGGGGGCGTTGCGCCGCCGCCGGCCGTGTTCAGCCCTGCGAGCCGTAGTATTTCTTGTAACTGCGGTAATACCGGTAGTTGGAATAATATTCGATGCGGCGTGGCGAGAGGCCGTTGAGCACGATGCCGAGGACCTCGTTCTTGCCGCCGCGAAGAGCCTTTATGTAGAGCTGAATGTGTTTCCGGTAGGCGCGGTTGAAGCGGCAGACGTAAATCACTTCGTCGGTGCGTTCGGCGATGAGGAGACTATCCGTCACAGCGCCAAGTGGCGGGGAATCGACAACGAGTAAGTCGTAATGCCGTTTCAGTTTCTCGAGAAGGTGGCCGAATGCCGGATTCTCAAGCACCTCGGTCGGGCTCTTGGAACGGCCGCCGGAGCAGAGCAGCGACATATTTTCCCCGACCTTGACGATGCCAAGGGAGGGATCAGTCGCGAGATCGGTGTCGAGATTGGCGCCATTTTCGAACCAGGAGATGAGTCCATGGGTGTTCTGCTGCTTGAAATGGCGGTGCAGCATCGGCCGGCGCAGGTCGCAATCGATCAGCAAGGTGTTTCGGCCATGTCGCGCAAAACTGCCGGCGAGATTGCATGAAATGAGGGTCTTGCCTTCGCCTGGGATGGTGCTGGTGACAAGAATCGACTTGGGAAAATCGAGCTTGGAGTGGATTTTCACCGAGCTGTAAACGCTCAGAAATGCCTCCACCCCAGGGGCTTGTTTATTTTGGAGCAACAGGGTGTATTTTTCGTCGTCCTTGATCGCGGATAGATCCGGGATAATACCGAGGAGGTTCGCACCGATGAAGGACTCCACGTCCCAGGCGCTCTTGATGCGGTCGTCAAGAAAGCTCAGGCCGACGGCGACGGCGATGAAGACGAGCACGCCGACGCCGATGCAGGTGCGAACGATGGCCTGGATGTTTGGGTCATAGGGAGCGCCGGCCGGCACGGCTTGATCGAGCGGGTGCAGAGGAATTTTTTCCAAGTTCTTCGTCGTAGTCGTTTGGTTCAGGCGATCCAGAATCTGCATGTAGTTCGACTTTGTGACCTGGGCCTGATTTTGTAGGGAGTTGAACTCTACGGAGAGGTCGCCGAGCTTAAGCGACTCTTTTTGGGCGCGCTCAAACTCGGCCAGCAGAGTCTTCTCAGTTTGCCGAGCCTCGTTGAGGCGGGCGGTCAGGTCGGCGATCGCGAGATTGATGGCCTTGTCGAGTTGGTCCTGCACTACAGCAAGGTTATTGGCGAGGTCGACCATCTTGGGGTGCCGTTCGAGATAACGCTCGGAGAGCACGGACTGATTTTGCAGCAAATTGGACAACTGGCTTTTCAATCCGGGAACGTTGCCATAGCCGGCAATGTATTGAATTTCTATGAGGTCGCGGTGG
The DNA here is from genome assembly GCA_903877135.1 of uncultured Opitutia bacterium. Taxonomy (GTDB): domain Bacteria; phylum Verrucomicrobiota; class Verrucomicrobiia; order Opitutales; family Opitutaceae; genus CAIRCN01. The sequence continues at coordinate 85,253 of CAIRCN010000074.1, forward strand.
TTCTTACGGAACTCTTCGACCTGATTGGCTTGGTTCTCGAGGTTGAGTCGGTTCAGGCGCGCCCCGGTCAACGTGCTGCTGATAGTCTGCAAGCGGGCACCGACGATGTCCTTGCTCTTGTCCAGCGACACCAGGTTATTCAGGGTCATGTAGGCCTGGAGCTTTCCCTCGGCTTCCTCGGAATCCTTGCGCAGTTGCTCGGCCCGATTGCGGAGAAACTCGACCGCGGTTTCGTTCACGCCCCCCAGATTTTCGATCAGGTAGCTCATGAACTGACTGACATAGCGGTTCGCCACCAACGCGGCTGCTTGTGGGTCCGGATGTCGCGCAGTGATATTAATCAGCAAACTGTTACGGACCGCGTCGATGCTCACAGAACCCAGCAGACTGGAGCCGGTCGGAAGCGGTGAGCCGGGTTTGGCATTCTTCATGAAGCCGCGCTGCAAGATCTGAACTTCCTCGGGAGTGCAAGACTCATAGACCCGCGTGCGCAGCCGCATGCTGTTCAGAATCTGAATATTGGTGTTCATCTCGATGTCGCTGCTAACTGTCGGATCGAGCACTGCCTGCGAGGTGACGACGACCTCGCGTTTCTCGAACTGCATCGTTGCCGTGCTCTGATACATCGGCGTAACCCGGGCTTTGAAATAGCCTAGGGTCACGGACACCAGCAAAGCGAGGGGCAGGGCGATCCAGACCCGCTCGCGCAGGATGATGTAGTAATCCCGCATCGAACGACGCTCAGTGGCGTCTTCCTGATCTTTGGGCGCAACGGGGGGGGGGATTTTGAGAACGGAATCGGCCATCGGAGAAGGTGCTTAAATGATGCGCTCTGGCACGTAAACGATGTCGCCGGGTTCGAGCAACAGGGGTGCCGCGATTGTAGAGGTTTTTTTCCCGCGGATCGCACTGTCCACGTCCACCGTGAAGGTGGTCTTTTGGCCATCAGCGGTGATCCGGGTGACGACCACGGCGGTGCCTTTGGCGATATCCGTGAAGCCACCTGCTTTGGTGACGAGTTCAACGACGGAAAAGGTCGACTCGACGGGTAACAGATAACGCCCGGGCGCCTTGACCTGCCCTTGGATGGAAACCTCGCGGGCGGCATAGTCTTCCACGGTGACAGTAACCTGGGGGTTGCGCAGAAACCGGCCGTCGCGATAGGCATCCTCGATCGCCTTTTGCGTTTCGTTCACTGTCAACCCTGCGACATGTAGATCCCCCAGCAACTTAAGGTTGACGTTACCACTGGCATCGATGCGCGCGAGGAGATTCAAGTCTTCCTCTTGGAAAATGCTGACACGGATCCGGTCGGTGATGGTGAGTTTATAAATAAACACCGGCTTGTCGGGTTTCTTATCCTGAGCGGGCAAGACCGTGCCGAAACCCAGGAGGACGAGCAGCAACGGCAGCGTGCGGCGAACGGATTTTGAGAGTAATACGAGCATGGCTGGGGCTTTAGTAGGTGGCGGCGATCGTCAGGGTGAGGGTCTGGCGGTGAAAATCGTAAATTGGATTATTGGACATATTGATCATGTAGGCGTAAGCCAAGCTCGTGCGGATATGGGTCGTAATCGCCAGGCCGATGCTGGCGTCAAACATCAACATATTATCGTGCCGCCCGGCACCGGCGAGGCCAAGAAAATCGGTTGAGGAGTAGGTGACGCCAGTATTGCCAATCAGCTTGGCCGTCAGCGATGTCGTCATGTGCAGGCCTAGGCTCAGCTTGTTCATCGGGATATCCGTCGAACTCGTCGAGAAATCCTCGCTGATATCGCCACTAAAACTAAGTTTGCGAGAAAACATCCACTTGAGGTTCGTGGCTGATGTGAAGGCGTTGAAGGTCTCGTGGCCGCCGGTGACGGAATCGCTTTTGCGCTGTTCAAAGCCAATACTGACGCTGCCGGTCAGCTTGGGGAGAAGGCCGCCGCTGGCTCCGAAGGTGAAACTTTGGTCATGGGCTTTGGTGTTTTTGGAAGTATCGCTGAGGCGAATCGAATAGCCGGCGTTCAGATCAAGTTTCGACGTGTAAATGTAGTTGACGAAAATCGAATCGCTATAGGAGTTGAGGTCGCTGAACAGCGCCTTGTCCGTGTAGAATTTCCCGGAATATGAGAAATTGTCGGTGATGTAGTAGCGATCGGTCACTGGGTAGTGGAGGTCGAGCGAGGAGCCGTAATTCCAGGCTTGGGTGCGCTGACCCGCGTTGGGATCGGGCTGACTTTCATGGTGCGCGGTAAAACTCAGGCCACCGGTGGTGCGGCCATAGCGTTTTCGGAAAGAAACCGACAGGGAGGGGTCGGTAAAATCCTGCGAACGCATCGAGGCGAAGCTTCCGACGGAAACCGCAGCGTTGGCGGTGACCGCAATCAGGCCTGCCTGCCGAGAGTAGTCGATCGAGGCACCGGCCAATTGGGTGAAGGAACCCTGGCCGACTTGGCGGGTGAAGACGTTAGAGTCGAATCCGATGCTGTAGGTGGCGTTCACAAAAATCAGATCCTTGCCCTGATTGAGGTTGAACAAAGCATCGGCTGGTGGGGCTGCGATCGCCCAAAGGAGCAGCAATACGGAGAGTGGGCGTCGGCGGCAGATCATGAACTCGATTGCGCTTTTTTCCTCATGTTCCGGTCGAGGGACTGACAGTCTGATCGATAGGTAAAGTATTTGGCACTGTGGGGGTGGGCTGGACGGTGGTCTGGCTACCAGAGGTATCGACGTTGAATTGCACCGAGGATTGGCCGCTCTGCGCTGACTGTAAACCAGCCGTGGTGGTGTTGATACTGCCCGGGTCGAACTGATTGACGATAACGGATGTGGCCTTGTCTGATACACCGGCGCCTGCGCCGCTACTGGAGCCCGAAGAGCCGGCACTGGCTGAGCCGGAAGAACCTCCGCTAGTCCCAGATGAGGCGCTGCCCCCGCTCGCCGAGCCATCACCACCGCCTGCCAAAGAGGATGGGGTCGTCCCACCGCTAGAGGTAGAGCCTTGTCCGCCGGTTGACGACGACTTCGATGAACCTGAAGTGGAACTACCGCTCGCGGACCCAGCCCCGCTACTGCCAGATGAGCTGGCTTCGCCGCCTGTGGAACCTTGTCCACTGCTGGCCACCGACAATGAAGACGAACCTGAGTTGGCACTGCCGCCTGTGGAACCAGCGCCGGTGGAACTGGAGCCAGAGGACGAGGCCGAAGAGGTGGAACCGGAGGAAGACGCAGCGACGTTAGCAGAAGTGCTGCCGGACGACGAGGCTGCTGCAGCTTGCGATTCGGCCTTGGCTACAGATTGAGTGGCTTGGTTACTTTGCACGGAAGATTGGGTGGCCTGCTGGGCGATTGACGTTACTTGGGCACTAGTCTCCACCGCTTGAGTCGTGGACTGCTGGGCACTTTGTTGCACACTGGAGAAGCTTTGATTGGTCGCGGCAGCCATAGCCTGCGTAACCGCTTGCGAACTAGCGGGTGCCACCTGACTGACGGCCGCAGTAATCAGACCTGCCGCCAGACTGGCGGCGTTGGCACTGCCGGAATTACCCACACCGTTACTGCCGCTGGTGGCACTGCTGGTGTTATTGGAATTGCCCGTATTGCGACCGCTGTTGCTGGCGACATTGCCGGAGTTGGCGGAGCCGCTCGTGCTGGTGGCACTGCTGGGATCACTTGTGCTGCTGGTGTTGCCCGTATTGGTCGTGCCGCTGGTCTTGGCGGCATTGCCGCCGTTGGGCTGCGCGGTTGAAGCGACGATTGCCTGCAAGACGGCAGTCGCGATTTCTTGGGCTTGGGGCGGCGCGGCGGAGGTGACAGAGGCCGCCAGCATAGCACCGGATTGTGCGACTGCCTGCGTGGGTGCATCGGGGGTGATTTGCGTGAGGGTTTTCATCATGGCTGCGGCGACCGGTACAGCCTGCGAAGGGGCGGCACTGGTGACGCCGGCAGCGATTGTTGAGGCAGAGGTGGAATTGCTTTGCGACGTGGCTTGGAGTGACATGGAATTCACAGCTTGCATAACGGCCACCGCAACGGGCGCGGCTTGGTTGGGCACAGATGTCGTCACCGCGGTGGCGATCGCAGTTGCGTTTTGTAGTGTGGCTTGGCTTGGGCCGTTCGGAGAGGAGGGGGTCACGACTTGCGTGACTGCTGCTGCGACTTGTGCGGCCTGAGCGGGAGCAGCCTTGGCCGCGGAAGCAGCTACCACCGCCGCCTGGCTGGGGTCGGCCTGAGTGGCGGCTGTGGCAATTTGCGTCGCCTGTGCCGGTGCGCCCGAAACCGCGGCGGTGGTCACCGCCGAGACGGCGGAACCGATGCTGCCAGAAGTTGACGACGAAGTCGCGGAGACGGCAATAAGTCCTTGGGAGGCAAAACCGGCCGCCTGCGCCGGAATCGCTTCCGAGGCAGTGTTGATAACTTTCGAAATCAGATTTGTTGCCGATTCTGAGCTCAGAGAACCTATGTTGTTCTGGACGACATTGGACACTGTGGTGACTGCAGTTTGGATCACGCCGGCCATCGCGGGGTTATTTGCGATGGCTTGGCTGAGAGAAATTGGCGGCTGCGTTTGCCCGCCAGGCGGAGTGACGCTGACATTGCCGGCACTAATTGAATACGTCACCCCCGAGGGGGGGGTAAATGAAACCGAGTCGGCCGTGGTCGTGACCGAAAACCCCTGATCCTCAACAGTAATCGAGAAGGAAGTTCCGGAGGCATGCGCGATTCCCTTGGGGGTGCGTACTCCATAGTCGTTGATTTCTTTCGTCGCAGGATCGATTGTCGAGATGACCGTTCCGGCTTTCAAATTCAGCACGGAAGTCTGTTTTTTCACGACACCTTGCACGGTGGTTACACTGAGTTTCTCGATTTCCAGTGTGCTCATCGGCCGCAGGGTGGCAATGGCCCCCTTGAAAGTCTCGAGGTATAGCTCCGAGGATGCTTCCGTCACGATGATGGTGCCTTTCGGCAAAAGGGCGCCCTCTTTCAGCGCGGTGTCAAAGGGCGACGCTGGGTAACGGGCTTTCGCAAACCCGGTGATCCGAATGACCTTGGCCCGAGTCTCGGCGGTGCCCGATTGTTCGTTGCGCGCGACTTTCGGGGCTCCAGAAGTTTTGGTAGCGCCAAGATAGCCGGTGGAGTTCGTATTGCCGATCTGAGCCTCAGCGACGGATTGGATCGCGGGTTTTTTTGCGCCCGGGGCTATATCTTCAATGGCACCCTGCGAACTGCCGTCGCTGTTGAGCGCATATTTGACGAACGCCTCCTGTCCCGTGATCAGACGTTTGCCAATGGACAAAAATTCTCCGTCAGAGCCGCGCGGCACTACACTGACATTGCCCGAGACCAATGCGATGTGCGAAACGGTCTGTTTGTCGTTGACCTCGATCAGAATCTTTTCGCCCCGGATGTTCACCATAGCGTGCGGGGTTTCGTATAGCATGATGGTGCCGCTCAGCAATTGCGGCGTGTTCAGCACCAACCGGCCGTAGTCGAGATAGACCATCGTCAGCGAGTTCGACGGCTCCACACGTAGATTGTTGTTTGGCGCAAAAAACTCCTGCTCAAACCGCCGGATTTCGAAATGGGTTTTTTCGTCGGTGTAAATGCCCGTGCCATTCGAAAAAACGAGGGTCACATTGGCACCGGCGGCAGTGTCGATAATCGCTCCACGAGCCAGGAAGGTGTCGCCCTTTTTCATCTCATAAATGCGGCTGTCACTGACACAGGTTACCGTCCCCTTGATACTGGTGACGAAGAACTTGCCCAGAATGTTGTTCTGAACGCCCAATTTTGCCGAGCTCACGAGGGGTAAACCCCCCAAAGCTAGGCCGAGAAAGAAAATATTTTTTAAAACATTCATGGCGTGCAGTGGGTTGAAAATCGGGATTAGATCACTAGGGGTTAATACCCATATTGAATCTGTTGAAACGCAACTTAATTCTCAAGCACCAAATTCAGGATCTTTCCTGGCACGTAGATCACTCGTTTTATAGCTTTTCCTGATAGGAATGGCATGACGCGTTCATGGGCGCGTGCAATTGCAACGGCTTCCGCTTCCGGAAGTCCCGCCAGGACCAGCGTATCGCCACGGTGCTTCCCGTTGACCTGGAAAACCAACTTAACTTGACTTGCGAAAAGCAGATTGGCGTCAAACTGCGGCCAAAGCGTCTCTTGGATTGAAGGCGTTTCGCCAAGACGCGCCCAGAGTTCCTCCGCGCAATGCGGGGCGAACGGCGCGAGCAGTTGCAGGAAGGCCAAAATGGTGCCCCGGTTCACCGCAGTGGTCTTCTGGAGCGCGTTGGTGAAAATCATCATCTGTGAGATCGCAGTGTTGAACCGCAGGCCCTCGATGTCGTCGCCGACCTTCTTGATCGTCTCGTGGAGCAGTTTCGTCAGCTCTGGGGAGTCGGTCGCGGTGGCGGAGATCTTGGCTTTTATCTCGCCTTCGCGGTCGATGCACTCGCGCCAGACTTTTTGGAGGAAGCGGTGCACACCCTCGATGCCGTTGGGATTCCACGGCTTCATCGCCTCGAGAGGGCCGAGGAACATCAGGTAGAGACGCAGGGTGTCGGTGCCGTGCGAAGCGATGATGGTGTCGGGGTTGGCGACATTGCCGCGGCTCTTAGACATTTTTTCACCGTCCTCGCCGAGGATGATACCTTGGTGAAACAGCTTCGTAAAGGGCTCGCTCTGCGGCACGACGCCGAGGTCGAACAGCACCTTGTGCCAGAAACGCGCGTAAAGCAGGTGCAGCACTGCGTGCTCCGCACCGCCAACGTAAAGGTCGGGCACGCCCCAGTAGTGCAGCGCCTCGGGCGAGGCGAAGGCGCCGTCGTTAGCCGGATCGAGGAAACGCAGATAATACCAGCACGAGCCCGCCCACTGCGGCATTGTGTTGGTCTCGCGGCGCGCGCGCACCCAAGCGTCGCCATCCGGTCGCGGCTGCGACGCGGGTACGGCGGCTCCGGTTTCGTAATTGAACCAAATCTCCAGCCACTCGCTCACATTCGCGAGCGGACTCTCGCCGCTGCCGCTCGGCAAATACGACTGCACCTTGGGCAACTCCAGCGGCAGAGCGCCTACCGGGAGCGGCAGAGCACAGTGGGTGATGCCATTTTCCGTGAACGTCACCGGCACCGTTGGCAGCGTGCTGGAGCGCGCCGCTTTCGCCTGCGCGTAATCGCTTTCGCTGACCCACACGATGGGGAACGGTTCGCCCCAGTAGCGCTGGCGCGAGAACAGCCAGTCGCGGAGCTTGTAGTTGACTGTGGCCCTGGCGACTCCGCGGACGGCGAGGTCGGTGGTGATTTTTTTCTTCGCCTCGGGCCACGCAAGGCCGTCGTAGCCGGGCGAGTTGATGAGCGTGCCGTCGCCGGAGTAGGGCAGCTTGGTTTCGCCGCCAGGCGCAGCGATCACCTGTGGTATCGGCAGTTCGTAGCGCTGGGCGAACTCGAAGTCGCGTTCGTCGTGCGCCGGCACGGCCATGATGGCGCCGGTGCCGTAGCCCATGAGCACGTAGTCGGCGATCCAGATGGGCACGCGCTGGCCGTTGACGGGATTGATCGCGAACGATCCGCTGAACACTCCGGACTTGTCCTTCGCGAGGTCGGTGCGTTCGAGGTCGCTCTTGGCGGCAGCCTGCCAGCGATAGACTTCGAGCGCGGCCTGCTGTCCAGGCGTCGTCAGCGCGTCGGCGAGTGGATGCTCCGGCGCGAGCACCATGTAGGTGCAGCCGAAGAGCGTGTCAGGCCGGGTGGTGAAAACCTTCAGCGCACCCAACGCTTCGTTCTCCAGCTTGAACGAAATCTCCGCGCCTTCGCTCCGGCCAATCCACGCTTCCTGCATGCGCTTGGTCGAGTCGGGCCAGTCCACGTCCTTCAGATCGGCGAGCAGGCGTTCCGCATAGGCGGTGATGCGCAACACCCATTGACGGAGATTGCGCCGTTCGACGGGAAATCCGCCCACCTCGCTCTTGCCGTCGATGACCTCCTCGTTGGCGAGCACGGTGCGCAATTCCGGGCACCACCACACGGGGCGCTCGTCCACATAGGCAAGGCCGCGCGCGAAAAGTTGGAGGAAAATCCACTGCGTCCACCGGAAATACTTCGGATCGGTCGTGGCGAACTCGCGCTCCCAGTCATATGAGAACCCCAGCGCCTTAATCTGGCGCCTGATGTTCGTGATATTCGCGGCGGTGTTCGCCGCTGGATGGGTGCCGGTTTTGACGGCGTGCTGCTCGGCGGGCAGGCCAAACGCGTCCCAGCCCATCGGGTGCAGGACGTTGAAGCCCTTGGCACGCTTATATCGGGCGAGAATGTCGGTAGCCGTGTAGCCCTCGGGATGGCCGATGTGCAGGCCGGTGCCAGAAGGGTAGGGGAACATATCGAGCACGTAATACTTCGGTTTCGACGTGCCGGCGGTAGCGCGGAAAGTGTGATTTTCTTTCCAGAAAGATTGCCAGTGCGGCTCGATTTCGAGGAAGTTGTAGTCTTTGCAATTGGTAGCCATCGCGTGAATCAAAACACTCTGAAACCTTTCCTCACCCGGTCAACCTTCGTGCTCGCCCTCCTTTTCGGCGGACACGAGCTGCGCGCAGCGATGAGCCGCGGCTTCAACCAACTGCTCGATGCGGTTGTGCGGATCGACGTGCGCGAGGTGGCGTTTGAGGCGGGCTCGAAGCGACTGGCCTCCAGCATCGGCTCCGGCGTCATTCTGTCCGACGATGGCCTGGTCCTCACCAACGCCCATGTCGTCAGTCCGCGTGCGATCGAAATCTCTGTCACACTATCCAATTTGGAGCGTGTCGGCGCCCAGCTCGTCGGCTGGGATCACTGGACCGATCTCGCGGTGTTGCGACTCGACCTGCCGGAGATCAAACGCCGCAAGCTCAGGTTTGCCCATGGCGAGTTCGGCGACAGCGACAGGCTTTTTCCCGGCGAAACTGTTTTCGCCGTCGGCACACCCTACGGCTTCACGCGCACTGTCACGCGCGGCATCATCTCAAACACCAGCCGCTACTTTGAGGATCCGCGCGGCGTGAACGGCTACGAAACGGGCGCTTTCAACACCTGGCTGCAGACAGACGCGGCCATCAATCCCGGCAATTCGGGCGGTCCGCTCGTCACGGAGGATGGGCGGGTCGTCGGTATCAACGCCCGCGGCTATATCGGCGCCGACAATCTTGGCTTTGCCATCCCGGCCAACGTGGCCCGAAAGGTCGTCGCCGATCTAGTGCACGACGGCGCCATCACGCGCAGTTACTTGGGCATTGTGCCGGGAGCTCTGCAGGATTTGGAAAATTTCTACGCGCTGAGCCTCAACACGGGCGTGTTGGTCAACAACGTCGACCCGGGTTCGCCGGCGGCGCGCGCCGGTCTGCGCGGCGGCGACATAGTGCTGGCGATCGACGGCACGAGGGTCGACGGCCGTTTCCCGGAGCAGCTTCCTGCCATTCAGAACCTCATTGCTAGTCTGCCGGTGGGAGCGAGCGCGAAGCTGACCGTCAAGCGCGGGTCCGAATTGAGGGATTGCATCCTGCTCACCGAAAAGCTTGAGAGCCGCGTCGGCGAGGAATGGGTGTTTGAAAAATGGGGTCTAAGCGTGCGCAAGGTTTCCCGGACTTACGCCCGTGAAAATCAGCTCTCCGACACCACCGGCGTGCTCGTGATTGGGGTGCAACCGGGATTTCCTGCGGACGTCGCCGGCCTGTCCCGGGGCGACATCATCGCGAAAATCAACCAGCAGCCGGTGTCCACGCTCGCGACCATGAAAGACCTGCATGCGGCGTTTCTGGCGAAACCGGAACCTGTGCTCGTCGAGGTCCAGCGGAATCGTCAGGTTTCCCTCTACGTCTTAAAGCCATGATCGCATCTTCTCCCTCTCGCCGCAGGCTGGCGCCACTCGCTGGAATCCACCGTCATCTGCGTTTCGTGTTTCCCATCGCTGCGGCGCTCATCGGGGCGACTGCGATGCGTGCTGCCGATTTGACGGCGCTGTGGGTCGAGCGGGTCAAATCGGTTGTGGCGGTGGAGTATTACACCGAGACCGAGGCGGAGCGGCGCCCCACCGTTTCCTACGGCACGGTGATCGATGCCAACGGCACGATCATTCTCCCCTCAGTCGCCGTGAGCCCAAGGGCGACGCCGGCGCAGTTAAAGGAATTCAAGGTTTACCGTCCGGGCAATCCGGTGAGCGCCTCCGCGCAATACCTCGGGCAGGACGCGTTCACCGGCTGGCATTTTGTGCGCGTCGAGGAGTCCATGCGCGGCGAGCTGGTTCCAATCACGGCGTTTGCCGTCAAGGACACCGTTGAACCCGCGATGGCAGAGGAGGTCTGGGGCATTGGCCTAAGGAATAAGGACGAGGATTTTTTGCCCTACCTGCTGTCGAGCCGCATCGCGCTGGTGCAGTCGCTGCCACAACGCACGGCCATTGCGCAGCAGGAGGTCGCTGGACCGGGCCTGCCAGTGTTCAACCGCGCGGGCGCGTTCATCGGCCTGGCTTCGAGTTCGTTTGGGCAAAACTACATCCAGTTTTCGCGCGAAGACCGCGGCGGATTTCCGGTGATCATGGTCAACGTCGAGGAAAGCGGCGCATTCCAGACGGCGGGCGAAATTCTGCCCTATCTCGGACGCGTGCCGAAAAACGTCTATGGTCGCCCGCTCGCCTGGCTCGGGGCCTACGGCCTTGAGCCGATGGACCCGGAGGTGGCGAAATTCCTGAAACTTTCCGGGCAGTCCGGCGCGGTGATCAGTGAAATCCTCGAGGGCAGTCCGGCGGAAAAGGCGGGGCTGAAGGACCGCGACCTGCTCGTTGCCATCGACGACCAACCGCTGCCGCGCTTCAAGCCCGACCGTGTGATCGTCACCTATGTTGAACGCGAGATTCAGCGCCGCCACCCGGGCGACTTGATCGCACTCACGGTGCTGCGCGGCGGCACCCGTCTCGACCTTAAAGCCGTACTCGGCGAGGAGCCGCGGTTGCTGAGCGAGGCCGAGCGGAAATATTTCGACCGGCTGGGCCTGACGGCGCGCGAGTTTGTTTACGACGACGCCATCGCGCGGCGGGCCAAAACTGGCGACCTCTCCGGCGTGATCGCGCACTATGTCAAGCCGAACGGCCCCGCGGCCGTCGCCGGCCTTCGCACCGACGACTGGATCAAGGAAATCGACGGCACCGAGGTGAAAAACTTCGCTGCCGCCGGGGAAAAACTCTCGGCAATCGAAACTGACAAATTCCGCACCGAATGCGTGCTGCTCGTGAGCCGCGGCGGTGTCACCTCGGTGTTGCGCGTCAAACTTTAACCCAAACAAATCATGTTCACAGGCATTGTGGAAGAGGCGGGGCAGGTGGTGATATTCGAGCAGACGCCGGCCGGCTGGCATCTTGCGATCGCGGCTGACTGCGTGCTCAGCGGTCTGGTCGAGGGCGACAGCATCGCGGTCAACGGCTGCTGCCTGACGGTCACCCGCTTTGCGGCGGGGCGCCTGCACTTCGACGTGCTCGAGGAAACGAAGCGCCTGACCAATTTCTCGACGCTCGCGGTCGGCGCCCCGGTGAATTTGGAGCGCAGTCTGCGTTTCGACGGCAAGGTCGGCGGGCACTTTGTCACCGGACACATCGACGGCTTGGGCGTGATCGAAGTTTTCGAGCAGCGCGGCGCCGACTACTATCTGAAGGTGCGGGCTCAGGGTGGCGGAGGGCACTATTTGATCCACAAAGGCAGCATCGCCATCGACGGCATCTCCCTCACGGTGGCCGAGGTGGCCGGCGATAGCCTCGTTGTCTGGCTGATCCCGCACACCCTCGCGGTGACCAATCTGCGCGTCAAGAAACCCGGCGACCTCGTGAACCTCGAGTTCGATCTCCTCGGCAAATACGTCGAGAAGCTCCTGACCGTCGGGCGCACCTGAATGCGCACGGCCCTCAGCGTCCTCACCGATGAGCTCCGGCGCCTGAAGGCGCATGGCGTGAAGCATCTCCGTGTCTCGCCGGACAGCATCGCCGCGTTGCGCGCGGCAGTGCATTCGGGTGGCGCTAGCGTGCCGGCAATCGCGCCCGATACCGTGGCGGTGCCAGCAACGGAAAACGTGGGAAAACCGGTAGTGCCGGCCTGGACACCGCGCGCGAGCACGACGGAGGCCGTCGTGTCGTCGTTGCCGCTGCCGCTACCCACACCCTTCGTTTTGCCCGACGGCGACAAGCGGGCGCGAATGGACGCCTTGTGCGCTCGTGTGCAGAGCGACCCGGTCTGCGCCGCGCATGTGCGCCCAGGGAAGAAAATCGTGGTCGGGGTCGGCAGCCTCGACGCCAAAGTCATGTTTGTCGGCGAGGCGCCGGGGGCGGAGGAGGAAGTGCAGGGTGAGCCGTTCGTCGGGCCCGCCGGACAGCTGCTGACGAGGATGATAGGCGCGATGGGCCTGAGCCGCGCCGAAGTTTATATTGGCAACATCATGAACTGGCGGCCGGAGATTCCGGTGGATGCGAGCGGCATCCAATATGGCAACCGCCCGCCCACCGAGGCTGAACTGCGCTACTGCCTGCCATACCTGCGGGCGCAAATCGAAATTGTTAATCCCGGCCTTCTCGTTGCGCTCGGCACGACTGCGGCGCAGGGGCTGCTGGGCTTCGGTGCGTTCAAGGCACTTGGGGAGGTGCGCGGCCACTGGCACGAATTCGCCGGCAAACCGCTCATGGTGACCTACCACCCGAGTTACATTTTGCGCAACCAGTCGAACCGATCCAAGCGGATGATCTGGGAGGATCTGCTCCAGGTCATGGCGCGCGCCGGCCTGTCCGTCTCGGACCGGCAGCGTGGTTATTTTCTGTAACGACGACCACGCGTCAGGCCAGTGGCAGCAGCCGTGCAAATTCCTGCTGGATGCGGGCAAATTCAGCCTTCACGCGGTCAATTTCCTCGCCAAGGTTGGTGAGGCCGTTTTTGCGGGCGTTGTGTTCCAAATGCTCGGCGACCCGGCGCAGCGCGGCCGCCCCCAGATTGGCCGAACTCCCCTTGATGCTGTGTGCGGCCCGCACGACCTTCTCGGCATCACCCGCGGCCAGGCCGGTTTCGAGCTCAGCAATGCGCACCGGCGTGTCCTCGAGGTAAATGCCGACCAATTCGCGGAGAAACTCATCGTTGTCGCCGGGATTCAACGCTCGGAGGTTTTCCACCGCTTGCATGTCGATGACGGGAGTGTCGGGCATGGTTTTGATTCTACGTGGAGCGACGCTTGTGCAATAGAAAATTCACCGATGGCGGTGGGCGAGGCGCTCAGACGAAGGAGATCACGTCGCCCACTCGAATGAGGTGTTCTGATCGATCTCCTCGATGGTCGTGAGGCCCAGCAGCACTTTTTTCAGGCCGTCATAGCGCAGGGGTTTGTAACCGATCTTGGCGGCGGCCCGTGTAATTTCCTGGGCGCTTTTGCCCTCAGAAATAAGCGAGCGGATTTCCTCGGTGATGAGCACCAACTCATGGAACGCCACCCGACCCTTGTAGCCCGTGCCACGGCAGACAGTGCAGCCCCGCCCGCGGTAAAAGGGCACCTCCGTGAGGCCTTCGTCCTGGAAATATTTCTTCAGTGTCTCCGGCGTCGGATAGTAGGCTTCCTTGCAATTCTCGCAGATGCGCGCGGCCAACCGCTGGGCGAGCACACCGATGACAGACGGCGCCACCATGTAGGGCTCCACGCCGATTTCGATCAACCGCACGATGGCCTGGGCCGCTGTATTTGTGTGCAGCGTGGCAAACACAATGTGGCCCGTGAGCGCGGCCTCGGTGGCGATTTTGGCGGTTTCGAGGTCGCGGATTTCACCGATCAAGATGGCGTCGGGGTCCTGGCGCATCAGGGCGCGTAGGATCGTCGAAAACTTGAGGTCGATGTGGCTGTTGACCTGGCTCTGCGTCACGCCAGCCAGCTGGATTTCGATCGGATCCTCGATCGTGGAAATGTTGACCGCCGGCGTGTTGATCTCGTGGAGCGCGGCGTAGAGAGTTGTGGTCTTGCCCGATCCGGTCGGCCCCGTGACAAAAATGATGCCGTTCGGATTTTGAATCAACCGCTTGAACGGCTGGACGATCGTCTGTGAGATCAGCATCTTGTCCAGCGTCATCATCGATTTCTTGCCCGTCATCGCGAGAATGCGGATGACGGCCTTTTCACCAAAGGCCGACGGGATGGTCGAGACACGGAAATTCGAGGTCTGACTGCCGATGGGCATCGAGAACCTGCCATCCTGGGGGAAGCGTGCCTCTGAGATATTCAGGCCGCACAGAATCTTAAGCCGCGAAATCAGCGCGCGGTGGAGCTTGCGGGAGTAAGTCAGAATTTCCCGTAGATTGCCATCGATGCGGAAACGGATGCGGCACTGGGTTTCTTGTGCCTCGATATGCAGGTCGGTCGCGCGCTCGCGCAGGCCGAAATAAATGATCTCGTCGAGAATGCCAGTTAGCGAATGGTTCTCGGCCAGCGCGGCCAGCTTGTCGCCTGCAAGGTCAGGGTGGTCGAATAGACTCGAATGCTCCAGTTCATTAAGGTTTTCCTCGAGATTTTTCTCGGTGCAGTAGTGGATGGCGATTGCGTCCTCGATTTCTCGCGGGAGGGCGAAAACCGGACTCACGGGCATCTGCGCGATCTGGCTCAGGCGCTTGTTCAGCTCGGTGTCGGTAGGAGAGGTCATCGCCACCGTGAGCACGCCGTTGATGACGTAGAGTCCGATGGCTGTCGTCTTTTTTGCAATCTCGACCGGAATACGTTCCACGGCCTCGTCGGTGATGATCGACGCAAAGGGGTCGACATAGGCCACGCCCAAGGAGTCGGCCCAATATTTGCAGGCGTCGTCCTTAGTCAGGATTTTCTCGTCGATGATGGCCTGCAGTAGCTCGGACCCTTCGCCATGGCGGTCAATCAGGGCCGCCAACTCCGGACCGTAGTCAAAGTTGGGCCGCCGCCGGATGCTCTCCAGGAACTGCCTATTTTTTGGATTTAACACGGCGGGACGCCTTGGTTTTGAAAAGTTTTCCGATCTCAAGCTGGTCGAGCTTCTCCATGGAGAAAGAACTAGCTGCGCGCTCGATTTGCAGTTCCTTGAGCATCTCGGGTAATGAGTATCTCACTTCGGTGATAACGGACGGCGACGGGGAGGAGGAGGTGGTCGTGGTGCTCATCGCTTGTGTAGGTCACTCCAATGTGAAACACTCATCGATCGTTTCGGTCAGGGCGCGGGAAATTTCCTCTTTTGGCGTGTCTTTGCGGATGTAATTGGCGGCGCCGTTGGCCAGAGCTTCCTCGATGCTCTGGCGGTTGACCAAGGAGGTCAGCATGATGACGACTGCGTCCGGATCAAATTCCTTGATTTTTTTCAACGTCTCCAACCCGTCCATCAGCGGCATACTGATGTCGAGGAGCACGAGATCGGGATTCTCGCGCTTGTAGACCGCGAGCGCCTCCTCCCCGTTACCCGCTTCAAACAATTGCGGGGTTCCCAGTTGCTTCAATATTAGTGAGACAAATTTCCTGATGTGAGGCTCGTCATCGACGAGCAGGATGGTGCCGTTAAAGTTCATGGAGGAAGGGGGAGGGTGACGCGGAACTCACAGCCTCGGTTGGGCAGGTTTTCCGCAGCGATGGATCCATGGTGAGCGTCAACTATTTTCCGGCAGATGGCGAGGCCCAAACCTGTGCTAGTTTCGCCCGCCGTGGGCCGCACCGACAGGCGACTGAAATCCTTGAAAAGCTTGTCACGCTCGTCGTTGGGGATGCCGGGCCCCTGGTCCTTGACGGAAAAAACGCCGGTGGTCGAGGTCCGTTGGACTTCTACGGTTACTGTCGATCCGGGAGGGGAGAATTTGACGGCGTTGCTGATGAGATTGTCCACGACTTGCTGCATCTTGGCGGCGTCGATGCACACGTAGGGACCATTGCCGGACGGAGCGAAAGTGACATGCGTGCCTTTTTTCGCGGCATCGATGTTGCTCAGGTATACAGACTTTTCGATCAGGTCGGATAGACTGTGCTTCTCCGGGTTTATCTTCAGCTCGCCTGATTCGATCGTAGCGACGTCCAGCAGTTCGTTCACCATTTCCAGCATCGATTGACTGGCAGTGTGGATCGTTTCGATCAGATCGAGCTGATCCGGGGTCAGCTGGCCGACAGTGCCTTCGCGCAAAAATTCCGCCAGACCGCGGATCGAGGCCAGCGGATTGCGCAAATCGTGGGCGGCCATGCCCAGAAAACGGTTCTTCGCAGCATTGGCCTTGCTCAGTTGCTCAACCAAAGATTTTTGCTGCTCGGCGAGCAGTTGGTTTTGCAGATGAGTGCGGATCCGCGCGACGACTTCCTTCGCCTGAAAGGGCTTGGGCAGGTAGTCCACGCCTCCCGCTGTCAGACCTTCGACGACATCGTCGGACTCGTTTTTCGCCGTGATGAACACGATGGGAGCGCAGTTGTCGCCGTGTAGGCGCTTCAAGGCCCGGCAGGTCTCAAACCCGTTAATGCCAGGCATGACAACATCGAGTAGAATCAAATCAGGCTGAAAACTATCATAGATCTCCATCGCGCGTTCACCCGACTCGGCGTGGGCGAGTTCATAGCCCTCCGACTTCAATATCCCGCTCAAAATCCGGAGGTTCAGCCGATCATCGTCCACGATCAATATCTTCCGGCCACGCAGGTCGGCGGACTGGGATTGAAGCAGTGATTCCATCGAATGGTAGATTTTGGACTAATCTTTGGATAGCTATAATATTGGCATGCGAGGCGAGCCTGCAAGGGCGCAATTGATCTCCATTTTGGAGGCCGGAAGCCAGCTATCTATCGCATCAGTGAATTAGCATGCGTTGATATTTGACTTGCCTGATCCCTCGGTCATGCCCACCTAACGGTTACATTTATGGCTAACTCATTTGTTTTCTCCTCCGAATCCGTCGGAGAAGGGCATCCGGATAAAGTTGCGGACCTCATCTCTGACAGCGTGCTCGATGCCTGCCTCGCGCAGGATCGTTTCAGCCGTGTGGCCTGCGAGACCATGGTCAAGTCGAATATGGTCATTCTCGCGGGCGAAATCACCACGCGCGCCAAGCTCAACTACGAGGCCATCGTCCGCGCCGCCATCCGGGACATCGGCTACGTCAACATCGACGATGTGTTTCACGCCGACACCGTCTTCATCAACAACTACCTGACCAAGCAGTCGCCCGACATCGCGCAGGGCGTGGATGCTGTGAAAGTGAAGGGCAAAAAGAAGGCCGAGCAAGGAGCGGGTGACCAAGGCCTGATGTTTGGCTATGCCTGCAACGAGACCCCCGAGTTGATGCCTACGCCGATCATGTTCGCGCATCGCCTCGGGCGCCTGCTGACCAAGATCCGAAAATCCGGCAAGGCCCCGTGGCTCCGTCCCGATGCCAAATCGCAGGTCTCGATTCGCTACGAGAACGACAAGCCGGTCGAGGTGGTGAATGTCGTCATCTCCACACAGCACACTCCCGAGGTCACCCACGCCCAGATCGAGAACTACCTCATCGAGCACGTCATCAAGAAGGTCATCCCGGCCCGCATGCTGACGAGCAAGACCCAATTCCTTATCAACCCCACCGGACGTTTTGTCGTCGGCGGGCCGCAGGGCGACTCCGGCCTCACCGGTCGCAAGATCATTGTGGATACTTATGGCGGCTGGGGCCGGCACGGCGGCGGCGCCTTCTCCGGCAAGGATCCGTCCAAGGTGGACCGCTCGGCCGCCTACATGGCCCGCTGGGTGGCGAAGACCATCGTCGCTGCCGGGCTCGCCGACCTCGCCGAACTCCAGGTCGCCTACGCCATCGGCTATCCCGACCCCGTTAGCGTGTATGTTGACACGATGGGCACGGGCAAAGTGTCCGACGAAAAGATCGCGCGCGCCGTCACCAAGGTGTTCGGGTTCAAGCCCGCCGAGATCATCGAGCAACTCGACCTGCTCAGGCCGATCTATCGCCAGACGACCAACTATGGGCACTTTGGCAAGCACGGCCTGCCTTGGGAGCAAACCAACAAAGTCGCCGCCCTCCGCGCCGCGGCCCAGTAAGCGCCTGCCCGCCTTCTCAACCGTCATTTTCCGACCCTCTCTCATGGCCAAAGCCAACAAATCCCCGCGCGCATCCGCCGCACCCGACCACCACGTCAAAGACCTCTCGCTCGCCGACTGGGGCCGGAAAGAAATCTCCATCGCTGAGCACGAGATGCCCGGCCTCATGTCCGTCCGCAAAAAGTTCGGCCCGAAGAAGCCGCTCGCCGGCGTCCGCATCACCGGCTCGCTGCACATGACGATCCAGACCGCCGTGCTCATCGAGACGCTGAAGGAACTCGGCGCCGACGTGCGCTGGGCCTCGTGCAACATCTTCTCGACGCAGGACCACGCCGCCGCCGCCATCGCTGCGACCGGCACGCCCGTCTTCGCCTGGAAGGGCGAGACACTCGAGGAATACTGGGCCCTCACGCTCCGCGCGATTTCGTTTCCCGGCGGCAAGGGCCCGCAGCTGGTCGTCGATGACGGCGGCGACGTCACGCTCCTAATCCACAAGGGCTGCGAACTCGAGGAGGGCAGCGACTGGGTCAACACTTCTTCCACCTCCCACGAGGAGCAGGTCATCAAGGACACTCTTAAACGCGTGCACAAGGAAGACCCGAAGCGCTGGACCAACATCGTGAAGGAGTGGCGCGGCGTCTCCGAGGAGACGACGACCGGCGTCCACCGCCTCTACCAGATGTTGGAGAAGGGCAAACTCCGCGTGCCCGCCATCAACGTCAACGACTCGGTCACCAAGTCGAAATTCGACAATCTCTACGGCTGCCGCGAGTCGCTCGCCGACGGCCTCAAGCGCGCCACCGACGTCATGATCGCCGGCAAGGTCGCCTGCGTCTGTGGTTACGGCGACGTCGGCAAGGGCTCCGCGCATTCGCTCAAGGGCTTCGGCGCGCGCGTCATCGTCACCGAGATCGACCCCATCAACGCCCTCCAGGCCGCGATGGAAGGTTTCGAGGTAAACACCATCGAGTCCACCCTCGGCACCGCCGACATCTACGTCACGACGACCGGCAACAAGGACATCATCACGCTCGAGCACATGCGGCGGATGAAGGACCAGGCCATCGTCTGTAACATCGGCCATTTCGACAACGAGATCCAGATTGACCGGCTCAACATGTCCGACGCGAAACGCCTCAACATCAAACCGCAATATGACATGTATACCTTCCCCAAGGGGAACAGCATCTACATGCTCGCCGAAGGCCGGCTGGTGAACCTCGGCTGCGCAACGGGCCACCCGTCGTTCGTCATGTCGAACAGCTTCACGAACCAGACGCTCGCCCAGCTCGACCTGTGGCGGAACAAGGACACCTACGCGATCGGCGTCTATCGGCTGCCGAAGCACCTCGACGAGGAAGTGGCGCGGCTGCACCTCGAAAAAATCGGGGCCAAGCTGACCAATCTCACCAAGGAGCAGGCGGCCTATCTCGGTGTGCCGGTGGGCGGACCTTACAAACCCGACCACTACCGCTACTGAGCGCGGAGCAAATTCGGCGGACGAACCGCGGATTTTGTTGCGTCGAGGGATTTTCGCCTTGGGGTGAACCGCATCGCCATGCCCTCGCCCAGCCCCAATCGTCCGTCCGACTCACCGCCGGCGGAGGCGCGCCGGTCCGACCTGCCCCTGTTCAGCTCGGCTTTCGCCGAGGTGCGGCGCTGCCAGCGCCATGTGATCGCGGAGTTGCTTGTGTCGGCCTCTGTGCTCAGCACCAGCCATGTCAACGGTGGGCAGCGCGGCGACCTGCGCTTTTTGGTCAACCACCAGAGCTGCGAGCCGGTGAAGCATCAGGAGCGTTTCGAGCTGATCACGGCGCTCGGACAGGACGGTTACCATCGGCTCGTGTGCGCAGAACTCGGCCTCGATCCCGCGCAGACCGCGCTGATGGGCACGGCGGCCACGATGCAATATCTCGGCCTCGTCACCCACCGGTGGGACGACCTCGCGGTCACGGCGATGGTCACGGGGGGCGTGACGGGCAACGCGGGCAGCGCGGGCGATCCGGCGAACTACGACGAGCGGGATGGCGCGTGGCACCGCACCAATGTGCCGGTCGGTGACGCCAAGGCGCCCGGCACGCACGGTGGCACGATCAACACGCTGCTGCTGTTTTCCTCGCCCTTGAGCGATAGCGCGCTCGCCCGCGCGGTCGTGACCATGACCGAAGGCAAGACGAGCGCGTTGCTCGAGTTGGCCGTGGGCAGCAAGACTTCATGGCGGCCGGCCACCGGCACCGGCACCGACCAGTTTGCCATTGCCGCGCCGGCCAGCTGCGGCCCGCGGCGCACTTGGACGGGGCACCACACGAAGGCGGGCGAGTTGATCGGCCGGGCCGTGCGCGATGCGACGCTGGAGGCGTTGCGCTGGCAAAACGGCCTCGAGCCCAGCTACACACGTTCGCTCTTTCACGCGCTGGGCCGTTTCGGCCTGACGGAGGAGGCCTTCAAGCTAGCGCAGGAGCGGCTCCTATCGGAATCCGAATTTCAACTGCTCAAGGGCAACTGGCGGCCAGTCGTCTATGAGCCGCAGTTGGCGGCGGCCGGTTACGCGTTCGCGGCCGTGCTGGACCGCG
Source organism: uncultured Opitutia bacterium (assembly GCA_903877135.1). Lineage (GTDB taxonomy): Bacteria > Verrucomicrobiota > Verrucomicrobiia > Opitutales > Opitutaceae > CAIRCN01. The sequence continues at coordinate 105,871 of CAIRCN010000074.1, forward strand.
TGCTCGCCGGCACGCTCGGCGCATCCTCGGCGCGCGAGAGCCTGCTGCATCAGGCGGCGCTCATGGCCGCTGGACTGGCAGGGCGGCCCGACGGGTTTGCCGATTTCCGGCGCGTGCTCATGCCGCATCTGCCGCCCGCGCCGGACGAGACGCAGGACGCGCTGATCGCGGCGGCGGTCGCGCTCGTCCAACGCGCGGTCGCGCTCGGCTGGCAGCGCAAGTGGACCGCCTGACCGGACGGTGCGCCTCCCGCCATGTCCGCCCTGACGACATCGATTGCTGGCACCTGGGCAGAGGTGAGCGGTTGCTTCGCGCCGCAGTTTGCGCTCTGGTCGGCCCTGGCGCTGGGCCTCGACGCGCTGATCGGCGATCCGGTCTTTCGCTGGCATCCGATCCGGTTGCTCGGTCGCTGGCTCGCGGGGATCGAGCGGCAGCTTTTTCGCGCCGAGTGGAACGGCTACGGCGGCGGCGTGCTGCTGTTTCTCCTGCTGGCGGCGAGCGTGCTGCCGCTGTGTTTCGCCCTGCTGGTGGCGGCCCGAGCATGGCATCCGCTCGCGTTTCACGCGATGGCGGGGGCGATCCTGTGGGCCTGCCTCGCGTTGCGCGACCTCATCGTCCACGGCGAACGCATCGCCCGGGCCGTGGCGCGGGGCGATCTGCCCGCCGCCCGCGCGGGGATCGGCATGCTGGTCGGGCGCGACACCGACAAAATGGACCTGCGCGCCTGCGGCCGCGGCGCCATCGAGAGTCTCGCCGAAAATCTGGTGGACGGCGTGTTGTCGCCGCTCGCCTTCGCCCTGGCCTTCGGCCCGCTCGGCGCGATGCTCTACAAGATCGTCAGCACGATGGACAGCATGGTGGGCTACAAATCGGACCGCTACCTGCGCTTCGGCTGGTGCGGCGCGCGGCTGGACGACGCGGCCAATTATCTTTTCGCGCGCTGGAGTTTTCTCCTCCTCACCGCGCTGGCTTTTGTGCTGCCGGGATTTTACGGACGGAAAGCCTGGCGCGTCGGCCGCACCGACCATGCCTTTGTGCCGGGGCCGAACAGCGGCTGGCCCGAGGCCACCATGGCAGGCGCGCTGGGCGTGCGCCTCGTTGGGCCTCTCTACAAGAACGGCGTGCAAGTCTGCGATCTTTGGCTGGGCGATCCGGCGGACCCGGCGGGGGCGGACCCGCGCGACATCCGGCGCTGCTACCTGCTGCTCATCCTCGCCACGCTCGTCACCTTTGGGCTCGGCTGGCTGGTGTCGCGCTGACGCTCGTGCGGGCGGGTGTTGTCAGAGCCCGAGGTAACGGCGCACCGGGTTGAGGTTCACGTGCGCCGTGATGTGGGCGGCCATGGCGGTGTAAATAGCCTGGCGCTGCTCGATCCACGGCACCGGATGTGCAAGGTGCGCGGTGAGATTGGCGGCCGCCGCGATGTGCGCGCGCAACGCCGGTGCCTCGAACCAGCCGTGCAGATACGTGCCCCAGACGTTGCCCTGCCGCGCACCTTCGGGCCGGCTCGTGCCGTCGGCGTCCTGCACGGTCTGCAACGCCGCGACGGGGGCAGTGGCGGCGGTGCGACCCATGTGAATTTCGTAGGCGGCCCAGCGTTGGCCCGTGCATTCGGCCGTCACCTGCCGCACGATTTTCGTGAGCTCGAAATGCGTCGTCATCGGCAGGAGCCCGAGGCCGGGTTCGTCGCCGGCGTCGCCCGCCAAGCCCGCGGGGTCGAGCAGCCGTTCGCCGAGCATCTGGTAGCCGCCACACACGCCGACGACGAGTGTGCCGCGCCGGGCGGCGGCGATGAGCACTTCATCGAGGCCACTGGCGCGCAGCCAACGCAGGTCGGCGATGGTGTTTTTCGTGCCGGGAAGCACGATGCAGCGCGCGGCGGCGAGCACCGCCGAATCGGCGGTCCAGCGGGTGCGCACGCCGGTGTCGCCCCACCAGGGCTGACAGTCGGTGAGGTTGGCGGCATGCGGGAGGCGGACCCACGCGATGGTCTCGCCAGTGCCGCGGTCTTCGTCGGCCGCTGTCAGGCCGTCCTCCTCCTCGGGTTGGAGATCGGCGCGGAGTGGCACGGTGCCGAGCACGGGCAGGCCCGGCGCGTGTGGCGCGAGCCATTGCTCCGGGTGGGGAAACAAGCCGAGGTCGCCGCGGAAGCGGTTGACGATCGCGCCGAGTCCGCGCGCGCGGTCCTCGGGCGGGAGCAGCGCCCAGGTGCCGGCGAGCTGCGCGTAAATCCCGCCGCGATCGATGTCGCCCACGAGCAGCCAGCGACCGTCGAGGTGGCGCAGCGGTCGCAGGTTCACGAGGTCGCGGTCCATCAGGTTGAGTTCGACGGGGCTGCCCGCGCCCTCGAGCACGAGCACGTCGCAGCGGTTTTTCCAGCCGTCGAGCGTGTCCGCGACGATCTGCCAGTGGCGCACAAAATCCCGATAGTAATCCCGCCCGCTCTGGAGCTGCTGCGCCTGGCCGAGCACAACGAGCTGGGAACCCTGCGGGCCGCTAGGCTTGAGCAGGATGGGGTTCATCTCGACGAGCGGCCGCAACCCGCAGGCCTCGGCTTGCACCACCTGGGCGCGCGCCATCTCGCCACCCTCGATGGTGACCGAGGCATTGTTGGACATGTTCTGCGCCTTGAACGGCGCGACGCGCACGCCCTGTCCCCGCAGCCACGCGCAGAGCGCGGTGGCGATCCAGCTCTTGCCCGCGCCGGAGGCGGTGCCGAGAACGCCTAGGGCTTTCATGCGGGGCAAGGCGAAGCGGTGCGGAGAATCAAAACTCCACGCCGACCTGCGCCTTCACGCCGGCTTTGAAGGGATGTTTCACCTCGGTCATCTCGGTAACGAGATCGGCGGCCGCGATCAGTTCCGCGGGTGCACCGCGGCCGGTGATGACGACGTGCTTGCCGGGCGCGCGGGCCTTGAGCGCCGCGAGCACCTCGGCGACCGGCAGGTAATCGTAGGCGAGGACGATGTTCAACTCGTCGAGCAGGAGAAATTTCACCTCGGGGTTTTGCAGCGCGGCGCAGGCGAGATCCCAGCCTTTGTGGCAACTTGCGATGTCGGCGGCGCGATTCTGCGTGTCCCAGGTGAAGCCCTCGCCGGTGCGGTGCCATTCGAGCAGCGGACTGTGCAGCGCGCGTGCCACCGCGGTGTCGCCCGCCTTGACGAACTGGATCACGACGCTGCGTCGGCCGTGGCCGAGGTTGCGCGCGAGGAGGCCGAAGGCCGCCGTGCTTTTGCCCTTGCCGGGGCCGGTGTGAACGATGACGAGATCGCGCTTCTCTTTCGCCGCAGCGATCCGCGCCTGCATCTCCACCTGCAGTGCCTGCATGCGCGCCTCGTGCTCTGGTTCGGTGGGCAGGGTGTGGTTGGGATCTTTCATGGAAGTTTGAGGACGAGGCCGGGGGCGATTTCGGCGCGCACCCCAAAGACCTCGCGCAGCAGCGCAGGCGTGAGCACCGCAGTCGGCAGGCCTGCGGCGCGCAGCCGGCCTTCGTGCAATATGACCACCATGTCCAGACAGTGTGCGAGGCGCAAATCGTGGAGCGAGAGGAGCAGCGTGCGGCCGGCGCGCTTGATCTCATCGGCGAGCACCAGCACTTCGAGGGCGTGCCGCACGTCGAGGGCGGCGAGAGGCTCGTCCCAGAGCTGCAACGGCGCTTCAGTCGCCAGCGCGCGCGCGAGGAGCACGCGATGGCGCTCGCCGCCGGACAGGCGGTTCACCGGCCGGTCGGCCAGGCCCAGCAGGTCGAGCCGTGACAACACCTGCTCGATTCCGCGATCATCATCGCCATGTGCAAAGCGGCCCTGGGCCACGACGGAGCGGACGGAAAACCCGAATTCGAAATGCGCCTCCTGAGGAACCCATGCCGCCGCGCGGCCTCGATCGAGCACGGGGATGTCGCCCAGTGGCCGGTCGCTCCAGCGCACGGCGCCGCCGCCCGGCAGCAGCCCGGCGGCGATTTGGAGCAGCGTGGATTTGCCGGAGCCGTTGGGGCCGACGAGTCCGACCAGCGTGCCCGGCGCGAGCGTGAGGCTCACGTCGTGCAGGCGGTTCGGCACGCTCACGCCGATGAGGTCGAGGGCGTTCATGCCTGGCGTCGCAGCATCCATAGGAAAAACGGTCCGCCCACAAGCGAGGTGACAATGCCCACGCGGAGCCCGCCCGCGGCGCGGCCGAGCAGGTCGCAGGCGACGACGAACGCCGCGCCGCCGATGAGCGAGAGCGGCACGAGCCGCCGGTGCTCGGGGCCGACGAGGAGGCGCAGCACATGCGGCACGATCAGCCCGACAAAGCCCACGGTGCCGGCCACGGCCGTCGCGAGCGCGGTCAGCACCGTGGCCAGCACCAGCAGCCAGCGGCGCAACCGGCGCACATCGACGCCGAGGCTCTGCGCCTCAAGTGCGCCGAGGCTTAGCAAATCCATCGGCCGTCCGAGCGGCCAGAGCAATGCCGCCGCGCCGACGATCGGCAGGGCGATGGCGCCATGTTCCCAAGTGCGGTCCTCGAGGCCGCCAAGCAGCCAGAAGAGGATTTGCGCGTTGCGTTCGTAGCTGAGGGTAAAATTCGACAGCACGTAGCTCGTCACCGCGCCGAGCAGGGCGTTGAGCGCCACGCCGGCGAGCAGCAGGCGTTCTGTGCTTGCGCCACGCCGCGCAAGGATGAGCACCGCGCCGGTCGCGAGCAGCGCGCCCGCAATGGCAGCGGCCGGCAGCACGAGGAGCGAACGCGACACCCAGCCCGCGCCAATGGCCACCACCGCACCCGCCGCGCCGCCGCTGCTCACGCCCAGCAGCCCGGGGCTCGCGAGGCTGTTGCGGAAATACGCCTGCATCACGAGCCCGCTGGCCGCGAGCGCCGCGCCGACCAGCATGGCCACGAGCAGGCGTGGCAGTCGGATTTGCCAGAGGATCGTCGCCGCCAGTTCGTCGTGATGCCACAGTCCGGCCCAGATGCGCGCGGGCCCGAGCCGCAGGTCGCCGACGCCGAGTGACGCCACCATGAGCCCGGCGAGCAGGAGGAGCGTCACCGGCAGCGCGATTCGCGACGCCCGGGGCGACGGCATCATCGGAACACCTCCGGATGCAGCGCGCGCGCCAGCGCCTCGTAGGCCTCGACGCGGTGATGCGACACGCTGCTCAGCATCCAGGGCTTGAGCAGGGCGGCGCGGCCGTCGCGCACAGCGGCCATGAACTGATATGGCGGCAGGGCGCGGTAAGGGGCGAGCGCCGTGGCGGCGTCGGTGCCCGCCACCACCACCATGTCGATGGGCCAGGTGAGCATCTGCTCGTTCGGCGGGGCCTGGTGGCCGGTGATGTTTCCGAGGGTGGCGGCGAGGTTGGTGGCGCCGGCGTGGTCGCACTGGTCCTGAAACGTGGTGTCCGCCCCGCCGATGAGCCCGTAGGTCGAAGGGGCGATGACGCGCACGGGTTTCACGCCGGCGAGTTTCGCCGCAAGCGCGCGGACGCGCGACTCGCAGCCGGCGACGATGCGCTCGGCGCGGGCCGGCGCGCCGCCGCCGAGGGCGTGCGCGAGCAGGCGGAGGTTGGCGTAGGCATCGGCGAGCGTGGTGTAACGGTCGAAGACCAGCACCGGCACGCCGGCGCGTCGCACCTGCTCGATGAGTTCGATCCGGCTGTAGTTGGCCGCAAGGACGAGCGTGGGCTTGAACTTAAGGATCGACTCGGCGTCGCCCTGGTCGAGGTGCGGATAGCGCCTCGCTTCCTCCGCCGCGGCGGAAAACTCCGGCGCGGTGGCGAGGTGGCAGAGCGCCGCCACCTGCCCCGGCTCGGCGAGCGCCAGCAGGAGTTCGTCGGTGCCCACGGTCTGCGAGACCACGCGCACCGGCGGCTCCGCAGCGATGGCCAGCGCGGCCCACAGCGCGGCCATCAGCAGGCCAGCATGGCGGACGAGGGCGAGCACGGATTTCATGAGACGGGAGAGTGAGTCAGACTCAGAAGCGCCATTCAATGCTACCATACACTGAGCGCGGCAGTGCCGGATAGCCGTAAACTTCCTGGTAGTTCCGGTTCAGGGCGTTCTCGGCGCGCAGCTTCAGTTGGAGATGCGCGTTGACCGCGTAGCTCGTGAACAGGCGCAGCGTCGTGTAGTCCGGCATCGTCCCGGCGGAGTCGAGCCGGCCGGCGACGACATGCAAGCCCGCGCCGGCCTGCCAGGCTGGTGTCACCTGCTCCTGCACCTCGGCGTCGAGCGTGTTCCGCGGGCGGCGGATCAGGCGCGCCTGCGTGGTGTCGTCCCGGGCGTCGATGTAGGTGTAGGCCAGCCGGGTCTTCACCGCGGGGCTGAATTTCCAGGCGGCCGCGAACTCGCCACCGGAGGTAGAGGCGCGGGCGAGGTTCACGATCTGGCCCTGATAGGTCACATAGCTCACATACACCCACTGAAAGAGATCGCGGAAGCGGTTTTCAAAATACGTCGCGCTCAGCGTCAGCGCGCCGGAGAGCAGCGTCTGATCGATGCCCGCGTCCAGCCCGCGCGATTTTTCGGGCTTGAGACCGGGGCTCGGCAACTGGCCCCACTCCGCGACGCCGTAGCGGTCGTCGGAGCCGGGCGAGGTGAAACCCGTGCCGTAGGTCGCATGGAGCTTCGTGCCCTCGACCGGTAGCCACGCGATGCCGGAGTGCCACGTGGTCGCGCCACCGGCGGACTGGTAATCGTCGTAGCGCACGCCGGCGCTCAGCGCGACGGTGGCGGAGGGTCGCGCGGTGAGGGAGAGAAACCCTGCGCGGACGTCGTCGCTGCTCCCGACTCCGTCAACCGTATAGCGCGAATGCTCGACGTTCAGCCCGGCGACCGCCTCGAGGTTTTTGGCGGCGGCCCAAGTGTTTTGCCAGTCGAGGATGTCGCGCTGGTTCTTCAGCATGGACACATAGCTGTAGGCGCCGATGCTCGTGTAGGTGTAGTTGCGGCGGTGCTCGGCGAGCGTGAGGCGCGACGTGAAATCGTCGCCGACCTTGGCCTGCGCGTAAACGGTCGTGAGGTAGTTGTCGGCCGCGACCGTGCCCGGCGACAGATAGGCGAGCGAGCCCGGTTCCTGGTAGTCGCCGGTCTGACCGCGGAACGTCGCGCCGACCAGCAGGGACGGCGTCACCTGGTGTTCGAGCCGCGTGCTGAAGCTCCACTGCCGGTAGGTATTTCCTGCGCGGTCGTTGGCGGTGTCGTAGTAGCCGAGCGATGCGCTGTAGCCAAACGTGCGCGTGCCGCCCTGCGCCACCGCGGTCGCTCCGAAAGTGCTAAACGAGCCCGCGGTCGCCGCGAGGCTGCTGCTGTCAGGACCGCAGCCGTGAGTTGTGTCGATCACGATGACACCGCCCATGGCCGAGCTGCCATAGAGCGTGCTCTGCGGGCCGCGCAGCACTTCAATGCGGTCGACCCCGGCGAGGTCGGCCCCGCCTAGGAAGTTGGAGTAGAGCGCCGAGCGGTCGTTCATCCGCACGCCGTCAACCACGAAGAGCGTTTGATACGAATTGCTGCCCCGCAGGAGGACAGACGTCTGTCCCCCAACGGCGCCGGAGTTGGCGACCACCACGCCGGGTTGTTCGGACAAGGCGGTGCGCAGGTCGGTGACCTGCGCTGCCGCGAGATCATCGAGCGCGAGCGTGGTCACACTGCTCGCGACGAATTTCGGATCCTGTGGCGTGCGCGACGCCGAGACGACGAACTGGCCGAGGCGCAGCGCCTCGTCGAGCGGGGCGGCGGGGGCGGTTTGGGCGCGGGCGGGCGCGTTGAAGGCGGCGGCAGCGCCGAGGGCGAGAAACCATCCCGCGAGGCGGGACAGCGAGGGCGTGTTCATGGTGGTCTGTCTTATTTTTAGTAAGAGCAGACGCCGTTCGCCGGAGATCCGGTGTGCAGCACACTGCCCTCACGCTTCATTTTGCGATGAAGATTTCGCGAACGGTGCGCGCAAAGATTCGCGCCGGACGCGTGAGCATCTGAGGGATGGATGTTCGGACTCCGCATTTGTCGCCGGCTTGCCGGCTGCCTCGCCTCTGCCTTCACCGGGGATTAACCCGATTGGCTTGGTCACGCCTTGTGAGGGGCGTGACAGAGGTCTGGACTGATGCGATACCGCAGCGCAACTGTGGCCGATTCTCACGGCCTTCCCCGCTGCCTCAGACAGTAAAAAGAACGGCGAACGCGCGGACTGCACCAACTCCCTCCGCGTCACGCAATACATATTTCTGTCAGCCTACCTGTGAGCTTGCCCGGGGCGAGCGAAGGCCGCTAACGTGAATTTTCTTCATGAAAAAAGCCCTTATCACCGGCATCACGGGCCAGGACGGCTCCTACCTCGCCGAGTTGCTGCTCGCCAAAGGCTACGAGGTCCACGGCGTCATCCGCCGCGCCTCGACCTTCAACACCAACCGCATCGACCACCTCTACCGCGACCCGCACGTCAACGGCTTGCGCCTGCACCTGCACTACGGCGACCTCGCCGACTCCGTGCAGATGGTGAAACTGCTCTACGAACTCCAGCCCGAGGAAATCTACAATCTCGGTGCGCAGTCGCATGTGCGCGTCTCCTTCGATATCCCGGAATACACCGGCGACGTCGATGGGCTCGGTGCGCAACGCATACTCGAGGCCATCCGTGAGGCCGGACTCGTCAAAAAATGCCGCTACTACCAGGCGTCGTCTTCCGAGATGTTCGGCAAGGTCCAGCAGGTGCCGCAGACCGAGACGACGCCGTTCTGGCCGCGATCGCCCTACGGCTGCGCCAAGGTTTTTGCCTACTGGTTGACGGTGAACTACCGCGAGAGCTACAATCTCCACGCCTCGAATGGCATTTTGTTCAACCACGAGAGCCCGCGCCGCGGCGAAACGTTCGTCACTCGCAAGATCACCCGCGCCGCCACGCGCGTCAAGGTGGGCCTGCAGGACTCGCTATACCTCGGCAACCTCGACGCGCAGCGCGACTGGGGCTACGCGAAGGAATACGTCGAGATGATGTGGCTCATGCTCCAGCAGGACAACCCGGACGACTACGTAGTCGCGACCAACGAGACGCACAGCGTGAAGGAGTTTTGCCAGGAAACCTTCGGGCTGCTTGGCCTCGACTGGGAAAAGCATGTGCGCTACGATCAGCGCTACGAGCGGCCCGCCGAGGTGGAACTGCTCATCGGTGATCCGGCCAAGGCGAAGAAGCAGCTCGGCTGGGAGCCGAAGGTGCGTTTCAAGGAACTCGTGAAGCTCATGGTCGAGCACGATCTCGAACTCGCGAAGCGCGAGGCACAGATCGCCAGTCTGCCCGCGCCCTCCGGCGCGCCCTTCGTATGAAGCTCTTCATCGCCGGTCACCAGGGCATGGTGGGCTCCGCGCTCGTGCGGCGCTTCGCCCGTGAACCGGATGTGTCGCTCGTGGTGCGTCCGCGGTGCGAGCTGGAATTGACCAACCAGGCTCAGGTCGAGGCCTTTTTCGCCACGGAGAAACCCGACGCGGCAATTATCGCAGCGGCGAAAGTCGGCGGCATTCACGCCAACAACACGTATCCCGCCGACTTCATTTACGACAACCTCGCCGTCGCGGCCAACACCGTGCACAGCGCCTTCCGCCACGGCGTCAAACGGCTGCTCTTCCTCGGCAGCACCTGTATTTACCCGAAGCACGCCCCGCAGCCGATGCCCGAGGACTGCCTGCTCAGCGGCCCGCTCGAGCCCACCAACGAAGCCTACGCCGTCGCGAAGATCGCGGGCCTCAAGCTCTGCCAATACTACCGCCGGCAGCACGGCGTGCTGTTCCATTCGGCGATGCCGACCAATCTCTACGGCCCTGGCGACAACTACCATCCGCAGAACTCGCATGTCCTTCCTGCGCTCATCCGCCGTTTCCACGAGGCGCGCGAGGCCGGCGCCGCCGAGGTCGTCGCCTGGGGCACCGGCGCGCCGCGCCGGGAATTCCTCTACGTCGATGATCTCGCCGACGCCTGCGCCTTTCTCCTGTGTCAGGCGAATCCCCCCGACTGGATCAACGTCGGCCTTGGCACCGACGTGACGATCCGCGAACTCACCGAGACAGTCGCCGCCGCCACCGGCTTCACCGGCCGCATCGTCTGGGACGCCACGAAGCCCGACGGCACGCCACGCAAGCTGGTGGATTCCTCCCGCATCAACGTCCTCGGCTGGCGCGCCACGACCGGGCTACGCGAAGGCATCGCGCGGGCCTACGCGGCCTTCCTCGCGGAAAAAGCCGCCGGCATGCTCCGCACATGAGCCTTGCGCTGGTGCCGCCGCTGCGCCTTGAACAGCCCTCCGGCGCCGCGACGGCGCCGTTTCCCCTGTGAGCGAATCCGACGCATTTTCACCCGAGCCCGAGGAGGGCGCCCCGAAGAAAAACTTCTGGGCGCACGTTCAGGATCTGCGCACGGCGGTGATGCGCTCGGCCATCGCCGTGGGCATCGCCCTGGTTGTCTGCCTCCTCCTCGACGACAAGCTCGTCGCGCTCCTCGAGTATCCGTTGCGCCGGATCGACATGTTCGAGCAGGCGAAACCGAGTGTGACCCTCCAGATCGGCGACACCAAGATCGGGCCCTACACGGTGACGCGGGAGCAGTTTCCCGGCCTGCCGCCGGGCGACGCGCCGCAGGTTGTTTACCAAATCGGCAGCATGCAGGTTGGGAACGAGCTGGTCGCCACGCTCAAGCCGGTCGTGCAGGCGCCCGGTGAGCGTGCCAACCTGCGGGTGCGGCTGCACAACCTGAGTCCGGCGGAGGCGTTCTACGTGGCGTTCCGCGTCGGCATCTACGGGGCGTTCGTCCTGTCGGCGCCGTTCTGGCTGTATTTCATGGGGCAGTTTTTCCTGCCCGCGCTGCACCAGCGGGAGCGGAAGGTATTCTTCGGCTGGTTCGCGTGGGGCGTAGTGCTGTTCTTCACAGGCGTGCTGCTGACGTATTTCGTGCTCCTGCCGGTCGCGCTCCGGGCCTCAATGAAGTATTCCGAACTCCTCGGTTTCAACGCCACCGACTGGCGTGCCGAGGAATACATCGGGTTTGTGACGAAGTTCATCTTCGGCATGGGCGTCGGATTCCAGTTTCCGATCGTCGTGCTCGTGCTCGTGAAGCTCGGTGTGCTGACCTATCAGCAGCTCGCGCATTACCGGCGCCACGTGGCCGTGCTGTGTCTGATTCTTGGCGCGGTGCTCACGACGCCCGAGGTCATCACCCAGATCGCGATGGCCGTGCCGCTTTACATTCTATACGAGGCGAGCATCTGGATCGCGTGGTATTGGGACCGGAAAAAACGCCGCGCCGAAGGCATCGTCGATGTGTAAACGCGGCGGAGCCACAGCCCAACCAAACCACCGAACATTCCTGCCACAGATTTCACTGACCACACGGAAGGGTTTGAATCAGCAGGCATCCTCCACTCTGGGCTTTATCCGTGGTAAAAACTCAATGGCGTTGGCTTGATTGCAGCTGTTCCGCGCTAGGTGATCCGTGGTCGATTAGCTGAGGGAAAGCTCAATGTGCAGGTTGCTAAGCTCGCGGAGGGAGCGGAAGAATCCTTTGCGATCTTCGCTTCCTCCGCGTTTTCAACTGGTATCAGACGCCGGCGGCTATGCGCTCGGCGTGCAGGTTGCGCCATCGGCCGAGCACGCGGCGATAAAGGTCATCCGGCGAGAGCCCGTAGGCGGCGCGGAGTGTTTCGACGTTTGTGCCGTGCTCGATGAATTTGTCGGGCCAGCCGATGCGCTCGATGGCGGTGATGCAGTTGGCCTCCTGCAAGACCTCCAACACGGCGCTGCCGAACCCGCCGGTTGCGGCGTGGTCCTCTAGCGTGACCAGTAGCGGAATGCAGGCGGCGTGGCTCAGCAGTAGGGTGCGGTCGAGCGGCTTGACGAAGCGCGCGTTCACGACGCCGACGGAGAGGTTCTCCTCCGTCTCGAGGCGCTGGGCGAGCTTGAGCGCCTCGGGCACCATTGGGCCGATGGCCCAGAGCATGATGTTGGAACCCTGGCGCAAGACCTCGGCCTGGCCGACCGTCAGCCGGGCCGGCTCGGGCTTGAGCGGGACGCCGAGGCCGGCACCGCGCGGGTAGCGGATGCACGCTGGGCTGCCGAGGTGCAGCGCCGTGTGCAGCATGTCCACAAGTTCGTCCTCGTGGGCGGGCGCCATGATCGTGAGGTTCGGCACGCAGCGGAGGAAGGCGAGGTCGAACAGCCCGTGGTGCGTCGGGCCGTCCGCCGGCGACAGGCCGGCGCGGTCCATGCAGAACGTGACCGGCAGGTTCTGCAGGGCGACGTCGTGGATGACCTGGTCGTAGGCGCGCTGCATGAACGTCGAATAGATCGCGCAGACGGGCTTGAACCCCTTGGTGGCCATCCCGGCAGCAAACAGCACGGCGTGCTCCTCGGCGATCCCGACGTCGAAAAATTGGTGGGGCACCTCCGTGGCGAGGTGGCAGAGGCCGGTGCCGCTGGGCATCGCGCCGGTGATGCCGATGACCGTGGAATCAGCCTTGGCGAAGCGCACGAGCGCCTGGCCGAAGACATCCTGATAGTTGGGCGGCGTGCCGGGCGCGGGTTTCTTGCTCAGGCCAGTTGCCGGATCGTAGGGACTGGCGCCATGGAATTTCTCAGGTGAGTTGACGGCGGCGTCGAGGCCCTTGCCCTTCTTGGTCAGCACATGCACGAGCACCGGAACGTCGCAGTGTTTGGCGAACTCAAGGTTCTTGCGCAGGGCTTCGAAATTGTGGCCGTCTACAGGGCCGAGGTAGCGGAGGCCGAATTTTTCGAAGAGCGACGACTCGACGAAGAAGTCCTTCGTCTCGCGCTTCCATTTTTGGTAAACGCGGTTCATCTCCACGCCGACAGGGAAGCTTTTGAAGAACGCCTCCACGTCGTGGTGCAGCCGGTTGTAGGTCGGGTTGGTGCTGATGCGGTTGAGATACTTCGACATCGCGCCGACGTTTTTCGCGATGGACCACTCGTTGTCATTGAGAATGACGATGAGCCGCTTAGTAGAGCTGACGACGTTGTTGAGCGCCTCGAGCGTGATGCCGCAGGTGAAGGCGGCATCGCCGCACACCGCGACGACGTGCTCGCCCGAGCCGCGCAGGTCGCGGGCGGTGGCCATGCCGAGGGCGGCGGAGAGCGCCGTGCCGGCGTGACCGGCGCCGAAGGCGTCATGCGGGCTTTCCGCCCGGTAAAGAAAACCGCTCGCGCCGCCTGTCTGGCGGAGTTTTTCAAAAAAAGGCCCGCCCCGCTCGGTGAGGAGCTTGTGGACATAGCCCTGGTGGGCGACGTCGAACACGAACTGGTCCTCCGGTGTGCTGAACACGCGGTGCAGGGCGATCGTGAGCTCGACCACGCCGAGGTTGGGGCCGATATGACCGCCGTTGCGGGCGGTGACGGCGATGAGGGTGTCGCGAATCTCCTGTGCGAGCTGCGGGAGCTGCGCGGGCAGGAGTGCTTTGACGTCGGCGGGGCCGTGGATCGATTCGAGGAGGCGAGGCGGCGGCGTGACGGCGGGAAGGGCGTTCATCAGGAAGGGCGGGGGTCGCAGGCGGTCAGACCTCGCGCTCGGTTTCGAATTTGGCGAAGCTGACGCCGTCCTTCTGCTTCTTGAGCTGTTCGATCTTGAGCTCGGCGTCCTTCAGGCGGGCTTCGCAGAGTTTGAGCAGCTTGTTGCCCTCCTCGAACTTGGCGAGGAGCTCGGCGAGCGGCACCTCGCCGGATTCCATCGATTCGACGATGGTTTCAAGTTTGGCAAGGGCGGCCTCGAAGGAGAGTTTGACGTCTTTGGCTTCCACGGCGTCAAGATGCGCGGCACCGCGTGCTTTTCAATCAAAACGTAACTCCACGGCAATGCGGGGTGACCAAGCCGGCTCTTTTCTGTTGGCCCGGGGGGGAAATTAGGGTGCGATACCAGGCATGCTTTCTGTGCTCCTGATTACCGCGGCCCTGATGATGCTGCGGTTGGCGGGTGAACTGGTGTTGTCCGCGCTCAACCGCGCCGAGGTGCGCCGCCATGCCGACGCGCCCCCGCCAGGTGCCGCCGCCATCATGGATGCGGCAACCTACGCCAAATCGGTGGCCTACACGATGGAGAAATCGCGCTTCGGGGTGCTGACCGGGGTTTTTGACGCGCTCGTGCTTGCGATGGTGGTTTTCGGGGGCGTGCTGCCGTGGCTGTTTGGGCAAATCGGGGCCTGGGGCGCGCATGGCGCGGTCTGGGATGACGTGCTGTTTATTTTGGGGGCCGGGCTGCTGCTGGCGGTGCCATCGCTGCCGTTCGACTGGTGGGAGCAATTCCGGCTCGAACAGAAGTTCGGCTTCAACAAGACGACGCCCAGCCTGTGGGTCACCGACAAGCTGAAGGGCGTCGCGCTGGTTTTCGCGATCGGGTTTCCGCTGCTGTGGGCGCTGCTATCGCTCGTGCAGTGGGTCGGCGCGCGGTGGTGGCTGTGGGGTTTCGCGCTCGTTTTTGGGTTTCAACTGCTGATGCTCGTGCTCTACCCGAAACTGATCCTGCCGCTCTTCAACAAGCTCACGCCGCTGCCCGACGGCGAGCTGCGGTCTCAACTGCTGGCCTTGGGCGAGCGCACGGGCTTCCGGGCGGCGGCGATTCAGGTGATGGATGGCAGCAAGCGCTCCGGGCACTCGAACGCGTTTTTCACCGGTTTCGGCCGGTTTCGGCGCATCGTGCTTTTCGACACGCTGATCGCGCAGCTCACACCGAAAGAGCTCGAGGCGGTGCTGGCGCATGAGATCGGCCACTACCGGTGCGGTCACATCCCGAAGATGCTGGCGGTGTCGGCGGCGATGCTGCTGGGCGGATTCGGCGTCATCGCGTGGCTGGCGCAGAGCCCGTGGTTCAATCTCACTTTTGGATTTCCGCCGGGCGAACTGGCGCCGGCGTTTCTGCTGTTCGGCCTGCTGAGCGGGCTGGTGACCTTCTGGTTTTCGCCGCTGATGAACTATTTCTCCCGCAAACACGAATACGAGGCCGACGCCTTTGCGCGGGACGCGGTCGGTGGGGCCGAACCGATGGTGGGGGCGCTGCGGAAGCTCGCGCAGAAAAACCTCAGCAATCTCACGCCGCACCCGTGGTTCAGCGCGTTTTATTACTCGCACCCGACGCTGCTCGAGCGCGAGGCGGCGCTGGGGAAAGCTTAAGCGCGAAGAAGCAAAGGCGCGGTGATGAGCAAGCCGAGAGGATATTTTTTGCGGCTCGGTGTCTTTGCGCTGAGCCTTGGCCTTGCTCGCGCCGAGACGCTCACAATCGCGGCCTACAACGTGGAGAACTACGCGGCGGCGCACCGCGTGACTGAAGTGGGTTTTCGCAAGGACTATCCCAAGCCTGAGGCGGAGAAGGCCGCGTTGCGCACCGTGATTCGCGGGCTGGGCGCCGACGTGCTGGTTTTGGAGGAGATGGGTGCACAGCCCTACCTCGACGAGTTGCGGCGCGATCTGAAGTCCGCGGGGCTCGACTATCCGCACAGCGTCCTGCTCGAAGGTCCGGACGCCGAGCGCTATGTCGTCCTGCTGTCACGGCGTCCGCTCAAGGACGTGAGGCTGCACACGCAACTTGAGTTTTCTTATTTCGGCGCGAAGGAGCTGGTGCGGCGCGGGCTGCTGGAGGCGACGGTCGCCACTGCCGGGGGCGATGTGACGTTGTTCGGCCTGCACCTGACGTGCCGCTACACCGACCGGCCGGAAGATCCGCTGTCGTCGATCCGGCGAGTTGGCGAGGCCGCGGCGATCCGGGACGCGATCCTGCAGCGGTTTCCGGACCTCGGCGGCGCGCGTTTTGTGATCCTTGGCGACTTCAACGATGGAAAGGCCAGCAAGGCGGTGCAGCGCCTGCTCCAGCGCGACAAGACCGACGTGGCGGTGCTGTTACCTGCCTCCGACTCGAAGGGCGAGACATGGACGCACCGTTTCCGGAAGGACGACACCTACACGCGGGTTGACCACATCCTCGTTTTGCCCGGCCTCTAGCCGAAGGCGCGCAGAGGCGGGGCGACGATTTACGACGGTCCGGGTGTGCTGGTGGCCAGCGACCACCGGCCGGTGGTGGTAAAGCTTGAGCTGGGGAAATAACAAGGGCGGGTCGCACGACCCGCCCAAGAAAACTTGCGATCCAGTGCGGCGCTTACTTTGCCGCGACGTTGACCGGAATCGTCAGCTCGCCCGCGCCGTAGCCCTTGAGGAAAAGGCTGCCGTTGCCGGGGCGACCGCCCTGAACGTTGACAGTGATGGTCGTCTGTCCTTGCGGAACGATCACCTCGGGCATTATCACGCTCTCCGGGGCGTCTGTGGTCAGGTCGAGCAGGAGTCCGCCGGGAGGGGCGGGATTGGGAATGGTGAAACTGAGCGTCTGGCTCTCTCCCGGGCGCAGGTTGAGCGATGTTGGCGTAACAGTGAGATTACTGGGGTCGATGCGGAACGTACCGACCGGGGAGTTGCCGGCGGTGCTGCCGAGCATCACCTGGTAGTTGCGGCTGACGGTGAGGGCAGGGACGAAGAAGCTCAGGGCGTTGGGTGACTCGAAGACGGTGCGCGTTGGGTTGTTATCGAGGTAGATGACGTCCTGCGGCGTGAAGCCGCGGCCGAGCACGCTGATGCGCGCGCCGACGGGGCCGCGGTTGACCTCAAGGGAGAGGACGTAGCGGTGGACGATCTTGGCGTGGGTGATCTCGGTGTAGGCCTCCTGCGGGCTGTTGGTGCCGTTGGTCGTCACGTCGTAGTTGACCAGGAAATAATAGGCGATCTCATCGCGGCCGGCGGGTAACTGGTAATCGAACTCATAGATGCCCTCGCCGAGGGCGCTCTTGTTCATCGCGTAGCTCTGGCCGTCGACGATGATGTGCGGTGCAATGCTGGTGCGCACGATGACGTCTGCGTTGGGGGTTGCACGGAGGGTGATGGTATAGATCTGTGATGGATTCTCCGGCAGCGAGCCTGAGGTGAGGTTGGTGAGCACGATGCCTTCACAGCCGGCAAGCAGCAGGAGGCTCAGCGCAGCGCCGAGGCCGAGAAGAAATTTCCTCGCGGGAGAAAGACGGTTGGTATGCATTGGACTTTTGGCGTGAAAACCGGGCGAATTAGAGTGAGCTAGTAATGATTCACCTCGCAACAGAGCAAGACAAAGCTGCAATGGCGGCGCCACTGGGCCTGTATGTCCACGTACCGTTTTGCGCTTCGACGTGCGATTTTTGCGCGTTTTACCAGACGGTGCCCACCGCCGGGGAGGTTGGGAGGTTCCTCGACGGCATCGGGTATGAGGCTTGCCTTGTGGCGTGGCACCGTCAGGTGACGACCGTTTTCTGGGGTGGGGGAACGCCGGGTTTGCTCTCGCCGGCCGATCTGGGGCGGCTGGCGGAAACGGTGCGCGCGCGGTGTGGAGGCGTGCCGGCGGAATGGTCCGTGGAACTGGCACCGTCCTCCGTCACGCCACAGCGGCTGGCGGTGCTACGCGAGGCGGGGGTGACGCGGATCTCGATGGGCGCGCAAAGTTTCCAGCCGACGCTGTTGGAAGCGCTTGGACGCAAACACACCGTTGCGCACATCCACCGGGCCTACGAACGCATCCGCGCGGCGGGTTTCGCGAGCGTCAACCTCGACCTGATGTTCGCTCTGCCCGGCCAGTCGGAGGCCGAGTGGATTGCAGACATCCGCGAGGCCGTGCGGCTCGCGCCCGACCATATCTCGACCTATTGCCTGACTTTCGAAGAAGACACGGCGCTGTGGGTGAAGCTGGCGCAGGGCCGCGTGAAACTCGATACCGAGCACGAGGCGCGCCTCTACGAAACGACGTGGGCGCAATTGGCCGCCGCAGGCTACACGCAATACGAGGTGGCCAACTTCGCGCGGCCGGGCCACGCTTGCCGGCACAATCTGAACACGTGGCGGATGCACGAGTGGATCGGCCTCGGGCCATCCGCAGCCTCGCAACAGGGTGGCTGGCGTGGCGCAAACATCGCGGATCATGGCCAGTGGCTTGCCCACCTCGAACATGGCGAGCGCGTCACGGAGGATCGCGTGGCGCTCACGCCGGCGTTGCTGGCCGAGGATGCGCTGATCTTCGGCCTGAGGATGAACGAAGGAATCGATATCGCCCACTGGCGTGAGCGCAGCCCGGAGGCGCCGTGGGGTGCGGTGGAGGCGTTGCTGGACCGGCTGGCCGCAGAGGGCCTCGCTGTGCGGGAGGGCGCGCAGGTGCGGCTGACGAACCGCGGGCGGTTGCTGGCGGATTCGGTGGGTGCGGAAGTGATGGTGGCGTTTGACCGCGCGGAGGCACCGGTATGAACTGCTGTGGCAGAGCATTGTCATGAAATTCTCTTCACCGTTATTTTTCTCCCTTGGCCTATTGGTTGCGGGCTGTCAGTCACCGCCACCAATGGATTACTCGCCGACCTTGGCGCGTTTCTTCATCGAAACGCCGGCCGGGACGGTCGGCATGACACTGCCGCAAAGCGGCGTGCAGTTGGCGGTGTCTGCAAAACCCATGATCACCGAGTTCGATTTTGTTGATGTGGCGGTGGCGCAGGTCGAGCTGGGCCGCTGTCTGATGTTCCGGCTGACGCCGGCGGCCGCGCGCGATCTTTACCGGTTGTCCGTGACGAACCAGGGCCGCCGGCTGGTGCTCGTTGTCAACGGCGTGCCGCTCGGCGCACGGCGCATCGACCGGCCGCTCGACAACGGCACGGTGCTGGTGTTTGCGGAAGTCGCAGATGATGCGTTGCCCGCCTTGGCGAACAATCTGCGGAAAACCTCGGCCGAATTGTAGCGCACGTTGCGAAAATCATGAGAGGCTTTCGGATCGCACTGCTTCTGTCGTTGTTCTGGGCCGCGGCGCACGCTGCGGAACGCGTCGATATCGTCTGGCCGACGCCTGCCACCGCATGGAGCGAGGGACGGCCGCCGGCGGACTTTCTGCAGCATACCGGGTCGGGCGACCCGGAGTCGGGCGGATACGGCGGCGTGCGAAGCGGCGGACGGCAATTTCACGAAGGCATTGACATCAAGGCCGCCTCCCGTGACCACCGCGGCGAACCCGCCGACAGCATTTTCGCCGCGATGGCGGGTGTAGTGCGGCACATCAGCCGGAGTGCGGGCGACAGCAACTACGGCCGCTACATCGTGCTGGAGCACCCTGAGGTCACGCCCGCCGTTTATACACTATACGCACACCTGAGCCGCATCGCGCCCGGGCTGAAGGAGGGCGACAAGGTTGTCCGCGGCCAGGTCATTGCGACGATGGGGCACAGCTCGGGCAGCCATGTGATTCCGCGCGACCGGGCGCACCTGCATTTCGAGATCGGCCTTATGGTCACTCGCGATTTCCAATGGTGGTATAGTTTCCGAAAGTTCGGCAGCAACAACGACCATGGCCTGTGGAACGGGATGAACCTGATGGGCTTCGACCCGCTCGATTTCTTCAACCAGTGGCGCGCGCGGCGAATAAACACTTTTCAGGATTATTTAGCGCGGATGGAGCCAGCGGTGCGCGTGCGGATCGCGACCCGGCGCGTGCCGGATTTTGTGCTGCGCTATCCGTCGTTGCTGACGAAACCGCTCCCGGCGCTCGTGGGCGGCTGGGAGATCAAGTGCAACTGGACCGGTATCCCGTTCGCGTGGACGCCGCTGACGCCAATGGAGATCATGGGCCTGCCACCCGAGCAGCCGATGCTGAGCGACGTCAATGTTGCCATCGAGCGGCGGGAGCGAAGTAAGACGCTGGTCGTGGCCCGCCGCGGGAGCTGGACCGTCGGTCGGGATCTGCAAACGGTGTTGCAGCAGCTTTTCGGGCTGCGCTGAACGAAGGTCAACTCTGCGGCTTGAGTTGTTCGATCAATCCAAGGAAGTCGGCCCGGTGTTTGAGTCCCTCGAGGTCGGGGTCCTGCTGCATCCAGTCGAAATCGCGGTAGCCTAGTTCGATGGCCTGCCGGAGCGAGCGCAGCGCTTCAGCCGCGCGTTTCGAAAGGGCGAGGCTGCACGCGAGATTGTAGTGCGCGGTCGCGTTGACGGGGAGGAGTTTCACGAGTCTGCGGTCCATTCGGAGGCCGTCGGCGATCCGCCCGTGCTTGGTGTAAAGGCCGCCGAGGATCTCCACGACGTCCGTGTAGCGGGGGTCGCGCCGCAGCACCGACTCGAAGAAGGTGATCTCGAACTCGTGATCGGTCGTCTTGGCCATGGCGCGGTTCAGCTGCGGCGGGGGCACTTCCCGGTCAGCCGCCAACTGTCGCAATGCGCGCTCACCTGGAGCCGCTGCGACACCGGCGTGAGGCCGAGTTTTGACGACACCGTGCTGCCATACCATTCCATAAACGGCGCGCTGATCTCGAAAATCTTGTCGCAATCGACACAGACCACCTGCGCCACCTGGGTCGAGCCGCCGGATTGGTTAGGATAGTAATATTTCTCGCCGGTGCCAATGTCGACTTCGCGTAGCAGCGCGCTCTCCGTCATGATTGGCAGTGTGCGATAAACGGTGGCGCGCGAAACCGAGTCATCTATCGCCCGTGCCGAATCCAACAGTTCTTCGGCGGTAAAATGTTCCTTCTGCGCGAACGCCGCGTCAAAAATCGCCAGCCTCTGGTTGGTCACGCGCAGGCTTTTTTGCGCAAGAAATTTTCTGAATTTTTCGCGGATTGCAGTGAGACTCACGCCGGCACTGTTTGAAGGCCGCCGCGGCCTGTCAATGCGATCGTGGGCGCCGCGCAGCCTAGGGCGCGTTCGCCTGCGGCGCGGGGTGCGGTGCGGCGCCCAGCCAGGCGTTGAGGTGGGCGGTCTGCGCGGGGGTGGCATCCTTCCGGATGGTTAACTTCCAGCGGTTGGCCGGCTCTGAGCCCAGGGTCGTCTCCAGTCGCACCAGATGATCGAGGCGCGCGATGAGCACCGACACTTTGTCGCCCGGGTGATAGGCGGCAAGACGGCCGGGCAGCTGGTCGGGGCCCACGCGGTAGTCATCGAGGGCAAGAATCTCGTCATCGGCGCTGAGGCCTGCGTCATAGGCCGGGGTGCCCGTTCGCACCAGGGTCACGACAAGGCGGCCTGCGTCGTTCCTCGTCTCCGCACCGAGCCAACTTTGGACCGGCTTGGCTGGCTCGGCACTCTTGGCTTCGTCGGGTTTCTCACGATAAACTTCAAACGTCAGTCCGAACCAGTTCAGCATGGGCAGGTAGTCGAAATCTCCCGTGCGGTTGATCGTGCGCGTGAGCCAACCGGATAAATCGGCGCCGGCAACTTCGCTCGCGACGGCAACGAACTCGCTTTCGGTATAACCGTGTGCCCCGCTGAAGCGCGCGTAGGCGAGCCGCATCACGTCATCAAGCGACTTTGCGTTGTGACTGGAACGGCGGATCTCCGCATCGAGGAGCAGGGCCGCCACAGTGCCGTTGGTGTAGTAGTTAACGGTGGTGTTCGGCGTGTTTTCGTCGGGCCGGTAAGCCTTGATCCAGGTGTCGAAGGAGGCATCGGCGAGGGATTGGACAAAGCGCCCCGGGGTGTTTTGCGCGGCGGCGATACTCCCGCTGAGTGACTCAAGGAGTTCGGTGCGGTTGATGAGGGCGGCCCGGTGCCGCATGATATGCTGGTAATAACTGGTGATGCCCTCCACGACCCACAGCGACCTGGTGTAGGCTTCGTGTTCGTAGTCGAACGGCCCGAGTTCGACTGGGCGCAGCCGCTTGCCATTCCACGTATGGAAATATTCGTGGCTAGCGAGCGAGAGCCAGGAATTGATGCCACTCGGAGTGCGCGACAGCCAGCGGTCGGCGGAGAGAACGAAGCCCTGGCGGTGCTCGATGCCGCTGCGGCCACCGTTGAGCAGATTGAAGACGTAATACGGCTGCTTGCCGGGCAGCGAGCCCCAGAAGTCGCGTTGGGTTTGCACCACTTTGGCCAAGCCCTGCGCGGTCCGGGCGTTGTCCCAGACGCCGGTTCCACCCACGGTAACGAGAAAGTGCGGCGCGCCGTCGACCTCGAAGGAGTCGACCTGGGGCGAGCCGGCGAGGATCGGACTGTCGGCGAGCGTGTCGTAGTCGGGTGCGGTGAACCGCGTGGGCTCCGCCGTGGGTGTCAGTGCGGTGTAAACGCTGCGCCAGCCGGCCGGCAGCAAGATTTTAACCTCGTAAGGGCGCTGGGCATGTTCGACGGAAGTGATGAAGAGCGCGCCGCCGTTCAGGAATGCGAAGTCCGGCTCAATCCAGTTGCCCCGGATATTCACCTCGTGGCCGTAGAGCCGGTAACAGAGGCGCACGCGCGAGTGCTGGCCGCAGGCGATGCTCCAGCGGTTCTTGGTCGTCTTCACCGTGGAGAGCGCGGTGCCGTCTTCGGCGGTGGCGGTGACTTGATCGACATGGCGCGAGTATTCGCGGAGTAGGTAGGAGCCCGGGGTCCAGACCGGCATAAAAACTTCGAGCCGCGTCTGCCCATCGGTGGGCACGATGGCCTCGACCTCGACGTAGTGCGCCTTGGCCTCCGGCAGCCGGACGGTGTAGCGGACGGGCTCAAGGGCTGCGCCATGACTGACGCCGATAACGGCGGCCAGGGCGAACAGAAGGACGAAAGGTCGAATCGACATCATGATTAATGGAACGGGAAATGCCGCATGTGGCGAGGCCGAGTGTGCCGAATTATCATTCGCTGGAGGTCGGCGCGGACGCTTCGGCGGTGCCGACGTCAAATGCGGCGCCCGCGGTGATCTTGTCGCCGTCGCGCGTCCAGCGGTAGAGGAGCGGCGCCTTGGTGCGATCGAGCTGTTTGAAGAGAGCGTGGTCAGTGCGCTTGGGCAGCGTGAGCTCGGCGAGACCGGTGGCGTCGCAGTTTAGGAGGCGGGCGTAGGGTTTGAAATGCACCGGGCGGCCGATGACGTGCGACAACCCGGGCGGAGCGGTGCTGGCCCGTTCGCGGTCCAGAACAGAAAAACAATACGGCAGGCTGCGCAGATCGATGCCTGCCCGCTGGCCGAAGCGCACCCAGTTCGGGTTTGCGAAAATCTCGCCCGGCGGCGGCGCGAAGTGATGGCACCAGTCACGCTCGCGGCCCGGCGCGAGGACAGGACAGGCGTTGCGGTGCGTGCAGGGTGCGATGACATGGAAGCCGGGCAGGAACTCTTCGCGCAGCGCCGCGAGCGCGCGGCTCACCTCGCGCGTGCCGGGCTCGACCCAGATCACTTCGGCGGCGCGACCGACGAGCGCGCGGAGTGCGGCCAGCGCCGCGGGTGGGAGCTCGTTGAGAACGTGGCTGATCAGCAGGAGGCCGAGCGGCTCGTTCGACGCAAGCAAGCCGGGCGTGGCTGCGGCCACGTCGAGCGCCGGAAAGGCCGTGGCCGCCGCATCGGCGGCGAAGTCGCAGGCGGCGGGCGAGTGGTCCCAGACAGTCAGCGAGTCGAAGTGCTCGGCACCGAAAAACGATATTGCGCGGCGCGCGGCGATGCCGCTACCGCAGCCCCAGTCGAGAACGTGGCGCGAGGCGGGGCGCCAGCCGCGCTGCCGCAGCTCGCGCAAAACCTGGTCCCATTTCCATCCGATGCGTTCGCCGTAGGTGAAATCGTAGCTCGCGAGGTCGGAGGCGGATTGCCAGTAGGGACCTTTCGCGGCGGCACCGTGCAGAAACCCGTCGCGCAACCGGTCAAGTGCCGGCCAGTCGAGTTCTTCCCAGATCATGGCGTGAGTGGGAGGCTGAGGTGTGCCGCGAGGCGCTGGGTGCGGATGCCGTAGAAGGTGGCGAACTCGCGCAGGCGCTCGGCGCGTGCGGCGTCGCCGGGGGCGTGGGATTTGATGGCGGCGATCATCAGGTTTTTTGCCGTGTGCTCGGTGGAGATGAACTCGAAGGCCTTGGTGCGGTAACCGGCCCATTCGAGGAGTTGGGCGCGCAGCGCGTCGGTGACGAACTCGGCCTGGCGTTCCTGAAAAATACCGTGACGCAGGGCGTCGGTGAGCACGGGCGGCGCGGTGAGCTGCGCGCGCAGTTCCTTCTGACAGCAGGGCGACACGACGAGGAGGCGCGCTCCGGCGGCGATGCCCTGCGCGAGCGCGTCGTCGGTCGCGGTGTCGCAGGCATGGAGTGCGAGGAGAACGTCGGGAGGATTTTCGATTTTGGATTTCGGATTTTCGATTTCGGGCGGGAGAATCTGGCCGGCTGTGAAGTCGAGGTTGGCGAAACCGCATTCGCGGGCGACGCGGTTGCAGAGGTCCACGAGTTCGGGGCGCTGCTCGATGCCGCGGACGGTGGCGCGCGGGCCGAGGAGCGCGGCGATGGCGAAGGTGAGGTAGCCTTTGCCGCTGCCCATGTCGGTGACGTGGAGCGGGCGGTCGGCGGGGAGAGCGACTTCGGCGATCAGGTGCGAGAGCAGCTCGGCGAATTTCTGGATCTGGCGGAATTTGTCCGCCATGCCTTCGCGCGGCCGGCCGTGGTCGTTGGTGACGCCGAGGGCGCGGAGCCAGGGGGCGTCGGCGGGGAGGGTGTATTCCTTGGGCCGGTTGTGGGCGGCGGATTGCAGCGGGGGCGCTGCAGCCCCAGTGATGTGTAGCCGCGCGGTGCCGTCGGGCCGGCCGTCTAACTGGGCGGTCTTGGTCGTGGTGAACAGATGGGCGTCGAGGAAAGTGCGGCCGATGAGTGTCGCCAACTCGGCGAGGGCGGCGTCGGGTTGGTGGTTTTTCGTGATGTCTCGCGTGGCATGGCGCCAGACGAAGGTGAGGTGGGGGCCGGCCTTGAGCGTGACGGGACGGACGAAGAGGTTTTTTAGCGTGGCGTCGGGGCCGTAGGGCTTGCCGAGGGTGAGTTTGACCAAGGTGCCCGCGGTGACGGCGGCGCGCAGGAGTGCGAGAAATTGTTCGCGCTGAGGAGAGGTCATGGGCGGGGTCGGCGGGAGGTTCGTCACGGCAGGAAATCGGTCGTCATCGCCTGGTGGGCGGTGACGGTGCCGGGTTTCAGGATACCCAGTTCCTCGAGCTGCCGGATCTGCATGGCGTAGCGTGCGGGGTCGAGCCGGCCGATCTGGGCGGGGCCGGCGGACGCGCCGCGGCCGGTGACGAGCTGGGCGGCGATGATCATCTGGCGTGAGAAGGCCATGAAGTCGTCGGTGTTGTTCGGGTTGACCAGCTTTAGCGCGGCGTGGGCAGGCGCGGGGTCGCCCTCGAGGTAGTCGCGCCAGCCGTGGATGTAGGCGCGCAGGAAGGCGCGCAGCTCGGCGGGGTGCTCGCGGGCGAACCGGCGGCTGGTCACGAGCACGGCGTAGGCGCGGAAACCGGCATCCCATGTCGTGAGGAAGCGCGGCATCTGGCCGCCGGCCTTCACGATGTGGTAGGGCTCGGCGATGGAATAGCCCTGTTGGATCGCCTCACGGTTGCCGAGAAACGCGGCGATGGAAAAGTTCTGCGGCACGACCGTGACGTTCAGACCGTATCTTTTCTGGAGAAACTTGAGGAAGGCCCACTCGGGCCGAGCGATGATCGTCTTGCCCTGCAGATCGGCGAAGGTCTTCACCGGGCTGCCGGCGTTAACGAGCAGGCCGGATGGGTCGTCCTGAAACACGGCGCCGAACTGCACGACGGGCAGGCCTTCGGCTTGCTGGAGGAGAGTGTTGGTGCTGTCGGCCTGTCCGATGTCGGCCTGCCCCGTTGCGATTTTGGGCATGACGAAGGCGTTGGGCCCGCCGGGCACGATGGTGACGTCGAGGCCTTCGACGGCGAAAAACCTGCGGGCTTGCGCCTGATAAAAGCCGCCGTGCTCGGGCTCGGCGACCCAGTCGAGTTGCACGGTGAGCTTGAAAGGCGGTTTGTCCGCTGCAACCGCGGTCGCGGCGGCAGCGAGGGTGAGAAGGAGGTGAAGCGTCTTCATGGCGTGGTGGGCAAACGGAAAATATCAGGTGTCGTGGCGCTCGTAGGAGTCGTGCCACCGGTGCAGCGCGAGCCAGCTCAGGCCGAGGACGACGGCGACAAAGACGAAACCGAGCGCGCAGGTGACGGCGGCGGTGGCAAAGAGCGCGGGGTATTGGGCCTGGCTCGAGTAGATGATGGTTTGAAAACCGAGCCCGCCGCCGTCGCCCGCCGAGCTGCCGGCGGTGTAGTCGCCGACGAGCGCGCCGATCGGCGCGAGCGTCGCGGCGATGCGGAGCCCGGTGAAGAAATATGGCAGCGCAGCGGGGACGCGCAGCAGGAACAGTTGTTGCAGCCGGCTCGCGCGCCACATGGCGAAAAGCTCGACGAGGTTGCGGTCGGTCGAGATCAGACCCTGCGTGGTGTTCACCACGAGCGGGAAAAAACAGATGAGAAACGTGATGACGGCCACGCTTTTCAGACCCGGGCCGACCCAGAGCACGAGGATCGGCGCCACGACGATGACGGGCGTCATCTGCAGCACCATCAGGTAGGGATACAGGCTCACGCGCACGAGCGCCGAGAGCGAGAGGCCGAGGGCCAGGAGGCTGCTGACGGCGATGGCGAGGCCGAAGCCGAGTAGCGCGCCTTCCGTGGTGTTGAGCGTGGCGCGAACGAGGGGGGCGGCGTTGTCGCGCAACGCGCCCAGCACGGCGCCGGGTGTCGGCAGCAGGAAACGCAGATCCTCCGACAGCCAGAGGTGTAGGCCATGCCAGAGCGCGATGAAGAGCGCGCCGGTGACCGCGGGGAGCAGGAAATGGGTGGGTTTACTCGGCATGCGCGGGGCTCAGGCGGCGGCGTGTTCGACGGAGCGCAGCAGGCGCGAGACGTCGGTGACGAGGCCGTGGTAGGCGCGCGAGAGGCGGGTCTCCTCGGTGCGCGGTTGGGGCAGATCGATCGGCACGACCGAGTGGACGCGGCCGGGATGGGGCGCGAGCACCACGATGCGGTCGGAAAGAAACACGGCCTCGGCGACGGAGTGCGTCACGAAAAACGCCGTCCACGCCTGCTGCGCGCGGATGGCGAGGAGTTCCTCGTTGAGGTGCTCGCGG
The DNA here is from genome assembly GCA_903877135.1 of uncultured Opitutia bacterium. Classification (GTDB taxonomy): domain Bacteria; phylum Verrucomicrobiota; class Verrucomicrobiia; order Opitutales; family Opitutaceae; genus CAIRCN01. The sequence continues at coordinate 132,764 of CAIRCN010000074.1, forward strand.
GTCATCTCGTCGAGGGCGCCGAAAGGTTCGTCGAGCAAGAGAATTTTCGGGATGAGCGCGAGGGCGCGGGCGAGGGACACGCGCATTTTCTGGCCGCCGGAGAGCTGGCGTGGGTAGGCGTCGGCCCGGTCGCCGAGGCGGACGAGGTCGAGCACCTGCCGGCGCGTGGCGCGGCGCTCCGCTGCGGGGATGCCACGGAGCTGGAGGGCGAGTTCGACGTTGCGGCCTGCGGTGATCCAGGGGAGCAGCGTCGGCTCTTGAAACACGAAGGCGAGATCGGCCGCGGCGTCGTCGGGCGTGCGGCCGGCGACGCGGAGCGAGCCGCCGGAGAGCGGGCTGAGGCCGGCGATGAGGCGGAGGAGGGTGGATTTGCCGCAGCCGCTGGGGCCGATGAGGCTAAGGAACTCGCCGGGCTGCGCCGCAAACGAGAGCCGGTCGAGGACGAGCGGGCCGGCGCTGAAGCGCTTGGAGACGTCGCGGAGTTCTACGATGGGCGGCGGGGCCATTAGCGCGCGAACTTACCTGCTACCGGTGCGAGCGCAACCGCTCACTTTAATTTTGCGAGCGGATTGCCGAAGGAATGGACATTCTGCCGCCGGGGAACAGGCTGCGATGCGCGTGGCCTGCACGGGCCAGACACGCACACAGCCATGCCCAAACCCTCCATGACCGGACGTGAACGCATTCTGGCAGCTATCCGCCACGAGGAACCCGACTGCGTGCCCATTGCGCCGCGCGTCTGGGCCTGGCTGATGGCAGAGCACGGCTCGCAGGATCTGGCCACGCACCTGCGCGTGTTTCCCGACCTGGACCAAATGTTTCCCGTCGAGGATGGCACCTTCAACACACTGGACGTCTATCCCGACACCTATGCGCTGCCCGGGGTCAGGGTGGAGCAGCGCAAATATCGCGAGGGCGATTTCATCGCGGTTGAGCGCACCTTTCATACGCCTGCGGGCCGGCTGTCCGACCGCATTTTGATTCCGCCTGACGGACGGGAGTTCGGGGTGACGCCCAATCCAGTCCGGACGGAGCATCTCGTGAAGGGCCCCGAAGATCTCGCCGCGCTCCGCTACGTGTTGGCCCCGATCAACACCAATTTAGATTTTCTGGTGCCGCTTCACCGCGAACTGGGCGCGCGCGGTGTGCTGATGGTGGTTGTTCGCTGCGCGCTCGATCACAATGCTGGCCACGCCCGGGACATGGCGGACCTGATGGTGGATTTTTACGACAACCGTCTGTTCTTCGATGAGTTGATCGACATTTTCCACCAACGTTCGATAGCGCAAATCAGAGCGGCCCTGGAGGGTGGGGCGGAGTTCATCTTCGGCACGTGGTATTTCACGTCGTTGTCGGCCGGCTGGTCGCCGGCGATCTTTGCCGAGGTGTTTGCGCCGCTCATTCGCGAGCAGGTCGAGCTCACTCACCGTTACGGTGCGCTCTACGATTACTATGACGACGGGCGGCTGGCGGGTTCGATGGAACTGATCGCCGCCACCGGTGTGGACGTGCTGGAGACCTGCACGCCGCCACCCACAGGCGATTTCGACCTCGCCCACGCCAAGCGGACCATAGGTCACAAAACCACGCTGAAGGGCTACATCGACCTCCTGCACGTGGTGCAGAACGGCACGCCCGCGACGATCGAGGAGGCGGTGCGGGCGGCCATGGAAACCGCCAAGCCCGGCGGCGGCTTCATCATCGGCAGCTCCGACAGTTTCCGCGAGGGCACGCCACAGGCCAACCTCGATGCCTACTTTGCCGCTTGCAAACGGCACGGTCGCTATTGATGCGGAAAGCCCAACGCAGTCGATTATCCTGCGCGGGCCTGCTGTGCGGATCGTCCGCGCTGGAAATTTCCGTTCAAATTGATCACGGTTTCGGGGCGAGGTGGCCGGCATCGACGGCGGTCTGCACCATCTTGACGACATATTCCCAGAGGGGCCGGCAGCCCTCGGCGACCGCGGCGTTGCGGGCGAGGACGCGGTCTTGTGTCACGCCGTGGCGCCGCCAGGCCGCGCCTTCGGTGTGGCAGTTCAACAGCATCGGCTGAAACCGATCCGCGGCCAGGGCGAACCTGGCCTCGGGCGTCTGTTGGGCCTCAAACTCGTCCCACAGCGCACGGAACTCGCGCGTCTGGTCGGGTGGTAGCAGGCCGAAGATGCGGTCGGCGGCGAGCGCCTCGCGGGCGTGCTGGTCGGCCATGCGCGCGGCGTCATAGGCGAAGGTGTCGCCGGCGTCGATTTCGACAAGGTCGTGGAGGATGAGCATCTTCAGGACGCGAAGGACGTCGAGCTGTTGGAAGTTGGCGTGCTCGGCGAGGACGATGACGCAGAGGCAAAGGTGCCAGGAGTGCTCGGCGTCGTTTTCGGCGCGGCGGCTTTGGGTGTTGATGGTCTGGCGGAATATTTCCTTCAACTTGTCCACTTCGAGGATGAACTGGACCTGACGGGCGAGGCGGTCGGCGGCGGTGAGGGAATCCATACCCGAAGAAAACGGGTGGCGTGGCGCATGGCAATCCGCGCCGCGCGCCCGTCATAACCCGCACGTTTTCCTTGCTAGGCGGAGACGGCGAGATTTCCCTCGGAGGCATTTTGCCTCCATGAAAGTCCTCGTCGCCGATAAAATCTCACCCAAGGGCGTCGCCCACCTGCGCCAGCAGCCGGGTTTCGAGGTCGTGGAGGCCTATGGCTCTTCGCCGGCCAGGATGCTAGAACTGGTCCGCGAGGTCCACGCCATCGCCGTGCGTTCGGAGACGAAGATCACCGCCGAGGTGTTTGCTGCCGCGCCGCTACTCAAGGTCGTGGGCCGCGCCGGGGTGGGGGTGGATAATGTCGATGTCGAGGCCGCCACCGAGCGCGGGGTGATCGTGATGAACACGCCCTCGGGGAACACCGTCGCCACTGCCGAGCTGACGTTTACGCATTTGCTCTGCGGCGCGCGCCCTGTGGCCCAGGCTGCCGCGTCGATGCGCGCCGGGGAGTGGAACCGGAAGCACTTCTCCGGCATCGAACTGTTTCGGAAAACCCTCGGCATCGTCGGGCTCGGCCGGATCGGCTCGGAGGTCGCGAAGCGCGCGCAGGCGTTCGGCATGCGCGTGGTCGCCTACGATCCCTATCTCGCCCTGAGCCGGGCCAAGGCCATGCAGATCGAGGCGCTGACGCTTGACGAACTGTTGGCCCAGTCCGACTACATCACTGTGCACATGCCGCTGACCGATGGCACGCGCTACATGATCGACGAGGCGGCGTTCGCGAAGTGCAAGAAGGGCCTGCGCATCTTCAACTGCGCCCGCGGCGGCATCATCAAGGAGGCCGCGCTGCTCGCCGCGCTTAATTCCGGTCAGGTCGCCGCCGCCGGGCTCGATGTGTTCGAGGACGAGCCGCTGGCGGCCGAGAGCGAATTTCGCCGGCTGCCGAACGTCGTGCTCACACCCCACCTCGGCGCCTCGACCGCCGAGGCGCAGGAGACGGTCGGCCTCGAGGTCGCCGAGCAGATCGTGGAGGTGCTCAGCGGGGGCGTGATCCGTAACGCCGTCAACATGCCCTCGATCGACGCCGCCGCGCTCAAGATTCTCGGGCCCTACCTCGACCTCGGCACCCGGCTCGGCACGCTCGTCCAGCAGATCGCCCCGGCGCAAATCGCTACGCTCCGCATCACCTATTGGGGCAAGATCGTCGATCTCGACGCCAACTCGGTCACACGCGCCATTCAGCGCGGCTGGCTGCGCCGCATCAGCGGCGAGGGCGTTAATTTCGTTAACGCGCCCGTGCTGCTGGAGCGGCTCGGCGTGAAGCTCGAGGTCACCAAGTCCACCGACGAGGTGGACTACACCGAGCTGATCTCCGTCGAGGCCGTCGCGGCGGACGGCAGCGTGCACTCCGCCGAGGGCACGCTTATGGGCAAGGCGGCCAAGCCCCGGATCGTCGAGCTCAACAGGCGCGAGGTTGAGGCCGAGGCCGCGGGCAAACTCCTAATGATCGAGAACCACGATGAGCCCGGCATGATCGGCTACGTCGGCACGCTTCTCGGTCGCGACGGCGTGAACATCGCCAACATGTCCCTCAGCCGCCAACAGCCCGGCGAGACGGCGTTGATGGTGATCAACCTCGACAGCGAGCCGAGCGAGACGGTGCGGCGCGAATTAAAGTCGCACCGCGCTATCAAGCTGGCGAAGTTCGTGCAACTCTAGCCTGCATGAGCGCACCCAACGTCATTCGCATCGGTCTCTGCGGTCTCGGCACCGTCGGCCAGGGCGTGTGGAAACACATCGACCGGGCGCGGCACGAACTCGAATCGCGCCTCGGCGTGCGGCTCGAACTCGCCGTCGCCGCGGTGCGCGACACCAGCAAGCAGCGCACCGTCCGCATTCCGGCCGCGAAGCTCACCGACGACCCCATCGCCGTCGCCTCCGATCCCTCGATCGACATTGTGTGTGAACTGATCGGCGGGACCGACGTGGCGCGCGACGTCACGCTTACCGCGCTCGCGCTGGGCAAGATTGTCGTCTCGGCGAACAAGGCGCTCATCTGCAAGCACGGCGCGGAGATTTTTGAGATGGCGCGGCGCCACGGCGGGCATTTTCTCTTCGAGGCGAGTGTGGCGGGTGGCATCCCCATCATCAAGGCGCTGCGCGAGGGCCTCGTGGCGAACCGCTTTCCGCTCATCTACGGCATCCTTAACGGCACCTGCAATTACATCCTAACCCAGATGGAGGATCTGGATGTGCCCTACGCCACGGTGCTCGGCGACGCGAAGCGGCTCGGCTACGCCGAGGCGGACGAGTCGCTCGACGTGCACGGCTGGGACACCGCGCACAAGGCCGCTGTCCTCACCTATTTGGCCCACGGCGTCTGGGTGCCGACCGACCGGATGGTGGTCGAGGGCATCGACCGGCTCACACCCGCCGACTTCCAGCACGCGGCGACGTTCGGCTACGGCATCAAGCTCCTCGCGATTATCTCCCGCGATTTTGCGAAGAACGAGCTGAGCGTGCGCGTGCATCCCACGCTGCTGCCCGAGAGCCATGTCGTCGCCAAGGTCAGCGGCGTCTTCAACGCCGTCTCGATCAAGGGCGACGTGGTCGGCACCACCCTCTACATTGGTCGCGGCGCCGGGCAGGACGCCACCTCGAGCGCGGTCATCAGCGACATCGTCGATGCGGTTTCGATTCTGAAGAACGACCGTCGCGCCTTCATCACCGCGCGCAAGGAACCGGCCGCGGCCGTCTCGTCCACACCCTGCCGGCTTGCTCCGCCGGAGCGCATCCACGGCCGCTACTATATCCGCCTCACCGTCAAGGACCGGCCCGGCGTGCTCGCCCGGGTGGCCACTGTGATGGCCGACCAGCGTGTGAGCATCGCGAGCGTGATCCAGAACCGCGCCGAGCGCCCCGACGCCGCGTCGCTCGTGCTCACCACCCATGACAGCAACGAACGCGCCATTCAGGCCACGCTGACGCGGCTCGCGCGGCTCGCCAGTGTGCTGGAACCACCGCTGCTCCTGCGCATCGGTGATTTTCCCGAATAATTCACCATGGCACGCATCGTCCAAAAATACGGCGGCACCTCCGTGGGTGACGTGGAGCGCATCAAAAAAGTCGCGGAACGGATCAAGGCAATCCGCGATGAAGGCAATGAACTCGTCGTGGTCGTGTCGGCCCGCGCCGGCGTGACCAACGAACTTATCGCCCGCGCCAAATCGGTTTGCGAAAATCCCAGTGAGCGGGAACTCGATCAACTCCTCTCCATCGGCGAACAGGAGACGATCGCGCTCACGGCGATGGCCTTGCAAGGGGTCGGCGTGGCGGCCGTCAGTTACACCGGTGCCCAGGCCGGCATCGTCACCGACCGGTCGCACACGAAGGCCCGAATCCACACAATCGACCCCAAGTCGATCAACCGCGATTTGAAGGCGGGTAAAGTGGTTATCGTCGCCGGCTTTCAGGGCATCAACGACGAAGGACAGACTACCACACTCGGCCGTGGCGGCTCCGACCTCACGGCCATCGCCCTCGCCGCGGCGCTGAAGGCCGACAAGTGCGAAATTTACACCGACGTCGATGGCGTTTACACTGCCGACCCGCGCGTCGTTAAGACGGCGAAAAAACTCGATGAGATTAGCTACGACGAGATGCTCGAGCTCGCCTCGTCTGGCTCGAAGGTCATGCAGTCACGCTCGGTCGAGTTCGCCAAGAAATATGGCGTCGTGTTCGAAGTCCGCTCAAGTTTCAACCACAACCCAGGAACCATCGTGAAAGAAGAAGTCGCCTATATGGAACGCGTCGTTGTCCGCGGTGTCGCCGTCGATAAGGATCAGGCCAAGGTCATCGTCAGTAACATTGTCGACAAGCCCGGCTCGGCGGCGAAAGTTTTCCGCTGCCTGGCCGACGCCAACATCATCGTCGACATGATCGTGCAGAACGTTGGCCGTCACGGAGTCGCGAACCTCACCTTCACCGTGCCGCAGACCGACACGCACAAGGCGGTTAAGGCGCTCGAGCCGGCGCTCGCCACCATCGGTGGCGGGCAGGTGGCCGTGCATGAGCACATCGCCAAACTCTCGGTGGTTGGGGTGGGCATGAAGACGCACTCGGGCGTCGCTGCCACGCTGTTCCAGACGCTCGCCGACGCCGGTATCAACATCGAGTTGATCAGCACGTCGGAAATAAAAATTTCGATCGTCATCGACCAGGATCGCGCTGACGAGGCTGCGCGCCTCGCGCATGCAGCGTTCGGGCTGGAGAATCTCTGAGTCCGCATCGGCGGCCGGTCGCCACGATGCGCTACATCTCCACCCGCGGTCAGACCGCGCCGCTCGGTTTTTCCGACGCGGTGGCGACGGGGCTCGCGCCCGACGGCGGGCTGTTTCTGCCGGAGACGCTGCCGGATTTCTCCAGCGAACTCAGGCGCTTCGCGGGGCTCGGCTACGTGGAACTGTGCTTCGAGTTTTTGCGCGTTTTCGCCACTGACATTCCGGCGGAAACGCTCCGCAGCATCGTCGCTGCCTCCTACGCTGGTTTCCCGCAGGCCGACATCGCGCCGCTGCGCCGGCTCGGCCCGCGGCTGCTGGTGCTGGAGCTGTTTCATGGCCCGACGCTCGCGTTCAAGGACTTCGCCCTCCAACTACTCGGCAACCTCTACGCGCACCAGTGCCGCGAGCGCCGCGAGACGATCAACGTCCTCGGCGCGACCTCCGGTGACACTGGCGCGGCGGCGATCCACGGGCTCCTCGGCAAGCCCGGCACGGGCATCTTCATCCTTTATCCCGACGGCCGTGTGTCACCGCTCCAAGAGCGGCAGATGGCATGCACGGGCGCGGTCAACGTGTTCGCGCTGGCGATCGGCGGCACGTTCGACGAAGCGCAGGCGGCGCTGAAGGAGATTTTTGGGGACCAGGAGTTTCGCACCCGGCACCGGCTCTCCGCCGTCAACTCGATCAACCTCGTGCGGGTGCTGGCGCAGTGTGTCTATTACCTGCACGCTTGGCTGCGGCTGTCTGCGGCCGAGCAGAGCGAGGTGGAGTTCGTCGTTCCGACGGGAAATTTCGGCAACGTCCTCGCCGGATGGCTGCTCCAGCAAATGGGCGTGCCGATCCGCGGCTTCAAGGTGGCGACGAACCAGAACGACATCCTCTACCGCCTGTTGACGACTGGCGAATACCGGGTCTGCGCGGTGCAGCCGAGCCTCGCGCCGTCGATGGACATCCAGGTGGCGTCGAACTTCGAGCGGTTCCTCTATTACAGCCTCGGCCGCGATCCGGCTCGTGTCCGTGCGGCGATGGAAGCCTTCAAGGCGACCGGGGTCTGCGTGTTTCCGGATTTCGACCGCAACGCGTTTTCGGCCTCACGTTGCACGGACGCGGAGATTCTGGCGATCATCGGCCGCGTTTACCGCGAGCATGGTTACGTCGTCGATCCGCACACGGCCTGTGCCTTCAAGGCGCTCGATCCTGACCGCGTCAGCGTCGTCCTTGCCACGGCCAGTCCGGCGAAGTTCCCCGAGACCATCCGCGCCGCCACCGACCTCGAGCCGACCGACCCGAGCCTCGAGGCGCTGAAGGGGCGCCCGGTCGTGAAGCACAAAATAAAGGCTGACGCCGCGGCGATCCGCGCCTTCATCGAAGCACACTCGGTCTGATTGCCTATGCACACCACCATCAAAATCTACGACACGACGCTGCGCGACGGCACGCAGGGCGAAGGCATCAGTTTCTCCGTCACCGACAAGCTTCTGATCGCGCAGAAGCTGGACCACTTTGGCGTGGACTACATCGAGGGCGGCTTCCCCGGCTCCAATCCGCGCGACATCGCGTTTTTCGCCGAGGCCCAGACGCTCCAACTGAAACATGCGCGGCTGACCGCGTTTGGCTCCACCCGCCGGGCAGGCGTGGCCGCATCTGATGACGCGCAACTTCGCACTCTGCTCGACAGCGGCATGCCGGTGCTGACGATCGTCGGCAAAACGTGGCTGCTGCACGTCGCCGAGATCCTGCGCACGACGCCGGAGGAAAATCTGGCGATGATCGAGGATTCCGTGCGCTACTTCGTCGCCCAAGGCCGGGAGGTGATCTACGACGCGGAGCATTTTTTTGACGGCTATCTCGACAACCCCGACTATGCCATGCGCACGCTCGAGGCCGCGGCGCGGGGCGGGGCGAGCAACCTTACGCTCTGTGAGACCAACGGCGGCAAACTGGTTCCGGAGGTGGCGCGCATTACGGCGGCCGCGGTGGCGCGCTTCGGCGGCGGTCTGATCGGCGTGCACTGCCACAACGACAGCGGCCTGGGCGTAGCAGTTTCGCTCGCCGGGATCGAAGCGGGCGCGACGCTGGTGCAGGGGACGATGAACGGCTACGGCGAACGTGTGGGCAACGCCAACCTCACGACGATCCTACCCAACCTCGTGCTAAAGATGGGCCGCACCGCGCACTGTGCACCCCGGCTCGCGGAGCTGCGCGACTTGTCGCTGTTCTTCGACGAGCTGGCGAATATGCGGCCGGACCCGAAGGCACCGTTTGTGGGCCAGTCGGCCTTCGCGCACAAGGGCGGGCTGCACGCCAACGCTGCGCAGAAGGTTGCGCGCAGCTACGAGCACATCGACCCGGCGCTCGTGGGCAACCGCACCCGGGTGCTGGTTTCCGACATGGCCGGGCGCAGCAGCCTCGCACTGAAGGCGAGAGAAATGGGCCTTGAACTCGACGAGAAACGTCCCGAGATGAAGGCGCTGATCGAGGAACTAAAGGAGCGTGAGTTCCGCGGTTACGAATACGAGGCTGCCGACGCATCGTTCAAGTTGCTCGTCATGAATTCGCTCGGACAGCGACGCACGTTTTTCGAGGTCGAAAACTACCGGGTCATCATCGAGCGGCACGGCGAGGAGCTTTGGGCGGAGGCGACGGTTAAGCTCACGGTCAACGGCGAGTCCGTCCACACCGTGGCCGAGGAGACGGGCCCGGTCAGCGCGCTCGACAAAGCGCTGCGGCTCGCGCTGGAGAAGGCTTACCCGCAACTGCGCGAGATGACGCTACGCGACTACAAGGTGCGCATCCTCGAGAGCAACCTCGGCGCCGGCTCGCGGACCCGCGTGCTGATTGAGAGCGGCGACGGGCACCGGATCTGGGGCACGGTGGGAGTGAGCGACAACATCATCGACGCCAGCTGGGAGGCACTACGCGAGGCGGTGGAATTTAAACTGGCGCAAAGTTAGTTCTGGCACAGCCCGCCGGAGAAATTTACGGAAACAGCGGCGATTGCGCTCGCGCTGGCCGGGCCGCGGCACAGGCTCAATGGCACCGTGCCGTTCCGCCTTCCTTCCGCCCGCATCAATTGGACCAATAGTTCGTTCCTCATCGGCGTCGCTGTCGCGACGTGCACCGCCGTCCCGTTCTATCTCTGGCACTACGGGATCGACGGGTTTCAGGTCGCGCTGTTTCTCGCGTTTTTCAGTGCGACCGGCCTGAGCATCACGCTCGGTTACCATCGCCTGCTGGCGCATATGACGTTCCATGCGCGCTGGCCGGTGCGGCTGTTTACGCTGCTGTTCGGCGCCGCGGCATTCGAAAATGCGGCGCTCAACTGGGTCTCTGATCACCGGCGTCACCACAAGAATGTAGACAGCGACAACGACCCCTATGACATCACGAAAGGTTTCTGGCACGCGCACATCGGCTGGATCCTGTTCAAGCTCGAGCCCGAGCCGCCCCTCGACAATGTCTCCGACCTGCGCAAGGACCGATTGGTCATGTTGCAGGAGCGGTTCTATGTGCCGGTGGCGGTGGGCGTCGGCTTTGTGCTGCCCGCGCTGCTGGGCTGGCTGCATGCCGGCTGGCCGGGGGCGCTTGGCGGGTTTCTGCTCGCCGGCGTGGCCCGCGTGACGGCGGTGCAGCACATGACGTTTTTTATCAACTCGCTTTGCCACACCATCGGCCGCCAGCCTTATTCGGACAAGTGCAGCGCGCGCGACAGCTGGATCATGGCGCTGTTCACGTTTGGCGAAGGCTACCACAACTATCACCACGAGTTTCAACATGACTACCGGAACGGCGTGAAATGGTGGCAGTGGGACCCGACGAAGTGGTCCATCTGGGTGCTGGAGAAAATCCGCCTTGTGCGCGGTCTGCGTCGCGTGCCCGAGGAGAAAGTTCTGCTTTCGCAACTCGCGGACACTCGCCGCCGGCTGAACGAGCGGCTCGCCATCGGGAAGACCGAGCTCAATGCCCGGCTCCGTGAACTCCTGCAGTCATCCGATGCGAAGCTGCGCGAGTTGGGGGATCGCTGGACGGCACTCAAGACCAGCTATGCGGATCGCGCCGAGGCGCTGAAAGCCGAGTATTCTGAGAGAGCGGGCCAGCAGGTGGACGATGCTCGGACGGCACTGGCCGAGATCCGGCGTGAAGTGCGCCAGGCGTTGAACTTGCTGGAGATGGCCGGCGCGCCCGCCTGACGCGCACCGCGAATTCAGAGCAGCGGGGCCAGCAGGCGGCTAAGATCCTCAAGGATGTTCCCGATCACCCGGTGGCGGTTAGCCCGCTCGGGTTTGGGCTCGTGGCAGTGGGCGAGGAGACGTTCCGCCCAGGCTTTCATCGTCAGCACGTCCGCCGCGGAGTGCACCAGCACGCCGATTTCGAAATTCACGAACAGGCTGCGCAGGTCGAAATTCGCCGAGCCGAGGAGCGCGACACAGTCGTCGGCAATCATGGCCTTGCTGTGCATCATGCCGGCCTCGAAGACGCGCACACGCACGCCAGCCCGGCGCAGGAGCCGCAGGTAGTGGCGGCGCGCGAAGTCGGTCACGGGATGGTTGGAGTGCGCCGGCAGGATCAGCGTGATGGCGCAACCGGCATGGGCCTTGACCAGAAGCGAGCGCAACAGCACCTCGTCCGGCAAAAAATAGGGAGTAACGATCCACAGGCTGTGCTTGGCTTCCTGAATCATCGCGAGAATGCCCTCGTAAAGCGGATCGCCGGGCACGTCAGGGCCGCTCGCTACGACCTGCAGTTCGCTCGCGCCGCGGGCCTGAACGACGGCGGCGCCGTCGATCTCCGCTTGCAGCTTCTTGACCGATTGCCGGCTGGCGAAGCACCAGTCGGCGATGAACACCTCGTTGAGCAGCGCAGCGGCGGGGCCCTCGAGCACAGCGCCGAAATCGCGCCAGCGCCGGCGAAACGGTGTAGGCCCCATGTATTCTCGGGCGAGGTTATGACCGCCGACGATTGCGGCACAGTGGTCGAACACGGCAATTTTGCGGTGATTGCGGAGGTTGGCCGAGCCGCGGGAAGTGAACAGCCACACCGGCATGAACCACACCACCTCGCCGCCGGCCTGCCGAATGGAGCGGACAAAGGCCCTGCTCAGGAACATGCAACCAACTGAATCAAGCAGCAGGCGGACCTTGACGCCTTCCCTCGCCCGGTCAGCGAGAAGCTCCACGAGGCGCCGCCCGGTGTCATCACGGCCCAGAATAAACGTGGCGATATGGATGGTGTGATGGGCGGACCGGATGCGCCGCTCAAGCTCCGCGTAGGTGTCTTCGCCGGTGGTCAGGAGCCGCAGACTGTTGCCGGCGACGGGTGCGCCGGCGCCGCTGGCCATGACGGTGTGCGCGATAGGCGCGGTGGCAAACGCTGAAGGGCTGGTGGGGCGGGCAGGAAGCGCGGGGCGTAGGTGCGACTTGCGTTCGGCGAGCCGGCGGAGTTTGCGGCCGCCGAGCAAGAGGTAGAGCGGCACGCCGACATAGGGCACGAGCACGATGAGGAGCAGCCAGGCAAAGGTGTTGGCTGGCGCACGTTTCTCGCTCATGAGCCGCGCAATCAGAAACAGCGCGAGGACGAATCCGGCGATCGTAAAGAGGTCCGGCAGCAGGCCATGGGCGAGAAACCGCTCGAAGAGTTCGCGCAATGTGTCGGACATAGGAGGGCACAAGAGAAGTCTCCTAGCCGACGGACGCAAGGGAGTGCTAAAAAAACCTTGCCGTCAGCGGTCGCAGCCGAGAACTTCCGCGCTCCCTTCGTGGTAGGATACTCAAGTGGCCAACGAGGGCAGACTGTAAATCTGCTGGCTTACGCCTTCCCTGGTTCGAATCCAGGTCCTACCACCATAGCCCCGACGCGGTAAGCTGCGATTGCTGGAACATTCGTCTTCACGCCCCGTCATATCCTCGCTCTTAGTGAAGTTCCGGGTTATTTATCGGTTATCTGCCAGCGTCCTGATACATCAATTCCCAGCCATATTTTATGAAACTATTCGGTTTCCCCGCGGCCCTTCTCGTCCTGTCAACGCTGGTGGGTATTGCGGTGCCATCTAGTTTCGCGACATGTGGTGGAGGCGGCGGTGGAGGCCGGGGTGGCGCGGTGCCTCGAGCCAACATGGGCGAATCAATGCCGCCTATGAGCACGGCGGAGACGCGGCCCACCGGCATCAGCATGGACAACGGATCTGGCAATGTTTACCGGGTGCCGTGGACGCTAGCCTCGGCCAGTAATAATTGGAGCGCTAGCGAAGATACCGCCTTGATGGTGATTTGGTTTCCCTCGAGTGTGGAAGTGGCGCGCGATTCGCGGTTACACGGCTCGAAAGTCCTGACCGCCGCCAACGAACGCTGCGTGACACCGGTCATGGTCTCACTTGAAAATGAAATTCTGCGCAAACGCTACCATGTGGCGCCCGGAGAGCAGGTGGTGCTTTTGGCTGCATCCGATGGCTCCGAAGTGCAGCGGATAACCCCTAATGCCGAGGGCATGCTAGAGTCCCGCGTGGTGGAAAAAGCGCTGCAGGCCGAGATCAACCGCCGCGAAAAAGAAATGAGCGGCTTGCTGGATATTGCGCAGAAACGGGTAAAGGCAGGCGACCAGACGGTGGCCGCTGACCTACAGAAAGTCTGGGCCCTGCGCTGCATGTTCCCCAATCTGGGCAAGAAAGCCGCCAAGGCGCTCAAGAAACTCGGCGTGGAGGTCAGCGCGACCGACCTCGCCCACCTCGGTGCCGACACCCTGGCAGATGCCGATGTCGGCAATGCCCACCCCGCCGTCGAACGCCTGCTTACCCGTGGCCTCGACGCGGAGCTGGCCGGCAATTATCGCGTGGCGGAAGGTTTTTATAGGGAAGCGTGCGAGAACGATCCGGCTGACACCACGGCGCTCCGCTATCTGGGCGAACTTTACCGCCATCAGACGGGCGAGTGGGACAAGGCGGGCCGCACCTTCCGCCAAATCCTCATGCAGCCCTCCGACAAGATTGCGCGCGCCGTCGCACTCCATGGACTGGGCAAAATGACGATCCATGCCGGGAGCTACACGGCTGGCCTGCGACTGTTTGAGCAGTCCATTGCCACCTATCCGCTGCCAATCACCTACCGCAATCTCGCCGTATATTGGTTTTCCGAGGGCCAGCAGGAGAAGGCGGCCGGATTCATGCGCAAGGCTTTAGCGCTCGATCCGAACGACGCCTACAACCAGATCTTTGCGGCCGTATATCTAGCGGCCTCGCGCCACAAGGAGGAGGCGATCAAGGTGGCGCAGGCGAATGCGTCGGTGTTGGAGGCGAGCTACAATCTGGCCGCCATCTGGACCCAGGTGGGCGACCAAGCAAAAGCAATGGAATACCTGCGCCGCCATTTCACCGAATACGAGCGCTACTCCGCCGTCCGCTCGATGGAGATGAAGGAGGCGCGTGAGGATTACATGTTCGCCAATCTGCACCGCGATCCGGAGTTTCTCGCCCTCACCGAGCTGGCCCGCTCCGCGTATCTGATCGGAGCCGAGTGGTGCACGCCCGATCAACTCAGCAACCAGCCCGTCGTGCCCGTGCGGATGCCGGGGGCCACCGGTCCCAACTGACCGGAGCTGCGATCAAGTTCGGGTCAGGGCACCCGGGTTTCTTTCTCTCTCCCGCGGGGCAAGCCTGCTCCGGCGCACCGGCAAGAACTGCGGTTTGCCGGTCAATTTCTGCACAGACAGAAAGCTTGAGTTGTGCTACCGTGTGCCATGAAAACGATATTAGCCCCGGTCGATTTCTCCGGCGTGACTGAGTCGGTTCTCGCTCAGGCTAGCGCCCTTGCCCGCACGTTCAACGGCCGCGTCGTCCTCCTGCACGTCATGCAGCCGCCCATCATTACCAGTGAATATGCGCCTTTTCTCGAAAACATCGGCGAGATTGTCGCGGTGGGCGAGAAGGCCGCGGCCAAGCAACTCGCCCGCTTGCAGGAGCAACTCCAGGCTGCCGGTGTGCCATCCGATACGCTGCAATATACCGGCGCGCCGGTGACATACATTTTGCAGCAGGCCGAGAAGACGCAGGCGGACTACATCGTGATGGGTTCACACGGGCACACCGCGTTCTACGATCTCCTCGTGGGCAGCACCACGCACGGCGTGCTCAACAAATCTCCCTGTCCGGTCGTGGTCGTGCCAGACTTGCGGCGGCAGAAGAAAGCCAAGGCGCCGCTGTAGCCGCGGGACAGGTCAGGGCCGGAAGGCCGACCGCATGCCGCCTGTCACCAGCGCTAGCGTGAGGAGGGAATTGACCGGCATGAGCACGGCGGCCACGAGCGGATTCATGCGGCCTGCGACAGCGAGCCCGACGGCGAGCACGTTGTAGGCGACTGAGAAAATCAAAATCGCCGTCTGTGTGCGGTGTCGCACCGCATTGACGCGGAAGAGCGCGCGCAGGCCGCCGATGCCTCGACCGAGGTAGTAAAAATCGGCCTTCTGTTCGAGCACTCCGCGGTGGATTACCGGTGTGCCGCGGCACAGCGCCCGGTCGAAGGCGAGGCTGTCGTTGGCGCCGTCGCCGAGCATCAGCGTGTCGTCTGCGCCGTGGGTTTCGAGCCAGGCGGCCTTTGCGCCCGGGGAAAGGTCGCCGTGCGCGCAGTGCGGTGGCAGCCCGAGCTCGGCGGCGAGGGTCGCGACTTTTACCCGGGAATCGCCGCTGAGGATGTAGGTTTCGAAGCCGTGGCCTGCCAGTGCGGCCAGCTCGGTGCGCGCGTCGGGTCGCGCCGTGTCGGTGAAGCGGAAGCGCGCGAGCACGGTGCCGTCGCTCGCGAATTCCACCGCGGGCGCCGCCGGGGAAGTGTCACCCATTGGGTGACACTTTTCGGGGGCGGAAGCGCGCCAGCCGGGGCGGCCGAGCGACCAGGGACCGAGCTCCACGCCGTAGCCGACGGTCTCGCGGACGTCGCCGGCGAGCGGTTCACCCGGGCCGGCGGCCAGCATGTTCTCCAGCAGGCACTGACTGACGGGGTGTGGGTTGTCACGCACGAGGGCGAGAAGGGCGGAGCGGGCGGCATCGTCGAGGGACTGGAGGGCTTCGGGGTTTTGCAGCACGGGCGTCTCCAGCGTGAGCGTGCCGGTTTTGTCGAAGACGAGTTTCCGGACGCGGCCGAGCCGGGCCCAGAGATCGCCGGCGCGCACGAAGACGCCGCGGCGGCGCAGCGCGACCGTCGCCATCTCGTCGGCCAGCGGAAACGCCAGCCCGATAGCGCAGGGACAGGAGACGATGAGGACGGCGGTGACCACCGACCAGGTGCGGAGTGCGTCACGGCTGGCCAGCCACCAGCCGGCGCCAGCGAGCACGGCGACGACCAAAATGCCGAGCAGGTAGCCGCGGATGATTTTTTCGAGAAACAAGTGTCGGGCGTCGGTGCGTTCGGCGGGCTGGAGGAGTTGGGCGAGGAGCGATTCGGGCCAGGCCTGCAGGGCCGTGAGCTGGATTTCTCCGCGGCCCACGCTGATCGCGCCGGCGGGCACGCGTTGGCCGGCGCGAAAGGCGCGCGGCTCGGCCTCGCCGTTGATCGAGGCGAGCGAAAACACCGCCTCGGCCGTGGAAAGCCGCGCCTCCACCGGCACGGTCTGGCCGGCGACAAGGCAGAAACCCATCCAGGCGTGCAGTTGCTCCGGCGGCAGCTCGCCGCCGGCGGCGAGGCGCACGCGCCGGGGTTTAGGCTGCTGGCGGAGGAGCTGGCGTTGGTTGCGTTCGACGGCGACGACCTGCGCCCAGCGGCCGACCAGCATCAGGAAAATGAAGGTGCCGACGAAGTCGAAATACACGAAGCGCTCCTCGCCGGCGAGCCAGCCGTAGAGCGAGCCGAGGTAGGCGCCGAGGATGCCGATCGAGATGGGCAGGTCGATGTGCATCGCGCCTTCGCGCAGCGCCCGCAGCGCGCGGCCGACGAAATACATGCCGCCGACGAGAAAGCTCAGGGTGCCGAAGACAAAGGCGAGGAGCCGGAACAGTGGCGCATACTCGAACGAGGGCGCCATGCCGAAGTAGGCGGGAAACGCGAAGAGCATGATGTTCATCGCGAATGCCGCGCAGAGGCCGACGCGGCGGAGCAGGCCGCGGCTTTCCCCCTCGGTCGAGATCGCGCCGGCGGGCCCGGCGAGGTAGCCGAAGGCTTGGAGTTTGCGGGCGAAGCCGGCGGCGGAGAATTCGCCGGGAATCCACCGCAGGCGCATCTGGCCGAGCTGGGCGTTGGCCTGGATGTCGCGCGCGCCGGGCTGCTGCAGGAAGACTCGCTCGATCAGCCAGACGCAGCCGGCGCAGGATATGCCCTGCACGTCGAGTGTGAGTTCCGGGGGGCGTGGACCGGCGGTCTGCTCGGCCTCGTGTTGGGCGGCATCGAGCCAGGAAAAATCGCGCGTCTGAAACACCGCGGCGTCGGCGGGCGGGGTGACGTCATCCTTGATGCGGTAGTAGCCGGCGAGGCCGTGCTCGTGCACGAGGCGGTAAACGTAGGAGCAGCCGGCGCAACAGAAGCCCGAGGCGAGCATGCGTTCATCGATGAGCGGCGCACCGCAGTGACAGCAGGCTGGTGGGCGGCGCGAGGCGGCGGGAGCTAGGCTCATCTCAATGGCAGAGGAACGCGGCCGGGTCGGGGCCGGGAAAGCCGAGGGTCGCACGGAGCCGCCAGGCGATGACCGCGGCCGTGACGAGCGCGAGGGTGAGCCGCAGGCGGCCGAGGGCGGCGGGCGAGAACCGACTTCGCACCCAGCCAAACTGCGACTGCGCGAGCCAGAGCAGCGGCACGGTGCCGAGACCGAATGCGAGCATGAATTCGACGCCGCGCAGGGCCGAGCCCGAGAGGAGCGCCAGCGCGAGCAGGAAATACAGCGGCCCGCAGGGCAGCAGGGGCGTCGCCAAGCCCAGGGCGGTGGCGGCCTCGAGGCGCGAGCGGCGGCGCAACCAGCCGCTCAGCCGGAGGGCAGCGCCGCCGAGGGCGGCGGGTTTAGGAAGGAAGCTGTCCCACCGAAATGCCATCGCGATGAAAAACAGCACGAGCACCCACGGCAGCCAGCGCAGGGCGGAGGTGGAAATCCACGTGAGCGGCAGCCGGCCGAGCCCGCCGGCGAGGGCGCCGAGGAGGGCGTAGCTGAAGAGGCGCGTCAGGTGATAGGCGGTACGGACCGCCTGCGGGTCGTCGGTGTCGCCGCGCACCGGCATGAGCGAGCAGGCCAGCGGGCCGCACATGCCGACGCAGTGCAGGCTGGTGATGAGCCCGGCGACGAAGGCGGTCGCGGGTGAATTGACGGCGGCAAGCTCCATGGTCACCGGTGAGCTTGGGGCGCAAGCGGGACTTCGGCAACCTTGTGGTGCGAGGCGACGACGAGCCACACCGTCCAGACGGCCAGTTGCAGCAGCAGCGCGGCGACAATCAACCACCACACCCGGCTGGGGCGACCAGGCGGGGGCTCAGTGTTTTCCGGGAGGTTCGGAATGGTGGTGCTCATGTGCTTCCTCCTCCTCTTCGCGCAGCAGGCGCGCCTCGGGCCCGAGAAACTCGACCTCGCGTTGCAGGTGAAAATTGGCTCCCGTATCCTCGATGCGCACGACGAAGTTGAACGGTCCGGCGTAATCCGCGCGCGGCTGCTGGAGGACAAGGGGCTGGACGATTTCGCCGAGCGGGCCGACCTCGATCAGTGCAGTCAGTCCGGACTGGACCAAGTGCGCGGGAGTGCGCGCGAGTTGGAGGGCGAAGCGGGCGGGTTCGTTGCGCTTGTTGACGATGCGCACTAGGAACTGGTTGCGCACGTAATCGGCCGACACGATGTAGGGCGCTCCGACAATGCGGGTGACGCCGAAGCTGGCGGGCTTGACGGTCGAGAGCGCCCAAGTGGCGACGGAGGCACCGATGAGCAGCAGCACGCCATAAAGTGCGGTGCGCGGGCGCAGCCACCGGGTGGCACGGCCGGTGAAGGCGTTTTGGGAATCATAGCGGACGAGGCCGCGCGGCCGGTGCAGGCGGGTCATCACGTCGTCGCACGCATCGATGCAGGCGGTGCAGCCGACGCATTCCATCTGGAGGCCCTGCCGGATGTCGATGCCGGTGGGGCAGACGTGGACGCAGCGTTCGCAGGCGACACAGTCGCCGGCGCCGGCGGTGCCGGGCTTGCCGCGCGGCTCGCCGCGTTTGGTGTCGTAGCCGATGACGAGCGAGTCGTCGTCGATGAGGGCCGACTGGATGCGGCCATAGGGGCAGATGACGATGCAGAGCTGTTCGCGGAACCAGGCGAAGTTAAAATAGAGGAGGCCGGTGAAAACCGCCATGAAGCCAAACGCGCCCCAGTTGTCGGCGGGCGCGGCTCGGACCATCGACCACACCTCTGGGAGCGAGACGAAGTAGGCCAGAAAGAGGTGTGCGATGGTAGCAGAGACGAGGAAATAGAGGGTGTGTTTGAGGACGCGTTTGACGGCTTTGGTCGCCGAGAGCGGGGCGGCGGCGAGGGTGCGGCGGTGGACGGCGTCGCCCTCGATCAGGCGCTCGATGCGCCGGTAAACGTGGTCGAGGAAGACCGTGTGCGGGCAGGCCCAGCCACACCAGACGCGACCGAGCAGGGCGGTGACGAAGAACAGCGAGAAACCGAGGCCGGTGATGACGAAAAACAGCAGCCAGGTGTCCTGTGCCGCGAGCGTGAGGCCGAAGAGATGGAAACGCCGCTCGGCGAGGTCGAGGAACACCGCCGGATAGCCGTTGATCTTGATCCACGGCAGAGAGAGGTAAAACGCGATCAGCAGCAGGGCGGACACTTGCCGGGCCAGCGTGAAACGCCCGTGGGTGTCGGCAGGAAACAGGAAGGGCCGCGAGCCATCGTCCCGAATGGTGGTGACGGAGTCCCGATTGGGGAGAGGCGCGGCCATGCGTTATTTCGGAGGCGGCGGCACCCAGGCGTCCTGCTTGAGGATGGGTTCGCCCTCGGTGTGGTAGCTCAGGACGTAGGCGACGGCCTCGGTGATTTTCTTCGCGCCGAGGACGGGACCCCACGGGGGCATGCCTTTGGCGAGCACGCCGTTGGTGACGGTGTTGTAGATTTCCGTGGGGCGGCCGCCGTGAATCCACAGATGGTCGATGAGGTTGGGGCCGATGGCGCCGGTGAGTTCCTTGGTGTGGCAACTGGCGCAGATGGTGTTGAAGGTGGTGCGGCCGGCCTCGACGAAGGTGGCGTTGCGGCTCATTTTCCAGAGGCTGGCGTCGTCAAGCGAGGGGGCGGCGGCGAGACGGACGGCCTCGATGGCGGCGAGTTGCTGCTCGACGGCATGGGCGTTGTCGGGGCCGAGGTGGGCGCGTTCATAGTAGAACCAATAGCCGACCCAGAAGATGATTGTGGCGTAGAAGGTCACCAGCCACCAGTTGGGTAGGCGCTTGTCGTATTCCTGAATGCCATCGAAGGTATGCGGCCGGAGGGCCTCTTCGGCGTTTTGGGGCTGGTCAGACTTTGGGGTCATGGTGAACGGCGGCGGATTCGGAGTTGAAGGGAAGGTGGGCAAAGCGGTCGATCTGCGGGCGGGGCATGCGCAGCGCCCGCCAAGCGAAGGCGACGAAAATAGTGGCGACGGTGACGAAGGCCACGAGGGCGCAAAGCGCGGTCGTGTCTTCGAGCAGGAGGCGGCGGAACATCGGGAGTTTTGGTTTGAGAATTTCGCGTTTCGGTTTCGTCCCTTACTTCGCGGTGGTCTTGGGGGCGACGGGCACGGATTTGCCGAGGCACTGGAGGTAGGCGATCAGGGCCACGATCTCCTTTTCGGGCGCGACGTAGGCGCCGGAGCCGCGCAGATCGAGGGCGATGGCCTTGGACTGCTGGCCGACGCTGTCGAAGATCTGCTGCGCGTTGAGCGGGCCGTAGGGGACGCCGAGCATGCGCTGGACCTTGATCTTGGCGGGCAGGGCGCCGACGTCGGTGTCGTTCTGGAGCAGCCAGAGGTAGCGGGGCATGTTGGAGCCGGGGGAGATCGAGCGGGGGTCCTCCATGTGACGGAGGTGCCAGACGTTCGGATACTTGCCGCCGACGCGGGCGAGGTCGGGGCCGTTGCGCTTCGAGCCCCATTGGAAGGGATGGTCGTAGATCGACTCGCCGAGGCGCGAATAGGGGCCGTAACGGAGCACGTCGGGCACGAGGGTGCGGATCATCTGCGAGTGGCAGAGGTAGCAGCCTTCGCGCACGAAGATGTCGCGACCGGCGAGTTCGAGTGGCGTGTAGGGGACCTGGATGCGGTCCTCGACGTTCTGGGCCTTCTGCGTGAGGACGGTGGGGACGATCTGAATCAGGCCGCCCAGAACCACGGCGAGGAAGGTGAGGAGGGTGAAGGGCAGGGCGTTGAGGAGGAGTTTTTCATACCAGTCGCCCCATGATTTTCCGCGTGATTGGATCAGGGCATAGCCGGCGGCAAAACAAATGAGCGCACCGGCGAGCCCGAAGACACTGACGAGGTTGGTGCCGAGCATCCAAAGGATGGAGAAGCCGATGCCGAGCAGGCAGAAGAGGGTGGGGGCGTTGAAAAACGTGCCCATGAAGCCGAGCCGCGCATCGGCGGCGGGCGCTGGCTCCTCGTAAACCTCGATGGTGCCGTTGACGGGCGAGGCGCCGCGGACGGTGCGGAAGAAATTGTAGGCGAGGAGGAGCCAGCCGGTGAGATAGAAACCGCCGCCGATCAGGCGCATGAGCATGAGCCAGCGGATGCTATTGAGCGTGTCCAGGAAGTTGGGGTAGGCGAGAACGGTGCCGCCCTCAGTGGTGGCGTTGAGCATCAGGCCCTGGGTGATGCCGCTGGTCCACATGGCTCCGATGTAGAGCAGAATGCCGACCATCCCGAGCCAGAAGTGGAGGTTGGCGAGCGCGGTGGAGTGAAGAGGCTTGTTCCAGAGGCGCGGGAGCAGCCAATAGATCATGCCCGCGGCCATGAAGCCGTTCCAGCCGAGCGTGCCGGCGTGGACGTGGCCGATGATCCAGTCGGTGTAGTGACCGAGGGCGTTGACAGACTTAATGGCGAGGAGCGGGCCCTCGAACGTGGCCATCCCGTAGAAGGTGACGCCGGCGGCGAAGAACTTGAGCACGGGGTCGGTGCGTAGTTTGTGCCAAGCGCCGCGGAGGGTAAGGAGGCCGTTGAGCATGCCGCCCCACGAGGGCGCCCAGAGCATGAGCGAGAAAGTCATGCCGAGGTTTTGGAGCCAGTCGGGGAGTGCGGTGTTGAGCAGGTGGTGGGGGCCGGCCCAGATGTAGAGGAAGACCAGTGACCAGAAATGCACGACCGAGAGGCGGTAGCTGTAAACGGGGCGCTCCGCCGCCTTCGGCAGGAAATAATACATGATGCCGAGGATCGGCGTGGTGAGGAAGAACGCCACGGCGTTGTGCCCATACCACCACTGCACGAGCGCGTCCTGCACGCCGCTGAAGACCGGATACGAGTGAAGCAGCGAGGTCGGGATCGAGAGGTGGTTGACGATGTAGAGGAGCGCGATGGTGATGATCGTCGAGATGTAGAACCAGATCGCGACGTAGAGCGCGGGCTCGCGGCGCCGGGCAAGCGTCCAGAAGAAATTTACCGCGAAGACGACCCAGATGAGTGCGACGGCTATGTTGATGGGCCAGATGAGCTCGGCGTATTCCTTGCCGCGCGTGAGGCCGAGGGGGAGCGTGATGGCGGCGGAGACGATGATGAGCTGCCAGCCCCAGAAGTGCAGTTGGGAGAGGAAGTCGCTCGCGAGGCGCGCCTTCACGAGGCGCTGGGTGGAGTAATAGACGCCGGCGAACATCATGTTGCCGACGAAGGCGAAGATGACGGCGTTAGTGTGGAGCGGGCGGAGGCGGCCGAAGGTGAGCCAGGCGGTCTGGAAGTTGAGCTGCCAGAAGTTCAGTTGGGAGGCGATGATCACGCCTACCAGCATGCCCACGGCGCCCCAGATGACGGTGGCGTAGAGGAACTGGCGGACGATTTTGTCGTTATACTCGATGGTGATCTTTTGTTCAGACATGGGCGCAGTTGGGCTGGAATGGGGGTGGCGTAACAGGGCCTAAACTAAATTAGCCGTAGAAAGTGGCTGTCCAGACGGATTATTTTCCGCTGCGGCTCTGCTCGCGGGAGATCGGCCCGACCGTCCGAGGTGTCTCTTCCGCGAGCGGCAGCAGTGACTCGCGTTCGGCGCTGCTGAAACGGCGCGAATTTTCCCGCAGGAAAAAAACGATGAAGGTGAAGACGAGACAAAGGCTGACCGTGAGGGTGAGGGGGATAACGGACATGGGAAAATTGGTTGTTGGTTTATGATTACGAGGTCACTGGTGCCGATGCGAACGGGGAAAGTTTTCAGGCTGCAAGCCGATGGTTAAATTCGTGGCCAGATATGCATCTGCTCTAGAGATGATTGGTTAAAGCGGGGTTATTGAATCTCGGGCACGGTTGGCGTGGGTTATTCGATGGGTCATGGTGGGGGAGGCCTCCAGGCAAATGATGCGCGTATGCTAAGGGAAGGCACCGGATTCCGCTCCGCACGGGTTGACTAAGTCTGTGCAGCAATTGCTTTCGGCACAAAATTCACCGCGCAAGAAATGCCTATGCTTGGCCAATCGATGCAATGCGCCCGAGTCCATTAGCTGCTAATTTAGTCATCATGCACGAGAGTTTTTTGCACGACCTGCGTGTCCGGCGGCGAGAAATCCATATCCGATGGGAGGCGTTGCTGCGCACGGAACGGGTCAATACTCCGTTGGCGAATCCCGACGCCCTCGTGCATCTGATTGACTGGACGCTGGATCAGGTGTTTGCCGAGCTGCGACACGCCTGCAATCAGCCCCGGCACGAAGTGAGGCCTGCGGTGGCCGAGGCCCGTCCGGAATGCTCCTGTGGCCGCAATCCGCTGTTGGCATTTTTTCTCGCGGGAGAGCAGGCATTGCTGGAGAGTCTGGTCTTACTGCAAGCGTCGGCGAGCAAGCTCGACCCGGTGGAGCGGGACGAGGAGTTGGCGGAACTTTACCGCGTGATTCGCGAAATCTCGCGACGTGAAATCGAGTCGTTTTGTGCCGTCTGCCAACACCGCCACGAACCTCAGGCCGCTGCTGTGCACCGGGCTTGAAGCATGATCAGAAATATTTGTTGCCGTGCAAACGCTCACGGTAGCGCGTGGGCGATTCACCTGCGATTTTGCGAAATACCCGGTTGAACTGGGACAGCGACTGAAATCCGGCCTCGTAGGCAGCCTCGCTCACGCGTTTGTGCGGATTGAGGAGTAAATTCTTGACCTTCTCGATCCGAACCCGCGCGAGATAATCAGTGAAGGTGATGCCGGTGGCCTTCTTGAATGTTTTACAGAAATAGAAAGCGCTCATGTTCACCGACTGCGCCACTTGCGCGAGCGAGATGTCCTGGCTCTGGTGCTCGGCAATGAATGTCCGCGCCCGTGTGATCACCGGCGACTCGGCAGTCTCCTTTTTTACAAGCAGTTGGTTGCTGAGCGAAGCGAGGTGCTGGGCGAAGATGGTCAGCAGGCGCAGGATCGATTCATACTGTTTCTTGGAAACAACCCGGGTCTGAAAATATGCCTCCTCCAAACTTTTCAGGTCGACCTCGGAGCCCCACTTCAAGAGCTGCTGCGTTGTGTTGGTAAACTGTTTCTGCGAAGGCTGATGCTGAAAGATCTGACCGGTTTGGAGGAACGCGATCAGGTTTTCTCCTACTCGCACCGGCACAGCTGAGTCACAGAGGCCGGCAAAGCATTTTAAGGTTCTGGCCTTCAACTGGGCTTCGACCTCCACTCTTTTTTGCAGTTGGAGGCAGGCGGCGCAGCTATGGTTGGTCGTGGCGAGCAGCGCGCAAAACGGATTTTCCTTCGGATCGTTGTGATGGGGCAAATCAAAGGCCTCGATCGGCCTGAGATTGATGGGCAGGCCGGTCGTCTCACGAAAAGCCTGCTCGTAATCGCGATAAATGCGCGACCCACGGAGCTGCTCCACGATGTTGCGGCTTTCGTTGGCGGTAATGCCGGAAGACTCCATGCCACGACGTTAGTTCTCGTGTCTTGTCACGCAATGCCGAACCGAGCAAAATATGCGCAGCACGCACAAAGAAGATAAAATTCGCGCACAAGTGAAAACAATACTGACCTCCTGCGCAGATGTCGTCGTCTTGCACTCTCAGCCTCGTCAAGTGGAAGGCTCATCGCACTCAATTTGCGTGCGTCGCAAGCAGTTTGGGTTGATGTCGCGATACGCAACTGTGGTGCACCTTTAGACGTGTGTGTGACACAGAGCAGTATGAGGTCGGCAAAATAGTGACAGGATGGCATGATTTAGGTCGCGTATAAAAACAGTGATTCAAAGCCAATTTATTTTAATTAATTATGTTTCAGTGAGTAACAGCAGAGTTAAGTCTTCGGCATATCCACTGCTAATTGGATAGGACCATGAGTAAGATTTTAGGCATTGATCTCGGCACTACCAACTCCTGCATGGCCATCATGGAGGGTGGCGAACCGGTGGTCATCCCCAACGCTGAGGGTGCGCGCACGACGCCCTCCGTAGTGGCGTTCACCAAGAACGGCGAGCGCTTGGTTGGTCAGGCAGCCAAACGCCAAGCCGTTACCAATTCCCGCAATACCGTTTTCTCGGCCAAGCGTCTGATTGGTCGCAAATTTACCGAGGTTAGTGTCGAGGCGAAGAACATGCCCTTCAAGGTCGTGGAAGGTAAGAACGGCGACGCTTACATCGAAGTGCAGGTTGGTGATAAAGCCGAGCAGTTCGCGCCTCAGCAAATCGCGGCTTTCGTGCTCGGAAAAATGAAGGCCGACGCCGAGGCCTATCTCGGCGAGAAGGTCACGCAGGCCGTCATCACAGTCCCGGCCTACTTTAACGACTCGCAACGGCAGGCCACCAAGGACGCTGGCAAGATCGCCGGACTTGATGTGCTTCGCATCATCAACGAGCCGACCGCCGCCTCGCTCGCCTATGGCCTCGACAAGAAAAAGGACGAAAAAATTGCGGTTTATGATCTCGGTGGCGGCACGTTCGACGTGTCGGTGCTCGAGATTGGTGACGGCGTTTTTGAGGTGAAGGCGACCAACGGCGACACTCACCTTGGCGGCGACAATTGGGACGACGCCATCATCGGCTGGCTGGTGGACACATTTAAGAAGGAAAATGGTATTGACCTCCGCAAGGATCCGATGGCCCTCCAGCGCCTGAAAGAAGAGGCTGAGAAGGCCAAGATCGCACTATCGTCCACGCAATCGGTGGATATCAATCTGCCATTCATCACTGCCGATGCCTCGGGACCGAAGCACCTCAATGTGCAGCTTTCCCGCGCAAAGATGGAGCAGATATGCGACTCATTGTTCGAGCGATGTGTGCAGCCATTCAAGAGCTGCATGCGAGATGCAGATCTGACTTCTGCCCAGATCGACGAACTCGTGCTCGTCGGTGGCATGACACGTATGCCAAAAGTCGTGGACATCGCCCACAAGCTTGGCGGCAAGCCGCCGCACCAAGGCGTCAATCCCGACGAGGTGGTCGCCGTCGGCGCCGCAATTCAGGGTGGCGTGCTCAAGGGCGAGGTGCGCGACGTGCTCTTGCTCGACGTGACTCCGCTCACGCTCGGCATCGAGACCGCGGGCCAGGTGGCCACGGCGATGATTCCGCGCAACACCACCATTCCTTCAAAAAAGACCCAGACATTCTCGACTTACAGCGACAATCAGCCCTCCGTCGAAATCGTCGTTCTCCAAGGCGAGCGCCCGATGTCGCGCGACAACAAGGTGCTTGGCACCTTCCGCCTCGACGGCATCCCGCCCGCCCCGCGTGGCGCACCACAGATCGAGGTCACTTTTGACATTGATGCCAATGGCATCCTTCACGTTTCCGCCAAAGACCTCGGCACCGGCAAAGATCAAAAAATCACCATTCAGGGTTCGTCGGGTCTCTCCAAGGAGGAGGTCGATAAGATGACCAAGGAGGCCGAACTCCACGCCGCGGAAGACCAGAAACGCAAAGACGCCGTCGAGACCAAGAACCAGCTCGACTCTACGATCTATCAACTCGAAAAGACGCTCAAGGACGCTGGCGACAAAATCCCGGAAGACATGAAATCGAAATTCGGGGCCGCCATCGCCGACGCGAAAAAGGATCTCGAGAGCAACGACGCCGCGCGTATGAAGGCCGCAATGGAGAAACTTACCGCCATTGGTGGTGAGCTTTACGCCGAGGCCCAGAAAGTGGCGCAGGCTGCGGGCGCCCCAGCCGACGCCGGTGCTTCCGCCGGGAGTGCACCGTCCGAAGGCTCCGCGAAGAAAACCGAAAAAAAAGCCGACGTTGTCG
This sequence comes from uncultured Opitutia bacterium, assembly GCA_903877135.1. Classification (GTDB taxonomy): domain Bacteria; phylum Verrucomicrobiota; class Verrucomicrobiia; order Opitutales; family Opitutaceae; genus CAIRCN01. Next base: position 159,830 of record CAIRCN010000074.1, read on the forward strand.
ATGCCGATTTCGAGGTCGTGGACGACGACAAAAAGAAATAATTTTCACCCTTTGCGCGCTGACGGCGTTTCACGCGGTCGGTGCGCTTTGCTGAATAACTAGAAACAAAAACCACCCTTCAACCCAAACCCAACCATATATGGCCAACGTTAAAATCAAGCCCATCGGTGATCGTGTTCTCGTCGAACACATCGAAGAAAAAGAGCAGGTCCGCGGCGGAATTATCATCCCGGACAGCGCCAAAGAAAAGCCCCAGGAGGCCAAGGTCATCGCCCTTGGCACCGGCAAGCGCGAAGAAGACGGCAAGCTCCGTCCCTTCGAAGTCAAAGTCGGCGATCGCGTGCTCATCAGCAAATATGGTGGCACCGAAGTGAAGCTCGAAGAAAAGAAATACACGCTCGTCCGAGAGGACGACATCCTCGGCGTGATCGCCTGAGCCCGGCGCATCCCACCACTCAATCATTCAACCCAAAATTTATCACTATGGCTGCTAAACAACTCATCTTCGACGAGCACGCTCGTCAGAAAATCCTCCGCGGCGTCGAGCTTCTCTCGAAAGCCGTCAAAGTCACCCTTGGTCCCAAGGGCCGCAATGTCGTCATCGACAAGAAATTCGGCTCGCCGACCGTCACCAAGGACGGCGTTACCGTCGCCAAGGAAGTCGAACTTCCCGATTCCTACGAGAACATGGGAGCGCAGATGGTGAAGGAAGTCGCTTCCAAGACCTCCGACGCGGCCGGCGACGGCACCACCACTGCCACGGTGCTCGCTGAGGGCATCTACCGCGAGGGCCTAAAGAACGTCACTGCAGGTTCCAACCCGATCTACCTCAAGCGCGGCATTGACAAGGCCGTTGAAGCCGCTGTTGCCGAACTCGCGCGCATTTCCAAGAAGGTCAATGACCGCGAGGAAATCCGCCAAGTCGCCACTGTCTCCGCCAACTGGGACGACACCATCGGCAACATCATTGCCGACGCTATGGACAAGGTTGGCAAGGACGGCACCATCACTGTCGAAGAAGCCAAGTCCATCGAGACGACCCTTGAAGTCGTCGAGGGCATGCAGTTCGACAAGGGCTATCTCTCGCCCTACTTCGCCACTAACATGGAGGCCCAGGAGGCCATCCTCGAGGACGCCTACGTGCTCATCCACGAGAAGAAGATCGCCAACCTCCAGGAATTCCTCCCGCTGCTCCAGACCGTCGCCAAGGGTGGCAAGCCCCTCCTCGTCATCGCCGAGGAAGTGGAAGGCGAAGCCCTCGCTGCGCTCGTCGTGAACAAGATTCGCGGCACGCTTAATGTATGCGCCGTCAAGGCCCCCGGCTTTGGCGACCGCCGCAAGGCCATGCTCGAGGACATCGCGGTCCTCACCGGCGGCCGTTGCATCACCGAAGACCTCGGCCTCAAGCTCGAGAACCTCACCATCTCCGATCTCGGTCGCGCCAAGCGCATCGTTATCGACAAGGAGAACACCACCATCGTCGAGGGTTCGGGCAAGTCGTCCGACATTCAGGGCCGCGTGAAGCAGATCCGCCGCCAGATCGATGAGACCACCAGCGACTACGACCGCGAGAAGCTCCAGGAGCGCCTCGCCAAGCTCGCCGGCGGCGTCGCCGTCATCAACGTCGGTGCCTCCACCGAGGTTGAGATGAAGGAAAAGAAGGCCCGCGTCGAAGACGCGCTGCACGCCACGCGCGCAGCCGTCGAAGAGGGCATCGTCGCTGGCGGCGGCGTCGCGCTGCTGCGCTGCGCCAAGGTCATCGACAATCTCGCGCTGGAAGGCGACGAGAAGATCGGTTCCCAGATCGTGCGTCGCGCGATCGAGCACCCGATCCGCATGCTCTGCTCGAACGCGGGCGTTGAAGGCGCGGTTGTTGTCGGCGAAGTCATGGCCGGCAAGGGCAACTTCGGCTACAACGTCGCGACCGACAAGTATGAGGACCTCGTGAAGGCTGGCGTCGTCGATCCGACGAAGGTCACCCGCACCGCGCTGCAAAACGCGGCCTCGATCGCCGGCCTGCTGCTGACGACCGAGTGCATGATCACCGAAATCCCCGAGAAGGACAAAGCTCCTGCGGGCGGCGGCGGTGGCGGCGGCATGGGCGGCATGGGCGGCGGCATGGACTACTGAGTCCGGCGACTAACCCTTCGCATCACTTCAAGGCGCGCTCTTCGGAGCGCGCCTTTTTTGTCATAGCCTGCCGCCCATGGCCGGTTCGCGCGCTTTGTATTGTGCAACGCCCCGCGACCGCCCATAAACCCGTATTTCCCGATGAATCTCGTTGAACAGGTCCGGCAGGCCGGGGTGGTGGGCGCGGGCGGGGGCGGTTTCCCGACCCACGTCAAACTTGCGGCCAAGGCGGACACCGTCATCGCCAACGGCGCCGAGTGCGAGCCGCTGCTCCACAAGGATGCCGCGCTGTTGGAGGGTCAGGCCGCCGCGGTGGTCGAAGGCCTGCGGCTCGCCATGGAAGCCGTCGGCGCGACGACCGGCATCGTCGGTATCAAGGCTAAAAACAAGCACGCCGTCGAGGCGGTGCAGGCGGCGTGCGCCGGCAGCCCGGTCCGCGTTCACCTGCTCGGCGACTATTATCCGGCGGGCGACGAATACGACTTGGTCCACGAAACCACCGGCCGGCTGATTCCGCCGGGCGGGATTCCGCTGCAGATCGGCGCGGTGGTCGCCAACGTCGAGACGCTGATCAACATCGCAGCCGCCGCCGCTGGCCGGCCCGTGACGCACAAGACCCTCACTGTCGCCGGCGCAGTTCGCTCGCCGAAGACCATCGTCGTGCCGCTCGGCACGAACCTGAGTGAGTGCGTGGCCGCCGCGGGCGGTGCGACTGTGCCCGATCCCGTTTTCGCCATCGGGGGCATGATGATGGGCGAAACGAGGGAGAGCATCGACCGGCCGGTCACCAAGACGACGGGCGGCATCATCGTGCTGCCGCGCAGCCACCGCATCATGGAGCGCAAGCTCAAGCCGGCCGTGCAACAGAACGCCATCGGCAAGTCCGCCTGCGACCAATGCCGCTATTGCACGGAGTTTTGCCCGCGCTACTTGCTCGGCTACGCGGTCGAGCCGCACCAGGTCATGCGCAGCCTCGCGTTTACCGGCACGGGCGCGGCGCACTGGAACCAGTGGGCGACGATGTGCTGCGCCTGCGGGCTCTGCACGCTGTTTGCGTGTCCCGAGGAGCTGTTTCCCAAGGAGGCCTGCGACCAATCCAAGGCCGAGATGAAGCGCGCAGGCGTTAAATGGTGCGGTCCCACCACCGTGAAGCCGCACCCCATGCGCGACGGTCGCCGCGTGCCGATCCAGTCGCTGATGCGCAGACTGCACCTCGGACAATACGCACATCCGGCCCCACTGGATCCGGCCCCGCTCGAGCCACTCTCGGTCATTCTGCTCCTGAAGCAGCACGCCGGTGTGCCCGCCTTTGCGCTGGTGAAAACCGGCGACCGCGTATCCGCCGGCCAGCCGGTGGCGGGTGTGCCCGAAGGTGCGCTCGCCGCTGCTTTGCATGCGCCGTTTGCCGCCGCCGTCGCCGACGTGAGCGACCGCGCGATCACACTCAACCGTAACTAGTCCGCTGCCATGAACGACAAATCCGTGGGCCTTCTCGAACTCTCCAGCGTTGCCGCCGGCTTTGTGGTCGCCGACACCGTGCTGAAGGCCGGCAACGTTCGGCTCATGCTCTCGCGCTCGATCTGCTCGGGAAAATACATGGTGCTGATCGCAGGCGAGACGGCCTCGGTCCAGAGCGCCGTGGATGCCGGTGTCGCCGCGGCCAACGGCTGCCTGATCGACAACTTTGTCATTCCCAACATTCACCCCGATGTGATCACTGCGCTCGGCCGCACACAGATGACGCCGCCGGAAGGCGCGCTCGGCATCCTCGAATCCTTCAACGTCGCCACGCTGATTCTCGCGGCGGACCACGTCGTGAAGACCGCCGATGTGCAATTGCTCGAAGTGCGGCTGGCGATGGCGCTCGGCGGCAAGGCGTTTCTCACGCTGACAGGCACCGTTTCGTCCGTGCAAGAGGCCATAGCAGCAGGCCGCGCGCTGATCGCCGATTCCGGCACCCTTGTGAACGCGGTCGTCATCTCGCGCCCGCATCCCGACATCTACCGCGAACTCGTTTGAGCGGCGGGGAGCGGCACGGCGGGCAGGTTTTGCTTTTGTTCGGGCCGGCGGCGTGTTTCGCTGCGGCATGGAAGTGATTTTCCTCGGAACCGGCACATCGCAGGGCGTGCCCATGATCGCTTGCGATTGCGCTGTCTGCGCCTCGCCCGACCCGCGCAACCGCCGCACGCGCGCCTCGATTCACGTCGTCATGGACGGGCTCCATGTGCAGGTGGACGCCGCGCCGGAGTTCCGCCTCCAATGTCTCCGTGAGAAGATCGCGCAGCTTGATGTTTTCATCCTGACGCATGGCCATGCCGACCACATCGCGGGAATGGATGACCTGCGGCGGTTTTGTGACCTGCTTGGCGGTCAGGCGCTCACCGTCTACACGACCGACGAGGGGATGAGCCGTGTGCTTTCGATGTTTCCCTACGCGATCGCCGAGCGTCCGATTGCGAAGGGCTACGCAGCCTTCAAGCTGGTGGACATGCCGCCGCTGCTCGATCTGCCGCAGGGCACGATCCAGTCCACGCTACTTCCCCACGGCGGCGTGAACACCCTCGGCCTGATTTTCACGGAGCGCAGCAGCCAGAAGAAATTCGCCTATTACACCGACTGCAAACGTCTGCCGCATGAAGCAGTCGATCTGGCCCGTGGCGCCGCAGCGGTCGTGCTCGATGGTTTGCGGCCAACGCCACATACGTCGCATATGTCGATTGCCGAGGCCATCGCGGGCGCCCGGGAGATCGGAGCAGACCAGGCTTGGCTCACGCACCTCACGCACCTGACTGACCATGGCCCGGATGAGGCGAAGTTGGCCCCCGGCGTCAGGTTCGCCTACGACGGGCTAAAATTGCAGGTCTGAACGTCAGTTCCCGCGTCATAAACGCAAACAACAGTGAATCTGGGCTTGATTTAATTCCTATGTAATCAATGTAGATTGAAATAGTATCCGAATGAAGCTCTCGAAAAAAGGCGAATACGCCATCCGCTCCCTTATCAACCTCGGTATCGCCGCCGAGGTGGGGCGTTCGCTTGTGCAGGTGTCCGAACTGGCCGACAACGAGCAGCTGCCCATCAAGTTTCTTGAGCAAATTATGCAGGCGCTCAAGGAGGCCGGTCTCGTCGTGAGCGTGCGCGGCAAATTCGGTGGCTATCGGCTGGCGAAGCCCGCAGCCAAGATTCCAATTGGTGAAGTTGTTCGGCTGATCGACGGCCCGCTTGCACCCATTGGTTGCGTGAGTCAGACCGCCTACGCGAAGTGCACCTGCCCCGATGAGGCACACTGTGGCTTGCGGATGCTCATGCTCGATGTGCGCAATGCTATCGCGGGAATCCTCGACCGTTACACGCTTGCCGACGTCGTCGAGGTCACCCTCCGCAAGCTTCGCCGCGACAACATACCGCTGCCGTTTTCTCCTGAAGCAGACGCTGCGGCCTCGCCCGCGCGCATTCCCGCAGGCCACGCCCGCAAGCTCGCACGCCGTGCGGGCAAGTCGCACATCGATGAAAGCGAGGGCGTCCTCCACCAACTCCTCGGCGATTACGCCATCTGAACTACCCGAACACGCCATGGACTCCTCTACTCCCATCCCGTCCGCGCGCATCCTGGCCACCCCCGACTGGCTAAACCTCGTGCGCGAAAAAGTCGAAAGTCTGCGCTTTGGCGTCGTCCAGCTTGTCGTGCACGACGGCAAGGTGACCCAGATCGAACGCACCGAAAAGACCCGCATCGTCACCATGCGCGGATCGCAGCCCCAGGACTGATTTTCTGCCCAGCGGCACACGCCGCCGGCCTCCACTGCTCATCATAAAACGAATTGTGGCCTCCACCCGACCACGGGAAGTCTGATCCCTAGATCACATTCATCTCTGTTCCCATGAAGACCATCTCCCGAATCAGCACCGCGCTCCTTGCCGCGACTGCTGTTGCCAATTTCCTGCCCGCCACCCCGGTGGACAGCTCCGAGCTTCAGGCGCTGCGCGACCAAGTGCAGGCGTTGGCGCAGCAAGTCAAAGTGCTTGCCCGCCAGCTCGAGATCAAGGAGGAGGCCGCCGCCGCAGCTGCCCCGACCACGCCTAAGATCACTATCAACGACAAAGGCTTCACGCTCGCGTCGGCCGACGGCGCCAACTCGATCAAGCTGCGCGGCCTCGTGCAGCTCGACTCGCGCCTCTTCTTCGGTGACGGCGGCGGCGTGGTGAACAACGCCTTCGTGCTGCGCCGAGCGCGTATCATCACCGAGGGCACGTTCGCCAAAAACTACTCGTTCCAACTCGTGCCTGAGTTTGGCGGCAGCAGCATCAGCATCCTCGACGCCAACTTCGGCGTCACCCTCGACAAGTCGCTTCAGTTTAAGTTCGGCAAGTTCAAGTCGCCCGTCGGTCTCGAACTGCTCCAGTCCGACTCGTGGACTTTTTTCAACGAACGCTCCCTCGTGACCAACTTCGTGCCCAACCGCGATCTTGGCGTGCAGGCCTCGGGCGATCTGTTTGATGGCACGCTTAACTACGCGCTCGGCGTCTTCGGCGGCGTCAGTGATGGCGCCAGCAGCACCAACGCCGACTTTGACAACGAGAAGGACGTGGTGGCGCGCCTCTTCGCCACACCCTTCAAGAACGACGCCGGTTCGGCTCTGCAAGGGTTGTCGTTCGGCGTCTCGGCGAGCCAGGGCCGCGAGAAAACCGCCTCCGGCCGCACTGCGGGTTACAAAACCGACGGCCAGCAGACGTTCTTCGCCTACAACGCTGCCACCGTGGCCGACGGGCAGAACTGGCGCTTCTCGCCGCAGTTCGACTACCGCAATGGCTCGTTCGGCGCGATCGGGGAATATGTCGCCTCGACCATCAACGTCCGACCCAGCGCCACCGGAGCCAAAGTCGCCCTGAAAAACAAAGGCTGGCAGCTCGCGGCCGGCTACGTGCTGACCGGCGAAGACTCGTCCTTCACCGGCGTGACCCCGGCGACCAATTTCAACTACGAGAGCGGCACTTGGGGTGCCTTCGAAATCGTCGCCCGCTATGCCGACCTCCGGGTCGATGACGCCGCCTTCCCACTGTTCGCCTCCGCCGCGGCCAACGCCAACGAAGCCTCCTCCGTCGGGCTCGGCCTGAACTGGTATCTCAGCAAGGTCGTCGCATTCAAAATCGACTACTACCAGACCAAATTCGGCTTCAACGTCGCGGCCCCCGCCGTGCCGACGACGCAGATTCTCCGCCAGGATGAACAGGCCTTCATCAGCCGTTTCCAAATCTCGTTCTGATCCACCCACAGTTTATTTGCACGATCATGAAAATCAAAACTCTCATTCTCGCCACGCTCGCGCTCGGTATCACTGCTGCCGCCTCCGCGAAATCGGTTGAACTCCTCAACGTCTCCTACGATCCCACGCGTGAACTCTACCAGGAGTTCAATTCCGCCTTTATCAAATACTGGAAGGCGAAGACCGGCGATGACGTCATCATCAAGCAGTCTCACGGTGGCTCGGGTAAACAGGCCCGCTCGGTGATCGACGGCCTCCCAGCCGACGTCGTCACCCTCGCGCTGTCTGCCGACATCGATGCGCTCTACACAAACGGCCGCCTGCTCCCGCAGGACTGGCAGAAACGGCTGCCACAAAACTCCACGCCCTACACGAGCACGATCGTGTTTCTCGTCCGCAAGGGCAATCCCAAGGGCGTCCGCGACTGGGACGACTTGGTGAAACCGGGCGTCAGTGTCATTACGCCCAATCCGAAAACCTCCGGCGGCGCGCGCTGGAACTACCTTGCGGCGTGGGGCTACGCCCGGCACAAGTCCGGCACCGAGGAGGCCGCGCAGAAGTTTGTCGCCGCGCTCTACAAGAACGTGCCCGTGCTCGACAGCGGGGCCCGCGGCGCCACGACGACCTTCGTGCAACGCGGCATCGGCGACGTGGCGATCACCTGGGAGAACGAGGCCTTCCTCGCGCTGAAGGAGTTTGGCGCCGGCCAGTTTGAGATCGTCGTCCCGTCGCTCAGCATCCTCGCCGAGCCCCCGGTTGCGGTCGTCGACAAGGTCGTGAAGAAAAAGGGCACGGCGGGCGTCGCGAAGGCCTATCTCGAATATCTCTACTCCGACGAAGGCCAGGACATCGCCGGCCGCAATTTCTACCGTCCGCGCAACCCTGCGGTCGCGGCGAAATATGCCAGTGTGTTTCCTCAGCTTCAACTCGTGACGATCGACGCAGAGTTTGGCGGCTGGACCAAGGCGCAGAAGACGCACTTCGCCGACGGCGGCGTGTTCGACCAAATCTACGCCAAATAACTCAACCTTATCCGTCGTCGGCGCGCGCTACCGGGCGACAGGCGCGCGCACCGCCCTGCGGATTTCCACCCCATGCCTACCGTCATGCCCCCCGATTTTCCCCGTCTTGCCCCGGGCGCCGGGACTTTTTTCCCGCAGCCCTCGTTGTCGTTGTCCGCCGCCTTTGGCGAGCAGTTGTCTTCGCTTTATGGCCTCGTGCAGCGTTCGGGCCATGTCTTTGGCTCGCCCCTCGGTCCGTTCAAAGGCCAGGCGCGTAGCCTTCACCTGCCGCGCTTCGTGTATTTCGGCCCCGAGGCGTCGGACGCGTCGGTGCGGCTCGCGTTTCTTGCCGGTTTCGATCACCGCGACCTGCGCGGCACACTCTCGTTGCTACATTTCGTCGAGCAACTCGCGCTCAAACCCGACCTCGGCCAGCGGCTCAACCTTTCGGTGTTTCCCCTAATTGACGTGCTCGGTCTTGCTAGTCTCGCGGGCGAACGTGGACTTGCCAGCCGGAGTTGGGTGCGCACTGACGCACCCGAGCTTCAATTGCTGGAGAAGGACGCACGCCTCAGCGGCTATCACGGTTTCATCCGGCTTGAGACCGTTTCAGGTGACGACGCCGTCACAGCGCGGCTCCGCTCTTCGTCGCACGTCGAAAACCCGACCCCGGGTGTCGAGCTGATCAACTCGGAGGATTTTACGCCGTTCGCCGTGCGCTGGGAGACGGTGCCAACCGCCGAACCCGAGGATGGGCCGCTCACGGTCTCTGCAGATTTGCCATTTCAGCCGTTCGAACTCACCCTGCGGCTGCCCGCTGCGTGGTCTCCGGATTTGCATCGCAGAGCGACCGCTTCGATCTTGAAGCGCTTCGTCCTGCGTTACCGCGGATTCATCGCTTACGGACAACACCTCTAAACGGCCATGGTTATGCTGAACCAAACCAATCTCGGGTATCCGCACAAGCTGCGGCGCCTCTACTGGCCGTTCTTAGCCCTGGCCGAGGACTGTCGCCGGATCATTGGCACTGTGGCGGGGGCCTTCGAGTCAGAGGGGAAGCGCTACACAATTCCCCGTTTCGTCTTTCTCGGCCCCGACAAGGGCGCGCCGCCGCTGCGGGTTGGGTTTTTCGCCCTCGTGCATGGCGACGAACCTGCCGGTGCCCTTGCCCTGCAATATCTGCTGACCGAATTGTCGGATCACCCCGAGCTCGCCGTTGGCTACGAGTTGGTCGTCTACCCGCTGTGCAATCCCACCGGCTACGAGGACAGCACCCGCCACAACCGCGCCGGCCGCGACCTTAACCGCGAGTTCTGGAGCGACTCGACCCATCCAGAAGTGCGGATTATGGAGGAGGAGCTCTGCACGCAGCACTTCGACGGTGTCGTGGCGCTCCATGCTGACGACACCAGCGACGGACTCTACGGTTATTCGCAGGGCCGCTTGCTGAACGAGCAGTTGTTGTGGCCCGCGCTCCGCGCCTCGGCCAGCGTGCTCCCATTGAATGAGCAGCAAGTCATCGACGGTTTCGCGGGACACGAAGGCGTCATTTGCGATTGCTATCGGGGCATTCTCGCCCCACCTCCACACCTACAACCGCGGCCGTTTGAAATCATTTTTGAAACCCCGGCGCGGGTGTCCCTCGCGCAACAGGCAGAGGCAACCTGTTGCGCATTGCGCTCACTGCTGGCAGACTACCGCGGCTTCATCGCCTACGCCCAAAATCTGTAATGTTGCTCGCCCGCACCCAACGCTCCGTCCTGCCCGGCTTCGGGCTCTCGCTCGGCTTCACACTGGCCTACCTCGGGCTCATCGTGCTGGTGCCGCTAGCGGCGGCGTTTCTGAAGACGGCCGGCATGAGCTGGCCGGACTTTTGGGCCGTCGCGAGTTCGCCGCGGGTGGTGGCGTCGTTCAAGGTGAGCTTTGGTATCTCCCTGTTTGCAGCCTTGGTGAATGCCGTCTTCGGCCTCATTCTGGCCTGGGTGCTGGTGCGCTACAGCTTTCCCGGGCGGCGGTTAGTCGACGGTCTCGTCGATCTGCCGTTTGCCCTGCCCACCGCGGTGGCTGGCATCGCCCTCACGGCGATCTACGCGCAGAACGGTTGGGTGGGGCAGTGGCTTGATCCGCTCTGGGCTCGGGGTATCCAGCGTTTGAGCAATCTGATCCCGTGGGTTAACTGGCCGGAGTTTCTCGGCGTCAAGCTGGCCTTCGACCGGCCGGGCATTTTCATCGCTCTCACCTTTATCGGCCTGCCGTTTGTTGTGCGGACTTTGCAGCCGGTGCTCAATGAATTGGAACCCGAACTCGAGGAGGTGGCGGCGACACTCGGCGCCAATCGCTGGCAGACGATGACGCGGGTCGTCTTCCCCGAACTGATGCCTGCGCTGATCACCGGCTTCGCCTTGGCATTTGCCCGCGCGGTTGGCGAATACGGTTCGGTCGTGTTTATTGCCGGCAACATGCCGATGCATTCGGAAATCACGCCGCTGCTCATCATCACGAAGCTGGAGCAATACGACTATCAGGGCGCGACGGCCATCGCCGTCGTCATGCTGGTCGCCTCGTTTGTCCTGCTGCTGTGCATCAACCTGCTCCAGAAATGGAGCCGCCGTTACTACCGCTTCTGACATGGCTGCCCTCGCTGCCACATCCAGCCTGGCCGTCAAACCCTCCCCCCACGGGGCCGGGCCCCGCGTCATTCGCAATCCCTGGTGGGTCCGAGCGTTTTTCATGACGGTTGCGCTGCTGTTCGTTTTGTGTTTTCTCGTGCTGCCACTTGTGGCGGTGTTCACTGAGGCCTTACGCAAGGGCATGAGCGCCTACTTCCACTCGTTCACCGATCCCGACGTGCTCAGTGCGCTCCGGCTCACGCTGCTGACGGCGGCCATCGCGGTGCCGGCCAATCTGGTGTTCGGTGTGGCTGCGGCCTGGTGCATTGCCAAGTTCGATTTTTACGGCAAGAGCCTGCTCACGACGCTCATCGACCTGCCCTTCGCCGTTTCTCCCGTCATCTCGGGTCTGATTTACGTGCTGGTCTTTGGCCTGCAGGGCTGGTTCGGCCCTTATCTCGGAGCCGGCGACCATCCGTGGTTTGGCGCGTGGTTCAACGCACAGGACATCCGGATCATCTTCGCTGTGCCGGGCATCGTGCTGGCGACCATTTTCGTGACCTTTCCCTTTGTGGCCCGAGAACTGATCCCGCTCATGCAGGCACAGGGCAACGACGAGGAATATGCGGCGCTCACTCTTGGGGCGAGCGGCTGGCAGACTTTCTGGCGCGTGACGGTGCCCAACATCAAATGGGGCCTCTTCTACGGCGTCATCCTCTGCAACGCCCGGGCGATGGGCGAGTTCGGCGCCGTCTCGGTCGTGAGCGGTCACATCCGCGGCGAGACCAACACCCTGCCGCTGCATGTTGAAATTCTCTATAACGAATACAACTTTGTTGCCGCCTTCGCTGTTTCTTCGCTTCTGGCGCTGCTCGCCTTGCTGACTCTGCTACTCAAGAGCTTGGTGGAATGGCGGGCGAAGAAAGGAGGCGCCTGATTTCCATGAGCGTCCAAGTCCATAACATCCGCAAGACCTTTGGTCACTACACCGCGCTCGCCGACGTGAGCTTGGCGGTGAAGAGCGGTAAGCTTACCGCTCTGCTCGGTCCGTCCGGTTCCGGCAAGACGACGCTGCTCCGGATCATCGCCGGGCTGGAGTATGCCGACCCTGGCAGCGGTCAGATTCAATTCCATGGCGAGGATGTGACCAACGTGCCCGCCGGCAAACGCAAGGTAGGCTTTGTGTTTCAGCATTACGCGCTCTTCCGGCACATGACCGTATTCGCGAACATCGCCTTCGGCCTGCGGGTGCGCCGTCACAACCGCCCGCCGCAGGCCGAGATCACCGACCGCGTTCATAAGCTCCTCAAGCTCGTCCAGCTCGAAAACCTGGCGGAGCGTTTTCCACATCAGCTTTCCGGCGGCCAGCGCCAGCGCATAGCGCTCGCCCGGGCGCTCGCGGTCGAGCCCAAGGTTCTTTTGCTCGACGAGCCTTTTGGCGCGCTCGACGCCAAGGTCCGCAAGGAACTACGGAGGTGGTTGCGGCAGTTCCACGAAGGGATTCATCTGACCACTTTGTTTGTCACCCACGACCAGGAGGAAGCTCTGGAAATCGCTGATGAAGTGGTGGTGATGAACCAGGCCAAAATCGAGCAGGTCGGCTCCCCGCAGGAGGTCTACGACCGGCCGGCTACGCCGTTCGTTTACGAATTTCTCGGCAACGTCAACGTGCTCCAGGCAAAGTCTCTCGCCAACAGTGGAACTCCATCCAGTCTGTCGGCCCTGCAGGCGGGCGGGCACATCTATGTCCGACCCCACGATATCGAGGTCGTCCCGCATGAGACCGGAGCCCCCGGCATCCCCGCTGTGCTGCGCTACATTCATGCCGCCGGTCCGCAGGCGCGGCTCACGCTGGAGCAGGTGGAAAATCGCGCGACCGTCGACGCCGAGATCTCGCGCGCCGAACTCGTCCGGCTGGACTTGCGGATCAACAGCCTCGTGCTTCTCCGTCCACGCCAAATCCGCTGCTTCGCCGAGGACTACGCGATCTGAATTTTTTTGATCCGCGGTTTCCCACCGCGTTCGACCCGTTCAACCAGTCAAACTCAAACCCACGAAATAACATGGCTAAAATCCATAACGACATCACTGAAACCATCGGCAACACGCCGCTCGTGCGCCTCAACCGCACCGCGGCCGCCCACGGCGCGCAGGCGGAGATCCTGCTCAAACTGGAGTTCTTCAACCCGCTTTCGAGCGTCAAGGACCGCATCGGGTTCGCGATGATCGACGACGCCATCAAGAGCGGCAAGATCAACGCTTCGACCGTCCTCATCGAGCCGACAAGCGGCAACACCGGCATCGCGCTGGCCTTCGTCGCCGCCGCGAAGGGCCTCAAGCTCATCCTCACCATGCCGGAGACGATGAGCACCGAGCGCCGCAAGCTCCTCAAGGTGCTCGGCGCTCGTCTCGTCCTCACCGAGGGGCCGAAGGGCATGAAGGGCGCGATTGCCAAGGCTGAGGAGCTACAGAAGCAGATCCCGAACAGCATCATTCTGCAGCAGTTCACGAATCCCGCCAATCCCGCCATCCACCGCAAGACGACCGCCGAGGAAATCTGGCGCGATACCGACGGCAAGGTGGACTTCGTCGTCTCTGGCATCGGCACCGGCGGCACTATCACCGGCGTTGGCGAAGTGCTTAAGGCCAAGAAGCCCGGCGTGAAGATTATCGCGGTCGAGCCCGACGCCTCGCCCGTCCTCTCCGGCGGCGCGCCAGGTCCGCACAAGCTGCAGGGCATCGGCGCCGGCTTTATCCCCGGCGTGCTGAACACGAAAATTTACGATGAAGTCATCCGCGTGAAGGAAGCAGATTCCGGCCCTATCTCGAAACAGGTCAACCAGCTCGACGGCATTCCGATCGGCATCTCCTCCGGTGCCGCTGTCTGGGCTGCGATCCAGCTCGCGAAACGTCCCGAAAACAAAGGCAAGCAGATCGTCGCGATCATTCCCTCCAGTAGCGAACGCTACCTCTCGACTTGGCTCTTTGCCGACGTCGGCACGGAAACCGACCGGCTGGATGACTTGATTCCAGCGGCCCCGGTGCAATAGTTAAGGCACATCTGCTGCTATGCGCGACGGGGTGCGGCCCATGGTCGCACTCCTTCTGTGTTTTAGCGCGCTCGTTCGTTGACTCGGCGGGAATGTTGGGTGTCTTTGACCGCCGTTTATCCGCGCTATGACCGACAAGTCCCTGCCTTTCACCCAAGCCCAGTTGGAAACTATCGTCGCCGCCGTGCCGACGCCCTTCCACCTCTACGACGAGGCGGCGATGCGCCGCAACGCCCGCGAGTTTTACTCGGCGTTTTCGTGGGTGCCGGGCGGCTTCAAAAACTACTTCGCGGTCAAGGCGCTGCCCAACCCGCACATTCTCAACCTCCTTCGCGAGGAAGGACTCGGCGGCGATTGCTCGTCGATGGCGGAGCTGCTCCTGTGCAAAGCGACGGGCATCACGGGCGAGAACATCATGTTCACGTCGAATGACACGCCCGCCAACGAATTCCGGGCCGCATGCGAACTGGGCGCCATCATCAATCTCGACGACATCCGCCACCTGCCATTTCTCGAGCAAGCGCTGGGAGGGCGGCTGCCGTCGGTCCTCTGCTTTCGGTTCAATCCCGGTCTGCTCAAGGCGGGCAACGCCATCATCGGCAAACCAGAGGAGGCCAAATACGGATTCACCCGACTGCAACTCTTCGAGGGTTACCGCCTTGCCCGCGACCGCGGGGTGAAGCGCTTCGGCCTGCACACGATGGTCGCCTCCAACGAACTCAGCCCCGCCTATTTCTTGGAGACGGCGCAGATGCTCTTTGACCTCGCCGTGGAACTGCACCGCGAACTCGGCATCCACCTCGAATTCGTCAACCTCGGCGGTGGCATCGGCATTCCCTATCGGCCCGACCAGACCGTCGTCGATCTGGTGAACCTGAGTGCCAGCATCCGCGGCGCCTACGAGCGGACAATCCGTCCGGCGGGGCTCGACCCGCTGCGCATCACGATGGAGTGCGGCCGTATGATCACCGGGCCCTACGGCTACCTCGTCAGCCGCGTCCTCCACAAGAAGGCGACTTACAAGGACTATGTTGGCCTCGACGCGTGCATGGCCAACCTCATGCGCCCGGGCATGTATGGTTCCTACCATCATATCACCGTTCCTGCCCGCGAAGGCGGTCCGCGAAAAACCTACGATGTCACCGGCTCGCTCTGTGAAAACAACGACAAGTTCGCCATCGACCGTGAAATCGCCGACCCCGCCGTCGGCGACTTGGTCGTGATCCACGACACCGGGGCCCACGGCCATGCCATGGGTTTCAATTACAACGGCAAGCTGCGCTCGGCCGAAGTTCTCTGGTCGGGCGGCACGCAGTTCCGGATCATCCGCCGCGCGGAGAACTACGCGGACCACTTCGCGACGCTCGACTATCCCGGCCTGCAGACATCGGTTTGCGCGCCTTGAGGACTCCTTCACCATTCACTTCACGCCGTCGGCCTGCTGGCCGGCCTGAAACCAGCGGAAAAACGCCACGCCGAAAGCGGAAATCGCCACGAGCATCCCTGTGATCTTCATCCCCACGCCTGCCAGCAACTGGTCGTCGGCAGGCGAGAAACCCGCGAACAGCCTCGGCGCATATTCATAGGTCGGATAGAGGATGTCGTCGGAAAACGTGATATAGGCGAACACCGGCGTCATCGCGATCAGTATGAGGAAAAAATAGATCATCTGGCCGGCATAACTGATCGGCGGGAGTGCCCGCGAGGGGCTGAGCATCGGCCACCAGTAGAACAGCGCCGCGCCGAAAAACATCAGATGCTCGAGCACATGCACCAGTTTGTCCTGCAGCGCCCAGTCGTAGAGATACGGCATGTGCCAGAGGGAGATGACGAGCGTATAGACCAGTCCGCACCCCAGCGGGCGAAAAAGCCGCCGCAGGAGCCCTTGCTTCGCCACGGGCGCCAGCGCGGGTTCAACCATCCAGTCCGGCAGCCCCAGCAGAAACAGAATCGCTGCGGGATAGACCAGAATTAGGTGCTGGAGCATGTGCACGCTGAACAGGAACCGCTCGCCGATCTGGTCCAGCGGTGAGCCGACCGCGAGGTAGAAGATCACCAGCGACGAGTAAAACCGCCACGCATGCCCGCGGGGGAAAGGCTGATCTGGAGCAAGTCTCCCGCGCATGGGACCGGCGAGGATCGCCCACAGCCAGCCGAGGAGGACAAGCCCGCCGATGAGGAAGGGTTCGTTGTGCCAGTGCCGCCAGTCGATCATGGGATAAGAAAACGGCGGCCTGCTGACCGTCGTGTCAAGCGCAAGGACCTTGGCTATGCCTGCTCAGGCCGGCAGGGTGAGAGCGGGTGGGGAGTCGTTGCGCGCGGCGGTGAGAGGGCGGCTAGCATCGGCGCCGAAGAGTTTGAGCAGGGCCCACATCGTGCCGCCGGCCAGAATGAGCCCGATGAAAAACAGGATCGTGCAGAAGGCTTTGTCCCACCGCAGATGCATGAAGATGAAAATGACGAATAGGAACTTCACGGCCGAGAGGACGATGAGGGAGGTGACGATGAGAGTCTTCGCGAAGGGCAGGTAGACGCCGACGATCTCGACGCCGGTGATGACGGCGAGGAGCATAGCAATTTGCACGTAGATCCAGAACTTGCTTTCCTCGAGTCCGTGCTCGTGGGCCGGCGTGATAGGGGAGTCGCTCATGGGAGGTCAGACGTATTCGAGGAGGTAAACGGCGGTGAAGATGACGATCCAGACGATGTCAACGAAGTGCCAGTAGAGGCCCATGGACTCGACGTCGATGGCGTTGCGTTCGCCGAAGTCGACAGTGCCGGCCGGGCGGGCGAACCAGAAGCAGCCGCCGAGGCACACCAAGGTGCCGGCAAGGGTGAGAAACTCGCGGCCGTAGAAGCTGGCCATCGCATAGCCGTTGAAGCCCTGGAGCGACCAGACGAGTTCGATCACGAATTTCACGACGAGCACGAGGGTGCCGACAAGGGCGGCGACGTGGAGGAGGTTGTTTGCCCAGGGATGGCCGCCTACAGAGGAGCCGGTGGGCTTGTAGGAGCGCACATACATGAGCCCGAGCCACAGGACGCCAATGGCCACATGCGTGCCGTGCGTGCCGGTGAGTGTGAAGAAGGTCGTGCCGAGGATACTGTTCGTGATCGTGAGGTGTTTCTCGAAGACGAAGTTGTTGAACTCGTAAACCTGGCAGCCGAGGAAGATCGCGCCGAAGAACATCGTCATGAGCAGCGAGAGGCGAAGGCTCTTGAGGTTGCCCTTCTGGATGGCGTTGACGGCGAGCGCCATCATCAGCGACGACATCAGGAGTATGAACGTCGAGAATGAGGTCAGCGGGATGTCGAATACAGCTTTAGGCGAGAGGGAGTCGGACGGCGGGTGAAGCCGGTAGATGAGGTGCGTGGAGATCAGCGCGCCGAAGAACATGCAGTCCGACGCGAGGAAAGCCCACATGAGGAGCTTCTTGTTCGGGATGCCCGTCGAGGTGGAGGGATCGTGGTGGTGATCGATGGTGCCGGTGGCGGCGTGGCTGCTCATGATGGAGGGAAAAGGGGCGGGGGATCAGTGGTGGGCAGACGGGTCTTCGACAGGATTGCCATCGGCGTCGAGGTGCAGGTGGTAGCCATCGACGCCTTCGAGGGACCAGAGGTAAATGCCGGCGAGCAAGACCACGCCGCCGACTAGGGCCACGGGCAAATTATGATAGACTGCGCCAAAGGCGCCGATGAGCGCGCCGAGACTGGCGATCAGCGGCCAGATCGACTGGTGCGGCATGTGGATGCCGCCGTGCGCAGACTCGGCCTGGGCGTGCGCGGTCTTTTCCTGTGCGATCTCGGCCTGGTGGTGTTTTTCATACCAGAAGGCGTCGCGTGCGTGGATGGTGGGAGTGACGAGAAAATTATACTCGGGCGGCGGATTCGGTATCGACCACTCAAGGGTGCGCGCATCCCATGGATCGCGGCCGACCGTCTTGCCCTTGATGTAGGTGTAAATGACCACCGCAAAGTAGAGCGCAATGCCGACGCCAAGGGTGAAGGCGCCGACGGTGGAGATGAGGTTGGCGGTGTTCCAGCCCATGTTGGAATCGTAGGTGAAGGTGCGGCGGGGCATGCCGTTCAGGCCGAGGAAATGCATCGGGAAGAACGTGACGTTGAAGCCGACGAAGATGATCCAGAAGGAGAGCTTGCCCCAGAATTCGCTGACTTGGCGGCCGAACATGAGCGGGAACCAGTAGTGGATGCCGGCGAGCAGGGCGAAGATCGAACCGCCGATCAGCACGTAGTGAAAATGGGCGACGACGAAATAGCTGTCCTGCTGCTGGGCGTCGGCCGGCGCGGCGGAATGCATGACGCCGGAGAAGCCGCCGATCATGAACATCCAGATAAAGCCGAGGGCGAACATCATGGGGGTGCGCATCTGGAGGTGGCCGCCCCAGAGGGTGCCGATCCAGTTGAAGATTTTTACGCCGGTGGGGACCGCGATGGCCATGGTGGCGAGGGCGAAGGCGGCGGTCGCAACCGTGCCCATGCCGGTGGTGAACATGTGGTGGCTCCACACGGCGAAGCCGAGGAAGCCGATGCTCGCGCCCGAGAAGACGACGATTGGGTAGCCGAAGAGTGGCTTGCGCGAGAAGGTGGGGAGAATTTCGGAAACGATGCCCATCGCGGGCAAAATCAGGATGTAAACTTCGGGATGACCGAAGATCCAAAAGAGGTGCTGCCAGAGGATCGGCATGCCACCGTTGGACACCTCAAAGAAGTTGGTGCCAAAGGTGCGGTCCATCAGCAGCTCGACGAGCGCAATAGTGATGGCCGGGAAGGAGAGGATGATGAGGAACGAGGTGATGAGGGTCATCCAGGTGAAGACCGGGAGGCGCATCATCGTCATGCCGGGGGCGCGGAGGTTGATGATGGTGACGATGAAGTTAAGGGCGGCGGCGATGGAGGCGGCGCCGAGGAGCTGGAGGCCGAGCACCCAGAAATCGACGGAGTGGCCGGGCATGAAAGTGCGCGAGGTGAGGGGGGCGTAGCCGACCCAGGTGGCGTTGGGCGGGCCATCGGGGAGAAACCAGCCGACGTTGAGGATGATAGCGCCGGCGACGAAGGTCCAAAGCGAGAAGGCGTTGAGGCGCGGGAAGGCGACATCGCGCGCGCCGATCTGGAGCGGCATGATGAAGTTGAAGAAAGCGGCGCCAAGCGGCATAACGGCGAGGAAGATCATCGTAGTGCCGTGCATGGTGAACATCGCGCTGTATTCGTGCGCGCTGAGGACGTTGTTGTTGGGCACGGCGAGCTGGAGGCGGATCAGCAAGGCCTCGCAACCGCCGACGAGGAAGAAGAACAGCGCGAAGAGACCGTAGAGAAACCCGATGCGCTTGTGGTCCACCGTCGTGAGCCAGCTCATGAGGCCGGTCTTGGCGGTGGGGCGCCAGAGCACATAGGGCTGGTGTGGCGCGGAGGCGCCGGGGGTGAGATCAGAGGAATGGGCCGAGGCGTCCATGAGAGGGATTTATTTCAGGCTTTGGAGGTAGGCGACGAGGGCTGTCTCGTCGTCGGCGGTGAGGGTGATGTTTGGCACCCAGGCGCCTTGGTCGTCCTTCTTCAGGTAGCCCGGCATGCCGCCGAGGCCGAGATACATCTTGTTGCCTGGTTTCACGGAGTCGGGGTTGTGAATCCAGCGGCGGAGCTGGTCGGTGTTGTTTTCGAGCAGGCCGGCGACAATTGTTGTGCGGGAGCCGACGTGCGTGAGATCAGGCGCGACGGCGCCGGTTCCCTCGTGGCCGCGGATGGTGTGGCAGGTGATGCACGTCTTCGACTGGAAGAGGCGGCGGCCTTGGGCGATGAGCGCGGGGTTTTCGCCGGGCTCGGGCTCCTGTTTTTCGCGCCAGGATTGGAGCGGGTCGGCGTCATATTTGCCGGTGTAGCCGTATTGGTTGCGCATCCAATCGGTCTTGAAGGTGTGGGTGGTAAACGGCGCGGTAGAGGCGGACGGGACGACTTGGCGGGCGGGGGCAAGCTCGCGGTTGACCCAGTCGTAGAATTCCTGAGGCCCGAGTGCGATCACGCGGAAGCGCATGATGGCATGCGGGTCTCCGCAGAATTCGGCGCACTGGCCCCAGAAATAGCCGGGAGCGTCGGCTTCGAGCCAGATGGCGTTGCCGCGGTTCGGGATCATGTCGACTTTGCCCGCGAGCTTGGGAATCCAGAAGCTGTGGATCACGTCCATCGTGCGGAGGTCGATGCGCACGGGGCGGCCGGCGGGTATGACCAGTTCGTTGCTGGCGGTGAGCGGGCCGACGCCGGCGATTTGTTCGGAAGGGTAGTCGAACTTGAACCACCATTGATAGGCGGTGGCATTGACCGTGTAGGTGTTGGCTTTTTCCTCGGCGGGCACATCATAGGTGAACCAGATGGCCTTGAGGGTGGGCACGGCGATGATGACAAGGGCGAACACGGAGGCGCCGATGAGGCCGAGTTCGATCAGGGGATTGCCATGGGACTGCGCCGGGGGCTCGGCGTGAGCGTCGGCTTCGCTGCGGGCTTTGAACTTCAGCGTCGCGTAGGCGAGCACGGAGGCGACGATAACGAAAATCGCTAGCGTCACCCAGCAGGTGACGTAGAATACTTGGAGCTGGGAGCGCGCGACGGGGCCGGCGACGTTGATGGTAGACTGGGGGCCATCCATCTTCCAGAAATTGAGGTTGCAGCCCGAGGAGATGGCGACGGTGCCAAACGCCATCGCGGCGCGCGCCCAGTGGGCGATCGTGGTGGGAAGGAAGGTCAAACGCATTGGTGCAGTCTGTGGAAAAAAAAGGAGGCCGCGATGTCCGCGAGCGTTCCGCCGTCAGAGTCCGGGTAAGTCCCGGTATTTCAAGTCAGAATCCGCGTTTTTTGCCGGAAAGTGCGCATCTATTGCCAGTGTTTGGGCGGCGAAAGGCAGTTTCGCGCGGTGGCGAAGGCCTGAGGGCAGGAGAAATCATGGCTTTGCGTTTGCCCGACGCAGAGGTTGTGCCAAGAATATTAGACGTATGAAATCCAGTCTCCGCCTCACTCTCGCACTTTTTGCGCTCATTACTGCTGGTTGCGGCCAGAAGGGGGATTTGTCCACCGCCGTGGCCACGACTGCGCCCCAAGCTGGGACGCGCACCGTGGAAATCACCGCGGGCGACAACATGAAATTCAGTCTGTCCACGATCGAGGCCAAGCCTGGCGAAGAGATCAAAGTCATCCTGACCAACATCGGCACACAGCCGAAGGAGGTCATGGGGCACAACTGGATTCTCCTCAAGGGCGGGGTCGATGCGGCGGGCTATTCTGCGGCGGCGATACTTGCCAAGGACACCGATTATTTCCCGGCCGACCGGGCGGGCGACGTGCTCGCGCACATTCCGTTGCAGGGGCCGCGGAAGTCGGGTGAAATCACGTTCAAGGCGCCGATGCAGCCGGGTGAATATTTGTTTCTGTGCAGCTTCCCGGCACACTTCCAGGTTGGGATGAAGGGCGTGCTCGTCGTCAAGTAATCCCACGCGCCGGGATAGGTTTCAAGGCAAGCCGGGCCGAGCACCCGGCTACTATTTGGCCGCCGGCCACCAGCGGTAGAGGAAGAAATACACCAGCACGCCGGTCACGGACACGTAATACCAGATGGGAAATGTCCACCGGGCCCAAGCCCTGTGGCGCTCGATGTTGCCGCGGATGGCAAAGAGAAACGTCCGCGGCACGAGGTAGGCGATGCTCATCGCGAGGATGATGTGCGAGACAAGCATGGTGAAATATACGGGGCGGATCGCGCCGGTGCCGCCGAAGGGCGTGTGCATACCGTGAACGAGGATCTTGTGCGTCACGTAGCCGACAAGGAACACCGCCGAGACCGCGGTGGCGGAGAGCATGACTTTGCGGTGCGCCTCCTTGCGGCCAGTTTTGACGAGGATGAAGCCCGCGGTAATCAGCGCGGTGGCGAAAGCGTTGAGCGCGGCGTTAATCGAGGGAATGTCTTGGATGGTCATGGGGCGAAAACAAGCCGGTCGGCGACGAGGGCGCCGAGCACTAGGGGCAGATAGCCGATCGAAGTGAAAAAGAGCTGGCGCGCTGCCTTGTCGCGACCCTCGGTGCGCAGAAACCGCGCCGCGCGCCAGAGAAACCAACCGCCTCCAGCCGCTGCGACGCCGAAATAATACCAGCTCGCGAGCCCCAGCCAGGCCGGGAGGAACGTGACGAGCACGAGGGCGGCGGTGTTGACGAGCGACCAGCCGGAGACCCACGCACCCGACTGGTCAAGGACAGAGAGCATGGGAAAATTCACGCCGGCGTAGTCGGCGCGGTAGGTCCAGGCCACCGCCATGAAATGCGGCACCTGCCAGAAAAACAGCACGGCGAAGAGGATCCAGCCCAGCGCCGACACGCGGCCTTCGCCCGCCGCCCAGCCGATGAGTGGGGGAAACGCACCGGCAATGGCGCCGATCTCCGTGCTCCAGCGCGACCAGCGTTTGGCGGGAGTATACCAGCAGAGATAGGAGATGATCGTGAGCAGGGTGAAGAGGGCGGCGAGGGGGTTGACCCGCGCAAACAGCAAAAAGAGCGCCGCGATGCACAGCAACATGCCGAGCACGAAAGCGGAGCCGGTCGGAACCTTGCCGGTCGGAATGGGTCGCTGCGCGGTGCGTTTCATCAGCGCGTCGGTGTCCTGCTCCAGCCACTGGTTCAACGTGGCGACACCGGCGGCAGCGAGGGAAGTGCCGACGACGAGGCAGAACAATTTCAACGGGTCGCCTGGCGGACGCGCCGCAGCATAGCCGACCAAGGCCGTGAGCACGGACAGGAGGCTGAGCCTCGGCTTTGTGAGTTCGAGGTAGTCACCAAAACGAGGGGGCGCGACGGGAGCGGGATCGTTCATGCGGTGAATTTTGCCTCAATCTCATCCCGGTGCGCGACCCAAGTGAGCCAGAATGCAGCGGCGAGCGTGAAGGCGCTGATCAGCACATGCCCGGTCGTCATTTCGGCCGAGCGGTAGGTCCAGATGATTTTCGCACCGAGAAAAATCTGAAGCGCGAGCAGGGTGACCAGCGCGGATGCGCCCAAGCGCAGGCCCAGCGAGGCGTGGCGGTCGAGGTAGATGCGGACGGCAAACCAGAGCAGCGCTCCGGCGAGCACGGCAGCCATCACGCGGTGGGCGAAGTGAATAGTCACAGGAAAACTCCAGATGGCGGGCAACAGTCCGCCCTCGGGAGTCGAGAAGGGAAACGTGGGGATGGCGAGGCCGGCGAAGCTGTGCCGCATAACGGCGGCGATGGCGAGCTGGAGGAAAAGCAGGTTGCAGCAAATCACGCCGGCGCGGCGCACCCCGTCGCCGACGCTCGGGCCGCCCTTGATCCAGCCCCGTGTGCAGGACACTGCGATGGCGATCAGCGTGCAGGCGAACAATTGCGCGAGGCAGGCGTGGAGCATTGCAAAGAGCCGGCCGAGACTGGTGTTGACCATCTCTACTTGCAGGTGATCGAAGAGCACGCGCAGCCCCCCGACAAGCGCCTGTGCCAGGACGAGCGCCACGGCGAAAATTGCCAGCCGCCGCAGCCAACGGCGCGACTCGGTGCGCCACAACCACACGGCGAGGATAATGGTCACCGTGCTCATTATTCCAGCGCTAAGCCGGTGTGAGTGCTCGGCAAACATGGCGAGGTTGTCCAGCCAGCCCTTGGGGTTAAGGGAGCCGTTGGAAAGTGGCCAGTCGGGGAACGCCATGCCCGCACCGATGCTGGTGGTGAAGGCGCCGAGCGTCACGAGCAGGAAAACCCAGGCGGCGCCGAACGCGGCGAAGAGCGCGAGCGCGGGTTTGTGATTGGAAGTCCGGTCGGAGGTGGAAAGAAGACTCATGAAGACAAGGCTCGGCAGAAGTAGCGGGCTTGCTGCCATCCGCAAACCCTTTGACAATTTTTTCCAGCGGCGAATCCGTAGTGCGATGAAATCTTATGTCTTCGCTCTTTTGGTGGGCGCCGCCCTGTTGCTGGCGATGGCCGCCTGTGGGCGGGCAGATCGCACAGCCAGCCGCCAGGAGCCGATGGAGAAACACTACTCTCTGACGGGCGAAGTGATTTCGGCAGATGCTGCGCGCCACATGCTAGTTGTCCGCCATGATCCGATTCCGAATCTGATGCCGGCGATGACAATGGAATTTGCCGTGTCAGCGGGCGACGCCGCGCTGGCCAAGCCAGGGCAGCGCATCCGTGCCGAGCTTATTCCTTCCGACAAAAGCGACTGGCGGCTGGAGAAAATCTGGCCCGACGACCGCGCCACTGCAGCGGCCATCGCGGCCCAGGCCAAGGCGCTCCGGCAGGACACCATTATCCGTGGCAAATCCGCCTACCGCGAGGTGGGCGAACAGATTCCCAACTTCGCGCTGTTTGACCAGGAAGGGCGGATGGTTGCGAGTGCGCGGTTTCAGGGGAAGCAGGTCATGCTCAATTTCATTTTCTCGCGCTGCCCGGTGGCGACGATGTGTCCGCTTTCGACGGCGAAGATGATGGCCACGCAGAAACTCGCCCGAGAGTCCGGCGTGAAGAACCTCGAACTGGTGTCCATCACGCTCGACCCGACTTACGACACGCCGGGAGTGTTGAAGGATTACGCCGCCGCTCGCGGGATCGATACCAGCAATTTCTCGTTTCTTACCGGCCCTGAGAGCGCCATCAAAGACTTGCTGGCACAGTTCGGCGTGATCGCCGAATTCGACGGTGGCATTCTGAAACACACGTTGACCACCCTGTTGATCGACGAAAGCGGCCGCATTATCCATCGCGCCGACGGCAGCGCGTGGGAGCCAGCGGACTTCGTGGAGAAAATGAGGCGATGAAGCCGGCGGACGCATCCCAACGTAGGCAGATCGCTTTCATTACCGTCGTCGCCGTCGGCATCTTTACGCTGCTGCGCTGGCTGCCGACGGGCACGAACCTGAGCCACATGGATTTTCGGGTGACGGCGAAAACGCCGATCGATCTCTGCGACCCGCTGAGCCCGCAGTTCATCCCGGTTGTCGCCGTAGCCTCGCCGGTCGCCATGACCCTCGCCAGTGACGGTGGCGCGGGGCGCGTGAATGTCCCGGCTCAAATTACGCTCCGGTTGCGGACATCGAGCGGCAAGAACGTCGCGCCCGAGGATCTGCTGGTCACGCATACCCGGAAACTGCACCTCCTGCTCATCGATCCGTGGCTCGACGATTACCAGCATGTCCATCCCGAGCCGGGTCACAGTCCGGGCGAATGGACGTTTTCCTTCACGCCGCATCGCGAGGGGACCTACAGGATTTTCGCGGACTTCACGCCAGTGGCGACGGCCCGCGGGCTCTACGCGTCGGCTGACTGGCAGGTCGGTCCGCCGGGTCTGCCGGCGGGTCACACGATGGTAATGGAACACGAAACTTCGTGGGTCGTGGAGCGCGACGGGTTTCGTTTCGCGCTGACGCCCGCCGTGCTCCCGGTGTCAGCGAGCTGTCCGACTTATCTGAAACTGTCTATCGCGCGGGCCGATAGCGGCATGGTGTCGCTGGCGCCGGTGATGGGCGCCTACGCGCATCTGGTGGCGTTTGACGATGCGCGCAGTGGTTTTGCCCATCTGCACCCGATGGAGACCGATCTCAGCCAGCCGCCGGACGCGAAGCGGTGGGAGTTGAATTTCAAGGTCATGATTCCGCGGGCCGGTCGCTACGTGATCTGGGCGCAGGTCAACCTCGGCGGCCGCGAGACGTTCGTGCCGTTCTGGTTCGATGTGAGGCCGTGATTTCCGGCGCGAGCGCGGCGCCGTCGAGTCGTCCTTTGTTGCCCACTGGTGTGTCCTACATGGAGCCGAGCGTCAGCGTTGACGCTGGTGCCGCCTCACCCAACAGTGGGGCACTTTCCCCATGCGCCCGGTCGTTCAGATTTCTCTGGATCTCACTGACATCAACGAAGCCCTGACCACTGCTACCCTCGCCCGGCGCGCGGGCGTCGACTGGCTGGAGGCGGGCACGCCGTTCATCATCGCGGAGGGAATGCATGGCGTGCGGGCGCTGCGCGAGCGGTTTCCCGGCGTGTCGATCGTGGCGGATTTGAAAACGATGGACGGCGGCTACCTCGAGGCGGAGATGATGGCGAAGGCCGGCGCAACGCACGTGGTCGTGATGGCGCGGGCCCACGAGGAGACGCTCAAGTGCGTCGTCAAGGCTGGTCGCGACTACGGCGTGAAGGTGATGGGCGACAACCTGGGCTGTCCCGACATGGTGGCCGGCGCGTGTTTCATCGAGGACCTCGGTTGCGATTTCGTAATCCACCACATCGGCTACGACGAGCGCCGCGGGATTGCGGCGAGTGGTCGGCGGATGCCGAGTCCGCTCGACCAGTTGCGCGAGGTGGTCGCAGCTGTGAAAGTGCCGGTGCAGGCGGTCGGCGGCCTGACGCTCGAGCAGGCGGTGCGGACGCCCGAGTATGGCGCGCCACTCGTGGTGATCGGCGCACCACTGGCGGTGGATGCGGATTCGTTCCGCACGGCGGACGGCAACCTCGAGGGCACGCTGCGCCTCATCTGTGAGTGCGTGCACGGCTACGGCGACGTGCCGGTCGGGAAATCTTCCCCATGAAAAATCCTGCGGTCGTCAACTATGCCCCCGAGCCCCACAGCGTCGAGCTGCGTGAATTCGCCCGGCCCGAGCCAGGTCCGGAGGACGTGATTCTCGCGGTCGAGGCCGTCGGTGTGTGCGGCAGCGACCTGCACCAGTGGACGAGTTCGCACAGTTGGAAGGTGAACTATCCCGTCGTGCTCGGCCACGAATTTGGCGGACGCATCGCGACGCTTGGCAGCGCGGTGAAAAACTGGTCCGAGGGCGACCGCGTAGTGAGCGAGACGGCGGCGGTGATCGACCCAAACAGCCCGCTCAGCCGCGCGGGACTCTACAATCTCGATCCGACGCGAAAGGGTTTCGGCTACGGTGTCGATGGCGCGATGACACGCTTCGTGCGCGTGCCGGCGCGCTGCCTGCACCGCGTGCCGGACGGACTGGCAATAGAGCACGCGGCGCTGACCGAGCCGTGTTGCGTGGCCTACAACGCCGTGGTCAACAACGCCCACATTCATCCTGGTGACCGCGTGATCGTGCTCGGGCCGGGGCCGATTGGAATTCTCTGCGCGGCGATGGCGCGGCTCGCCGGGGCGCAGGTGGCGTTAGTCGGACTCGAACGTGACCGCGCACGGCTAGAGATCGCGAAAGCCTACGGTTGCGAGGTGATCATTGGTGATGCGTCCGGGTGGGCGAGGCAACGCGACGGGCTTGGCGCGGACAGCGTGATCGACGCCGCGGGCGTCTCGGCCGCGCTGAAAATTGCGCTGGAACTGGTGCGGCCGGCCGGTTGGATCACCAAGGTGGGCTGGGGCCCGCAGCCGCTGAATTTCTCCCTCGATCCGCTCGTGCAGAAGAACATCACGCTACAGGGCAGCTTCAGCCACAACTGGTCGGTGTGGGAGCGCGTGCTCGCGCTGCTCGCCTCGGGCCAGCTTGACGTGCGCCCGATCACGGGTGGCGTCTGGGGACTGGAGGCGTGGCACGAGGCGTTCGAGAAAATGCACAGCGGCGAGATTGTGAAAGCTGTGTTGAAGCCGATTTGAACCGGAGGCTTTCCCATGAGACTGCGCGACAAAGTCATCATCGTCACTGGCAGCACGACAGGGATCGGGCGTGCGATCGCCGAACGCTGCGTCACCGAGGGCGCGCGCGTCCTCGTCCACGGGCGCGACCGGGCACACGGCGAGGCCGTGGTGGCGAAACTTGGCTCCGCGGCCGTGTTGCACCTCGACGATTTGTCGGACCCGGCCAGCCCCGCGAGGATCGTGGAGGCCACGATGAAGGCGTTCGGGCGGATCGACTGCATTGTGAATAATGCCGCGATCGTCCCGCGCACGACCCTTCACACGGCCACGGTGGAGGCGTTTGACTACACGATGGCCGTCAACGTGCGCGCACCGTTGTTTCTCATTCAGGCGGCGTTTTCGCAGTTGAAAGCCAACGAGGGCTGCGTGCTGAACATCGGCTCGATCAACGCGCACAGCGGCGAGCCCACGTTTCTGCATTACGCCACCTCGAAGGGCGCGCTCCAGACGCTCTCGCGCAACCTCGCCAACGCTCACGCCACCGACAAGGTGCGTTTCACGCATTTCAACGTCGGCTGGGTGCTCTCCGACAACGAGTATGCGAAGCAGGTGGCCGAGGGTTTGCCGGCCGATTGGCCTGAGAAGGTGCCGGCGGCCTACGCGCCCTCGGGACGGCTGATCAAGACCGAGACGATTGCGGCGGGGGCGGTATTTTGGCTGAGCGACGAGTCGAAGCCGATTTCCGGCAGCGTCATGGAGCTGGAGCAGTTTTCCATTTACGGCCGCAACCCAGCCAAAACCTGACCATGCCGAAGCTCGCGGCGTTTCCCAAGGGCTGCATCCGACCGCTGTGCCAAGGTGGGATGACGCTGCGCGAGTGGGTGGACCACGCGGCGCCGTTGGGGCTTGACGGGCTCGAATACTACAGCGGGTTTTACGAACTGGCTGAGCCAGCGGGCTGGGCGTCGGCGCGGCGGACGGCGGAAAGTGCGGGCCTGATCATCCCCATGCTGTGCTGCTCGCCGGATTTTTCACAGCCGGAGCCGGAGCTGCGCCGACGCGAAATCGAGAAGGAGAAAAACTGGATTCGGATGGCGGCGACTCTGGGCGCGGGCTACTGCCGCGTGCTTTCCGGCCAGCGCCGGCCGGAGCTGACGAAGGACCGCGGCCTGCAGATCGTCGTCGAGAACATCGAGGCGTGTCTGCCCGAGGCGGAGCGGTGCGGCGTCACGCTCATCATCGAGAACCATTACAAAGACGACTTCTGGGACTACCCGGAGTTTGCGCAGACGATGGACGTGTTCTGCGAACTGGTGGGACGCATCCGGCACCCGCGTTTCGGCGTGAACTACGACCCGAGCAACGCGTTCCTCGCGGGCGACGATCCGCTGGAGCTGCTCCGGCGGGTGAAGGACCGCGTGGTGACGATGCACGCGAGCGACCGATTTCTGCTTTCGGGCACGCTGGAGGATCTCCGGCGTGAGGAGGGCGGCTCGCAGGGCTACGCGAAACGCCTGAGCCACGGCGAAATCGGCAAAGGCCTCAACGACTACGACGCCATCTTCAGCACGCTGCGCAGCGTGGGCTTCGACAGTTGGGTGAGCATCGAGGACGGCGTTGATGGCATGGAGCAGCTCGCGGCAAGCGTCCGCTTTGTGCGCGCCAAGCTGAAGCAGCACTGGCCGCCGACGGTCACTCGGCACTCGTGAAGCGGTAGCCGATGCCGGACTCAGTTTTCAAGAACGCCGGCTGGCCGGCGGAGACTTCCAGTTTTTTGCGCAGGTTGGCCATGTGGACGCGCAGGTAATGCGTGTCCTGCTCATGCGTGGGGCCCCAGACTTCGCGCAGGAGCTGGCGATGCGTGACGACTTTGCCGCGGTGCTGGAGCAGCAGGCGTAGCAGGGCGTATTCCTTCACCGTCAGATGCGCGTCGGCACCGGCCTTGGTGACGGTGCGCTTAGCAAAATCCACCTCGACCTCGCCGAAACGCATGACGCTGACTTCGCCGGCGGGTTGCGCCCGGCGGAGGAGCACGCGCATGCGGGCCAGCAGCTCACCGCCGCCAAACGGTTTGGTCAGGTAATCGTCGGCGCCGGCGTCGAGCGCGGCGATTTTCACCGCTTCTTCGCCGCGCACGGAGAGAATGAGGACGGGCAGGTGGCTCCACTCGCGGAGATGCCGCAGCACTTCGAGGCCGCCCATGTCGGGCAGGCTCAGGTCGAGGATGACAGCGTCGGGCCGTTGCACGGCCGCCTCGTTGAGACCGAGCGCTCCGGTTTCCGCCTCGCGGACCCGGTAGCCAGCGGACTCGAGAGTGAGCCGCAGGAGGCGGCGGATTTGCACCTCGTCGTCGATGACTAGAATGTCGGGTTGGTGCGCTAATTCGCTCATTCGGTCGGCACCTTACCATGCGCCGCATAAGGAAGGTAAATGGTAAATACCGCCCCGCCGCCGGGATTTTCGCCGACCACGATTTCACCGCCCTGGGCGGTGACGAAACCGCGGATGATCGAGAGCCCCAGACCGAGGCCTCCGGCGCGGGCAGCGTCGCCGCGCTGGAATTTCTGAAACAGCCGCTCGCGCATCTCCAGCGGGAAACCCGGCCCGCGGTCGGCGACGGTGAAAAAGACGCGGGCGCGGGAGCCGTCGACGCCGGCGGTGAGAAAGATTGGCGTGGCGGCGGGCGTGTGGAGTGCGGCGTTGAGGAGGAGGTTGGCGATGACCTGCTCCATGAGCGCGGCGTCGGCGCGGAAGAGCGGGACGTCGGCGGGGATGTCGGCCTCGAACGGGTGGCCGGTGAGCGAGTCCTGCACGCCGTCGACGGCGGCGTTGACCAGATCGTGGGCGTCGCACCAGTCGAGCCGGGGCTTGAGCGCGCCGGATTCGAGGCGGGTTTGGTCGAGGAGGTTGTTGACGAGGCGCGTGAGGCGGCGGGTGGCGGTGCGGATTTCGGTGGTGAGCGCGGCGCGGGTGGGCTCGTCGGCGGTTGTGAGATTTTCAGCGGCGCCGCTCAAGACGGCGAGCGGCGTCTTTAATTCGTGCGACACGCCGTCGAGCAGGGCGCGGTGAAGTTTGTCCGACTCGGCGAGAAGTTTTTCACGCTCGCCCGCGGCCCGGAGCGACTCGCTCTCGACAAGCAGGGCGAGTTGCGTGGCGAAACTCTCGATGAGGTCCCGCTGCGCAAGGGTGAGCGTTGCCTCGGGTGGCACGCGCACGACGAGGACGCCCACGGCGGTGTTTTCGCGCACGAGCGGGACGTAGAAACCTTTCGCGCTAGGCAACGTGTCGGTGAAGCGGCCGGCTTTCTTGCGGTTGCGCCAGACCCAGTCGGCGACGCCTAGTGCCTTTTCGTCGAGCGTGAACGAGCCCGCGAAGTGCGGCGTGAGGCCGGCGTGGTCGTCGTTGCCGAGCAACAGTGCGGACTGCGCGGCGAAGAGCGCATCGGTTTGGCGGAGCGCGGCGAACACTGCATCGTCAAGCGTGCTGGCCGCGCTGAGCGCCTGCGTAAGATGGAAGAGCGCGGTCGCGCGGTCCTCGCGCATCCGCTCGTGGCGCTCCTGAGCGCGGATGCGCGCCGTGAGATGGCCCGCAATCAGTGCGACCACGAAATAGGTGATGAACAGCACGCCGTCCTCAAACTTGCCGATGTAAAATGTGAACACCGGCGGGATGAACAGGAAATCCCAGATGAGCGCGCTGAACACGCCCGCGGCGATCACTGGGCCGCGGCCGACGCGCAGGCTGAGGGCGATGACAGCGAGCAGGTAGAGCATGCCAATCGCGAGATAGCCAGTGAATGGCGTAAGAAACCAGAAGGCGGTCGTAAGCGCAGCCAGCACGCCGAGCGTCTCGGCATATTCGTGCGCGGGCGAGGGCGCGGCGGGCCGCCAGTCGAACCACGGCGCCGGCTTTTCCGCGGTCCGTTCGGCCGGCACGACGTAAAGGTCGATGGGCCCACTGGTGCGCAGCAGGCGGTCGGCAAGATTGCCACCACGCAGCGCATCGAGCCACCGTGGCGATCGCGATTTGCCGACGACAATTTGGGTGGCGTTGTTCTGGAGCGCGACGCGCACGAGCGCGTCGGCGACGTCGTCGTCGTGCGTGATGACGACCTCAGCGCCGAGTTCACGGGCGAGCGCGAGGTTTTGTTCGAGCCGGCGCTGCGCATCCGCGTCAAGCGGCCGGGACGACTCGACACTGACGGCGACCCAGGCTGCGCCCTGCGCGGCCGCCATGCGCCGGGTCCAGCGGACAAGCTGCGTCGACGAGGGGCTTGGGCCGACGGCAACAAGGAGGCGCTCGCCGGAACGCCAGACCGTCTTGAGCGGCGAGGAAGCGCGGAGTTCGTGGAGGCGTTTGTCCACGCGCTCGGCGACGAAGCGGAGCGCGAGTTCGCGAAGCGCGGTGAGGTGGGTGTCCTTGAAGAAATTCTCCGCGGCGGCCTGCGCGCGGTCGCCGAGGTAGACTTTGCCCTCGCGCAGGCGTTCGAGCAGCGTCTCGGGCGAGAGGTCGATGAGCTCGATCTGGTCGGCCAACTCGAAGACGGAGTCGGGCACGGTCTCGTGCACGGGCACTCCGGTGATCTGGCGGACGGCGTCGGCACGGCTTTCGAGGTGCTGGACGTTGAGGGTGGTGAAGACGTCGATGCCGGCGTCGAGCAGCTCAATGACGTCCTGATAACGTTTCGGGTGGCGCGAACCGGGGGCGTTGGTGTGGGCGAACTCGTCGACGAGGGCGAGCCGAGGCTTGCGCGCAAGGATGGCTTCTAGGTCCATCTCCGTGAGCTGAATGTCGCGATAGGTGACCTGTTTTCTCGGGACGACTGTCAGACCGGCGAGCAGCGCCTCGGTCTCGGCGCGCTTGTGGGTCTCGACGATGCCAACGACGAGGTCGGTGCCCTCGCGCAACTCCTGCTGCGCCGCGCGGAGCATGGCATAGGTCTTGCCGACGCCCGGGCACATGCCGAAAAATACCTTTAGCTGGCCGCGGCGCGCGCGGACTTCCTCGCGGTTGAGCGAGGCGAGGAGGGCATCTGGGTCGGGGCGGACGTTGTGCATTTCAGGTCAAACTTCGCCCGCCAGATTGCCGAATTGGCCGGCGGAAAGCCATCTTCATCGGGCGGATTGGAGCAAAGCCCGGTTAGCATCACCAGCCAGAGGAGTGCAGCGCCCACGCTCAGGGTATCAACGTCTGGGAAATGGAACAGATAACAACCGGGCTAAGCGAACTGGGTTTGCCTGGCATGCGCCTCTTTTCAGCGATGATCTGGATGATTGCCCAGACCGCAGAAAGTCAGAACGTGATCGCATAGCTCACGGTGAGAACGCCGCGACCGACGGCGGCGGCGTTGACGGCCTTGCCAAAGGTGCCCTGCTTGAAGAAATTTGCGGAACCCTCCGTGTAGGCCCAGCCGATAGTGAACTTGGAGTCCTTGGTGACTTGGAACGGCGCAGCCACGCCGATCAGGTAGTAGTTCCCCCAGTTCTTGATTTCCGGCGAAACGTCAGGAACGGCCGTGGTCCATTTGTAGGTGCCGGCGGTGCCGGTGAAGTCGAGTTCGGTGCCAAAATCCTTGAGCGGGAGGGTGTAGGTGGCGGTAAACTCCAAGGTCGGACCCTTCAGCACGAGATCGTAGTAAATCTTCGGTGTGAACTTCCACCCGGCGACGGAGTAGTTGAGTGCGAGGTTGGGCTCGAATGTGGCGGTATAGAAGCCATTGGTCCTTTTCGAGTTCGGATAAGTGTAAATCGTGACACCGGGCACCCAGCTCAGGGTGTCCTTGATCGCCTCGAACGCGTAGGAACCGTAGAAATCGAACTCGGGGTCGGACTGGCCGACCACTTTGTCGGTGATCGGGAAATTGGCCCAGAAGCCGGCGGCGAGGGCCCCGCTGTCGTATTCAATCGCTGGCTCGAAGGAGGGGCCGCCGAGGCGCACGCCGCGGAACATATATTGGGAGGCGAACGCGGGCGCGGCGGTCACCGCCCAAATCGGAGAACTCGTGGCGGGCACCGCAGTCGCGGTGGACGTTGTTTGGGCGCGAGCACCGAGCGTTCCGACCGCGGTTATCGCAAGAAGGAGGAACTTTGTTTTGGTTTTCATGATGAGGATGGAATGAAAAGTGTGTTTTCAAACCAGCGCAGGGTGAGGCCGCCAGGAGAGTAGCGAAGCGCGGCACGTCGTGGCGAATGACGAACGCGCCGACTTGGTGTGAGGGAGTGGGCCTAAGCAATCTGGCGCGTGCTCTGCGGGTAGCAGCCCGTTAGCGGGGAGAGATGGATCGCCCCCAACCGCCCTGATATGAGTCGATGTTGCGGCGGCAGGATGGATCGAGCAGCGCCAGCATGACGGTCATGGTGATCAGGACGGCGAGTAGCACGGCGCTCCGCATCTCCCGAGGCGTGTAGGTTTTCATCTGAGGGTTCCACTGGCGGGTTAGCGCGCGGACGATTTCGACGCGTCATCAAGCGTGCGATTGAGCAACAGGACATTCACCCCGGGCTCGCCCAAGGCACCGAGGCTGCGGCCGTCTGTGTGCGAGGCGATGAGCGCGAAGATGCTGGCGCGCGGGAGGCCGCGGGCGGTGGCGACGCGCGCAGCCTGGAGCTGCGCGTTGGCGAGGCTGATGTGCGGGTCGAGCCCGCTGCCGGAGGAGGTGACCGCGTCGGCCGGCACGGCGGCATCGCTGGCGAGGCCGTTGACGGTGCGGTAGGCGGCGACGGCGGTTTTGATGCTGTCGGCGAGCTTCTGGCTGGTCGGCCCTAAGTTGGTGCCGCCGGAACTCGTCGCGTCGTAGCCGGTGCCGGCGGCGGAGGGACGCGGCTGAAAATACTTGTCGCTGGTAAAACTCTGGGCGAGCAATGCTGAGCCGCACACGGTGCCGTCCTTGTCGACGACAAGCGAGCCGTTGGCTTGGGCGGGAAACAGTGCCTGGGCACCGGCCCAGACGACGAGCGGATAAGCGCCGCAGAGCAGAACGGCGAAGACGAGTGTCAATAGGAGGGAAGTTCTGATTTCAGTGAGGAACGTTTTCATGGATAGAGAGTGCGGGGATGAGGCACCGTTGGCTTGGGCCAGGGGCCATGCGAGTCGCTGCGCGGTTCCCAGCCGAGGTGGCCAACGGCCAGGCCGGCGATGAAACCGGCGAGCGCCACAACCAAGTAGGCGGATAAACGCAGGCGGTCGGTTGCGCAGCACATGGCGGCCTCCTAGACGAGGTGAATAGAGTTGATGAGCAGATCGATGGCCTTGATGCCGATGAACGGAATCACGATGCCGCCGAAACCGTAGATGAAGAGATTACGGCGAAGCATCGCCTCTGCGCCGATGGGCCGGTAGGCGACGCCCTTCAGGGCGAGCGGGATCAGCGCGATGATGATCAGGGCGTTGAAAATCACGGCGCTCAGGATCGCGCTCAGCGGCGAGGCGAGGTGCATCACATTGAGCGGCGCAATGGCTGGGAACACGCCGACCAGCATCGCAGGAATGATCGCGAAATATTTGGCGACATCGTTGGCGATGGAGAACGTCGTGAGCGCCCCTCGGGTGATGAGCATCTGCTTCCCGATCTCGACGATATCGAGGAGCTTTGTCGGGTTGGAGTCGAGATCGACCATGTTGCCGGCTTCCTTGGCGGCCTGCGTGCCGGTGTTCATGGCGACGCCGACATCGGCTTGCGCGAGGGCAGGGGCATCGTTGGTGCCGTCGCCAGTCATCGCGACGAGATGGCCCTTGGCCTGCTCCTCGCGAATGCGGGCAAGCTTCATCTCGGGCGTGGCCTGGGCGAGAAAGTCGTCGACGCCGGCTTCGGCGGCGATGGCGGCGGCGGTGAGCGGGTTGTCGCCGGTGATCATCACCGTGCGAATGCCCATCGCGCGGAGCTGCGCGAAACGCTCCTTGATGCCGCCCTTCACGACGTCCTTCAGGAAGATCACTCCGAGCACCTCGCGACCCTCAGCGACGACAAGCGGCGTGCCGCCGGAGCGGGAAACGTGGGCCACGATCTCGCTGACCGCAGGCGGATAGACGCCGCCCTGGGCCTCGACCCAGGCGCGGACGTTGTCGGCGGCGCCCTTGCGAATGGAGCGGGCGGGCTGGCCGCCGACGGCTGAGAGATCGACGCCGCTCATGCGGGTCTGCGCAGAGAAGGGCACAAACACTGCTTGTGGCGAGGCGAGGTCGCGGCCACGCAGGTTGAATTCCGCCTTGGCGAGCACGACGATGCTTCGACCTTCAGGCGTCTCGTCGGCTAGCGAGGCGAGCTGGGCGGCGTCGGCGAGCCGCTCGGGCGTCACGCCCGGAGCCGGCACAAACTCGTCGGCCATGCGGTTGCCGAGGGTGATGGTGCCGGTTTTGTCGAGGAGGAGCACGTCGATGTCGCCGGCGGCCTCGACGGCGCGGCCGGACATCGCGAGGACGTTGCGCTGGAGCAGTCGGTCCATGCCCGCGATGCCGATGGCGCTGAGCAGCCCGCCGATGGTGGTGGGAATCAAGCAGACGAGCAGCGCAATGAGCGTGGTGATGGAGAAGACGACGTTCGCGTAGATGCCGAAGGGTTTCAGCGCGATGATAACCAGCAGGAAAATGACCGTGAGCGCCGAGAGCAGAATGGTGAGTGCGATCTCGTTGGGTGTCTTCTGACGCGTCGCGCCTTCGACGAGGCTGATCATGTGATCGAGAAACCCTTCGC
The DNA here is from genome assembly GCA_903877135.1 of uncultured Opitutia bacterium. GTDB lineage: Bacteria > Verrucomicrobiota > Verrucomicrobiia > Opitutales > Opitutaceae > CAIRCN01. The sequence continues at coordinate 196,151 of CAIRCN010000074.1, forward strand.
CGGGGTTCGCCGTGATGCGGATGACCAGCGAATCGGAGAGCACGGCGGTGCCGCCTGTGACGGCGCTGCGGTCGCCGCCGGCTTCGCGGATGACAGGCGCGGATTCGCCGGTGATGGCGGATTCGTCGACGGACGCGGCGCCCTCGATGACTTCGCCATCGCCGGGAATCAACTGGCCGGCAGTGACAAAAACGAGATCGTCTTTGCGGAGTTGCGAGGCGTCGACGGATTCGAGCGAGCCGTCCCGGCAGCGGCGTTGAGCAACGAGCTGCTTGCGCGAAGAGCGGAGGGCGCGCGCCTGGGCTTTACCGCGGCCCTCGGCGACGGACTCGGCGAAGTTGGCGAAGACGACGGTGAAGAGGAGCCAGAGCGCGATCTGGAGGACGTAGCCGAACGGCTCCTTCGAGGTGAAGAGCTGCTCGAACGTAAGAAACGCGCCGATGAGTGTGACGAACATCACTGGGTTCTTGAGCTGCGTGCGTGGGTCGAGCTTGCGGAACGAGTCGGCGACAGCCTGCGACATGATTGCACGGTCGAAAAGGGAAACGGATTTGGTGCTCATCGGAGTGTGACCTGTAGAATGTGGTGGGTGACGAGTTTCAGAAGAGGGTGCCGGCGTGCATCAGGTAGTGCTCGACGATGGGGCCGATGGCCAAGGCGGGCAGGAAGGTGAGCGCGCCGACGAGGAGGACGGTGCCGATGAGCAGCACGACGAAGGTGACGCCCTCAGTGCGGAACGTGCCGGCGCTCGCGGGGACGAGTTTTTTCGAGGCCAGATTGCCAGCGAGTGCGAGAATCGGGACGATCATCAGGAATCGGCCGATGAGCATCGCGAAGCCGAGCGTGGTGTTGTAGTGCCAGTCGCCATCAGCCGGAGTGGCGGTGAGGCCAGCGAAGGCGGAGCCGTTGTTGCCGACGGCGGAGCTGTAGGCGTAGAGGATTTCACTGAAGCCATGTGGGCCGGCGTTGTTGAGCCCGGCCTGGCCCCAGGTGCTCACCGCGGCCCACGCGGTGCCCCCGAGAATCGTCGCGGCGAGGACCATGAGGACGAGCATTACGAGCTTCACATCGTAGGCCTCGATTTTCTTGCCGAGGTATTCCGGCGTGCGGCCGACCATCAGACCGGCGATGAAGACGGCGAGGACGACGAAGATGAGCATGCCGTAGAGGCCGGCGCCGACGCCGCCGAAGATGACTTCGCCCGTCTCCATGTTGAAGAGCGGCACGAGGCCGCCGATGGGCGTGAATGAGTCATGCATCGCGTTGACCGCGCCGCATGAGGCGTCGGTCGTGATGGTGGCGAAGAGTGCGGAGTTGAAGATGCCGAAGCGCACCTCTTTGCCCTCCATGTTGCCGTCCGCGGCAGCGACGCCAAGTTTTTGATGGATGGGATTGCCGCTGACCTCGGCTTTCCAGCAGACAAGCGCGCCGGCAACGAACATCGCGAACATCGCGCCCCACACCGCCCAGCCGTGGCGTTGGTTTTTCACCATGCGGCCGAGGTAGTAGGTGAGCGCGCTCGGGATCGCGAAGATCGAGAGGATCTGGAGGAAGTTGGAGAGCGGCGTGGGATTCTCGAAGGGGTGGGCGGCGTTGGCGTTGACGTAGCCGCCGCCGTTCGTGCCGAGCATTTTGATTGCGATTTGGGAGGCGACGGGGCCTTGCACGATGGTCTGCGTGTCGACCTTTTGATCGACCATCACCGGCGTCTTGCCATCAGCGGCCAGGACCGGCTGGCCCTTGTCGTCGGTCTTCGTGACCTGCGTCGTGTAAGGCTCGAGGGTCTTGGCGACCGTGTAGGGCTTGAAGTTCTGGATGATGCCCTGGGAGACGAGGAACAGAGCAAACACGAGGCAGACCGGCACCAGCAGGTAGTAGGTGACGCGGACGGTGTCGGTCCAGAAGTTGCCGATGGTCTGCGCAGTCTGGCGCGCGATGCCGCGAACGAGCGCGGCGGCAATCGCGATGCCGCAGGCGGCCGACGTGAAGTTGTGAATCGTCAACGCGACCATCTGCGAGAAGTAGCTCATGGTCGACTCGCCTGTATAGCTCTGCCAGTTGGTGTTGGTCGTAAAGCTGGCGGCGGTATTGAACGCGAGTGATGGCGAGAGGCCGGGAAAATTCTGCGGGTTGAGCGGCAGGTGATCCTGGAAACGGAGGATGAAGTAGGTGAACAGCAACCCGACGGCGCTGAACATCAGCAGCGCGAGCGTGTAGCCGATCCAACTCTGCTCCTTGGCGGGATCGATGCCGCAGACGCGGTAAGTCAGCCGCTCGACCGGGCGCACGATGGGATCGAGGAACGTGCGACCGTGCACGTCGAGCACCTGGACGAGATATAGTCCGAGCGGCTTCGTGATGAGCAGCAGCGCTCCGAGGTAGAGCGCGAATTGGAGCCAGGCATTGGGCGAGTTCATTTAGAATTTCTCCGGGCGCAGCACCGCCACGACGAGGTAGACGAGGAGGGCGAGTGCGATGAGCGAGATGATGATGGTTTCCATGGCGAAAGGTCTGCGGTGGGTGGGCGAAATTCAGCGGACCTTCGCGCAGAAGCGGGCGTAGGCAGCCGCGACGACGAAAAACGCGACGGTGAGAGCGACGAAGACGAAATCGTTGTTCATGACGGTGCGAGTATCGCACCGGCCGGCCCACGCGCCTAATCAAGCGGGACCGCGAACGCGTTAAGAATTTATCAAGCTGCGGCCAGCGCCGCGCCGCATCATCGCGCCGGCCTAGTCACCGACGCGGATCGGAAGGACGACGAAGGGCAGGTTGGCGACGAAAAAGCGGCGCTGCAGCGTGAAGGCGGTGGAGTTGTGCAGGAAGCGCGTGAGGCGCGTCTCGCGGGCGAAGGCCAGCTGGCCGGCGAAGAAAACCGATTTGGGAAACCTTACCCTCGCCTCCGCCGCGAGGCGCATGACTTCGCCCATGATATCGTGGCCGATGGCGGTAAATGTTGCCGCACCGTAGCCGTGTGCGCTGGCCCATGCGGCATAGCGCTCGGTCTCAGCGACGGTGTGGACGCGCAGCGAATCTATCTCGGCTGCGCCCTTAAAATTGCCGGCGTCGACGGGGCCGACGGCGATGAAGGCGAAGTTGCGAAACGTGTCGCCGAACATCCGCGGCACGTGCAGGCAGGTGTGGAGACCGAGCCCGTTGTAGCCGTTGACCAGCACGATGGCGGTGCGCGCCTTCGGGTCTGCAGCGACGGAGTCGGACGTGTGCGCAGTGACCTTAACTTCGGCGGCGTCGACGATGGCGTCGAGCCGGCAGAGTTGTTCCGTGACTCCGGTGTAGTGGCGTTTGATGGCGAACGCTATGGCGACGAGCAGCCCGGTCACAAGCAGCGTGACCCAGCCGCCCTCGAAAAACTTCACGGCGGTGAGGGAGACGAGGATGAAGGTGGTGAGGACGAGGCCGAAGCCGTTGATCGCTAGCTTGCGGAGCCATTTCGGCTCGGTGTTCCGCTCGCGCCACCAATGCACGACCATGCCGAGTTGGGAGAGCGTGAAGGTGATGAAGACGTTGATCGAGTAGAAGACGACGAGGGCATCGACCGAGCCGCGCGTGGCGGTCATCATCACAAGCGCCGCGCCGCCCATGAGGAGAATGCCGTTTTGCGTGATGAAACGGTCGGAGAGATTGGCGAAGCGGGTGGGCGCCCAACGGTCGAGGGCCATGTTCGCGAGCACACGCGGGCCATCGAGAAAACCGGTCTCGGCGGCGATGAGCAACAGCACGGCTTCGGAGCCGAGAAAGGCGAAGAGGAACACGGTGCCGGTGGTATGCGGCCAGGCGGCGGTGAGTTTTTCGCAGAGGACGGCGTTGAGGGTTTTGCCCTCGGCCGGTGCAACCGCGTAGAGCAGGTAGGCGAGCAGCAGTCCGGCGACGGTGAGGGCGAGCGAGGCACCCATGTAGATCATAGTGCGGCGTCCGGTCTGCACACGTGGTTCGCGGAGGATCGGCAGGCCGTTGCTCACGGCCTCGATGCCGGTGTAGGTGCCGGCGCCCATGCTGTAGGCCTTGAGCAGGAGCGCGAGCAGGGCGAACCAGCCGAGTTGCGACGAAACGGTATGGACTTCATGCGCGGTGGCGGTCGCGACGCCGGCAAGACCACTGGCATGTGTGCCGATGGCATAGAGAATCACAAACGCGTGCGTGCCGACGAAGAGGAAGAATACCGGCACCCAGAGCAGCACGGATTCCTTCACGCCGCGCAGGTTGACGAGTGTGAGACCGCTGACGCCGACAAGCGAAAAGGTGAGTTTCCACACCTGCCAGTGGGGGGGCAGCAGGCTGAAGAGCGCATCCGCGCCGCTTGCGACGGAGAGCGTGATCGTGAGCACGTAGTCGATCAACAGCGCGCTGCCAGAGACCACGCCGGCGGTGGGCGAGAGGAGTTTGCTCGCGACAAGATAGCCGCCGCCGCCGGTCGGGAAGAGCGCGATGATCTGCGAATAGCTGGCGCAGATCACGATGATGGTCACGACGGTCGCGAGCGCGACGAAGAGCGAGAGGTGGACGTTCGCGCCCAGCGCCTTGAACGCCTCCTCCGGGCCGTAGCAGGAGGACGAAAGTCCGTCCGCGCCAAGGCCGACCCACGCGAAAACCGCGATGAGCGAAATTTTGTGAAAGAGGTTTTGCTCGTTGAGCGAGCGGGAGCGGCCAAGCAGTAGTGTTTTGAATGACATGCGGAACGGACGGTGTGTGCAGCGAACTGGGCGCGGTGGGCCAGCGCCAGAATGCGGCGCGATTGTTTAGCAGCGACCGTGCCACGTCCGCACGAGCGGACACGCAGTGGATCACCCTTCCCAATGCCGACGAGGTTAGCTGGCGGGCTCGGTCCTAGGAAGTGACCTTGGCGGCGGTTGCCCGCAGCCTTGCGCCCCGGCCACCGCGTGATTTCATCGCGCAGTGGCAATCGGGTCCCCCGTGCTGGCACCGAGGAAGCGGCGGCAGCTTTGGCGTGCGAATCCAAAGAACGGGCCGGACCATGACCGGATTGCCGGCTGATTCAAGAAAGACTGTTGCATGAACCGTAACTCGCAGTTGGTGAGCCGTATGATAGTAAATTCAGGCCGTGCTGATAGCGGACACTTTTTCCTCTCCTTTTGTCGCTCGCCGGGACACCATGAGTTATGGAAAAACGTCCGTTCGCCGAACTCGGCCTCTCGCCAGAAGCCCTCAAAGCCGTAGAAAAAATGGGCTTTGAGGAGGCTTCGCCCATCCAGACTGCGGTGATCCCTGTCGCGCTGACGGGCCGCGATGTTGTCGGGATGTCGTCGACGGGCTCCGGTAAGACCGCGGCGTTTGCGCTCCCGGCCATCGAGAGGGTCGACGCCCACAAACGCGCTGTGCAAGTGCTGATCCTTTGCCCAACGCGCGAACTTGCAGTGCAAGTTGCGGAGGAGTTCGGCAAGTTGGCGCTTTTCAAGCGCGGGGTGCGCGAGGTGCCGATCTACGGCGGGCAAAGCTACGAGCGTCAGTATCGGGCGCTTGCCGCTGGTGCGCAGATTGTCATCGGAACGCCGGGGCGCGTGATGGACATGATGGAGCGCGGCGCGCTCAAGCTCGAAACACTCGCGATGGTTGTGCTCGACGAGGCTGACCGGATGCTCGACATGGGCTTTCGCGATGACATCGAGCATATTCTAAAATCCGTGCCGGCGACGCGGCAGTTGTTGTTTTTCTCGGCGACGATGCCGCGCGCGATCCAGGACCTCATCGGCCGCTACTCGAAGGATCCCGAGTGGATCAAGATCGATTCGGTCGCGCTAAACGCCCCGCAGGTTGAGCAGGTATGGTTCGAGGTCGACCGCCGCTCGAAGCTCGAGGCGCTGACGCGGTTGATCGACGTGCAGGATTTTCGCTACGGACTGATTTTCTGCAGCACCAAGATCATGGTCGACGATCTCGACGAAGCCCTGCATGCGCGCGGCTACCAGACCGACCGATTGCACGGCGATCTCTCACAGATGCAGCGCGACCGAGTGATGCAGAAATTTCGCGAAAGGAAAATCGAGTTTCTCGTCGCCACCGATGTCGCGGCCCGCGGTCTTGATGTGGACGACTTGGAGGTCGTGTTCAACTTCGACCTGCCCAACGACGCCGAGGACTACACGCACCGCATCGGCCGCACAGGGCGCGCGGGAAAAAAGGGGCGGGCGTTCACCTTCGTCTCCGGGCAGGAGCTCTACAAGCTCCAGAGCATGGTGCGCTGGGCGCGTCTGGATGTGCGACGAGGCTCGATCCCTTCGCTCGACGAGGTTGATGAGGCACGCACGAACGTGTTCTTCGAGAAAATTCGTTCCACGCTTGAGGCGAAGCAGTTCAAGCCGCACGACCGGATGATCGACCGGCTGCTTGACGAAGGTTACGCGAGCACGGACATCTGCTCGGCGCTGATCCATCTGCTGCAAGGCGGCGCGCCGGCGAAGGCGGAAGTCAAGAAGCCCGCGCCCTCGAAGGCTGCGCCGGCAGAGAAACAAGCCAAGCCCGCGCCGGCATGGGTGGAGAAAAAGGCCACCTTGCCCCCGGCTAACGCGGAGCGCGTTGCCCCCAGTGAGCCTGAATTGAAGAAAGCGTCTTTGGGACAAGCTGCTTCACTCGCAGATGAGCGTGACGAGGATGAGGAGCCGCCGCGCAAATCCAAATATGAGCGCCCAGCGCGCACTGGCCGCGAGCCGGGCATGGCGACGATCTTCCTCAACGTCGGTCGTAAGCAGTTAATCACACCGGCGGACATCGTCGGGAAGATCGCTGGTGTCACGCGGCTGCCGGCGGGGGTAGTGGGCGCGATCGACATTCATCAGCGGCACACCCTGGCCGATGTGGCGGCGACGGAGGCGGAATTCATCGTGAAGAAGCTTGCCGGGATAAAGTTGAAAGGGGTGCCGCTCGAGCCGGCGCTGGCAGGTGCGGCGACCGCGGAGTAGGGCCGGGCGCCCTGCCAGCGTCTTGAGTTGCCAGCCGTAAGTCGGTGCCAACGCAAGGCACGCCCTTGACACTCCGGGCGTCGGGCGGCTATTGCCGTGGCCCCGTATGGAGGCAGCCCTTGATCAACCGGTGCTGGTGTTGAACCGCCTGTGGCAGGCGGTGAATGTCATTGGCGCGCGCCGCGCATTCGGGCTGCTGGCCCGCGGGCATGCGCAGGTCGTGCATCATACGGAGGATGACTTCCGGGCGTTTAGCCTGCTGGACTGGATCGATTTCTCCACACACAACCCGCCGCTGGTCGCGCTGGAGACGGTGCACACTCCAAACCGGACGATCCGGTTGCCGCGCGTCATCCTACTCACGTTATTTGACAAGCTCCCGTGCAAGGAGCTGAAGCTCACGCGCAACAACGTCTTCGAGCGCGACAAGAACGGCTGCCAGTATTGCGGCCGGGTGCTGCCGCGCGAGCAGCTCAACCTCGACCATGTGATCCCGCGCGACTATGGCGGGAAGACCACTTGGGAAAACATCGTCTGCTCCTGCATCAAGTGTAACACGCGCAAGTCGAACCGCCTCCCCCACGAGGCGCACATGCGGCTCATCCGCAAGCCCGTGCGCCCAAAGTGGCGGCCAGTTATCTCGCTCGTGCTCGGCACGCAGCACCGCGAGATGTGGAAGGATTTCCTCGACCTTGCCTACTGGAACGTGGAACTGGAGGAGTGAGGTGATGGGCTGGATTTCCGTGGAAAACTGAATCACGAAGATATTGCCGTCGAGTAAAGGGAGCTTAGGGTGGCGTCATGCTCTCGAACATTGTGATGACAGTGATCGGTGCCGACCGGCCCGGTCTGGTGCAACTGGTGGCGTCCTGCGTGGCCGACCACGGCGGTAACTGGCTCGAAAGCCGGATGTGCCATCTCGGCGGCGAATTCGCTGGCATCCTCCGCGTCGAGGTCGAGGCCGCGCGCCGGGACGAACTCGTGACGGCGCTGCGCCAGCTCGAAACCGTGGGATTGCGTGTGATCATCCAGACCGCAGGCGGTGCCGCACCAGCATCAGCGGGATCGGTGGCGACGCTGGAGCTGGTCGGACACGACCGGCCAGGGATTTTGCGCAGCGTCTCAGGTGTGTTTGCGGCGCACGGCGTCAACGTCGAGGAACTCGCCTCCGAACGCGTGAGCGCCCCGATGGGCGGGGGCACGTTGTTTCAGGCTCGTGTCACGGTGATGGTGCCGGCGACGGCGAACCTCGCTGCTGTGCGCGCAGATCTCGAGAAAATTGCCGCCGACCTGATGGTGGACATCAGGCTGGACCGGAAGCCGTAGTCAGTAGGCAATGGCCAAACTGCGATCTCGCTAATTCAATTTGGCGAGCGAGTCGGAGGCTGGCTTGAAGGCGGGGTCAAGTTTCAGGGCGGCTTCGTAGGCGGCGCGGGCGGCGGGTTTTTCGCCGCGCTTTTCGGCGAGGTTGCCTAGCCGCCAGTGTGCGGCGGCGTGCGGGGGTTCGTTTTTTCCGGGCGTGAGGGTGAGGCTGCGGCGGAGCGTCTGCTCGCCGCGGGCAAGGCGCTGGCCGGTCAGGGCGGCGAGGCGACCGATGGAGTAGAGCGCGAGATAGTTGTCGGGCGCGGTCTTCAGCGTCTCCTCGAAGAGGGCGAAGGCTTCGTCGTATTTCTTATCCGTGACGTAGAGCTGCGCGAGGACGGTGGCGCCCATGGTGGGGTTGCGTTTCCGGATTTCCGCGGCCTGCACGTAGGCCTTGGCCATGCTGCCGCCGGCAAAGCCGGGCGCCTGCTGGTGATAAGAGATCAGGCCGTTACGGGCGTCGAGATTGTCGGGGTCGAGCGCGACGGCTTTCTCGAGAGCGGCGAGGCATTTTTTGGCGTAGCCGAGTTGGGAGAAGATGCTGGCAGTGCGCGCGGCCGTGCCGTAGGCGTCGCCGAGGTCGGCGAAATAGTCGGAGATGGTGGGTGCGAGGGTGGTGGCGAGTTCGAGCTGGCGGACGGCTTCGTCGGTGTCGTTGCGGCGCTCGGCGAGGAGGCCGAGATAGTAATGCGCCTCGGCATTGTTGGGCGTGGTAGCGGCGATCTGCTCGAAGGCGGCGCGGGCGGCGGGGAATTTCTTGGCTTGAAAGAGCACGGCGGCGGCTTCGTTGGGGGTGGCGGCGCGCAGGAGCGCGGCGGTGCAGAGCAGCAGGAGGGGGAAGCTGGGCTTCATCGGGAATAAAACAGCAGGTTTGCCGAAAGGTTGCGGCCGGCGAAGAAAAAAAAGCGAGGTTCGGCGACCCTGCCCGGCAAAATTATGGGCGGAGCGCGGCTACTCGTAACGGAGGGCCTCGATCGGGTCGAGCAGCGAGGCTTTCCGCGCCGGGTAAAAACCAAAGACCACGCCGACGGCTGCGCTGAAGAGGAAGGCGACGACCACGGCGAGGGGCGAGACGAGCGTGGGCCAATGGTTGATCTGCGAGAGCAGTTCCGACGCGCCGATGCCGAGCAAGATGCCGAGCGAGCCGCCGAAGGCGCTGAGCACGACGGCCTCGGTGAGGAACTGGAGTTGGATTTCGCGGCCGTGAGCGCCGACGGCGAGGCGGATGCCGATCTCGCGGGTGCGCTCGGTGACGGACACGAGCATGATGTTCATAATGCCGATACCTCCGACGAGGAGGGACACCCCAGCGATGGCGCCGAGGAGGAGCGTCATGGTCTTGGAGGTGGCGGTGGCTGCCTGCGCGATCTCCTCCTGGTTGCGCACAGTGAAGTCGTCGGTCTGCTCGGTGGTGCGGTGTCGCTGGCGAAGGAGCGCGATGATATCGGCCTGGGCGACGGCGATGGCTTCAGCGCTGGCGGCCTGGACGTTGATGGAGCGGAGCATGGTCTGCCGGGCGACGCGTTTCATCGCGCTCGTGTAGGGGACGATGACGAGGTCGTCCTGATCGGCGCCCTGGACGGAGAGGCCCTTGGCCGCGAGCACGCCGACGACCTTGAAGGGCTGGTTGCGGATGCGCAGGGTCTGGCCGATAGGCGCGCCATCGGGGAAGAGTTGGGTGACGATGGTCTGGCCGACAATGCACACCTTCCCGACGCTGCGGATGTCGGAATCGGTGAACATGTTGCCGTCGGAAAGCGGCCACATGCGGATGGATAGGTAATCAGGGCCCTCGCCGAGGATCTGGGTGGACCAGTTGAGGCCGTTGGCGAGCACCTGAGCGCCCATGCGTACCTCGGGGCTGACCGCGATCACGGTGGTGACCTCGCGCTGGATAGCGTCGGCGTCCTCGACGGTGAGGGTGCCGGCGCCGAACGAGCCGCTGCGCGCGCCGCCCTGGCTGATGCTGCCGGAGAAGACGAGGAGGACGTTTTCGCCGAGCGCGGCGATCTGGGCCTCGACCATGGATTTGGCGCCGTTGCCGATGCTCACCATGGCGATGACGGCGCCGACGCCGATGATGATGCCGAGCGCGGTGAGGGTGGAGCGCATGGCGTTGCGCCGCAGGGCGCGGAAGGAGACGGTGAGCGTGGAGCCGATGCGCATGGAAAGTGGGCCGCGGGGCGGGTCAGCCGGTGAGTTTGGCTGCCACCTCGGCGTCGCGGAGGCGCTGCAATTCCTGCTCGGCGAAAAAGCGGTCGGCGACGGCGATGTCGCTTACGACGCGGCCGTCGCGCATGATGAGGTTGCGCTTGCAGTAGCGCGCGATGTCGAGCTCGTGTGTGACCATGACGATGGTGATGCCTTGCTGGTTCAGGGTCTCGAACACGCCCAAGACCTCGACGGAGGTCTTGCTGTCGAGGTTGCCGGTGGGCTCGTCGGCGAGGAGCACCTGGGGGTTGTTGACGAGGGCGCGGGCGATGGCGACGCGCTGCTGCTGGCCGCCGGAGAGCTGGCTGGGGAAATGGTCGGCGCGGTCGGAGAGGCCGACGATGTCGAGGCAGTGCAGTGCCTGCTCACGCAACTGCCGACCACTGACGCGGCGCGGGCCATAGAGCATGGGCAGCTCGACGTTTTCGAGCGCGGTGGTGCGGCTGAGGAGGTTGAAGCCTTGGAATACAAAGCCGAGCTTTTCGTTGCGTAGGTCGGCGAGCTCGTTGCGGTCGAGCTGGGAGACATCGACGCCGTCGAGCAGGTAGCGGCCGCGCGTCGGCCGGTCGAGGCAGCCGAGCGTGTTCATGAGGGTTGACTTGCCGGAGCCGCTCGCACCCATGATGGCCATGAACTCGCCCTTGTGCAGTTCGAGCGAGACGCCACGGACGGCGTGCACCTGCACTTCACCAGAGTCGTAGATTTTGTGGATGTCCTCGAGTTGGACGACGGCGGCCATGGCGGTGGGGCGGTCGTGGCTCAGAAACCGCGGCGCGGGCCCGGGCCCTGCTGGCCGCCGCCGCCGAAGGGATTGGTGGCGGGCGCGGAACTGCTCTTGGCGCCCGGGATCACGACGGAGGTGATCACGAGGTCACCTTCCTTGAGGCCATCCAGCACCTCGGTCGAGGCGCCGTCGGTGATGCCGAGTTTTACGTTGGCGGGGACAGGGTGAGGGTTTTTCGGGTCGCTGCTGTCGAGGAGATAGAGCGTGCGTGTGACAACGGGGTTGTCGGCGGCCCGACCGCCGCCGAAACGGCCGGTGGGGAGTTCGAGGCCGCGCTGCTTGGCGAGTTCCTGCATGCGCGCAATCACCTCGGGCGTGGGCGGACCGTTGCCGCGCACGAAACCGGCGTCGCGAAATAATTCCTGCACTTTCTGGCGGCGCTCTTCGTCTGTCATGGGTTTGGCGACGGGCGCGGCGGCGGTTTTGGCGTCAGTGGCTGCGGGTTTGGCCGCGGGCAAGAGGCTCTCGGGTATGCGGGCGCGCAGGGCGCTATTGGGCACTTTCAGCGTCGCGGCGCGGGTGGCGACGATGATCGAGGCGTTGGCCGTCATGCCGGGCTTGAGTTTCAGATCGTCGTTTCGCACCTCGATCATGGTGTCGTAGATCACGACGTTTTGCGTAGTTTTTGGGGAATTGCGGATCTGCCAGACGGCGCCGCGAAACTGCCGGTTCGGGTAGGCGTCGACGGTGAAGGTGACGCGCTGCTTCTCCTGGACACTGCCGATGTCAGCCTCGGAGACTGCGGCGTCGATTTGCATGCTGCGCAGGTCGTTCACGATTTGGAATAGGACGGGAGCGTTGAGGTTGGCCGCGACCGTGTTGCCGACGTCGACGCTACGCGAGATCACCATGCCGTCGATCGGGGAATGGATGTCGCAACGGGAGAGGTTGACCTTGGCGGTGTCGTAGTTCGCCTGCTGGATCATCACCTGCGCCTCGGCCTGGGCGAGCAGGGCCTCGGCGGTGTCGAGGTCGCTTTGGGCGATGAGATGGTGGGCGAACAGGTCGCGCTGGCGCTCGGCGGTGACTTTCTGGAGCGCGTAGTTGGCCTTGGCGTTGGCCAACTGGCCCTCGCTTTGCCTGAGCGCGGTCTGGTAGCTGGAGGGGTCGAGCTCGGCGAGCAACTGGTCCTTGGTCACGGCCGAGTTCCAATCGACGTAGAGCTTCGCGATGTTGCCCGAAATCTGGCTGCTGACATCAACCGTGGTGACCGCCTGGAGCGTGCCGGTGGTGGTGACGGTCTGCGTGAGGTCGCCGCGGGTGACAGGCGTGGTCGTGTATTCGGGTGCTTTGTCGGCGCTCTGCTGCCAGAAATACCAACCGCTCGCGGCGGCTGTGACGACTATGATAGCGAGGACGACAAGTCCGCCGGAACTCTTGGTTTTGGCCATAGGAGGAAATGAGCGTTCAGTTTTTGACGGGCCGGGCAAACCAATCCGACGAATTCTGCGGGACGGAAAGGACGCTGCGGCAGAGGGAAGACGCCGGGCCGAGGGGAAAGTAACGCGCCATCGCCGCGACCCGGAATTCTTGTTGCGTCGCGGGGCGGCTGAACGTTGTTTGCCGCGCACTTCCCACCATGAAAATCCGCCACCTGCTCCTTGCCATGTTCATTTTTGGCCTCGCCCTCGCGCCGCTGCGCGCAGAAGAAGAGAAAACCGGGCCGAAGACCGACAAGGTCCCGGAGAAGAAAGCCGACGAGAAGGAAAAGGATCCGGTGCTGTCGGTCACCGAGCACGAGATCACGATCGGCGGCAAGGTCATCAAATACCGCGCCACCGCGGGCTACCTCGTGCTCAAGGACGAAAAGGACAAGGCGCGTGCGAATATGTTTTTTGTCGCCTACACCAAGCTGGGCGAGAGCGACCCGGCGAGGCGCCCGCTGACGTTCTCTTTCAACGGCGGACCGGGCTCGGCGTCGGTTTGGCTGCACCTGGGCGCGCTTGGGCCGAAGCGGGTGGTGATGACCGACAAGGGCGAATCGCTGCCGCCGCCCTACAAATGGGTGGACAACGAGTATTCCTGGCTCGACCAGACGGACTTGGTGTTCATCGACCCGGTTTCGACGGGCTACAGCCGCGCGGCGAAGGGCATCGAGGCAAAACAGTTTCACGGTTTTACGGGCGACATTGAGTCGGTCGGGGAGTTCATCCGGCTCTGGACGACGCGGAACGCGCGCTGGGCGTCGCCGAAATTTCTCGTGGGTGAGAGCTACGGCACGACGCGCGCCGCGGGCCTCTCGGACTATCTCCAGCAGAAATATGACCTCTATCTGAACGGCATCATGCTCGTCTCCTCGATCATGAATTTCCAAACGGCGCTCTTCGCGCCGGGCAACGATCTGCCTTACCAGCTTTTCCTGCCGACCTACACGGCGGCGGCATGGTATCACGGCAAACTCAAGGGTGATCTGGCGAAGGACCTGCCAAAGGCGCTTGCACGCGCCGAGCAGTTCGTGATCAAGGACTACTCGCTCGCGCTTATGCAGGGCGATGCGCTCCCGGCCACCGAGCGGAGCCGCATCGCGAAGGAACTCGTGGCGCTGACGGGTCTGCCGGAGGAATACGTGCTCAAACAGAATCTCCGGATCAATATTTTCGGCTTCGTCACCGAGTTGAAGAAGGATGAGAACCGCAACATCGGCCGGCTCGACAGCCGCATCGTCGGCATCGCCGACAACAACGGCGGCGGGCGCGGCGAGGGCGGGTTTTTCGACCCGAGCATGGAGGCGATCCTTGGCGGTTACGCGGCGGCGATGAACGACTACGCGCGCCGCGAGCTGAAATACGAGAGCGACCTGTCCTACGAACTTCTCACCAGCCGCGTGCAGCCGTGGAGCTACGCCAACGTCGAGAACCAGTATCTAAACGTTGCCGAGACACTGAAGCGCGCGATGACCAAGAACACGTTCCTGAAAGTCTGGATCGCGAACGGCTACTACGACCTTGCCACGCCCTATTTCGCCACCGACTACACGGTGAAACACATGGGGCTCGACCCAGCGGTGCGCGGCAACCTGACGCTGACTTACTACGAGGCCGGCCATATGATGTATATCCACCGGCCCTCGCTGGCGAAGCTCAAGGCCGACGCCGACGCGTTTCTCGACGCGACGCTGAAATCGGCGAACGTGCGGTGAGCTGGGGTCAGCTCGAATGGGACAAAGCGGCAGTGCGCGCAGCAAAGTAGTCTTCGTAAAGCGCTCTGACTGGACCGCCGGTGGGATGGCGCACGAGCAGCGCGTCGAGCTGGCGGGCCGCTTCGGTCGCGATGTCCCAGCCGGCGAAATAAACGGTGTTGCGCACACCGAGCGCGGCAGCGGTGCTGACGAGCCGGTCGGTGCCGATGTGCCGGTCCATCACGAGAGCTGGGTCGGTTGGATAGAGATAGGACTGGCTGGTGGGAACGTAGAGGATGCGTGCCGGGCCGAACATCTCGGTCCAGCGGTAAATAGGCCAGCGCGTCGCCGATTTCTCCTTCCAGGCATAGTGCCAAACGGCGACGCGCCATTGCGACGGCAGCTCGGCACGATAAGTTTCAACGTGCTCGTCCTGCCACCAGCAGTTGGCCATGACGAGGTCGAGCGCAGGATTGTGCCGATGGCAGCGCGCGCCAAATTCACGTAGAAAGCACGCGAAGGCGCGGTTGTGCCAGGCGCGTCGCACCTGGAGTGGATCGAGCCGCAGGTCGCGGCCGGTCGCGTCGCGATAGGCGGCGAGAGATTCGGGATTGAAACGATCGGGATCGCTCTCCGTCGGGTGCACGGCGACGCCGTCGGCGTTGGGATAGAGTTCCAGCACCTCGTCGAGGATGTCGAAAATGTAGCGGCGCGTGAGTGGGTGCTCAAGGGCCAGACCGAAATGGTGGCAGGGCTGGCCCTCGGCGTTGAGCCGTGCGGCTTCGGGATTGGCGCGGCTGAAATCGCGTGCGTGTCCGTCGGTCGCGAACATGAGGTAAGTCTGCACGCCGTGCGCATGGCCATGGTCGATGAGTTCGCGGAGAAAGTTGTCGTGCACGTTGCGTGCGTGCCGGTCGCGGAGCTGCGGATAGAGGCGAGACGGGTAGGCGAGGGTGTAGCCGTTCACGAGTGTCCAGAGGCGATTCATGCCGTGGGCGCCCATCCACTCGACCAGTGCTTTCCACTGGGCGAGCGTCCACGCAGCGAGGGGATGAGTTTCGCGGCCGGTGATGATCGGATAATCTCCGCAGCCAAGAAAAACATAATAACCGGCCTCGTGTTCTGCGCGAACAGGCGCGGATTCCGCTGCCAGAAAGTAATCGCGGCCAGTGATGCGCCGGCCCGCGTGCTCCGCCGACACCGCGAGCGCGTGAAAACCTGCGTGGGTGAGACGACCACGTAAACGAAAACCACCGTCCGGCAGGGCGACAGGAGCCACTGCAGTTGTGAAGCCCGGGAAGGTAAGGCTCAGGTTTGAAAGTGGCGCGGCGGGGTCTGTCTGCAGGACAACGTCGAATGAAAACTCGCCGTTCACCGTGCGCGACGCGGCGCGGACGAGCAACTCCTCAGCCGGGGCCAGCGGCGTAAGGAGTCCGTCAGGAGGGGGCACTGGCGTAGGCGGCCTTCATGGCTTCGGCAACCTCGCGCGGGACGAAGTGCGAGACGTTGCCGCCGTATTTCGCCACCTGCTTGACGAGCGTCGAGCTGGTGTAGCTGAACTGCTCGTTGGGCATCACGAAGATCGTTTCAAGGCGCGGATCAAGGTGGCGGTTCATCAGCGCCATGTTAAACTCGAACTCGAAGTCCGACAGCGCGCGCAGGCCGCGGATAATGGCGTCGGCTCTCTGGGCATGGGCGAACTCGACCAGCAGGCCGCCGAAGATCATGGCGGTGACGTTGGGTAGTTTTTGAATGGTGGCCTGAACTAATGCGAGGCGTTGCGCCGGGGTGAAAAGGGGGCCTTTCCCGGGATTTTCGGCAACGGCGACGGTCACGTGATCGAACAGCTTGGCGGCGCGCTTGAGCACGTCGAGGTGCCCGTAGGTAATAGGATCGAAAGTGCCAGGATAGATGCAGTGGCGCATGATAGTGGGAACCGCAGCTAGGCACGAAAATCGCCGCGGGGAAAGCGGAGAATCATCCGGCGTGAGGTCGAGCCGCGGCAAAGCAGATTGCACTAGCGGCCGTGGTGCGGCAACGTCGCCGCTCTCGCATGGCCGTCACCACGCCCCCGCCCACTCTGATTTGCACCCCGTTTTTTCCCTGCGCTGTGGCGCAGGCCCGCGGTGTGCGTTCGCCCGAAGCGTTTTTGCACGGAGGGGAGAGCGAATTTGCGGGCGGCGCCGCGTGTCTGGCCAGTCTCGTGATCGATTTTGGCGAGGAATTGGTGGGTGCGTTCGAGTTCGATGTACGCGCCGATGACGAGGTGAACCTGGAAGTTTTCTATGGCGAGGATCTGGCCGAGGCCCTCGTGACGAAAGACCCATTTCCGGCAGACAACTGGTATCGCCTGCCGCGCGATGCCCACACGCTTGCGCCGGGCGAACACACCGTGCGTCACCCGGGCCGGCGGGCGTTCCGCTATGTCCACCTCGTGTCGCACGGTCCAGCGACTTTCGCCGTGCGCGCCTGCCGAGCGACGCTGGAGCACGCCCCAGTCGAAGCGCGCGGCTGGTTCGCTTGTTCCGATGCGTTACTGAATGACGCGTGGCAAATCAGCCGGCGCACGATCAAACTCTGTATGCAGCAGCACTACGAGGACGGCGTGAAACGCGACGGTATGCTGTGGATTGGCGATTACCGCGTGGAGTTTTTGTGTGGCAACTATCTCTTTGGCGACGCCGCGCTTGGCCGCCGCTGCCTCGAGATGATGGCGGAGGGCGCGCATCCAAACGGGAGCCTTTCCGCGGCGGCGTTGCGGGCTGGCGGGCACCAGCACCCACGCCTCGACTATATCGCTGCTGGCATCACAAACCCCGGTGGTTTGGACCGCTGGGTGCTCGACAACTATTGTGCCGACTACGTCTGTGCTTTGTGGGAATACGTGCTGCACACCGGCGACACTGCGCTCGCGGCTCAGCTCGCGCCGGTGCTTAGAGCGTTGCTTGGTTATCTGGAAAACGTGGTTCTCGCGCAGGCAGCGAGTCCGCGCTCGTTCATCACCGACAATCAGACTGATCAGGCCGATTGGTGGGGCAGCCGCTCCACGCTGGCCTACCAACTCGCGGCGGCCTTTGCCGCCGGGGCGCGGCTGCTGGAGTTTGTGGGCGAGAAGATGGAGGCGGAACGTTATCGCCAACTCCACCGCGCGCGCCTGCGGCGGGCTGCAGACGATTTCGGGGTGCCGAGGGCCGGCGCGACGATTCGCGACGATTTTGCGACGGATGCGTCGGTGAGCTGGCACAGCCACGCCGCAGCCTGGCTCGCGGGAGCGATAACCGCGGATGAACTGCGCGCGCTTCAGGGCAAACTGCACGCCAATCCTGCCGTCCGCCGACCCATGGCCGGATTCATGGAATATTGGTTGCTGGCCGCGTGGTTCGAGGCCGGCCTCGCTCGCGAGGCGCTGGACGAGATGCGCTCCTACTGGGGCCAGATGCTGCGCAATGGTGCGACGACGACGTGGGAACTGGTGGATCGCCGCGTGGCCGGACTAGACCGTATCGTCGTCGGCGGGCGCAGCCAGTGCCATGGATGGTCGGCTGGCCCGGCGCATCTGCTGCCGGCGAAAGTGTTGGGCATCACTCCAGCGACGCCGGGCTTTCGTGAGGTTGAGATTCGCCCGGCGCTCGGTGATTTGAAGTGGGCCGAGGGCGCAGTGCCGACGCCCCACGGAACGATTCTCGTGGTCTGGCGCGGGTCAGGCACTGGCGAAGTGAGCCTGCCCGCGGGAGTCTCAGCTGTGTTGCATAGGCCGGGTCGCGAGCCTCAGGTGCTGGCCGGCGGCGCGATTCACATGGTGAATTGACGCGCGGCGTCGCGCCGTTTAGTTGGTCTTGACTGCCCGCCAACCGACAATCTGGCCATTGGGAAGGCTGACGATGCCGTTGCCCTGATTAAATGTAGAGCCAATCCAAGATTTATCGCCATCCAGATGGACGGTTGTGGTTTCGTTGGCGACGAGGATGACGGGAACCGTGAGTTGCTTCCGGAAGCCCTTGACGTGGGCATGAACTTGGTAAGCACCTTCTGGCAGGCGAATCGTTGCTGGAAGCTCTCCGAAAGTGCCTGCGCTGTTATGGACAACGTAGATCACCTTACCGCTGGCATCCAAGATTTGGTAATCCGTATGGATGGGATAACCCTCGATGCCAATCGGGTTCGGTTGCTTGTCCAGTGCGGTGTAGACGACGAGGGTTCCTGCGGGGCCTTTGGTATCGGCTGGTGGCGGTGGACCGACCGGATCAAGGGCAACTGTGTCGTGCTTAAAATAAGTGCAGCCTGAAAGCAGCAACACGAGAGTAACCAAGGCAAACGAGCAGATATGTTTCATAAGGATTTCGGCGTCTGACGCTCCAATAGGTCAAAGGTTTCATCATTTTCAAGCAGCGGGGCGTTTTTATCAGGCGAATATAGATTGGTCCCGGATGCGCACGATCGGTCCGGCGCCGAGCATTGAAGATATCTGGCAAAACAATTTTACGTTTCCTCAGGTGGTTTTACACGGCGGAAGGCGCGCCAGAGAAGAAGGTCGTAGGTGATCTTCGCGCCGCCGCAAATCCAGAAGGGCAGGCTCATGAGCGCAACCGAGCTGAGCAACGGCGCGGCGATGAGCGGTGCGACGGCGGTGCCGAGCTGCTTGGCGGTCGTCGTCACCCCGTTGGCGGCTGAGCGTGTCGCGGGCGGCACGACGGCGTTGATGTAGGACTGGCGCGTGGGCACGTCCATTTGCGAAATGGAATTGCGCAGCCAGAAAACGACGACGGCGGCACCGAGCGTGGGCATGAGCGGCACGAGCATGAGCAGGACGCTCGAGGGCAGATGCGTCCAGACCATGGTGTTGACGAGCCCGAAGCGCCGCGCGATGGGCACGGCGGCGAGCGCCGAGAGGCCCGCGAGCAGATTGGTGCCGAAGAAAATCCCGCCGAGCGTCGCCTCCGACACGCCGAATTTCTGGTGAAACCAGAAGGCCACGAAGGCCTGCACGCAGAATCCGCCGCCGAACGAATCGAGCGCGAACAGCGCGCTCAGCCGCAGCACCAGGCCCTGGGAGGCGCCCAACCCGAGTGCCCCCGGCTCAGCGGCCGGAGCAGCGTGCTGTGGCTCGGCGGCGATCTCGACCTCGCGTCCCAGCCGCAGGCTGAGCTGGGCCAGCGAGCCGCCGCAGGCGGCGAAAATCCAGAACAACGCGCGATAGCTGTCAGGCGCGCTCCAGCCGCGGAGTTGCAGCCCATGCGCCAGCGCGCCGCCGGCCAGCGCGCCGAGGGCGCTCATCGAAAATCCGGCGACGTGATACCAGGCGAACAGCCGCGTGCGTTCTCTTCCGGGGATCACATGGGCGAGACAGGCTTGCTCGACCGCGAGAAACGGCCCGACCTCGGCGCCGGTGGGGCTAATGACGCCGATGGTCGCGGCGAGCACGAGCAGAGTAAAATTATTGGTCAGCGCCATGCCCGCGCCGCCGAGCACCATGAGCGCGGCGCCAATCCGGAGCGTGGCGCGGCGGCCCCAGCGGTCGGCGCGTGTCGTCAGCCAGAGCGAAATCGCGGCGTCACCCAGAAACGTCAGCGTGAGGAGCAGGCCAACCTGTCCCGCGTCGAGGCCGATCGCGGTGAGGTGGAGGACAAGCACGACCGCGAGCAGGCCGCAGGCGAAGAGTCGCACCATGCGCGAGGCAAACAGCACGCGCAGATCGGCGGCGGCGGTCGGATTCATGCGGCGCGGAGCGTGTGCTGCCTGCACTGCGACCGGCAAGTCGGAACTCACCGGGTGGGGCGGCGCAGCCCGACAACTTGAAGTCGTAATCTTGCCGGCGAATGGTATGGCTTCACCTGCTCGGTAGGAAATCTCACCACAAGGAATCCCATGAGTCATTCACCACAGCTAGGATCGTCACATGCGAGCGCAGCATCCGCGGCCACTTGGCGTGAAGCTTCAAGGGAAACGGTGCGGTATTGGGAGCGCCGCCGCTTCGGCTACAATGGCGTTTTGCTGGCGGTGACGGTGGTGTGGCTGGTGGGCACCTGGCCGCATTTCCGGCCGGCCTTGAACTGGTCTTCGGGTCTGCAACTGCTCGGTTTGGCGGCGCTCGCGAATGCCTGTTATTGCGCGGCGTATCCGCTAGATTTCATACTCCTGCGGTCGCCGTTGAGGGAGATGTGGAGGCGGCGCCGGTGGGTCCTGTGGTGCGCGGGAACTTTGTTTGCGGTCGTTCTGACCTGTTACTGGATCGCCGATGAAATCTATCCCTCAGTGGGTTGACCGGGTGCCGGGCGTGATTTCCTCGATCTCCACCGTCACCGGCCGGCCGGGGGCGCAGTCGGCTTTCAACGCGACGAATTTGCCTCGATACTGGTCGTAGATTGGCCAGAGGGCTTTTCGGTCGGTTTCCGGGATCGGCAGGGTATCGACGGCGGCGCGCGTGAAAAAGGCAAACTTGCCCTCCTTGATATCGGGCGGCAGCGCTGGGATGGGGCGACGGCAGCGAAAGAGGAACATGAGCCAATGCGCGTGGCCCTCGTAGGCTTTCTCGGCGATCATCGCGAACAGGTGCAGATCGCCGGCGGTGATGGCGAACCCGGTTTCCTCGGCGGTTTCGCGAACGGCGCATTCGAACGGAGATTCGCCGAGCGTGGTCTCAAGTTTGCCGCCGATGGGGCTCCACGCTCCGAAGTTCGGAGGCTTGGCGCGGAGCATGAGCAGGTGTTCGCCAGCGGAATTTTCCAGGAAGACCAACACGGCGATTTTATAGGCGAGGGGAGGCGTCATCAGATTGGCGGCGAGTTTTTGAGCGTGACGCGCGGAGGGGGCTGCACAACTTTTTTCCCGAATCCATGTGGCGCGCGGGCGTTTTGATTTGAACGGGGGCGGGCCCGCGGCCTCACTTGCGCATGGCCAAATGGATGCTCGTGGACGGTTTCAATCTTGCCTACCGCTGCTTCTACGCGGTGCCTGAGCTCACGCGGGCGGATGGGTTTCCCACCAATGCCGTGCATGGCTGGGTGAAATCGCTCTGGCGGCTGGCGGACCAGGAACGGCCGGAGGCGACGCTCGTGTTTTTCGATCTCGGGGGCGCACAGGACCGGCTGGCGCTGCACCCTGAATACAAGGCCCACCGGGAGGAAATGCCGGAGGCGTTGCAGAAACAGATCGAGCCGATCAAGGCGCTCACCCGGGCGATGGGGCTTGTGGGCATCGAGCAGGATGGAGTGGAATCAGACGACCTGCTCGCGTCGCAGGCGGTGGCGCTCGCCGGGGCTGGACATGACGTGCTGATCGTGAGCGCGGACAAGGATTTCGCGCAGATTGTCGGCGAGCGCGTGCAGATTTTGCTGCCGCCGCCAACGGCGAATTCGAAGCTCGGCTGGCGCCGGCTCGACGCCGCTGGCGTTTTGGAGAAATTCGGCGTGCCGCCGGAGCGGATCGCGGACTATCTGGCGCTGATCGGCGACACCTCGGACAACATTCCCGGGCTCGACGGCGTGGGGCCCAAGACGGCGGCGAAGTGGCTGGCGGAGTTTGGCAGCCTCGAAGGGGTGTTCGCGCACGCGGGCGAGGTGAAACCGGAGCGGTTCCGGCCGGCGGTGCAGGCCGACGCGGCGCGGTTGCGGCTGAACCGGCAGCTCACGACGCTCAACCTCGCGTTGCCGACCGTTGCGGCGGAGAAGGTGGCACCGCGGCCGGAGGAGCTGTTTGGGCTCTTGGAAAAGATGGAGATGCGCAGCGCGCTGGCCGAGGCGCGGACGCGTTATGGGCAGCCGGAGTTGTTTTGAGGACGGTCTTCCGCTACCGTTTCTTTTTCGCTGCGACAGGGGGCTTGGCCGGCTTGGGCTCCCCTTTAGCCGCCGCGACCGGCACCTCAAGCATGTAACCGATGCCGTGCAGAGTGCGGAAGCCGGCTAGATCCACACCGTGGGCTTTGAACAGTTCGCGCACTTTCACGACATATTGGTCGAGCGAACGGCTCTTCACGTCGGCATGCACGCCCCAGACGGAATGGATCAGGGCCTTTCGGGTGACGACGACCCCGGGTTGCGCGCTGAGATAGGCCAGAATGCCGAGTTCCTTGCGGCCCAGCTTGTGCGTAGTGCCGTCGGGGAAAATGATTTCGAGGCGCACGGGCGTGATGGTGGCCCCGCAAAAATCGAACGGCTCATCGGTAATGCGGACGTTCTTGGTGACATTCAAGTCAGCATTGCGTTCGGCCCGGCGAAGCACGGCGTTGATGCGGGCGATGAGCTCGGGGTAGCTGAACGGTTTGGTGACGTAGTCGTCGCCGCCCATGTTAAGCCCCTTGATCTTGCTCGTCTCCTGGTCGTTGCCGGTGAGAAAAATGACCGGCACCGCAATGTCCGCGGCCTTCAGCTGGTCGAGCAGGGTGAAGCCGGATTCGTCGGGCAGGGTGATATCGAGCAGGAGGAGGTTGGCGAAGTTTTTTCGCAGAAATTTCAACGCATGGGCGGCGCGGCTGCAGATCTGGCTTTGCATGCCCGCTCGCTCCAGATGGATCGCAATCACATTCGCAAGTTCGGTTTCATCTTCGACAACGACAATCAGGGGTTTGGGTTCGGCGCGCATGCAGGTGGTTGGAATGACAACGGATGTTTATTCCGGTGCCCACATTTGTCAAAAAGCGAATGTGAGCGGTGGCAGCGCCTAGGCGACAGGGGAGAATTTTCTTGAAGGTTACCGGGGCGAGGTGTCCTTTCGGCCCGTGTCCGCCCGAAAGCCACTCCTGATGCTCGGGCTGCCGAAAGGCAGTCTCGAGGAATCCACCAAGAACCTGTTCGCGAAGGCAGGGTGGAAAATCGCGACCAGCTCGCGCTCCTACAAGCCCTCGATCGACGACCCCGAACTGGACGGCCGTTTTGTTCGGGCGCAGGAGGTGAGCCGCTACGTCGAGCACGGGTTTTTCGACTGCGGACTGACCGGCCACGACTGGATTTTGGAGAACGAGTCCGATGTCGTGGAGGTGTGTGACCTCGTCTACAGCCGTGCTTCGGTCCAGAAATCGCGCTGGGTGCTCTGTGTCCCTGAGTCCTCGCCGATCACGCGGCCCGAGGAGCTGGCGGGCAAACGGATCGCGACCGAGCTGGTCGGCACCGTGCGCCGGTATTTCGCCAAGAAGGGCATCGCCGCCGAGGTGGAGTTTTCCTGGGGCGCCACCGAGGTCAAGGTGCCGGACCTGGTTGATGCCATCGTGGATATCACCGAGACGGGAAATTCCATCCGGGCGAACAAGCTGCGCATCATCGACACGCTGCTGGAGACGAACACGAAGTTCATCGCCAACAAGGCGAGCTGGGCCGATCCGGCAAAGCGCAAGAAGATCGAGACGATCGCGCTGCTGCTCCGCGGGGCGCTCGAGGCCGAGAGCAAGGTCGGGTTGAAGATGAATTTGCCGAAGGCGTCGCTCGCGGCGGTGGTGCAGGCGTTGCCGGCGCTGCGCAACCCGACGATTTCTCACCTCAGCTCGCCCGACTGGGTGGCGCTCGAAACGATTATCGACGAGAGCATCGTCCGCGAAATCATCCCGCAGCTCAAGGCGCTCGGCGCCGAGGGCATCGTGGAATACCCGCTGAACAAGGTCGTTTACTGACGGCGCGCCATGAAGGTCATCCTCGGACTGCTGCAGCATGCGTGCTCTGCCGATCCGGCGGCGAACTTGAAGAAAACTCTTTCGCTCGCCGCGCAGGCGGCACGGAAGGGCGCGAATATCATCTGCACGCAGGAACTCTGCCGCTCGCAGTATTTCTGCCAGAGTGAGAACCACGCGAACTTCGCGCTGGCCGAGGCGATCCCCGGGCCGAGCACGCGGACGTTCCAGAAGCTCGCAAAGAAACACGGCGTCGTGATGATCGCGTCGCTGTTTGAAAAGCGCGCATCCGGGCTCTACCACAACACGGCTGTCATCATCGACGCCGACGGCAAGCTGCTCGGCATCTACCGAAAGATGCACATTCCGGACGACCCGCTTTACTACGAGAAATTCTACTTCACGCCGGGCGACACAGGTTTCCGGTCGTGGAAAACGAAGTTCGGCCAGATCGGCGTGCTTATCTGTTGGGACCAGTGGTATCCCGAGGCGGCGCGACTGACGGCGATGCATGGCGCGGAAATTATTTTTTACCCGACGGCGATCGGCTGGCATCCCAGCGAGAAGCAGGCGCACGGCGTGCACCAGCACGGCGCGTGGGAAACGATCCAGCGCAGCCACGCCGTGGCCAACGGCTGCTACGTCGCCGCCGTCAACCGCATCGGCCTGGAGCAGCCGGCGGGCGGCGCCGGCCTCGAATTCTGGGGCCAGAGCTTTGTCGCCGGCACCAGCGGAGAACTGCTGGCGAAGGCCAGTGCTGATCAGGAGGAGGTTTTGATGGTGCCGGTGGAACTGGGTAAGGTGGACGTCACCCGCACGCACTGGCCGTTCCTGCGTGACCGCCGGATCGACGCCTACGGCGACCTCATCAGGCGTTTCAGCGACTGAACATGGCTGCCCCGAAGAAGCAGATGCCAGCGGCGCTCGGTTTTCGGATGCCGGCTGAGTGGGAGCCGCAGGCGGCGGTGTGGCTCTCGTGGCCGCACAAGCGCTCGACCTGGCCCGGGCGGTTCCGGCTGATCCCACAGGTGTTTGCCGGCATCGTGGCCCGCATCAGTCGCTTCGAGGCCGTTCGCATCAACTGCGCCTCCGCACTGCAGCCACGCGCCAAGCACCTATGCGCGAAGGCGGGCGCGGACCTGGCGCGGGTGACGTTCTACGATCACCCGACGAACGACGCGTGGTGCCGCGATCACGGGCCGATTTTCGTCAAGCACGACCGGACCGGCGAGGTTGCCGTCACCGACTGGGCTTACAACGCCTGGGGCGGCAAATATCCGCCCTACGACCTCGACAACGCCATCCCGGCGCGCATCGCGCGAAAACTGAAACTGCGCCGGTTTGCGAATGCCATGGTGCTCGAAGGCGGCTCGATCGACGTCAACGGCCGCGGTCTGCTCCTCACGAGCGAGCAGTGCCTGTTGAACAAGAACCGCAATCCGCACCTCTCTCGTGCCGAGATCGAGCAAAACCTCCGGGATTTCCTCGGGATCGACGCCGTCCTCTGGCTCGGCGAGGGCATTGCGGGCGACGACACCGACGGGCACATCGACGACATGACGCGGTTCTACAAGCCCGACGGGTTCATCACCTGCGTGGAGCCCAACCGCCGCGATCCCAACCACCGGCCGCTCGCGGCGAACTTGGAACGGCTGCTCGGTTTTCGCGCGCCACAGGGCGGAAAGTTCGATGTGGTCACCCTGCTGATGCCGCGGCCCTGTCGTTTTCGGGGGCAGCGTGTGCCGGCGAGCTACGCGAATTTCCTCGTCATCAACGGCGCTGTCCTCGTGCCGACGTTTCGGCAGCCACGGCGCGACTCCGGGGCCTGTGAGCGCATCGGCGGTTGTTTTCCCGGGCGCGAAGTGCTGCCGGTCGACTGCCACGACCTGATCTGGGGCCTTGGCACGCTCCACTGCCTCTCGCAACAGCAGCCCGCGTGATTCGGCGGCGGTGCGCAAGATGAGTTCGACCATGCCAGCGAACCGGCCCGACTTCGAACGCATCCGCAAAGCCGTCCGACATAAGCGGCTCGACCGGGTGCCGCTGGTCGAGTTGTTGGTGGAATTCGAAATCCAGAGCCAGTTCCTTGGGTGCCCGGTGACCTACGAGAACTTGGAAGCGCAGGTCGAGTTTTGGACGAAGGCGGGCTACGACTACATTCCGCTGGTGGTGGGAATGATGCGCCCGGGCAGAGTCACCGAGGATTCGTCGATCTCGCGGATTCTGCGCGCCACGCTCGAAAAGGAGGGGGCCGATATGCGCGACGAGCGGAGCTGGAACCTCGAATACACGCCGTTCATATTGGATCGGCGCCGGTTCGACCTGTTCCCGTGGGAGGAGGCCGCGCGCATCGACATCGCCCAGTTCCACGCGATCAAACCGCTCTTGCCCGAGGGCATGAAGGTCGTGGCGGTGTCGGGAAAGATTTTTACGCTGAGCTGGATGCTCATGGGGTTCGAGAATTTCGCGGAATCGCTCCTCGCCGACCCGGAGCCGGCCGGGGCGGTGATCCAGCGGGTCGCCGGCATCCAGATGCACGCGCTCGACGAGGTGCTGGCGTTGCCGCAGGTGGGGGCGGTGTGGGCGGTGGACGACATGGCTTATTCGCAGGGGCCGATCATTTCGCCCGCACTGTTGCGGGAGCATATTTTGCCGTGGTATCGACAGGTCGCGACCCGGTGCCACGAGAGCGGACGGTTGTTTTTCCTGCACTCGGACGGGGATCTCACGGCGTTGATCGATGACCTAATCGACCTCGGGCTGGACGCCCTGCATCCGATCGATCCCACAGCGATGGACATCGTTGAGGTGAAGCGCCGCTGGGGCGACCGGCTCTGCTTATTTGGCAATGTCGATCTGGAATTGCTGCGTTCGGGGAGTGCGGAGGAAGTCCGCGCCAGAGTCCGCGATCTGCTGCGACAGGTGGCGCCCGGCGGCGGCTACGGGCTCGGGTCCGGCAACTCCGTTCCGGCCTGGGCGCGACTGGAAAACTACAACGCCATGCGCGAGACGGTCTTGGCCCATGGGCGGTATTGACTGGACGCGGCCCTATTCTCAGGTGGTGATTTGAGCGAAACTGGCATACCTTCCCTCCATGCGCTTCCTGACCCTCGCGACTCTGGCACTGGCTTTTTTTTTCAGCGGCTGCGACACCGTGTCGAGCCGCATCAGCGAGCGGTTCGAAACCGTGCCGCCCAAGACCCGGACCTACCAGGTCGACCAGAAGGCGGTGTTCGAGGCGGCGCAAACGGCGATGCGGCGCATCGATTTTCAACTGACGCGCACCGCCCGGGCGCAGGGCATCGTCGAGGGCCTCAGTCGGATCGTGGCGGGGAACGCTTTGAGCGATGCCCGCCAGCATACCATCGAGGTCCACCTCCGCTCCGAGGAAGCGGGGATCACTTATGTCGATGTGTTGGTCCACGAACAGCAGGAGAGTGCCGATTTCGCCGGGGCCACGAACATCGCGCTGCGAGAGCACGGGCTCTACGCTTCGTATTTCGCGGCCTTGGAACAGGCTCTGCGCGAAATGGGAGCCCTGCCGGCGGCCCCCGCCAAGTAACCCGCGCCAGCGCGTTCGCCAGAATTTCGGGCCGCCGCGAAAATGTCGCCGGGAAATTGACCCTTGACGCATTGCCCCCCGGGCCTAGTCCTCAACGTTTTCACCGCAGCCACACGCCCAGCCATGAGAGACGATTACATCAAAGACGCACTCAAGATCATACCCGATCCGAACATGCTCATCAACGTGATTTCACGTCGGGTGAAGCAGCTGCGGCGCGGCAACCGCCCGCTGGTCGAGTCGCTGGAAAAACTCTCGGCCGAGGACACCGCTCTGCGCGAGGTCAGCGAGGGCAAAATCAGCTACGAGCTCGGCGAGAACTGAGCGGAACGATAATTTTCATCCGAAGGCGGCCCCGCGATTGCCGGAGCCGCCTTTTTCGTGCAGAGTCCCCCCGATACCAACATGTGCGCGCAGAAAAAAGACCCGGCCCGCTACACGGAAATCCGCAATTCGAAGGCGTTCCGCGACTATACGGTCAACGAGCGTTTCGAGGCGGGGATCCAGTTGCGCGGCACGGAGGTGAAGTCGATCCGGGGCGGCCGGGCGCAGATCAACGACTGTTTTGGGCGCGTGGAGAAGGGCGAAATCTGGCTGCACAACGCCCACATCGAGCAATACGCATTTGGCAACATCAACAACCACGACGCACGGCGCACGCGGAAGCTGCTCCTGCACAAGCACCAGGTCCGCAAGATCGCCCAGGCGCTCGCCGCGGGAGGGCAGGCGCTCGTGCCGCTGCGCATGTATTTTAAGGAGGCGCTCGTGAAGGTCGAGGTGGCGCTCTGCACCGGCAAGAAACTCTACGACAAGCGCGAAGATCTTAAGCGCAAGGTTCAGGTCCGCGAGGTGAGCAAAGCCCTGAAATCCCGTCGCACATGAACACTCCGCGCGACAAAGTCACCGTGTGTGTGCCCGGCAGCACTTCGAACTGCGGCGCCGGTTTCGACACGCTCGGGCTCGCGCTGAGCCTCTACAACCGCGTGACGCTCACGCGAACGGGCGGAGCGGAGTTTCGGGCCGAGCGGGCGGGCGATGCGCGGGCGCAGGAGATGGTGGCGCAGGCCGCGCAGGCGACGTTTTCGCGGGTCGGCGCACTCTTCGGTTTTTCCTACCGGATCGACGGCGACGTGCCCTCAGCGCGCGGCCTTGGCTCCAGCGTCACGGTTCTTGCTGGGGTGATTGCCGGCATTGGTGCGCTCGCCGGCGCCGGACTGAGCGTGCACGACATGGTCGCGCTCGCCACGGCGCTCGAGGGCCATCCCGACAACGCCAGCGCGGGGATTCTCGGTGGTTTCTGCGTCTCGCGCTGCGATCCTTCGACCGGAGCCTATCTGGGGACGGTTCGCGTCGCTGTGCCGGCGGAGTTGGCGTTTGTCGTGGCTTCGCCGGACACCGAGTTATTGACGAAAGAGTCGCGCGGCGCACTGCCGGCGACGTTGCCGTATTTCGACGCGGTCCGGAGCATCAACAGCGCTGCCTATCTGACGGCGGCCTTTGCCACGGGCGATTTCGAAAAACTGCGCCACGCGACAGGAGATTTCATGCACGAGCCGTATCGGTTGCCGGGGATTCCCGGAGCGCAAAGGGCCATAGCCGCAGGGATTGCCACCGGTGCACTCACCGGCTGGCTGAGCGGCAGCGGCTCCAGCGTGCTGTGTGTGTGCCGCGGGGGCGCCGCTCCAGAAGTGGCTACAGCGATGAGTGGGGCGTTTGCGCGCGAATCGATGCCGTGCGAAACGCGCATCCTGACCGCTGACAACACCGGGCTGCAGCTAGAGTGAGGCGGAATCGATATTGGTCGCAGGCTGGCGCACGGCCGCCTCGGGCCAGCGGTGCAAGATTTCGTCAGCGAGCATGCGCCAGCCGAAAGGTTTGGCGAGGACAACTTTGAGGGGTTTAATGTGCGTGAGATCCTCTTGTGCGAGGGCGACGGCGTGGCCCGTGATCAAAATGAACGGCACGCCGGGCAGCTTTGGCGCTGCTTGAGCGATGAATTCGAATCCGTTCAACTGCGGCATGTAATAGTCGGTGACGACTACACCGATATCGAGATAGGGTAGCGCTGCCAAGGCCGCGAGCGGCCGGGTAAACGTATGCACTGGCGACTCGAAATGCTCGGTCAACATCGCCGCAAGCAGCTCCACATAGGACTTTTCGTCATCAACCATGACGATGGCTTTTTGCGAGAGGACGTTCACGAAAAAGGGGACACAGAAATCTCAGCAATCGGATTGCAAAAGGCAATCCTCGATGAGCAAATCTTGATTTGCGTTGGGTGGTAGCGAAGATGTGGCGATGCTGCATGTGGTGCTCTTCCAGCCTGAAATCGCGCCCAACACAGGCAACGTCGGCCGAATGTGCGCGCTCACTAGGTCGCGCCTGCACCTGATCCATCCACTCGGTTTTGTCATCGACGACCGCAACCTGCGCCGGGCAGGCATGGACTACTGGAAATCACTCGACGTGCATGAGCATGCCGACTGGGCGGCGTTTCGGGCGAGCGCGCTCGCGCCGAGGCGGCTGTGGCTCTTCACGACGAAGACAAAGCGGAGTTTTTGGGACGTGCGCTATGCCAACGGCGACGGGCTCGTTTTCGGCAACGAAGGCTCCGGCGCCCCGACATGGCTGCACGAGGAGATCGGCGAAGGTCAGCGCGTGACGATCCCGCATGCGAACCCGGCGCTGCGCTCGCTCAACCTGAGCACGGCCGCGGGCGTCGCAACCTACGAGGCGCTGCGGCAGGTCGGGATGCCCAGTGGTTGAGCGTGGTTTTTGCGCAAGCAATGCCCCGTTTCTTTGCCGGTGATTACATCGACCATTCAGCGAGAGTCCGAGCGCAGAGCGTGCGACACGGGCAGTAGGCAAAGATCTGACGCCGAAGTTGGAACGCGCTAAACGAAGCGGAGTTCATCGGTGCTGCTGGGCGCCGAACGGAAAATGCCCGGCAACTCTGCTTTGCCAAAGGGAAGGGTGAGCGACGGTCCGAGCGGTGCCGCCGGTGGCGATGTCTTGGCTAGGAGCTTAAGATCGCCGGTGTAGCCGTATCGCAACGTGTAGCGGCCGGTGGCTGACAACCAGCGGTAACGATCGAGCGATGTCGCAAGGCAGAATGGCGTGATGGCGAGAAGGACCAAGCTCAACACCGTCTTCGGGTGCCGGGAGATATGATGCCGTCTCTCATTGCTCGTCATGTGACTGAGCCGCGGGGTTAGAGTTCCCCGAGCCGCAAGCAGGCGACTTCGCGGGTTGGGCCGTCGGCGGCGAGCGGGGGGACGGCGAGCTGACATTTTTCCTGTGCGTGGGGGCAGCGGGGGTGGAAGGCGCAGCCAGCGGGCGGGTTGAGCGGCGAGGGCGGATCGCCGGCGAGGATGATGCGCTGGCGGGTGCGCTCGGTCTCGGGGTCGGGCGCCGGAATCGCACTCACGAGGGCGCGTGTGTAGGGGTGGCGCGGTCGCTCGATCACGTCGGCGGCGGGGCCGAGTTCGACGATTTTGCCGAGATACATCACGGCAACGCGGTCGGAGATGTGTTTCACCACGGAGAGGTCGTGCGCGATGAAGACGAGCGAGAGATTCATCCGGCGCACGAGGTCGGCGAGGAGGTTGAGAATCTGCGCTTGGATGGAGACGTCGAGGGCGGAGACGGGCTCGTCGGCGATGATGATTTTTGGTTCGAGCGCAAGGGCGCGGGCGATCGCGATGCGCTGGCGTTGGCCGCCAGAAAATTCGTGCGGATATTTTCGGACTAACCGCGGGGCGAGTCCGACGACACGCATGAGTTCGGCGACGCGGGCGGGAACGGCGGCGGGCTGGCACACACGGTGGAAGAGCAGTGGTTCGGCCAACGTCGCGTAGACGGTCAAGCGCGGGTTGAGCGAGGCGTAGGGGTCTTGGAAGACCATCTGCAGGTCGCGGCGGATGGCGTGGACCTCGGCGGCGGAACCGGCGGTGAGATTTTTCCCCTCAAGCACGACGGCGCCTGCGGTCGTCGGCACGAGCTGCATGATGGTGCGGGCGAGGGTGGATTTGCCGCAGCCGGATTCGCCGACGAGGCCAAGGACTTCGCCGCGGCGCAAAATGAGCGTGACGCCATCGACCGCCTTGACGGTGCCGACGTGGCGCTTGAAGAGAAAACCGTGCGTGACCGGGAAATGCATCCGGACGTCGCGGAGCTCTAGTATGGGGTCGGTGTGACTTGTGACCTGCGACATGTGATGTGATTGTCAGAGTTCTCCGGCTTGGACGCGGAGGCAGGCTTGGGTGTGGCCAGGGGCAACATCGGCGAGCGCAGGGTCGGTGGCGGTGCAGCGCGCGGTAGCATGTTCACAACGCGGGGCGAAGGCGCAGCCGGCAATCGGTTTCGAAAGATCGGGCGGGAGGCCGGGGATGGTGTAGAGTTCGGTGCCTTTCGGCTGGAGCGACGGGATGCTGCGCTGGAGGGCGCGAGTGTAGGGATGACGCGGTGAGTGAAAGAGCGCGCGGGTGTCGGCGGTCTCGACGATGCGGCCGGCATACATCACCTGCACGCGGTCACAGAGGCCGGAGACGACGCCGAGGTCGTGGGTGATGAAGATCACGGCCATGCCGAGTTCGCGCTGCATCTTTTTTATGAGGTCGAGGATTTGGGCCTGCACGGTGACGTCGAGCGCGGTGGTGGGTTCGTCGGCGATCAGCAGCTCGGGCTTGGTGATGAGGGCCATGGCGATCATCACGCGCTGGCGCATGCCGCCGGAGAATTCGTGCGGGTAGAGCCGGAGGCGTTTTTGCGCGTCGGGGATGCCGACGGATTCGAGCATGGCGAGGGCGTCGGCGAGGGCGTCTCGCCGGGAAATCTCTTCGTGGATGAGTAGCGGCTCGATGAGTTGTTCGCTGATCCGCAGGTAGGGATTCAGCGAGGTCATCGGGTCCTGGAAGATCATCGAGATGCGCTTGCCGCGGAGCGCGCGGGCCTCGCGGGGCGTGCAGTGGAGGAGGTCGGTGCCGGCGAAGAGGGCGGTGCCGCCTTCGATGCGGGCGGGCGGCGTGGGCAGCAGGCCCATGAGCGAGTAGCCGGTGACGGTTTTGCCGGAGCCGGACTCGCCGACGATGCCGAGGGTTTCGCCGCGTTCGAGGGAGAAGCTGACGCCATCGGCCGCGCGGACGATGCCGTTGCGGGTGTGAAAATGCGTCCGGAGGTCGGTGACGGTGAGAAGGGCCAAGGAGTGTCAGGCGAGTGACGCGCGCACTTTGGCCATCACGGTCTCCGGTGCAAGGTCGGTGAGAGCGGCGCCGCCGGTGGGCGGACTGCCGCGGGGCTGGAGAATGGTGACGGGCGAGGTGAAGACGGGGCCGGTGCGGATGGGGTTGGTCGGGCCGAAGAGGGCGACGAGGGGAACACCAAGGGCGTTGGCGAGGTGCATGCCGCCGGTGTCGTTGGACACGAGCAGCCGGCATGAGCGGAGCTGCGCGGCGAATTCGGCGAGAGTGGTTTTTCCGGCGAGATCCTCGACCTGCGTGGGTTCGTGGCCTGCGGCGATGGCGGAGGTGATGGGCGTGTCGTTGGCGGTGCCGAGGAGGACGAATCGCTCGGCGGGGAACGCGGCGAGGAGCGCGCGCCAGTGGGCGACGGGCCAGCGTTTTTCGGGGTTGTTTTCGGAGCCGCAAATCAGGGCGATGGGAAGTGAAGAGCGAAGAGTGAAGGGTGAAGAGTGGAGCGGTGTGCGGTCGGGGGCGGCGTTGAGGCCGAAGTGACGGAGGAAGTTTTCCCAGAGCTCGAGCTGGTGATGCTTGCGTTCGTCGAAGTCAGGCGGAACGCGATAGGCGTGGGAGAGCAGCGGGCGGCGCTTGCCGGGACGCACGAGGCCGAAGCGCTGGCGGCAGCCGGTCAGCCGCGCCTCAAGGTCGCCGCGGAACGAGTTGGTGAAAAGCAGCCACACGTCGGGAAACTCGCGGCGCAGTTTCCAGAAGTGAGCGAAATAGCCGAATCCGCGCGACGGCAGGGCGCGACAGCGGTCGGCCACGCCCCACGATTCGAGCAGCGGAAGGAACTGCGGTTTGGCGACGAGTGTGATCTCGGCGTCGGGGCGCGAGGCGCGCAGGGCGCGGAGCAGCGGGAGCGCCATGACGACGTCGCCGAGCCAGTTGGGCAGGCGCACCCAGAGGCGTGTGCGGCGTGGGAGCTCAGCCAGGCCGCGCGCCTGCAAATCGGCGGCGAGCAGGTCGCGTTTGGCCTCAAGCCGGAAGCGCCGCGCGGGGATGTCCTGGTTGCGCCAGCGGTCGTGGGCCCAGAGCCAGGAGGCGCAGATGTTTTCGTCGTGACGCAGGAGGTTTTCGAGCCAGCGATTGAGCGCCAGGGTGACGCCGGGGGTGGTGCCGTCGTTGGCCACGGGCTCGAGGCAGATTTCGATCCGCCAGAAGGCGTGGCGGCGCGGGAAAATACCATAGACGCGGGCGGTAAACTTCTCCGCCATCAGGCCGGGCAGCTCGGTAGTGGAACACACGCGGCCGAAGAGCGTGGATAGCGCACCCTGCATGCCGGCGTTCTGGTCGAAGAGCACGCCGACGAAGCCGCGGCGGCGGAGAATTTTGAGCGCCTCGGCGAAGCCTTCCTTGCGCGAGAGCAGGCGCATGCCGAAGCGTTCACGCGCGGTAGTGACAAAGGCGTTGGCGGCGGCGTTTTCGAGCGGGCGGAAGATGATGCCGAATTCCGGGAACGGGGCGGGCAGGACGAGCGGCATGGAGGTTTGCGCCTCCCAGTAGGCGATGTGCGGCGAGCAAAACAACGTGGCCCGGGGATCGCGGGCATGCTGCGCGAAGGCGGCGGTGAGTCCGGGCGAGGCGGAGACGATCCGGCGCAGGCGCGCCTCGCTGAGCGATGGGATCGCGAGCGACAGCAGGGCGGTTTCGACCAGATGCCGGGAGCTGGCGCGCGCGATGGTCCGCCGCCAGGCGTGGGATTGGTCGGGAAAGGCGTGATCGAGATTGGAGAGGGTAAGCCGCCGGCGGCGAGGCCAGAGCCAGTAGGCCGCTTCGCCGAGGAGCGCCGCCGCTGTGCGCAGCAGCATCTCAGGGGTGTGAGCGAGGATCCAGCCGGAGACTTGGAGGAACAATTTTAGCACAGGGCGCGCGGATTAGCGTTTGATCTGGAACACAAAGTGAATCAAACGATCCAACAGCGGTGGTTAAAAGCAGATTCTGCAATCCACGCGTGCCATGACCGAACTTCTCATCATCAAACCTTCTTCCCTCGGCGACATCGTGCAGGCGCTGCAGGTCGCCACGTCGCTCAAGGCCCAATGCGATGGGCTGCGGATTTCGTGGATCGTGCGCGACATTTTCGCGCCGATCGTGCGGGCGTGCGAGGCCGTGGACCAGACTTACGTGTTTGACCGCACGGGCGGAACCAAGGCTTTTCTCCGGATGATGCGCGAGGTGAGAAAGACGAAATTCGACTTCGTGTTCGACATGCAGGGGCTGCTGCGCACGGGCCTGATGACTTCCCGCGCGCTGGCGAAACGGAAAGTCGGTCGCACGGACGCTCGCGAATGGTCGGGCATATTTTATGACGAAAAGGCGCCGCTGCCACCCGACGGCAGGCGCAGTCACGCCGTGGATATTTTGCTGCAGTTCTGCCCCGTGCTCGGGGCGAAGCCCGAGTTGCGCGGCGCACTGAAGTTTCGGGAGATCGACACGCTCAACCTCAGCTTTGCGGAGGGGCGCGGGGGATCGAAGCCGATCGTGATGTTCCCCGACAGTCGCCGCGCCGAGAAGCGCTGGAACGGCTTCAAGCAGCTCACGGATCTGATTCTCCGCAGCGACCGCTCGCGCAAGGTCATCTGGGCGGGCAATAACGCGGTGGCGGACCGCGGGGCGTTTCAGCCCGCGCAATTCCTGAATTTGACGGGCAACACGAGCCTCGTGTCGCTGCCGGCGCTGATCAAGCGGGCCGATTGGGTGATCTCCAACGACAGCGGACCGATGCACCTCGCGGCCGCGCTGGGCGTGCGCACACTGGCGATTTTTGGGCCGACAGACCCGAGGCTCTTCGGCCCTTACCCGCTGACGGCGCCGACGAATTTTGTGGTGCAGGCGCCGGTCGGCGATTTGAAGCTCTTGACCGCGAAGGAAGTGTTTACCCGTTTCCAGCGGGCATGTGCGCGAACCGAAAAACAGCGCTGATAACGCGCTGACACTCAGAGGTCGCGGCGGCGAAACGCACTGATCGTGAGCGGTGGCTCTGCCGGATAAAAGGCGATCACGTCGGAAAGATTCATCAAAATCCACGGCATGATGGAGGAAGAACCGTTTTTGGTGAACACGATGTCGTCAGCGATATAGACGCACGAGTGGATTACTTTGCCATCGGGGCGCGCGAATACAAAAATGTCGCCCAAGGCAGGCCGGCCGACAACCCGGACGTATTGGGTCTCGAGCGTCTGTTTGACGATGGCGTCGTCGGCGTATTTTTCGTCGGGCGGGTCGTTAAAAAAATTGAGGCAGGTCCAGTGGCAGTCGTGCAAGCCGTCCTCCGGGTGATCGGTGGGCTGGGGGTAGGTATAGAGGCGGGCGCGGGGAAAGCGTGGCAGCAGATGGGCGACGTCGATGGCGATGCCACGGGGTCGGTGCGAAATAGATTCGAGCAGCGCCTTCAGATCCTTGGTGCGCGGCCCCCGGCCCCAGTAACTGGTGAGCGCCGCGAGGTCGGAGTCGGTCTTGACGAGGAGTTTGACCAGGAGGGTAGATTTGCGCTCGAGGGTTTTCATCAGCTTGAAGCGTTCGTCCCGCGTGGGCAGGAGCGGGAGCACGACATCTTCGTCGGAAAACAGCAGCGAAGTGCCGCGGCGGTAGAGCAGACGCTTCACAAGCTTGATGGTGTCGGGGGACAGTCCGCTGTGGGTAAACCACTCGTCGGCGGCATCGGCGCGGAAGCGGAACGGCTCGTTCTGGCTGGGATTTTCCAGGAACAGCGAGAGCGCGGAGTAGATCGCCGTCCGCGCAGGAGTGCTCAGATCAAGGATGATTTCGGGCGTGGGTTTGATCGTGATCGCACCCGACTCGCCCGGCGCCACGATGGACTCTGTGAGCATTTTGATCTGCGTCGGGGTGAGGTCGGCGCTGTGCCAGAGTTCCTGAAGCTGCGCGGGCGAGTAACCTTTGAACACCCATTTGAGCTCTTCGGGAACGAGGTCTTTTTCCGTGACGAATTGGTCCGGCGGCTCGATGAGCAGGCGCGAGTATAGCAGCTCACCCCAGGGCCCGGGACGGCAGGGGCGGACGAAGTCGTCGTAAATGGAGCTGCCGCTGGCGTCGTTGGAGCCGGTCTTCGCGCCCGGTGCACGCACAACCATAATGGCGAGCGCCAGCCAAGGCCCGACCAGCGCGAGGCCCAGCAGCCACAGCACGGGGCGCGGAACTCGGAGAACGACGGCGGAGGTTGGAGGTTCTGGGCGAATGGCGGGGAGGGCGCGACGTTCGCGTTGCGGGCTGCGTCCTGTCAAGGGCGACCTGACCACCAACCGGTCTGATCTGGCGGACTGCGAGAGGTTCGAGAATAATGGCTCGGCTGGGGCGCGCGGGCGAATTTTGTTTGTTCTGCCTGCCGACACGGTCATAAATGGCCAACTTATGCTCGACGCCAAACTCGTCCGTGAATCGCCCGAAGTGGTGCGTGCCGCCATCGCCAAGAAGCACCTCGACGTCGATCTCGACAGCGTGCTTGCCATCGATTCGACGTGGCGCGTGCAATTGCAGGAGGTCGAGCATCTGCGCGCCACGCAGAAGGCGGCCAACGCCGCCATGGCGGCGTTGGCCAAGGGCTCGCCGGAGTTTCTCGCCAAGGTCGCCGAAATGAAGGCCGTCGCGCAGCAGGCGAAGGAGCGCGACGCCGTGCTGAAGGACATGGAGGACAAGTTTCGCCAGGCGATGCTGTCGCTGCCGAACCTACCGCATGCGAGCGTGCCCGAGGGGCGCACTCCCGAGGAGAATGTCGTTTACGCGCTGCATGGCGCCCATGACGAGGCGCGGCCGCATGCACGGCCACACTGGGAGATTCCGGGCTTCGATAAGCTGTTCGATTTCGCTCGCGGGGCGAAGGTCACGGGCGCGGGGTTTCCTTTCTACGTCGGCGACGGCGCTCGGATCGTGCGCGCGCTGCTGAATTTCTTTTTGGAGGAAAACGCGAAGGCGGGCTACGTGGAGGTCAATCCGCCGATTTTCGTCAACGCGGCCAGCGCCACCGCCACCGGCCAGTTGCCTGACAAGGAGGGCCAGATGTATGAAACCACCGTGGATCACCTCTACGCGGTGCCAACGGCCGAGGTGCCGCTGACGAATTTCTACCGCGACGAGATTCTCGACGAGGCGGCGCTGCCGGTCCGTCGCTGCGCCTATACGCCCTGTTTCCGCCGCGAGGCCGGCAGCTATGGCAAGGATGTGCGCGGGCTCAACCGGCTGCACCAGTTCGACAAAGTCGAGCTGCTCAAGTGGGTGCATCCCGCGACGAGCTACGACGAACTCGACAAGCTGCGCGACGACGCGGAACGGCTGCTGCAAAAGCTCGGCCTGCCATATCGCGTGCTGCTCATGTGCGGCGGAGACCTAGGTTTCGCGCAGGCGAAGAAATACGACATCGAGGTCTGGGCGGCGGGGCAGAAACGCTGGCTCGAGGTCTCGAGCTGCTCGAATTTCGAGGCATTTCAGGCAAGGCGCGCGCAAATCCGGTTTCGCTCGAAGGAGACGGGCAAGCCCGAGCTCGTGCACACGCTGAACGGTTCCGGCCTTGCGGTGCCGCGTGTGCTGGCGGCGCTGCTGGAAAACAACCTCCAATCCGACGGGCGGGTGAAAATCCCGGCCGCGCTCGTGCCGCACTTCGGCAAGGAGTTTCTGAGCTTCGCGTGAAAGTGGGGCGGATTAAAGGCCGCCCTGCCTCGGCCGCATGAAACGTCGCGCGATCAACTGGGAGGAATGTGCGTTGCAACTTGCTGCGGCGCTCCCGCGCGAGAGGTTGCATCCGGCCGTGCTGGCGTGGGCGGAGGCTTGTTCGCCGCGCTTGCCGTGGGCCGTGGCGTTTTCGGGCGGGGCCGATTCGCTCGCGCTGCTGCTGCTGCTCTGGGCGCACTGGCCCGAGCGGCGGGCGGGACTGCGGGTGCTGCATTTTAATCATCGCCTGCGAGGCGCGCATTCGGCCCGCGATGCGGCGTATTGCCGGCGCGTGTGTGCAGAATTGAGAGTGCGTTTTTTTTGTGGCGAGTGGCTTGCGCCCGAACGGGCGAGGGCAGGGGAGGCGGGCGCGAGGAGCGCGCGGCACGCTTTTTTCTCGACGCAGATGCGTCGTCTCCGAGCCCGGGCTCTGTGGCTAGGTCACCAGCAGGACGACGTGGCCGAGACCATACTGATGCGCCTCGCCCGGGGCAGTGGCACGGCGGGGCTGGCGGCGCCGCGGCCGGTGCAGACGATGCCGGGTGGCCGTGTTCATCTGCGTCCGCTGTTGGGCGTGAAGAAGGCGGAACTTTGCGCGGCTTTGCGGAAGGCCGGAGTGGCATGGCGCGAGGATGCGAGCAACGCTGGAGCGGATTTTTTCCGCAATCGCATCCGCCACGAGGTGCTGCCCGCTTGGAACACGGCGGCGGAGCGCGACAGCCTGGCGGGCGCGGCACTCTCACGCGAATTGCTCGAGGAGGACGAGAACGCGCTTGAGGGTTGGCTGGCCGAGATCGCGCCGATCGCGGCGGACGGGGCGCTCAATCTGCGCCGGCTCGCCGGGAAACCACGTGCCCTCTGGCGGCGTGCGTTGCATCTCTGGTTGCTGCGCCAGCCGGGCGCAGGGCGGAATTTGTCGCGGCAGGCGTTCGATGCGCTCCTGCACGATGCACTGCAGGGCCGAGTGACCCGGCACAGCCTGGGCACGGCGGGCTTTGGCGTGTTCTCCAAGACCCGGCTGCGCTACTTGTTGGCGGTGCGGAAAGAAAGCGGTCTTTTCCAACGCCGGGCCAATTGACTTATCCAGTGGGAACATCCACGTTCGCGGCCAAGTCCAACTCAACTCAATGTCCGACCTCGAAAACAAGAAGAAGCATCGTTCGCTCAAGAATCTACCGCCTGACCGGTTTCAGCCGAAGATGCTGATTTTCTTTTTTGCGCTAGTGGCGGCGGCGCTGGCGCTGCTGTTTTTCTCCCCCGGGCGGCTTGCGTCGCCGGCCACCCTGAAGATCCAGAAGGTCGTTGAGCTCGCCGAACAGGGGAAGATCAGCAAGGGCGTCATTCATCAGGATGCGTCCGGCGGGCGCGACTGGGTGGTCGTCACCGGAGAGACGAAGGAAGCCAATCTCGAGAGCGAACATGGGTTGACCAATCAGTTTTCTGCAGCAGGGCGCCTCACCGATGCCAACATGGAGCGGCTGCAAAAGTCGCAGGCGTTCGTCGAGCAGCCCGCGACCACGCTGTTCACTCAGATCGCGGCACAGGTCATCCCGTTCCTCCTTATTATAGGGCTGCTGTATTTTCTGTTTGTTCGCCAGCTCCGGCAGGCTGGCAAGGGTGCGCTTAGCTTCGGCAAGAGCCGGGCGAAGCTCCTGACGCGCGACCGCGACAAGGTGACATTTGCCGATGTCGCGGGCTGCGACGAGGCGAAGGAGGAGGTCAGCGAGGTCGTGGAATTTCTCAAAGACCCGAAAAAGTTCACGAAAATGGGCGGCAAAATCCCGAAGGGCATCCTCATGGTCGGCCCGCCTGGCACGGGCAAGACGCTCCTAGCGAAGGCGGTCGCCGGCGAGGCGGAAGTGCCGTTCTTCTCGATCTCCGGCTCCGATTTCGTCGAGATGTTTGTGGGTGTTGGTGCCAGCCGTGTGCGTGACATGTTCGAGCAAGGCCGCAAGAACGCACCCTGCCTGATTTTCATCGACGAAATCGATGCGGTGGGCCGGCAGCGCGGCGCGGGCCTAGGCGGCGGCAACGACGAGCGCGAACAGACGCTAAACTCGCTGCTCGTCG
This sequence comes from uncultured Opitutia bacterium, assembly GCA_903877135.1. Taxonomy (GTDB): domain Bacteria; phylum Verrucomicrobiota; class Verrucomicrobiia; order Opitutales; family Opitutaceae; genus CAIRCN01. The sequence goes on from CAIRCN010000074.1 coordinate 236,686, forward strand.
AAATGGACGGGTTCGACCCCAATGAGGGCGTTATCATCATCGCCGCAACCAACCGGCCGGATGTGCTCGACAGCGCCCTGCTGCGGCCGGGACGTTTCGACCGGCAAATTTACGTCGACCTGCCCGATCTCGTCGGCCGGGAGCAGATTCTGCGGGTGCATGCCAAAAGAATTACGCTTGCGGAGAACGTCGATCTGCAGGTGATCGCCCGGGGCACCCCGGGGTTGTCCGGTGCGGATTTGGCAAATTTGCTTAACGAGGCCGCGCTGCTCGCGGCGCGGCGCAACAAGAAAAAGGTCGAGATGATCGACGTGGAGGACGCCCGCGAAAAAGTGCAGTTTGGCCGCGAGCGGCGCCGGGTGATGGACGACAGCGAGAAGAAGCTGACGGCCTATCACGAGGCCGGGCACGCGCTGGTCACGGCGGTGCTCGATGACGGGCATCTGCCGGTGCACAAGGTGACGATTATTCCGCGTGGCGGCAGCCTGGGCAGCACGATGTATATCCCGAAAAAGGATATTCTCACCCAGGAAAAAAAGAAGCTCGAGATCCGCATCGCCACGGGCTGCGCCGGCCGCATTGCCGAGGAGCTGGTGCTCGACGACATCTCCAATGGTGCCTCGGGCGACATCCTGCAGGTCACGAAGATTGCGCGCCACATGGTGTGCGACTGGGGCATGAGCCCGCTGGGCATGATCGCCTATGGCGAGAGTTCGGACACCGTCTTTCTGGGCCGCGAGATCACGCGCAACCAAGCCTATTCAGAGGAAACAGCCCGGCGCATCGATGCGGAGGTTTTCCGCATTGTGGACGAGCAATATCGGCGGGCGAAGGAGGTCATCATCGCCCACCGCGAGGTGCTGGACAAGATCGCCGCGGCGCTGCTGGAGCACGAGACCCTCGAAGGCAAGCATGTGCTCGAACTCCTGCAGTTCGGCGAAATGCGCTCGCCCGTCGTGCGCGAACCGGTGTTCAAGTCAGGTGAAAAAGCGGCTGGGAAAAAATCACCCGAAAAGACAGCTAGCCCCGAGGCGATCTCGCCCGGAGGTGCCGCACCTGCACCGACAGCGGCCTGAGTAGAGAAAGGGAAGGGCAGAGGTAAAGCGCGGCATCTGCCGCGCATTCTTTTGGCGTGTGAGAGGCAAAATCGTCCTTGGATTCGGGCGCGAAGGCCGCAAAGTCACAACTTTACCATGAAAATTTGCTGCATTGGCGCCGGGTATGTTGGTGGTCCCACGATGGCGATGATCGCACTCAAAGCGCCCGACATCGAGGTGCGGGTGGTCGATATGAACGCGGCGCGCATTGCGGCGTGGAATTCCGACACCCTGCCAATCTATGAGCCGGGGTTGGACGAAGTGGTGCGACAGGTGCGTGGCCGCAACCTGCATTTCTCGACCGATGTGCATGGCGCGATCAAGGCGGCGGACATCATTTTCGTCGCGGTGAACACCCCGACCAAGACCTACGGCGTCGGGGCCGGACGGGCCGCCGATTTGCGGTTCATCGAGTCGGTGGCGCGGACGATTGCCGAGCAGGCGACCAGCCCGAAAATCATCGTCGAGAAATCCACGATTCCGGTGAAGACGGCGGAGACGATCAAGGATATCCTGTCCGCCAATGCGCACGGCTTGCAGTTCGAGGTGCTGTCCAACCCCGAGTTTCTCGCGGAGGGCACCGCCATCGCTGACCTCCAGGTGCCGGATCGAGTGCTCATCGGCGGCGAGCGCACTCCCGGCGGCGAACAGGCGATCAAGACGCTGGCCGAGGTCTATGCCCGCTGGGTGCCGCGCGACCGGATCATCACGACCAACCTCTGGTCGTCGGAGCTTTCCAAGCTCGTGGCCAACGCCTTTCTCGCGCAGCGCATCTCGTCGATCAACTCGATCTCGGCGCTGTGCGAAGCGACGGGCGCGGACGTGGACGAGGTGGCCAACGCCATCGGCCGCGATGCGCGCATCGGCCCGAAATTCCTGAAAGCGTCGGTCGGCTTTGGCGGGTCCTGCTTTCAGAAGGACATTCTCAACCTGGTTTATTTATGCGACCACTTTGGACTGCCCGAAGTGGCGGCTTATTGGGAGGGTGTCGTGAAAATGAACGACTGGCAGAAGCGCCGTTTCGCGACAAAGATCGTGCGTTCGCTCTTCAATTCGGTCGCCGACAAAAAAATCGCGGTGCTGGGTTTTGCCTTCAAGAAAGACACCAACGACACGCGCGAGTCGGCCGCGATTTCCGTCTGCCGCGATTTGCTCGGGGAACAGGCGCGCGTCAGCGTTTACGATCCGAAAGTGCCGGTTGACGAAATTCGTCGCGATGTTTTGGGGACCGAGCGCATGGAACCGCGGCTGGCCGTCGTCTCGACGGTGCTCGAGGCGGTGACCGGAGCGCACGCCGTGGCCATCGTCACGGAGTGGGACGAATTCAAGAATCTCGACTTCGCGGCGATTTACTCAGTCATGCAGAAACCCGCCTTTGTTTTCGATGGCCGCAATATTTTGAACCTAGATAAATTGCGGAGCCTAGGGTTCAGAGCCTACGGTATCGGCAAATAAGCAGGAAAATATGTTTTTTAACTTATTATTTGCCAATGCTTAGGAATTTCCTGAAACAAAACGACATTTAGTCACTCGACATCTGGGGTGAAACTCCTATGTTCCCTTTCGGAAAACTCCCATAATGAACTCAAATCTATCCCGTCCCATTTTCGTTCACTTCTGGAAAATGCTTTGGATTTTGGCTGGTGCCATGTCCGTCCTGTTCACGACCCCGCTGGCGCGCGCTGGAGGATTGCCCGTTTATTGGGATTTTACGAATACCAACCAAACTTGTCAGGGTTATGGCCAGTTCACCTATCAATACACCAACACTCTCACGAGCCCGACTAATGGTGTTACCTACCCGTCAGGCGGGTATACCGTCAATCTCAGTGTCAATTGCGCCACTCCACCCTCTGGTTCGACGACTGCAGTGGCGAATACCTATGTGACGCTCAGCCCTAACACCCTGACTTTCACCGGGGCCAGCCAAGCCCAGACCTTCACGGTTTACGTGAACATACCCAGCGGGGCGGCGAATGGGACGTTTATCTATAATATCATTGCTGCAAACGCAGCTACCGGTGCCGCATTGTCCTCCAAAAACTCTCCCGCCGCGCAGATCAACGCCACAGAGTCACCATTGCCGCTCGACACACCGGTTATAGTCCAGATTGCAAGTCCGGTGAACGGAACCTCCTATAATCCCCCCGCAGGGTCGACTCTCTCTGTGCCGATCATAGTTGGGGCCACAGCCTCCGCTGCATTTCCGGTATCAACGCTGTCGGCGACCATCACGGGCTTTACCGTGGATGCAACCCAAACGCCTGCGGCGGTGACGACTTTTCTTCCAGCCGCTGTAATTAATTTGAATATTTCTGGTCTAGGAACGGCTTCGGAGAGTGGAGAAATGCTCGGTGGCTTTTCCCCTCTAAAAGACGCAAACGGCAATTACATAAACGCGACCTACACGGTGACCGCGACAGCGACCAACTCTGGTTTCGTCAACCCAGTCTACACGGACACCATCGCCAACAGCTTCACCGTCGGCACCGGACCTAAGGTCGTCATCACCAGCCCGACGGCAACTCCGAGCATTCCGCTCAGCGTGGCTTCCTCTTCTCCTGGGGTCACGATGGGGTTTACGGGCACCAGTCAGGCTGTTGGTGCGGTTATCACCGCCCTAACGTTGCAACTGGATAACGGCACGGTTACCCCTCTCACCACATTACAAACCACCGCCCTCAATACGCCCCAAGCCTTTGGGACCGTAACCACTCCGATCACCACGCCGGGGACGCACACCTTCACGGTGACCGCGACCGACATGTATGGCACCGCCACCACGACCGGCACCTTTAGTGTCATAGACAATTCTTCGGCGACGGTTTCGGGTGTGGTGTTTGCCGACGCAAATGCTAATGGACTGCTCGATACCGGTGAGTTGGGCGTCGCGAATGTATCGGTGACGCTGACGAATACCTCCACTGGAGCGGCGACCGCCACGGCGACCACAGACACCAGCGGCAATTACAACTTTGCTTCAGTCCCCGCCGGCAACTATATGGTGACGGTTGACCCGTTGGGATTGCTGACCGGCCTCGGCTATAGTCTGACGACCGGCAACGTTCCCCAAGCGGTGATCGTGGCAGTGGGTGCGGCGAGCGCGACTACGCCCACCGGGTTTACGCTGCCCGGCAGCGTCAGCGGTTCCGTCTATAAGGACAATAACGGGAACGGGAGCTACGAGGCCACTGGCGGCGATGCGCTATTCGGCGGCCTGACGGTTACTCTGGCGAATACGGCCACTGGCGCGTCATTCGTCACGACCACCAGTGTCAGCGGCACTTACCGTTTCGCGGCGGTTCCCGCCGGCAGTTACACGGTGACCGTGACCACACCGACTGGCTACACGCTGACCACGAACAACAACCCTTCGGCGGTCGTTACTCTCACAGGAAATGGTGCGGCGGCTACGGTTACCGCCATCGGTTTTGCCCCCAGCAGTTCAGTGAGTGGCGTGGTCTTTTCCGACAACGACTTGAGCGGAAACTACGGTGGCAATGATACGTTTCTCGCTAACGTGACGGTAAATTTGAAAAACACGCGCACCAATGCGACGGCCACTGCCGTCACTGATGGCAGCGGTGGTTACACTTTCACGACGATCTACGCGGGCACCTACACCGTGACGGTCGACACGACCACGTTGCCTGCCGGCTACAATACGACTCCGACAACCACGAATCCGGGCACCACGACTTGGAATAATCCGCAAACAGTGATCGTTGGCACTGGCGCGACCGGCCCGACGGCCATCGGGTTTGCCCAACCCAACACCCTGGGCGGGCTCGTATTTTTGGACAGTAACTGGAACACGGCTTATGATGGTCTTGCTATCGATGGTGTGATCTCCAACGTGACGGTGACACTAAATTCTTCGGCCGGCGTGGCGGTCGCGAGCACGACGACCGGCACCAACGGCTACTATCTCTTCACCTCGGTTCCCATCGGCAACTACACGGTGATCGTCAGTTCACCTGGGACCAGCTACGTTCTTACCACACCCAACAATTTGCCTGTGCAAATCACCGCGGCCTATGGCACGGTCACTACGGTCAACCCCATCGGGTTTGCCACCAACGCTGCAAGCAGCGGCATAGGATCCATTTCTGGTTTTGTCTTTAACGATGTTAATGGAGACGGGATAAACACTGCAGGCACCGATACACCGCTCAGCGGTGTGAGCGTCACGCTGACGAATACAGATAACAACACGACACCGGCACAAATAGTGGTGACCAATAGCACCGGTATCAACTATAGCTTCACGGGGCTTCTCTACGGCCATTACACAGTGACCGTTGCCACACCGAGCGGCTACAAGCTGACGACCAAGACGAACGGTGGGTCGGTGTTCCTTACATCGCTGAATAATGCGACGGCGTCGCTGCCCGATACCGGGTTTATGCCGCCGCCGAAGCCGACGACGGTCGCATTGACCGGCTCGGTGTTCTACGACGCCAATAGCAACGGCACAAAGGATGCCTCGGAAACCACCGCCTTGGGCGGCGTGCCAGTGCAGTTGGTCAGTTCCACGGGTGCTTCAGTCACGGTAAACACCGGCACCAATGGTAGCTATACTTTCAATGTCGCTCCCGGCGGCTACACTGTCAATTTCGCTGGGACATTTGGGGCGTATCGTCTCACGACCTCGGCCAGTTATGTCATCACGCTCACCGCAACTGCGGTGACGGTTCCGGCGACGGGCTACGGCCCGTCGGGTTGCACTAAGGGCGCCACGGTAGTGGGCTCTGTATACTTCGACCTAAATTGCAACGGGATCCGCAACACTGAAGACTATGGCCTCGGCTGCGTGACCGTGCAACTGCTCAAGGCAAACAATGGCGGGAGTTGTGGCTCAGGTAGTGGCTGGGGCTTCTGGGGTGGCTGGGGTGGTTTCGGCTCAATTAGCTACACGACGGTGGCTACGACGACGACGGCTGCCAATGGCACCTACACTTTCCAGAATGTTGCCTCTGGCAGCTATATGGTGTCAGTTTGCGATCCTAATGGGTTTACCCCCAGCACGTCCAACGATTGGAATATCACAGTTTCTGGTCCCAACTGCACCGTCCCCGACACCGGCTACTCGCTCGATTTCTGCGCCATCAGGACGAAGTGCGCGGGCGGCCAGAATGTCACTTGCTGGAAAGGCAATGTCGACCGGGCGATCGCCAACAAGTGCAAGAAGACAGATGTCGATGCCACCACGCTAAAGTGTGAGACCAATCAAATTGGTTCGTGCAAAACGAGCCCGTTCTGCGGCATAGATCTGCCCCATGCGAGCTCTACGCTGGGTTGCACCAGTTCAGCCCCGGCTGATCAACTCAAGCAGCAATTGGCCGCCTGCGAATATAATAAAGCTAACGGCAATTACATCGACAACGATCAACGCCTGACTAACGCATTCTGCGCTTGGGGCGAGAATGTGGCGAAGAATTCCCAATGCTATCCCAGCAGCTATGTTGTCTGGGCGAAAAATTGGTGCAGTGCCTACAACAACAGCAATGGCGGTTGGGTATGGGGACCATATTACTGAGGTTGAGCAACAATTCCCTGTAGGATGGGCCGGGCTTCATAGTCCGGCCTCTTCTTAGGAAAATCAGGACAATTAGAAACAACCAGCAAAGTCACTGCCCTTCCGATGAAACAACTTGCGATCTCCTCCTTAAAGTCGGCGCTGAGCCTGACGTTCGGATTCGCGCTCGTGCTCGCCACTGCAGACCTGCCGGCCCAGACCACCACTTCGGATGATGTGCAGATCTTGGTGAGGCCGCGGGCCACGAAGACGGAGGCAGGCTTGCACGCCGCCTTTTCCGCCAAACATGGTCACGAGCACCACCGCATTGACCCGCTCAGCGTCCGGGTGGTCCGCGTGCCGGCCGCAGAGGCCGCGCAACTGCTGAACGCCTTGAACAACGACACCGGCATCGATTTTGCCGAACCCGATGCGACCGCGCAGTCGTTTGCGACCACAAAAACAACGACGACCACTACGACGAACGTAACCGCCAACGACCCTTATTACACCAATGGCACAGAGTGGTATCTGCAGAAAATCCAAGCTCCCACGGCCTGGACGACTACCACTGGTTCCTCCTTGGTCATCGTGGCGGTCGTCGATACCGGAGTGAATTCCACCCACCCGGACTTGGTCGGTAAAGTTCTCACCACTGGCTACGACTTTGTGAACAACAGCACCGACACGAGCGACCTCAACGGTCACGGCACCGCGGTGGCCGGCACGATCTCCCCCGTCGCCAACAATGCCCTTGGCGTGGTCGGTGTGACGTGGGCCTCGCCTATTTTGCCTGTGCGAGTGCTGGACGCCACCGGCTCGGGTTTGTATTCCAACATTGCCAACGGTATCATCTACGCGGCCGATCACGGCGCGCGCATTATCAATCTCAGCCTTGGTGGCACAGTTGCGTCCCAAACGCTGCAGAGCGCGGTCAACTACGCCTGGAGCAAACAATGTGTGGTGGTTGCGGCAGCGGGCAACAGCGGGCCCAGCAGTGTGCCGAGCTATCCCGCGGCCTGCACCAATGTGGTGGCGGTTTCGGCGACAGACGCATCCGACATGCATCCGGTCTGGTCCAGCTATGGCAGTTTTGTCACCGTGTCCGCACCCGGGGTAAATATTGCGACGCTTTACGGAACCAATCAGTATGCCCTCTGGAGCGGAACGTCGTTTTCGAGCCCCATCACGGCAGGCGTGGTGGCACTGATGGCCGCCGCGAATACGAAGCTGACCAACTCCCAGCTTGTTGAGTTGCTCATCAAGAACAGCGACGATATCGGCGTGGCGGGTTATGATCCTTACTTTGGCTATGGCCGGGTGAATGCCAGCCGCGCAGTCGCCGCCGCCAAGAGTTTTGTCTCCACCGACACGATTGCGCCGGTGGCCAGCATCTCTTCCCCGGCCAACAGCAGCACCGTGTCTGGAACGATCAGTGTCAAGGTTAGCGCGACCGACAAGGTCGGCATCACCCAATTGGAACTCTATGTTGACGGCCTGGACAGCGCGAAAACCACTGCCGCAACCGGCACGTTTGCGGTGAACACGACTACGTATGCCGATGGCGTCCATACGATCCAGGTTCTCGCCTATGACGCCGCCGGTAATGTAGGCACCGCGACGGTTTCGGTGACGGTTAAAAATTCAGCGGTTGCCGATACCACGCCACCGGTCGCGACTATCACTTCGCCTTTGACCGGCTCAAAGATTCCCGCGACAACCGCCCCGCTGAAGATCAGTGTCTCTTCCACGGACAACGTTGGCGTGGTGCGCACCGACCTTTATATCGACGGCGCACTGTTTGGCTCTAGCACAGCGAATCCGGCCGCGTTTGCATGGACGACCAGCAGTGTCGCCACTGGCTCGCATACGCTCCAAGCCTACGCCTTCGACGCGGCAGGCAACTACGGTGCCTCCACCCTCGTGACCGTCACCAAATAATTGGGTGCAGCGGCGGCAGGTTATTCGCGGAGGTAAGAGTCGATCAATAGGGTAACGGGCCCGTCATTGGTCAAAGTGACCTGCATCATGGCACCGAAGCGGCCGGTTTGAACCGGCCGGCTTATTTGCTCTACGGCGCGACAGACAAAGGCCTCGTAAAGCGGAATGGCGAACTCGGGCTTGGCGGCGGCATTGAACGAGGGCCGCGCTCCCCTGCGGGTGCTGGCGAGGAGGGTGAACTGGCTGACCACCAGGACTTCTCCGGCGGCTTCGATGACCGAGCGGTTCATTCTGCCTTCGGCGTCCTCAAAAATACGGAGTGCAACGCACTTTTCTGCCAGCCAGTGAGCGTCATCGACGCTGTCGCCTGATTGCACGCCGAGTAGAATCAATAGTCCGCTTCCGATTTCGCCAGTGACTTCGCTCCCGACAGTGACCCGGGCATGGCTGACACGTTGCACAACGGCGCGCATGGCGGTCTTGTATCGGCTGCCATCTCAGGCGAGGCGTGGGTCAAGGCATCGGTACATGGGGCTCGACTTCGGCTTCATAGTCCACGCCAGCCAACCCAAAGCCGAACAGCTTCATAAATTCGGTGCGATAGCCGTCGATGTCGGTCAGCTCGGCGAGGTTCGCGGTGGTCACCTCGGGCCAGATCGCGCGGACCGCGGCCTGCACCTCGGGAATCATTTCGAGATCATCCACCCGGACGCGGCCGGCCTCGTCAAACTTCGGTTTGTGGCCGTTATACATCTGTGTGGCGAAGAGGCGCTGCATTTGCTCGATGCAGCCCTCATGGGTCCCGCGCGCCTTCATGAGTTTGTAGAGAATGGAAATGTAGAGAGGCACTACCGGAATCGCGGAACTGGCCTGGGTGACGAGGGCCTTGTTCACCGAGATGAAGGCCTGGCCGCCGCCGTGGGCGCGCAACTGCGCATCGATGTTGCGGGCGGCGCGCTCAAGGTCGTTCTTGGCCAAACCGATCGTGCCATTTTTGTAAACAGCCCATGTAACCTCGGGCCCGATGTAGGAGTAGGCGACGGACTGCGCGCCCGGGGCGAGCAGGTGGGCCTCGCGCAGGGCCGCGATCCAGAACTCCCAGTCTTCGCCGCCCATCACCGCGACAGTGTCCGCGATATCGGTTTCATTGGCCGGATCGATCGTGACTTCGCTGACGATGCCCTTGTCGGTATCGACGGTCTTGTTCGTATAAGGGGCGCCGACCGGCTTGAGGCAGGATTTGTGCACGACTCCCGTCCGTGGATGCGTGCGGCGAGGCGAGGCGAGCGAGTAAACCACGAGGTCAACCTGGCCGAGATCGGTGCGGATGAGCTCGAGCGCCTGTCGTTTAATGTCGTCGGAAAAGGCGTCGCCGTTGAGATTTTTGGCGTAGAGGCCGGCGGCACGGGCGGCGCGGGTGAAGGCGATGGTATTATACCAGCCGGGGGTGGCAGGCCGGCCCTCTTCAGACGGGCGCTCGAAAAAGACCCCGAGCGTCGCGGCTCCGGAACCGAAGGCGGCGGTGATGCGCGAGGCGAGGCCGTAGCCGGTGGAGGAACCGATAACCAGCACCTTGCGGGGGCCAGGGTTGATTGGGCCCTTGGCTTTCACATGATCGATCCATTCCTGCACATGTGCTGCGCAACCGACGGGGTGGGCGGTCACACACAAAAATCCGCGAACCTTTGGCTTGATAATCATACGGTCGAAACGCTGACAAGACGGGCCGAGGCGTCGAGTTCGTTTTGTGGACTGGGTTGCGGGTTATCTTGCGGGTTCGGCGAACACTCACTGGTTCAGAAGCAGGATCGGTCCCTCGGGTTTTGGTGCTCCGCCCTTACGTTCGCAGCTGAGGGCAAACTTGGTCGAAGTCCGCACCGGCCGGCTGAGATGAAACTCCACCCTTGCGCTTCCCCTCGCGGGAGTAACCGAAAACACGCCACCATCGACCGGGACGGTAGCCGCCGAATCGATGACCCAGAGCTGATAGTCCTGATCGGCGCCGAGGGCCGGGAGTTTGGTTGCCTGCAAAATTCCCTGCCCAGTGGCCGGGTTCCAGACGGCGACTGCTTGCGTCTCCACCGAATTTCCAGTGGACGCGGCAAACATGGCGATCTTGAAACGGGCGACATCGATCCCGGTTTTGAGTTGGGTAGACAAGGCTTCGATCTGCTGGGCCTGCTGGGTGATGATTGTCGCTTGGTCAGCGAGCTGACGAGTGGCGATGAGACGTTCGGCCTGAAGCTGGTTGTGAGCCGAGCGGGTTTCAAAAGCCGCGAGGGTCTGCTCACCTTGGAGGCGGGCGATTTCGGCGCAGCTTCCGACATAGCGCAGACAGAACCAGGCACTCGTGACGGTCAGCAGGGCGGCGATGGCCCACGGAACCCAAGCGAGCAGGCGGAAAGGAAATTGGCTGGGCATATGGCTCTATCCTACAGGTGCGCTGGAAATGAGATGGCGGTTCCGGCGGGTTGGCGAGACGGAATTCCGACGCGAGACATCCTGTGCGACGCGAGCACTGCAAAACGTCCGATGGCCCTATGTCAGAGCACGGCGTAGCCGATCAAGCCGAGGACAATGAGCGCGGCGAGGACGGTGAGCGTCCACCTTTCGCGTTGAGTGATAGGCAGCGGCATTTTGCTAGAGGCCCAAGGGGGCGAGGTTGCGGAACACGGTGGCGACCACCGGTTCGCGGCTCAAGTCGGCCCAGGGGCGGTTGCTCGAGACGCGGACGAAAAGCTGGTCTCCATTGTGGCGGAATCCGTAGCGCCAGGCGATGCGCAGCAATTCACCAGCAGAGTAGGGGTCGCGATAGTCGATGGGGCGGCCATCATAAATGTGCCAGAACCAGACAAACTGGGTGTAGGGGCCGCCACGAAATTGCCGCGACTCAGCGTTCGGCAGTGATCGACCATCGGCAGTGAGTTGCTCCCTGGTTTGCGGGGTTGGCACCGGTTCCCAGCCGGAGCCGGGCCAGCATGCGTCGGGAGTATGCGAGGCTACCAGGCTCACTGGCGCCTGACCTGGCCGCCAGTATGCGAGGTAGATGGTGATTTGTTCCGGACCGGCTGGAGTCATCCGAGAGTAGGTGCGCTGCGCCAAGTGGTCTGTTTGCAACGTCGCAGCGAATTGGTAGAGATCCTCGCTGGTTTGCACTACCCATCCCTCTGCGCGGGCCGGCAACAGGGCAGTGAGGTCGGGCACGGGCGATCCCTGGCGGACGGAGGGGCGGGTGTTCGAGTAAAAGAAAACCATGAGCCCAACCACAACGGCGAGACCTGTGGCGAGTATCTGTGGCAAATAGCCGCGGCGCACAGTGGCAGGCTCGGTTGGTGCAGGGATGGGGACGGATTTCGCGCCGGATTCTAGCATCAAAGCGAGTCCGACAAGCAGGGCCGCGGTGACACCAAGCACGGCAAATCCGGTCGCATCATGCCACATGCCAGAAATATCAACGCCGGAGTTGGCCAGGAGAGTGAGGGTCAGCGAGCGAATAAAATTCATCAGCAGCGCCAGTGGCACGGCCAGGCCGATCAAGAGGCCGCGAGCCCACGGCCGGCGCACCAGCGTGGCGGAAAACAGCACACCCGCAAACAAGCAGGAAATCAGGCTGCGCACGCCGCTGCAGGCCTCTTCGACGCCGACGGAAGCGCTGGCGAGATCGATGATGTTACCGTGACGCGAGGCGGCGATGCCGAGTACATGCAGAGCATGAAGGACGATTGTTGTCACCAGAAGTTGAAGACCGAGGGTGAGTTTGGTGTAACTGCCCGGCGGGATAGGGGCACAGAGGAGCCAAAGGGCCACGGCGGAAATTGAGCTCCAATTCAGTGGCACGAGGCGGATGCCGACCGTGGCAAAAACGACGAGTCCGGCGGCGAGCAGGAAAACATAGGAAACGGTCAGCGTGAAACCGACCAATGTGTGCGTCCAATCGAGGGAGGCGGCGAAGAGGCCGCTGGCCACCAGCGCCGCCAAGCCGAGAAGGAGCAAGGCCAGGGCGAGCGCCCCGGTTCTGCCGCCGGAGCCAAGAAACCGCGACGTGCCCTTCCGGCTTTCGGCCAAGAGCAGCCCGAACACCACGGGCATGAAAAACGCATGGGACAAATCGGGATTCATCCGCCAGTGCGGCCACAGCACCAGCGTGAGGGCGAAGCCCAAAGCACCGAGCAAGGCGAGGCTCACCCGCGTGGAAAACGAAAGCCGGGAAGGCGCCGGGTTGGTGTCCGCTTCGCTCATAGCTTGGGGAGGATCAATGCGGGGCGCGAGCCGCCGGGGAAACGTTCCAGCAATGCATAGATCACTTCCAGCGGCAATGGCACCGCGGGGAGGAACGCCGAAATCCGCGTCTCAGCGGCGTCGCCCCGGAAAAAGGATTCCATCAGCCCGAGCATGACGAAGCTGCTGCCGGTGGAGCGCCTCAGGATGCCGCCGATCGCGTGCACCTTGCTCCAGTCTTGAGCGACGCCCGCGGCACAGTAAAGCGACAGATAGATGCCCGCACTGTCGCTGTTGATGGGAAAGTTCGCCCGCACGAATTGGGCATAGACCTGGTCAAGCAGCGCCTGATCCGGATGCCGGATCAAGTGGGCGGCGAGAATTTTCAGCGTTGGATAATTGGGCGGCGGCCCGAGCAGCAGATCGGTCTGGCGTTGCAGCAGGCGGCGGGCGCCGAGCTGGGCATAGGCTTCGAGTTGCAGGGTGACGCGGGCTTCGTCGTCGATCCTGCGGCCATACTGATCGAGCAGGTCGAGCGCTTTGAACGATTCGCCCAAGTCGATGAGAGTCTCGATTTGATAATAAACACTGTAAGCAGGCATCCCGGACCAGGTTTGGGCGAGCGCGGTGCGCACGTCGTCCGGGCGGTCCGCCTTGGCCAAGAACTCGATTTCAAGCAGTGGGCGCCACACTTTCGCGGCTGGCTGACTGGACGCCATGAGTTCGCGTAGTGGCGCGTCGGACTTGGTTTGGCGTGTCGCAAACAGCAGCGCACGCATCCAGACGGACGAGTGGGGGACATCCTCGACCACGAACTCACGGGCGAGCCGCTGGATGGTCGGGTAGTCGCCGCGAGCCAAAAGCACGCGAAACCACTCTTGCGCCGTGACCGCACGCTGCTCCGGATGCTCGTGGAGCAGACGCTGGTAGATCGAGTCGGAGTAATTCGGCTGACCGAGCTGGATGTTTTTTGCAAACAGGAGGCCGGCAGTGTAGTTGCCCGGATCGAATTCATAGGCGTTGGAAAGATAGAGCAATCCCTCGGATGTGCGCCGCGCGGCGAAAGCCTGGTTCGCTTTGTTCAGAAAAAAATCGCCCCGCACTTCCCGCAGGTGATGCCAGGCCGGCGGCCAGAGGGTGTGAAAAATATTAACGGGATAGCCGATGAGGCGTAGGAAGGTGAAAAACGTCAGTGCACCTCCCAAATAGACGGAAGCGAGTGAAGCTCCGTAATAGCCGAACGCCCTGGGCCAAAATGGCCGCACCTCGGAGGCGTTGGCAGAGCAGCGCAGACCCTCCTGTGTTTCCACCAGCAACGGGCAGACATGGCGGAAACGCCGCGGTGCTTGCCACCCGATGCAAGCTTCGCAGGCCGTCTCGAGCGCTCGACCTGAGTCACTGGGGTTCTGGCACGGACAGCGGGGCGCGTGGCCCTTCCGCATCTGGAACCACGATTTGCGGATATTCCAGTAAAAAAGCCCCCAGGCGATGCGGAAAAAATCGGCGACCCAGCCAATCACACTTCGGACGCTAGATGTGCCCACTTATGGCGCAAACTGAATTCTGCTCGAGCGCGAGGGTGGTGTGTTCCTGCTAAGGCCCCTCACAAAACTCAGCTCCCGTCACGTATTCGCTTGTGGCGCAACCTCGCAGCTGGGAGTCACGCAGATTTAACAAAGATGGGGCCGTTTGGCCCCGTATTTGCTTTTTTCGGCTGCGATCCTCAGTATATTCAGCACTCGTCAACCAGACCATGTTATGAAAAAAATCATCAAAACTACCAAAACGCTCACCCCGGCGAAGAAAACCGCGAAACCTGTCGTCCGCAAGACGCCTGCCGCGCCCGCCGCCAAAGCGGTGACGCCCAAGGCAGTGGTCACGACTATCATCGCGAATTTCGACGTCGGCTTCGGCAGAGCACTCTACCTTCGGGGCGAAGGCCCTGGCTTAAGCTGGGACAAAGGCCTCCTAATGGAATGCATCGCTCCGGCCCAATGGAAAACCAAGCTGGCTGGCGAGTCGGTCCGGCCCCTGTTGTTCAAGCTCATGATAGATGATGCGACGTGGAGCGCGGGCGACGACTTCAACGTCGCCTCGGGCGATACCATCACGGTCACACCGATATTCTGAGCGGTAGCGCGGCCAGGTTTTCAGCGCGCTCTGCCTAAGCGGTCTGCCCCGCCTCCAATCAAACAGCATCATTATCCGGATTTAGCGCGAGCAATCGCAGCCTGATCCGAGCCGCCGCTGCATCTCTGTCAGCGAGCTCCTCGTTTTCGATCAGCTCGCAGCGCATGCGCACGTGCGAAAACGGCTTGGGCAGGTAAAAACGATCCCAGCTTTTCAGCCGCCAGGCGGAGGTGAATTCGCCGCCGACGAGCAGCACCGGCGCGCCCGTGCGCCGGGGCACGATCACAGCCCCGGGTTTCAGGTCGTAACATGGGCCCCGTGGTCCATCCGGCGTGATGCCGATGTCGTGTCCGGCCCGCTGGGCTTCCACCAGCGCGTTCGCCGCCTCGCGGCCCAGCCCGCTGCTCGAGCCGCGCGCGGCCTGCATGCCGCCCACCATGGCGAAAAAGGCGGTCAACATGGCACCGTCCTTGCTCGCGCTGATCAAAGCATAAAGCGGCCGTGGTCGTCGATAACGACGGTAGATTTCGGAGGCGAGGAAGAGGCGGTTGTGCCAAAGCGCGAATGCCACAGGCACGTCCCGTTTGGTGTAGTTGCGCAGATCGTCGGGGGCGGTTTCGAAACGCAGCGTCATGCCCCACCACCGAACCAGCAAGGCTAGGGGCCAGAGCAAAAGCCGCCGCCAGCCGGTGATGGCATGCACCGGTTTTGTCTGCGAAGGCACAGGTTGGTCAGTCGCGGGATTCAGAGCGTGCATTTGTCGGCGAAAGTTCGCCGCTCGCCAAGCGCAGACTCGGGGCGACACGAAAATGCGGATGCAAAGTTGACGTCTTGGGCAACCCCCTGCCACCTACCAGCTCATGCCAGCGTTTGTCTCCTGTCCGCATCTTCCGCCTGCCCGCGAGGACTTGGACTGGCGCGCTCTGCACCTGCATCGCGGCGCGGCGCGCGGCGCGGAATTCTATATTTCCTGCCTGGAATACGGGCAGACCCTCTGGGGCCGGGGGCTCGCCGCCCGGGCGATACTCTGCCTCGACCGGGCTTTGGGTTCCGACTTGCGTGGCGATGAACCGGTCCTCGCGTCGTGGCCTCTGCCCTACGCGGCGTTGGCATGGCTGCTGGCCCACACACCGGCGGATGTGTTCGTGGGTAACCCCCGTGTGCATTTCCAGCACTATGCCGGTCGCATGAACGAGCCGCGTCGCGAACTGCGCCGCTGGCGCGCCTGGGCCTGCTGGGCGCTGGTGCGCGCCGTCTGCCCCCGGTTGCCGGGAGATCCCCGTCACGCCATTTGCGAACCGAGCGTCGAGGAAATTGCGGTCGCGCTCCGCATCCATGGCCATGCCGGCGAACTCGAGCTGTGGCAAAGTGTGCTCGCGGCCGCATGCCCCCGTTGAACTGGCGCGGCGAAGCGGGTTCTAACACCGTCGCAAGTTCAATCTGCAGACACACGAAAAAGCCGACCGGGGAAAAGAATGATAATGGTTTTCATGGTGAATTTCACTTGTAATCTATTAACACATAAAATAGGTAATTAATCCCATGCAAAATTCGGGGAAGTGCGCTATATCCCATGAGAAATGTGTAGATCTGGGTTGGCGTGTATTCCAAGATCTCTCCTTGGCCGAGGTCGCCTTCTTGCCAGAACATCAGCTTTGTTCAAGCACGTCCACTCTCAGGGTTACCTGCACACCGGGGAAGACGAATTTTGCCCTGACCTACAAAACGACGCCGGGTGTCTGGCGCTGGGTTGTTTGTTGCTCGAAAGGCATTATTCGTGACGAGGGCTGTGAGAGCACGCTCACGAAGGCCCAGAACGTTGCCGTCGAAACGCTTGATTTATGGTTTCATCGCTGTGGTGCCAAGATTTGTCACACCCGGTTGTGCTGACACAAAGCTTACGATAGCAGGGTCAAGTGATGATTTCTAAGTTTTCCGCGGAGGCCCGGCTGGTCAGGAGCAAACGGCTCGTTCGTGTTCCAGTAGCTGGCGCTTGATCGTTTCCCCAAAGGCGTAACCCGTCAGTGAGCCGTCGCCGCCGATGACGCGGTGGCAGGGAATGAAGAGAGAGATGGGATTGGTTGCGTTGGCGCGACCAATGGCGCGCGCGGCGCCGAGGTTGCCGATCTCGGCAGCAAGTTCGCCGTAGGTGCGGGTTTTCCCAATGGGAATTTTCCGCAGGGCCGTCCACACGCTCTGCTGAAACGGTGTGCCGCTGGGCGAAAGCTTAAGGGTGAATTCCTTCCGGTCGCCAGTGAAATAGGCCGACACTTCACGGTCGACGGCCGCGAGCCGGGCGGGTTCATGCACCATTTCGTCGGCGGCAAAGCGCCCGCGCAGTTCCGCCAGACCACCGAAGGCAGTGGCGATCACGGCGCCGGTGGCGTCGATGGCGACGGAGAAGTCGCCCACGGGAGTGGAAAAGGTGTCGTAGAATTGTCTCATGTTGGAATGGGTTGGTTGAATTGCCAGAGGTGCGCGGTGGCGAGGCTTCGGTAGGGGGAAAACATGGCCATCAGCCGGCGCGTGGCGTCGATATCGGGACGTTTTTCAAGTTTTAGCAATGCTTGCAGGCCGCTGGTCATGCCGGTGTCGCCGAGCGGCACGCAATCGGGGAAGCCGAGCGACCGCATCATCAGGTAGTTGACGGACCATGGACCAAGCCCGCGCACCGCGAGAAGGATGCGCTCAGCGCGAGTCGCCGACAGCGTCGGCAGGGCGTCTAGATCGAGTTGGCCCGCGGTGATGAGACGCGCCGTCGCCACGACGTAGTTGGCCTTTTGGCGCGAGAATTGTGGCGGCAGCAGGGCCGCAGGTTCGAGGGCGGCAACGGCGGCGGGTGTAGGGGGCGCATAGAGACCCTCGGTGAGCGGGGTGCCTGTGAGCTCGATTAGCCGGCGGCGCAGCAGGCAGGCGAAAGGGAAATTGATCTGCTGGCCGATGATCGACCAGAGCAGGCTTTCGTAGACCGAGGGTGTCTGGCTGATCCGCAGTTCGGGGCGGCCGGCGACAAGGCGGACGAGTCCGAGTTTCCGGGCGAGCCGGGCGAAGGCGGCGGCGTCCTGGTCGAGGCCGAGCAGACCGACCACGAGGGCGTGCATTTCGGCACCGACTGGGCTGGCACCGTTCCTGAGAATTTCCGCCAAGATTCTCGTTGGGGAGAGTTCCAAGCGCAGCAGGGCCGGGCCATCGGTCAGACGCACCGCCGCGGTGTAAACGTTGCCGTCGAGCCGGCTGGTGAGGCTGTGGACATCGCGGCTCAGCGCCCGGCGCAGATAGGGCAGAAGGAAACCGTCGGGTAGGGTGATCTCGAAACGGTTTGCCGTGCGCAGTTCGCGGTAGCCGGCGGGGGTTAGGCCGTTCAGGCGGCGGAAGTTTTCGTGAAAGGCGGACAGCGTTTCAAAGCCGGCGCCGAAAGCTATGTCCGCTAGAGGCGCATCGTTGGCGAGGAGGGCGTGTTTGGCGGTTTCGATCCTTGCCCGCAGGAGCAGGTCGGCGGGCGTGGTGTGGTAGTGCTGTCGGAAAAGTTCAAACACGCGGGTGGCGCCGAAGCCAGAACGGCGGACAAGGGTGCGCACGTCGGGAAAGGCGGCGGGATTAGTCCGCACCTCGGCCACCAGCTCCTCAACCGTCTCCAGCACTGGATCGGCGCCGCGGGCGAAGTCGTCGGGATGGCATTTTTTGCAAGGGCGGAGGCCAGCGGTGCGAGCAGCTTCGCAGGTGGGGAAGAAGCGCACGTTTTCCACCTTTGGCTTGCGAGCCTTGCAGGCTGGCAGGCAGTAGATTCCGGTGGTCAGCACGCCGGTGAAAAACCGGCCGTTGTAGGCGGCGTCCCCGGCCAGGACGCGGGCATACATGGTGGCATGGGTCATTCGCATGGTGCCATCGTAGCACAACCGCCGCCGCAAGTCGTCCGGATTTCACCGGTGCAATTTCCGGGGACGCGGGGCCGGGTCGAAGGACGCGGCGCTGACTTCGCTCGACGCGCAGCCAGTGGCCGCTTTTCCTCGCGGTGCTGCATGCACACAGATCTGATTCTTCCTGAGCCAGACACGCTGCACCCTGAGTCGGACCGGCCGGCAACGCTGGCGTTTTTCGGGTCCGACACCGCGGATCTCTTCACGCGTGAGGTGGCTGAATCGTTCGCCGGCGTGTTACGCGAGAATCTGATCCTGCGGCGCACCGCGGACGGCTATCCGCCGGGCTTTACGCGCGCCTCGGTGCCGCCGCGGCCGTGGTGGGACACGATGTGGACGCGCGACGCCGGCACGTTCTTGCGTGAACTGGTCGCGTGGGGTTACTTCGAGCATGCCTGTCTTGTCGCGCATTGCCTGATCGGCGGCGTGGCGCGCAACCCCCAGGACTTTTTCGCCTTTCCCGAAAAGCTGCGTCCCGGCAAACCCGAAGCGGGCGACGAGGTGGACGGCACGGCCGCCATCGTCATCGGCATGGTGCTGCTTTGGCGACACCTGCCGGAAGCGCATCCGTTTCGCGGCGCGCTCCACGTTTTTCTCCACCAACCGGGATCGCCGGTCCGGTATCTGCGCCATCTGGCTGAACGCGACGGACTGATCGCGGGCACGGGCGAATTCGGCCCGGGCTGCTCACTCGACGGCCACTACTGCAGCGTGGTGCAGAACAACCTCGCTATGCTCGCGCTCCTCGCCGCAGCGGCGCTAGAGGCGGACGGCGGCGATCTCGCGACGGCGGTCGAGTATCGGGACTGCGCCGACACGCTGGCGGAGGCGATGCGCTGGCACCTGCTCGACGGCGAGGGCGCGTGGCTGTGGGGTGTGCGGCCCGGATCGCTGGAGCCGGATCCGGCGGTGCTCGAGGCGCCGATCAACCGCGGCACGGGCCTACTCAACGGTGTGGCGTCGATGTTTTCCGATGTGCTCGGACTGGATCCGCTGGGCGCGCGCTGGCCGTTTGCACCACACTGCCTGAATACCTTTGACCGGCTGCTCAGCGCGCCACTGCGCCGCGAGCAATTTGAGAAATATGGTTTCTGGCCGCAGTGGGATCCGCCATTCCGCGGCGGGCTGAGCAGCGGGCCGTCCTATGGCGAGGGCTATGCCCTGCAAACGATGTTGCTCTACGACCGGCTCGATCTCGCCGACAAGGCCCTGCGCTGGCTCGCGCACGCCACGCACGACGCCCCGCCGCAGCCGCACTACCGGCTGACGCGTACTTCGTCCTGTCACTTCTACGAGCGCACCTATTCGCCGGATGCGCCCGGTCAGGTGGAGTTGGAGGAAGGTTGCGGCGCGCTGAACCTCGTGACGGTGATGGAGCCGCTGAAAATCGCGCGGCTGCTCCTCGGCGTGGACGCGACGGCGCGCGGCGCGGTGCGGATCGTGCCGCGGCTGCCGGCGTCCGTGAGCCGCATCGAGGCGCGGCAATGGCCGCTGCTTACCGCCACCGGTGTCGTGCGCGCCGACCTAACGGTCGAGCGCGAAGAAGTGGACGGGCTGCGGTTCGAGTGTCGGGTAAGCGGTGGCGCAGTGATCCCCGATTTGTCGATCCGGCTGCCAGGCTCGGACGGGCCGCGCTATCGCTCATTTCACGGCGTCGCGCGGCTGACCGTTTCGTCGGCGGACGGGGATTGATTGCGCGGCGAATTCTTAAAGTAACGGTTGCGCCGCGACCCGGCTCCGCCATTGGCCGCGATGCGCTTGCCGGGCTCGCTGTAGGGATGGCGCCGGTAGCCCGGCCGCACCGGATCGGCCGCGCACCGGATCTGAAACTCCTGCATGCGCTGGAAGATTCCGAGGAGTTGGGTGGGCAGCGGGTAGTGATCGAGCCCCGTGCGCTCCAGTGCGACGAGCAGTTCATGCGTCGCCTCCAGCGTCGAGAGGCAACCAGCCTGTGGTTGCTGCTTGATGACGTAGCGGCTCGGAGCTGAGGGCGTGAACATGATGCGGGCCAGTCGCTGGAGACTCGGGCTCAGCTTCAGCATTTTCCGCGCGCCCCGCCAGGTGGAATCGAGCAAGAAAACCACGAGCCGCCGTCCGCCGAGTTCGGCCGCGGCCAGGTCGCCGGTGGAGAGATTGCGCGCGTGTTCGCCGGGGTAGAGCAGCACGGCGAAATTCTGCGGATCGCGGATCAGCGTCTGCACGGCCACATCGTCGTCGAAGCCGATGCCCATGTGAATCTCACTATTCGCGAGGCAAAGGTGGGTGAGGCGGCCCGTGGCAGCTTTCTCCTGCTTGAATTCCTTCGGGTGCATGAGGAACACGAACTTAGTCCGCGTCTCCATCGTCTGGATCGACGGGCACCAGCACAGCGCCTTCGGCCAAAAACAGCGGTAACAGGTTTCCCGGCTCACGGGGACAAGGCGAAAGATTGGCAGGCGATCATAGGCATCCTAGGAAACTCGCACACGACCAACCGGTCCGGCAAGTTCCTTGGTGCGGTCGCTGGAAGAATAGCGCATTCTATGCAACGTCGGTGCATGCAACTCGCCGGATTCCAGCACCTCACCGCTGTCACCGCCGACGTGGCGTGCAACCACACCTTCTATACGGGCGTGCTTGGCCTGCGCCTCGTGAAAAAGTCTGTCAACCAGGACGACGTTTCGGCCTAGCATCTGTTTTACGCCGACGGTGCCGCATCGCCAGGCTCGGACATCACGTTTTTCAACTGGCCGGTGCCGCGCGAGCGGCGAGGCAGGCGCAGCATCGTGCATACGGGGTTTCGCATCGCCAGTGAAGCAAGCCTGACATGGTGGCAGGAGCGGTTCGATTAAGTCGGCGTCACGCACTCGGTAATCGCGGTTCGAGACGGCCGTCCGACGCTCGACTTCGAGGGTGGCTAAGGGCAGAGGCTTTGTCTCGTCGCCGAGAAACCGCGCGACGCCGTGCACCCATGGAAAAAGAGTCCTGTTCCGGCAGGGCATCAGATCGCGGTTCTAGGGCCGATTACACTCAGCGTGCCGAACTTGGGGGCGACTGAGCGGGTGCTGACAGGCGTGATGAACCTGCGGCGGGTCCGCAGCTACACGGATGGGGCGAAGGTGCACGTTTTTGAGATGGGAGGAGACGGAGTGGCAGGCGAACTACACGTGAAAGGGGAGCCGAAATTGGGCTCATAAGCTGTGGCGCACCAGTCGTTCACCACAAGGCGCGGCCGAGATAGGTATTGCCGCGGAGGACTGTTTGAATGACTGCGCTTGAGGTTCCATCGGGACCTATTACAGGAATATATGTCCCTAAGGCACGCGTCTTGTCGTCTTTGAGCACGCTGGTGGCGACGCGAAGCATATCGCCTTCCTCGTTCATGCGCTGGAATACGGTGCAGAAATTTCCTGTAAGATGCTTCGCATCGTCGACAATCTTCACACGGGCATCGGTCGTGGACACTTGCCCGAGCCATTCGGTGCCCGCCAGAACTTTGGGCAACGTCACATCAACGGAACTTTTGGTCAGTTGATTGACGGCCCGCCAAGCGACGGACTCATCGGTTAAATTTATACCTCCGGCTCGCTGCACAATTTCATGCGCGATGCTGAGACTGTGGGTCAATTCCTTGCGGTTGTGGCTCTCGCTTGCGGCACAGAGGAGGTAGACACTTTTTGCCACGTTAGCAGCTTCATTAAAACCCTGCTGTTCGATGGTCTGGCGGACCTCGCTTTGTAGCTGACGCTGTTCCACCATCAGGGTGGCAAATATCATGCCGAGGGCCACGAGCATCGGACCTATGGCGATCAGCGTGATTTTCGAGCCAATTTTCGCTGGGAAATGGAATTGATTGAACATGGCCCGGATCTCCTCTCTTTAGACCTAGAATGAATATTTCGCGGAAACCCAACCAAGCTCACGCCTATATTCGCGGCCCGAAGTTGCCGGTATTCGACTGATTGCGCGGTCGAGTGAATACCCAAACTCCACACTGCAATTGTGGACAAACGCACAGATAAACGTTACGTTTGGTGTGATGATGCGGTCGTCCCGGTTGACTGGGGCCTGCCAGTCGCCTCGCAAGATCCGGCAGCCGGCTGCAAGAGTGTGGTGTTCGTTGAAACGGTGTCGCCACGTGACCTCGGTGGTGATGTCCTCATAAATGCTCACGCTTGTCGAGGCGGGCTGTTCGAACCGACGCAGGGCGAGGACCACGGTGTCGTCCTTGGACAACTTGAGGGTGGAACTGCCGTCGATCCAGAGAAGGGTCTTCGTGCGGTCGAAGCCGGCGGGAGTGCCGGGCGCGAAGCTGCGCGTTTCGGGCCCGATGAGGAGGTTGAGTTGCAGCCACGGGGTCACTTCGCCCTCAAAGCCGGCGATGAACCGCCGCAACACGCTGTCGAAGGGGCTGTCGGTGCCATTGAGTTTTCCTTGGGTCTGACGACCGTAGCGAAAGCCTGCGACTAGCGAGGACTTGGCGGTCAGCGCCCAGCCTAGGTCCACTCCACCACTCTCTTCGCTCCGATCAATATAGTTTGCATAGTAGGGCCGCGACATTTGCTGGGTCAAAAAATTATGGACATAACATGCCGCACTGGAGCGCACAAACCAGTGATCGAGCGAGCAAGTGAGCTTAATCAAGCCGCGCTCGACGAATGCTGCGCGGCGGTCGCGCACGCCGGCACCACCGATGGCAGGGGCGCCCCCTGGGCCGCCAAATAAGGGATCCGTGGTGCTGCCATCGGTCCAAACCGTGTTGTTCTGAAATTCCAAGATAGTGCCGTTGCCACGAACATTTGCGGTCAACGCTGTCCTATGAATATCGTAGTTCTCTGACGGCGCTGAATGGAACCGCACTAATTCGGGCGTATAAATAGCGGTGAAGGCAAATGTTGGTGTGAGTCGGTATTCTGCGCCGACTGAGGCCGTGGCGGAAGTGATTAGGGAGGCAACATTGGGTTGCGCTGCTCCAGCAATAGCCGGATCGGGCCGGGTCGATTGCAGGAAAATATTCGAATCGTAGCTTTCCTTCAGGCCCGTGGAGGCTGTGAGTTGCCAACCTGAAGGCTGAGCATCAGAGACGCCGGCTGATAATGGCAGGAACTGGACGAACGACGTCGCAATGAAACAGGACAATATATAGATCCTCAGAGCTGGGCGCATTACCATGAATTCGGTCTTTTGGGATGAAATATCACTGCGAAGTTTGGGGTCTTGCGCTCTATAAGCCGCATTTACTGCGCGAAGCAGTGATTGCGTTGGCAGCCGTGCCCCTCTCGGATATGCGAGCCTCCGAGCCAACGGAACATGTTTTGGATGAACATGAAGGAATTTCATCTATGAATGCTCCCAGATATTGCTGGTCTCATCAGGATCTAAAATTTGCTCAGCGAAGAGATCTTTTAGCCAGGTGGCATGAAGCAATTGAATGGTGTGCCGATAAAGCAGCTTACCGCTTCGATTGGATCTGAAAACTGGTGTGCCTGAGTTGCGCCAATTTTTGATGCGACATGAAACTACATAATAAACTCCTTCTCTCCCTGCTCGCATGTCTTGGCTTAGCTTTTTCAGTTTCACTCACTTTTCAGCACGTGAGGTTGCGCGCATTGGTTCATCAACTCGCATCAGTCAACCTGCGCTTGGAAGAGGATAACGAGTGGAGGGCGATCGAGAACCTCCAGCGCGCCTGCAATGTCGCCCTGTCTGATGCCATGATTGAAGGCGAGATGGATAAATTCCGGCACCTGCTCGCGGCACAGAAGGAGGTGCAGGGTCTCCAAGAACTCACGGTCTTTAACAAAGATGGCGGCGCATCTTACTCGACTGTGCCAGAAGCCCTGAAATCCAAGCTCCCGGCTGAGCAGGTTGAACGCATGCGCACGAACGAAAAACCGTGGAGGCAGCTGACCGAGGGTTCGTTTGAGCTTTACCAGCCGATGCCGGTCACGAGAGGCTGCATCGAGTGCCACGCCAATTTTAAGCAGCTCAAGAACGGAGGTCTCTACCGTTACCGTTTTAGCACTGACGGGTTGCGCCACGCACAGGCCCAGTGGCTTGGTTTCCAGAGTGAACTTGACAGTTCCAGCATCGGCAACGGCCTGAATACCGCGCTGCTTCTCTTTGTCACCACGGTGGTCGCGGTTACGTGGCTCGTTCGCCGCCAGATTGCCGTCCCGCTCGATCGGGTAAGCGAATCACTCCACGCCAGTGTTCGCGAACTCGGTGTAACCGCGGGAAACATCGGAGACGCCAGCCAGCAACTCGCCCACGGTGCGCAGTCTCAGGCTGCCGCGCTGCAGCAAACCAGTGCTTCGGTCGAAGAAACCGCCTCCATGGCTAAGCGCACGGCGGAAGACGCGGGAGTCACGCAGGAAGCCGCGGCCGCCACGCGTCAAGCTGCTCTGACCGCCAGCAAAGCCATGGATCAGATGAGCACACACATGCAAGGCATCAAAGAGTCATCGGCGAACGTCGCCAAGATTCTCAAGACGATCGATGAAATCGCTTTCCAGACCAATATCCTTGCGCTCAATGCCGCGGTCGAAGCTGCGCGCGCTGGAGAAGCCGGTGCTGGCTTTGCAGTTGTAGCTGAGGAGGTCCGTTCGCTTGCACAGCGCTGTGCGGGTGCGGCCCGCACAACCGCTGAGTTGATCGACCAGGTCACCACGCAGGTCAACTTAGGTTCTGGAATCAGCGAGCAAGTTAGCGATCACCTCCGTGACATTCTTGCAAAGGTTGAGCGTGAAGACGCGCTCGTCTGCCAGATCGTCCAAGCGTCAAAAGAACAGGGGCTTGGGCTGGCGCAGATCAATGATGCGGTCTCTTCCATCGACAAAGTTACTCAAGGTAATGCAGGTATGAGTGAGCAGACTGCCTCGGCGGCTAATGACCTACGTCACCAAGCTGGCAACCTTGAGGCAGAGGTTCAGGCCTTGCTAAGGCTCTTGCACGGCCGAACCGCGCGGACGCAATCGAAGGTAGTGTCAAAACAGCATTTGCTTAACACGACCGCGTCACCAAAATCGCAGGATCAAGAGCCGGCGATTCGGTGATGAAAGAGACACTCGCGGTCACGTTTCCCCCTACCATATGAGGGCGAGTATATTCGATCACCATTATTGGAATTTAGAATCTGAGCTTTCCTCTCTGAGACTGCATAGCTTCAAGCTGCTTCATCATCTTTTTTGAACCGCCGCCCTTCATCATTTTCATCATTTGCTGCATCTGCTGAAACTGTTTTAGCAGTTGGTTGACCTCGACGATTTTCACGCCGGAACCGTCGGCGATGCGCTTGCGGCGGCTGCCGTTCAGAATGTCGGGTTTGCGGCGTTCCTGCTTCGTCATCGACTTGATAATGGCCTCCGTGCGCGCCATCTGCTTTTCGGAATCGTCGGGCAACTGCACGCCACTCATGCCGGGCATCATGCCGACGATGCTCTGCATCGAACCGAGTTTCTTGATCTGCTGCATCTGCGCGAGGAAGTCCTCGAGGTCGAAGTCTGCCTTGCGCATTTTCTCGGCCATTTTCTCGGCCTCTTTGTGGTCGATGGTCTCCTGTGCCTTCTCGACCAGCGAGACGACGTCGCCCATGCCGAGGATGCGCGAGGCGAGCCGCTCTGGATAAAACGTGTCGAAATCGGCGGTCTTCTCGCCGGTGCCGATGAATTTGATCGGCACCTGCGCGATCGACTTGATCGAGAGCGCCGCGCCGCCGCGAGCGTCGCCGTCCATCTTGGTCAGCACCAGGCCAGTGAGCGCGAGCGCGTCGTGGAAGGCCTTGGCGACGTTGACGGCCTCCTGACCGAGCGCACCGTCAGCGACGAGCAAAACCTCGTCGGGCTGCACGACGGCGTGGAGTTTTTTGACTTCCGCGATCAGTTCGGGGTCGATCTGGAGCCGGCCGGCGGTGTCGAAGATGATGCAGTCGCAGCCGGTGGCTTGGGCGGTGGCGAGCGCGGCGGCGCCGATGGCAGGGACGTCCTTCGACACGCGGTCGCTGTAGAAGGCGAGTTCCTCCTGCTTCGCGAGGATCTCGAGCTGGTCGATGGCGGCGGGTCGGTAGACGTCGCACGCGGCGACGAGCGGGCGGTAGCCACGTTTTTTGAGGAGCTTGCCGAGCTTGGCGCTGGAGGTGGTCTTGCCCGAGCCGTGCAGGCCGACCATGAGGATCTTGAGCGGGCGCGCGGTGGACAGGCTGTTTTCGCCCTCGCCGAGGAGGCGCACGAGTTCGTCGTGGATGATTTTGACGACCTGCTGGCCGGGCGCGACTCCCTTGAGGACTTGCTGGCCGACGCACTGCGTCTGGACGCGCTCGACGAAGTCGCGGGCGACCTTGAAATGGACGTCGGCGGCGAGCAGGGCGGTGCGCACCTCCTTGAGGGCGTCCGCCATGTTGGCGTCGGTGAGCTGGCCGACGCCGCGGAAATTGCGTAGGGCGCTGCCGAGTTTTTCGGTGAGGGATTCGAACATGGTGAGAGGAGGGGCCGCGATGGGCGGCAAGGCCAGTTACCTACGCGGTGGAATCGCTGGCAAGCAAGCTCCTACCGCAACCTCCGCCGGCGCGATGAGGATGTCGTAGCGGGCTGACGGAGTTTTGCCTTTTGTCCGGGCGGAACCGAGGTCATGCGTGATGGACTGCAATTTTCATGAGCACCTCCCGCAAACCCGTCCTCCTCGTCATCCGCGATGGCTGGGGCAAAAATCCCGACCCCGCGCAAAACGCGACCAACGCCACTTTCCTCGCGCACAAGCCGTGCGATGACCGGCTCCATGCGCAATACCTGCACTCGCTGGTGGCCGCGAGCGGGCTCGACGTCGGTCTGCCCGACGGCGTGATGGGCAACAGCGAGGTCGGCCACGAGAACATCGGCGCTGGCCGGATCGTCGATCAGGAGCTGGTGCGGCTGAACAAGCTTTTTTCCGAAAAGCGCCTCGCGGCCAACCCGGTCTGGCGCGCCCTCGTGGCGCGCGTGCAGTCCCGGCCGGGCGCGCGGCTGCACCTGATGGGCATCGTGAGCGACGCCGGTGTGCACGGTATGCTGGAGCATCTCTACGGGATTTTGCGGCAGGCGAAAGAGGACGGACTCGGCGCCGGGCAGGTTTTCATCCACGCGTTCACCGACGGCCGCGACACGCCCCCGTCCAGCGGGATCCGCTACGTGCGCGAGGTAGATGAGGAGTGCGCGAAGATCGGCGTCGGGAAAATTGCGAGCGTGTGCGGGCGGTTTTGGGTGATGGATCGCGACAACCGCTGGGAGCGCGTGCTGCAGGCCTACGACATGCTCACGGGCCGAAAAGCAATGATGACTGCGCCGAGTGCGGAGACCGCGGTGCAACAATACTACGACGCGCCGCTGAGCGAGACGCAGAGGGGCGACGAATTCGTCGCCGCGACGTGGGTCGTCGGTGCCGACGGCCAGCCGCTCGCGACGATTCGCGACGGCGACGCGGTGCTGTTCTACAATTACCGCGGCGACCGGCCGCGGGAGATCACGAAGGCGTTTGTGCTCGACGACTTCACCGGTTTCGCCCGCGGCCCCAAGCTCGACCTCTACTACGCAACGATGACGGAGTATGAGAAGGGGCTGCCGGTGCACGTGATTTCGCCAAAGCCGGAGAGGCTGAAAAACATCCTCGGCGAAGTCGTGGCGAAGGCCGGCATCGCGCAGTTTCGCTGCGCCGAGACGGAGAAGAATCCGCACGTGACTTTTTTCTTTAACAACTACCGCGCGGAGCCGTTTCCGGGCGAGGACCGCGCCTGCCCGCCGAGCCCGAAGGTGCCGACCTACGACATGCAGCCGGAGATGTCGGCTGTCGAAGTGACTGCAACCGCCAAGGCGGCGATTCTCTCGGGTAAATACGGTTTCCTCGTCGTGAACTACGCGAATCCGGACATGGTCGGGCACACCGGTTCGCTGCCGGCGGCGGTCAAGGCGGTGGAGGCCACGGACCGCGGCGTGGGTGAGTTGCTTGCTGCGCTCGACACGGTTGGCGGTCGCGCCGTGATCCTGGCCGACCACGGCAACTGCGAGCAGATGTGGGATTTTGCCAACAACTCGCCGCACACCTCGCACACGCTGAACCTCGTCGAAGTGTTCGTCGTGGGCGAGGGGTTTGCCGCCGGCGTCACGAAGATGCGCCCGCTCGGCCGCCTCGCCGACATCGCGCCGACCGTGCTCCAGTTGCTGGGTTTGCCGAAGCCTACGGAGATGACCGGTGAGAGCCTGATCGCTGGCTGAGTGGCAACGTGCTGGGTGCGAAAGTGCGAGGTGTCATCGCAGGGGAGAAGGCTCGACTTTTTGGGTCTCTGCCGGAGCCTGAATGCATGAGCACAGGCGAACGCGTGTGTTGGATTCTCACTCTGCTTGGCGCTGGGATGGCGACGGCCCCTTTCGTGGCGGAGAAGGCGCTGGAGCCGATGGGGAATGGCCGTTTCGCCATGGCCTTTGTCGGTGTGATCATGGGCCTGACCTGCTTCATCTGCACATTTCTATTTCGCTGCCGGAACCGGGTGCGCCGGGAGTTGCTCGCCGGGCGGGGACTGCTTGCGCGATGGCGTTACTCCGAGGCGGAGTGGAGGGCATTTGCCGGCGAGGAACTGCGCCAGCAGTCGGGGAGTAAGCGCACGCTGCTGTGGTTCACCGCCGCGTTCATGCTGGTCGTCACGATTGTCTATGTGGTGCGCGATCCGAAAGCCGGACTCTTCGTTGGTGCGGTGCTGTTCGTGGTCTGGGTGCTCTGCTGGATCGCGGCTCGGGCGACCGTGCGCGCTTCAGCTGTCGCCCAAGGCGGCTCCAGTCCTGAAGTCCGGATTGGTCGCGATGGCCTGCTTATTGGCGACGAGATGCACCTCTGGCGCGGTTGGCGGAACTCGCTCAGCTCGTGTGAACTGCGCGAAAGCACGCCTCGGGTGATCGCGATCAGCTACCTCGTGCCCAGTGGCAACGCGACGGTGCTGCGCCCAGTCGTGGTGCGCGTGCCGGTGCCGGCCGGCAAGGACGCCGAGGCGGTGGAGGTCGTCTGCCAGTTGCAGGGCTGATTCGGTTTTCCTTGGTCAGGATGTCCATGGGTTTGGCTGAGGCCAAAAACTTTCGGCTTGCGGACGGGTGGGGCGTCGGGGAACCTGACCCTTCGCGGTATTTTATCGGTCAAGCCGGCGTCACCGCGACGCTCCCACCGGCTCTTCCCGTCAGTTCAACAGTCAACCCACGGCCGCAAGGCCATCCCGGTGGATTGGCGCTTCTGGAGCAGGGCGTCCGTTCGCCGGTTTCCGTTCCGTCATGAGTTCCATAATGCAAGATCTGCTCGCGCAGTCATCCTTCGACAAGTTGAAGGAAGGCGCGATTGTCCCCGGTGTCATTACCGAAATCCGCCAGAACGAAGTCGTTGTCGACATCGGTGGCAAATCCGAAGGCCTCATCCCCGCCCACGAGTTTCTCGACATTGGCGAGCTGCAAATCGGCTCTACGATCGATGTGCTCGTTGAAAAACTCGAAGACAAGTCGGGCGCGCCCGTGCTGTCGTTCGACCTCGCTGAGCAAAAGAAAAACTGGGACAACATCCTCACCAAGTTTCCCGAAGGCTCCATTGCCGCCGGCCGTGTCAAGGCCAAGGTCAAGGGCGGCCTGATCGTCTCAATCGGCGTCGACGCGTTCATGCCGGCCTCGCACATCGATGTGCAGCCGCCCAAGAACCTCGACCAATACGTGGGCCAGACCTACGATTTCAAGGTCCTCAAAATTGATCTCCTTCGGAAGAACATCGTGCTCTCCCGCCGCGAGCTCATCGAGGAGCAGCGCACTAGCAAGCGCCGCAATCTCCTCGACTCGATCCAACCCGGCCAGATCCGCAAGGGCGTGGTCAAGAACATCACCGACTTCGGCGCGTTCATCGACCTCGACGGCATGGACGGTCTCCTCCACATCACCGACATGAGCTGGGGCCGCATCTCGCACCCCTCAGAAATGCTCAAGCAGGGGGAGGAAGTGCAGGTCATGATCATCGAGGTGAATCGCGACAAAGAGCGCGTCTCCCTCGGCCTCAAGCAGACCACCAAGAATCCGTGGGACGAGATCGACCGCAAGTTCCCCGTCGGCGCCAAGGTTCACGGCAAAGTCGTCAACCTCGTGCCTTACGGTGCGTTCATCGAGATCGAGCCCGGTGTCGAAGGCCTCGTGCACATCACCGAGATGTCATGGACGAAGCGCATCACCAAGCCCTCCGAACTCCTCAAGGTCGGTCAGGAATTGGACGCGGTCGTCCTCGGCATCCAGAAGGACGAGCAGAAAATCTCGCTCGGCCTCCGCCAGCTCGAACCGAATCCATGGGACATGGTTCGTCACAATTACCCGATTGGCGCCCGCGTTCGCGGCAAGGTTCGCAACATGACCACTTACGGCGCCTTCATCGAACTTGAGGAGGGCATCGACGGCATGGTGCACGTCTCCGACATGAGCTGGACCCGCAAGGTCAATCACCCGAGTGAAGTGCTGAAGAAGGGCGACGAGGTCGACGCGATCGTGCTCGACGTCGATCCCAACCAGCAACGCATCAGCCTCGGCATGAAGCAGCTCGCCACCGATCCGTGGACCGACATCGACGCGTTCTTCCGCATTGGCGACGTCGTGCAGGGCACCGTCAGCAAGATCACGTCGTTTGGCGCCTTCCTGGAGCTGAAGGACGGCATCGACGGCCTCGTGCACATCTCGCAGATCAGCGAGGAGCGCATCGAGAAGGTGAAAGACGTCCTGAAGCCCGGCCAGGCGGTCAGTGCCCGCGTGATCAAGATCGATCGCGAGGAGCGCCGCCTCGGCCTTTCGATCAAGGCGGCCAACTACTCGGCGGAGCAGCTCGCGGCCGAGACCACGGCCTTCGAGGCGCTCAACCGCAGCAGCGCCGGCACCGACATGATGAACCTCGGCGACATCCTCGACGAGGCGTCGAAAAAGGAATAACGGCCCGCGCCCGTCTCACTTCAAGCCGCCCGGTTCACTCCGGGCGGCTTTTTTTGCTACTGCGGAGCTGTCATTTCGTCGGATTTTTTGGCTCCTCGACGACGGTGGTTGGGCCAAGTTTGACGTGGCCTTCGGGCAGGGCCGTGTTGATCTCGACCTCCTCCTGCTTGATCTTCTGGCCAAAATATGGTCCACCCGCGGCCAGCATCTGTTTGAAAACTCCCCCGAGGTCACGGTGGTCCGGGTCGTCGACGTAAATCAGGGTTTTCCACAGACGGTGGGGTTTGACACCCTTCGCCTTGGGCACATCCCACGCTGACACGAGGAGGAAGAGTTTCTCGTATTCCGCCTTCTGGCGCTTGGCCTCGACGCCGTGGCCCATGCCGTGAATGTTGTCCATGGTCGGCATGATGATCGTGACCGTGGGCGCGCTACTGCTCAGCGCGTTTTGCATGCCATAGCCAAAGCCGAAATAGGGGTTACGCAGGAAACCGCGCCCGTAATGGAGAGTGATGACGATCTCCGGAGCTTCCCCGGGCCTGGCCGGGCGAAAATCGTTGCGCTGGAGCACCTGCAACAACTGGACGAGCAGGGCATCCTGCTCGACGGGCTTTACTAGCTTTTCCACCGATGGGGCGAGCTGGGCCGGAGTCAGGGCGAAGATCTTTCCCAAGGCGGCGGCATCGCGCGGCAGTTCGCCGGACTTGGCCGTGGTCTGCACCGGCTCCTCGACGTCGGCGCGCACACCGATCTCAAGTTCGTTGTTCGTATAGGCGCGGGCGGCTGGGGCGATGAGGAGCAGGAAGGAGGCGGCGGTGCAGACGGTGACTGGCAGGCGCAGGCACAAGGGGGCGGTGTGGGTTTTCATTGAAACAGGGGTGGGCAAAGAGCGAGACGGCGACGGGAGGCCATGGTTACAGAGCGGCGTGCGGGTGGCTGGCGGATGATGAAGCCGGCACCGGCACTGGCGGCGGCTCAGATTGAGGCCGAGTGAGGAGGGCATCGCTCAATCTAAGAAAACGGGTGCGGACCTTGGCGTCGGAAGTCAATTGCAGGCCGCGCTTGATGAGGGTGCGGGCTTCGGCGGTGAAGCCGTATTGCGCCATAAGCATGGCGTCGAGGTAGAGGAGGCCTGTGCGGTGCGGAAAGAGCCGGAGGCCTTCGTCGATGATTTCCAGCGAACCCGGCGTGAGCGCTTGCTCGCTGCTCAACCACACCAGTGTGAATAGTTCGTAGGCCTGCGGCAGGGGCGGCGACTGCCGGCGGGCGGCCAACAGCAGATCGGTCAAAGCTGTGGCCTGAGGGGGAGTAAGTTTTGCGGAGGCTGCGGCGGAACGCAGGGAGTGAAAATCGATCCGGGCGAGCTCGTAGTAGGCTTGGGGCCGCACCACTTCCGCTTGCACAGCGGCGGCAAGAAACGGGCGGGCGCCGGTATCGTTGCCCGCGTTGCATTCGAAAAGTCCGAGTTCGGCGAGAAGGCGTGGATCGCGGTCGCCGTGATCGTAGGCGCGGCGCAGCGTGCGCCGGGCCTGGGCGACGTAGCGTTCTTTCAAATCGGGAATCAACGCCTGCACATAGGCGATTTCGAGGCGGTTCAGGCCGCCCTTGAGGCGGCTGACCTCACCCTCGGTCGCATCGCGCAGTTTCACAACTGGGTTCGGCGAGGGCCCGGCGGGCCGGAGGTAAATGGCGTCCTTAACAGCGCCGCGCAGATAGGCGCGCAGCTGCAGATCAAGATCGGCATATTTTAAGCCGAAGCACTCCAAAAACAGGGCTTCGGTGGCGCTTTGAACACTGGCACGCTCGACAAATTTCCAGAGTGCCTGACGGTGCGATTGCGTGGTGTCATCCAGTGCCCAGCGGATGAACAGGGCCGCGTGCGAAAGCCACCGGTGAAAGTCGGCCTCGTGGCCCGGCTCCGGAGGCGGTGCGGTGAACAGCACCGCGGGCGCTGGGACGAGCAGATCTGCCGGTGCAATCCGTCCATTCCGGATAACGGCCGTTTCCTCGTCGGAAACCCAGAACGCCGGACGCATGGTGACTCCTGCATCCGAAGAGCGGATGCTGAACAGTCGGCTCTGCGATGGGTGAAACGCCGAGCCGAGGTCCACGTTGCCCAAGTCGACGGTTTTATACAGTTCCTGCATGCCCTCGACGAACCACGGCGGCAGCGCTGGGACGCGGGTGGTGAGCAGGTAGCGCAAATAGCCCGGCGTCAGTGTCAGTCCGCCCTTGGTGTCGTCTGCCACTTCGAGCAGGAAAAAAACGGTCAGCGAGTCCGAATCGCTGAAGCGGTAATTGGGCAAAACGCGGACGCTCGTCGGTATCCGGATCGAAGGGGTTCCCTTCGCCGGGGATTGCTGTTCGTGGCGCTGGAACTCGGCGATGAACTCCCGCGACACCGCCGGCTGCGTGTCCTCGTCGTAAAGCACATAGGCGGTGGGAACGTCGAGTTTGGGTTGAAGTTTTCGCGGCAGGAGCAACTCGTCGAGCAACCCGAGCAGCTGATAATTGGTCTCGATCAAGTCAGTGGTGGCGGCGTCCGAGCAGCGGGAGATGACTTCGAGCCCGGGAATCTTCGCGTAGCGCCACGGCGGGACCAAGGAATCCTCGACCACATAGGGCGGCAGTTCTACGATGCGCTGGGTTTGCGCCGGGAGGTTCAGAGCGAAAAGCAACAACGCAAGCTGTGTGGCGCGCCACCTCATGCGCTGTTGCCTGTCATCCGCGAAAAACTTAGACGCAAAGTGACGATCTGCTTCGGTTTCAGCGCTAGCGCAACGGTGCCGTGGGCGGCGCGGAGCGCGCCGAGCGGGTTGCCTTCACAGTCGGTGCGCTCGGCTTTGGCCGGGCGTGCAAGACGGATCTTCGCGTTGATGGTTTTGAGATGCGGGTTGAACAGGCGCAGTTCCAACGCCGCTCCGACCTGTCGCAGGCTGGTAACGACCGCCGGACCGTCGACGCGCGCGAAACCCGCCGTGGCCGGGACCGGCTTGGCCCCGCGGAAGATGGCGACATCGGCGGCGCGCAGCTGCACGGAGCGCAAACCGGCGGAAAGATGCTGGCCGAGCTCGCAAAGGTGCGTGCGGTCGGGCGCACTGGTGAGCGGCACGAGGGCGTAGCGGAAACTCAGAGGCCCGCGCATCTGGCCGCCGGGCTCGCCGTCGGTGAAGACCGTGCGGCGGAATCCGCGGAACAGCGTAAGCGCGATGGGTCGGCCAGGTAGGTCTCGCACCGCGGTTTCGAGCAAACCGCCGTCAGCGACGACCGCGAGGCCGTGCTTTGCATCGTGCGCGGCCGTCCAGCTCTGCTGCGGCTTCGTCTCCACCTCGATCTCGCGGTATTCGTGGTTGTCCTTCCGGAGCGCGATCGGCCGCTCGACGACGTCGAACGGCGTGTCGGCAAGATACGTTTTTGCTGCGGTGCCGCTGGGAAGTAGCACACGGAGGCGGTGGTCGTCGGCGGTGTTGATGACAGTGGTTAGGACGTCGAGATGCTGCTGACCGGGGCGCAGGCTGATGAGGCTGTCGATCACGAGTTCGACGAACCGGTCCGTGCGCACCATGCGTTCGAAGTGGAACGCCGCGGGCACGGACATGTTGGTGCGGATGCGGAATGTCGTGAGCATCGGGCCGTCGTGGACGAGGGCGACGTCGGCGCGGCAGGCTGAGGAGGCGAAGACTTGGTCGTTGACCGCGAGGCCGTGAAACCAGCCGTCGCCGATGTCGGCGCGGTCCTCGAAGGTGAGCAGGTCGCGGAAGACGCGGCCAGTGTGGCGGTTGGTGAGCGTGAGCGTGCCGTTGGCCTCGATCTGGACGGCAAGGTGCTCGTTGGCCATGGCGCGTTCACTGGTGGCGAGGCCGGGGACTTCCGGGTGGCGCGTGGGCGTGTCCGGCCGGGCGGCGCGGACGGTGAGCGTCGTGTAGCCCAGCGCGGGGATCGCGAGGCGCAACGCGACCGTGATATGGTGGCTGTTGACGCCCTCGGGAAACTTCGTCTCGCGGTTGCGCGCCCGGGCGCGGTTCATCGCCTGCGCCAGCCGCTGGTAGGGCAGTTCTGCGCCGTCAGGACCGAAAACGCGGAACGCCGGCTTCGGCTCGAAGCCGAAAAATTCGTTGAACGCGGGCCAAGTTGTCGGGATCTCGAGCGCGACCTCGGTGACGCCCGCGAAATCGCGGGGCTGGGGATTGAAGACCGTGACGCGAAGTTCGTCGTCTTTCAGTTCGCCCGCGACACTGGCCGCGAGACGGCTGGTCGCCTCGGTCGTGAGCTTGTCGGCAATGACGCGGCACTGGTCGAAGCGGTGCTCCATGTCCTTGTGGACCTGGTCGACGCTGCAGCCGTCCATCGAGTCGTGCGCGTGGTTTTGCAGCAGGAGCCGCCACGCGAGGTCGAGGAACCCTGGGGCGAATTCCTGGCCGAGTGCGGCGGTGGCGTAGGCAGTGAACGGCTCGGCCCACTGGCAGAGCAGCGTCTGGCAGCGCGCATTGGCCTGCTTCAGGCCCACGCGGCTCGAGAGCACGCCGGGGATGAGCCACTGCATACACGACTCCAGTGGCTGGTCGCCCCAGACGGCGCGGCCAGGTTCCCGTAGCTCGTCGGCGAGCCGGCCCGTGATGCGCTTGCGCTGGGCGATGAGTTCCCGCGCGTAGTCGTCGAGCGCGGACTGGACGAGTTCGTATTTGTCGCTGTGGGCGAGGGCGGCGACGAGCAAGGCGTAGCGGCGCGGATTCCATTCCTGATGGTCGCAAGAATCGTGCAGCAGGATCGCGTCCACGTCAGTCGCGGCGGCTTCCTCGCCGAGAAACTTCTCGAGCAGGCGGGCAAACTCGGTGGGATCGTCCTCGATGTTGCGCGTGTATTCGTGGGCGCGGCCCACGTGGGCCTGATATGTGCCGTAGCCCTGCCGCCCGAATTTGTGGCAGGGCAGTTCCGTACCATCGGCGCCGCGCCAGAGGAAGTTGCGCTTGGTGGTGTCGTTGATGCCGCGCCAGATGATGCCGGAGGTGATGCCGCAGCCGGCGAAGATCTGAGGGAGTTGGCTGTTGTGGCCGAACATGTCGGGCACGTAGCCGGCGCAGGCCGGGACGGCGCCGAGGGCGCGGGCCTGCGCGCGGCCGACGAGGAGGTTGCGGATGATCGCTTCGCCCGAGACGGTGAACTCGTCGGGCATCGAATACCACGGGCCGACCGCCAGCCGGCCTGCGCGGGCGAGTTTCTCCACCTGCGCCCGGCGGTCGGGGCGGATTTCCAAATAGTCCTCGAGGAGAATGGATTGACCGTCGGTCTGAAACGGTCCCGGCAGAGTGCCATCTTCCAGCGCGACGATCACGCGGTCCAGCAAACGGACGAGTCCGTAGCGAAAACCGAACAGCGGAGTGTGCCACTCGCGGTCCCAGTGGGTGCTCGGCACATAGTGAACACGGCGTTTTTTCTTCATGCTCATGCACGGAGTAGATGTTGGGCTTCGCCGCTCGGCAATGGGAGAATAAGTGACGTGTGGTGTTCGCGTGAAAAATCTTCCGCAACTAGCTATGGCTGTGATTCACACGGCGCTGCTAAACGCAGTCGGTCTGCGAAAAAAAGTGTCGCGATCGGTGCCTCGAAATGTCGATATGTCACGCTCCAGCCAGTGACTATCCCTCGCCACGCCTTCGCCGTCATCGACGGTTCGCTCTGCCAACTCGGCCGTTTTGGCGGTCGGGCCGTCTGGCATCGGCCGCTCGCGACGGCGGTAGTCGAGTTTCGCCGCGGCCCGTTTCGCACCTATGTGCGCGAGCACCCCTACGGTTTGCTTCCCGGCCTGTCCAACCTCTACTGCCTCGACGGCGCGCACCGGCTGCAATGGATGGCCGAGTGGCCGTTCGCCGACGACCCCTGCGCCGGCATCATTGACGAAGTTGATGGTGTGCTCGTGACGGTGTCGGTGGCGGGCGCCGAGGTGCGGCTCGATGCCGCCACCGGCCGTCTGCTTCGCTGCGAACAACCGATCGCGGCGGCCGGGTAGGCGCTAAATGCTGGCACTCACGCGCTCCGGCATGGGGAGCGGTCCCGTACGTGGAGGCATGGGTGCATAAATGGGCGGAGTAAGGCCGGTGACGAGGTCGGAGATTTTCACCGACTCGCCGGTTTGGAAACAACGGTTCGCGGCGATACCCACCAAAGCAGATGCGGCTCCACCTCGCTCGTCGGAGGCACGCAGATATTTGTCCGCCGGGGCATTGGGGGTAAAAATTTCCGCGAGCATGACCTGGTCGCCGCCGCCATGGCCGCCATGGCCGGTCCACGGTTCGACCGTGCGCGGTGCGCCGCGGATCGGGATGACGCGTGTGGTGACGACGCCCTCCGCGATGCCGCCCTGCACCGAGTTGGTGCCGTTGACATAGACCTTTTCGACGATGGTGTGCTCGAGGCGGCCAAGGGTGCCGTTGAAGGCGATGGTGTAGCCCTCCCATGCGTTGAAGGCATTGAGCGAGTAGGCCATCGTCACCCCGCTGTCGTAGCGCACGAGGAGGTTCATGGTGTCTTCGATGTCGATGCGGGGATTCCAGACGCACTGGTCACGGAAATAGCCGTCGTGTTTTTCCTGGTCGAGGTAGAGCGACTTGAGCCCAGGGTCGGCGGCGAGATCGAGGAAGAAGCCGCACTTGGCCTGCTCGGGACAGGTGTGACAGCGCTCGTGGTGGCTCTGGAGGCCGAAGCGCTTCGCCATCGCGGGTGTGTAGAATTCGCGCTTGCCGGTGGCGAACACCGATACGGGCATCGCCCCAAGCCACCAATTCACCAGGTCGAAGTGGTGCGTCGCTTTGTGGACCATGAGGCCGCCGGAGTTCTTCTTTTCGCCGTGCCAGCGGCGGAAATAGTCGGCGCCGTGGTGGGTGTTGAGCATCCAGTGAAAATCGACAGAGCGGACTTCGCCGATTTCGCCGCTCATGAGGAGATCCTTCACTTGCGTGCGCGGTGGCGAGTAGCGGTAGTTGAACGTGACCCGGAGCTGGCGGCCGGTGTTTTTGCGCGCATCGAGGATGCGCTGGCATTTTTCCGCGGTGGTGGTCATCGGTTTTTCGGTGATCACGTCGAAGCCGGCCTGCAAGGCGCGGACAATGTAACCGTCATGGGTGGCGTCGACGGTGGTGACGATGACGTGGTCCGGTTTCGTCTCGGCGAGCATCCGGTCGAAATCGGTGGCGATGTAGCCGGGGGGTGGAGTGGCGCCGTTGCGGGTGGAACGGGCGTGGGCGACTTCGACCCGGCCGGGGTTGAGGTCGCAGAGGCCGACCAGTTCGGCGTGCTGGGGGTAATCGCGCTCAATGGCGTCCTGATACATCTGGTGGCGTGAGCCGGTGCCGACGATCACATAACGCTGACGACGGGTGGTGGGCGTTGCGCTTTCGTTGGCGAAAAGCGCTGGTCCGAGAGCTGCGACGCTGAGGCTCGCGGTGGATAGTGATTTGACGAAGGTGCGCCGGTCGATGCCGGCCGAGTTGGAGTGCGACATAGGGGTGCCGCCCAGCCAGAACTGGGTTACGGGGCGTTTCAAGCAACCCAGCGCGCTCGTCGTTGCGCGCTGCGGTCGCAAAAACGGCCTGAAGCTTGGCTTTGGTCAGCCAAGCGGAGCAACCTGCTACTTCAGGAGCATTTCCTTCACCGATTTGCCGGCGGGGATCATCGGCAGGACGTGCTCGGTGTAGGGGACGACCACGTCGAGGACGTAGGGGCCATCGTGGTCGAGCATCTCCTGAATCGCTTCGCGCAACTCTGATTTCTTGATCACGCGGCGGCCTTTCACGCCGAAACCCTCGGCGATCTTCACGAAGTCGGGATAGAGCGCGTCGGGATTGTCGGGGCTGCCGACGTTGGTTTCGTCACCAAGGATGGTGTTGCCGCGGACGCTGCCATAGAAGCGGTCTTCCCACTGCATGACCATGCCGAGGTGCTGGTTGTTCAGGATCATCGCCTTCGCGGCGATCTTCTCGATGTGGGCGGTGGCGAGTTCTTGGATGTTCATCATGAACGAGCCGTCGCCATCGATGTCGATGACCTGTTTGCCGGGGCACGCGACCTTGGCGCCGAGCGCGGCGGGATAACCAAAACCCATCGCACCGAGGCCGAGCGAGCTGATGTAGCGGCGCGGTTCGTTGAAGCGGTAAAACTGCGCGGCCCACATCTGGTGCTGGCCGACGCCGGTGGTGATGATGGCCTCGCCCTTGGTGAGGGCGTAAAGCGTGGCGACGGCCTCCTGCGGGACGATGTGCCGGCTCTTCTCGTAGCCGAAGGGGTGGGCTTTTTTCCAAGTGGCGATCTGCGCGTGCCACGCGGCGGTGTCGGGGGCCAAGAACTTGTTGGTGGCGGCGAGTTTGTTGAGTCGGGCGAGCGCATAGCAGATGTCGCTCGTGATCGGGAACTGGACGCGTTTGTTCTTGTTGTGCTCGGAGGCGTCGATGTCGAGGTGGACGATCTTGGCGTGCGGGGCGAATTTGGTGGTGTCGCCGGTGATGCGGTCGTCGAAGCGCGCTCCAGCCACGATGAGCAGGTCGCACTGGTCCACGGCCCAGTTGCCGTAGGCGGAACCGTGCATGCCGAACCACTGCATCGAAAGCGGGTGCGCTTCGGGGAACGCGCCCAAGCCCATGAGCGTGGTGGCGACTGGGATGTTGGTTTTCTCGGCGAACGCCTGCAACTCGACGTGGGCGCCGGCTGAGATGATGCCGCCACCGGCGTAGAGGACGGGTTTCTGCGCGTCGGCGATGAGGCCGAGCAGGTGCTTTAGCTGATCGTCGGTGGCCTGGTTCTGGGTGGCGTTCGCATAAGCGTTGAGAAACTCGACGCTCGCTGGAAAGACCGGGTGAAACTTCGCCTGCTGCACGTCCTTGGGCAGGTCGATGACGACCGGGCCGGGCCGGCCGCTGCGGGCGAGGTGGAACGCCTCTTTGAACACCCGGGGCAGGTCGTGGATGTTCATCACTAGGTAGGAGTGCTTCACGACCGGCAGCGTCATGCCGTAAAAATCCGTCTCCTGAAATGCCATCTTGCCGATGTATTTCGAGTAAACCTGCCCGGTGATCGCGACGAGCGGGATCGAGTCCATGTAGGCGTCGGCGATCGCCGAGACGAGATTGGTGGCGCCGGGGCCGCTGGTGGCCATGCACACGCCGACTTTGCCGGTCGCGCGGGCGTAGCCCTCGGCGGCGAATGAGCCGCCCTGTTCGTGCCGCGGCAGGATGACGCGGATCTTGTCGGTGCGGGCGAGGGCTTGGTGCAGCTCCTGCGAGGCGCCACCCGGATAGGCGAATATAACGTCGACGCCTTCGCGGATCAGGCACTCGACGACAGCGTCGGCGCCCTTCATTTCACGGCCGGTTTCGGCCGGGGGAAACGCAGCGGGGGAGGACGTGGTTTTCATGGAGCGGGTGAGGAAATAGAGCCGGATGAAAGAGCCCGCTGGGAGGAGTGGCAAGCCTCGGTATCGGGGTGCGTGTCATGCCGCGGCCGGAGAACCGACGCAAATTTGGCTCGCCCGCACCGCCGCCGGACGCAGGTTGAACACATGCTGAAGCTTCTTTTTATTGGCGACATCGTTGGGCGCCCGGGCCGCGATTTTGTCAACGAGCGGGTGGCACGGCTGCGGGTCGAACTCGGGCTCGATTTTGTGATTGCCAACGCCGAGAACGCCGCCGCCGGCTCCGGCATCAACGGCACCATCGCCCGCTCGCTGCTAGGGGCGGGCATCGACGCCCTCACGCTGGGCGACCACGTGTGGGACCAGCGCGGCTGGGAAACGGAGATCACCCAGATCGAACGTGTGTGCCGGCCGGCTAATCTCCCCGCGTCGAACCCGGGCTGGGATCACCTCATCATCGAGTCGCGCGGGTTTCGCGTGGCGGTGTTCACCGTGCTGGGCCGCCAGTATCTCAATCTGAAATCGGACTGCCCGTTTCTGTGCGCGGACCGGATGATCGCCCAGCTAAAGGGCCAGGCCGACGCGATCATCGTGGAAATCCACGCCGAGGCGACCTCCGAGAAGCAGGCCCTCGGCTGGTATCTCGACGGGCGGGTGACGGCGGTGATCGGCACGCACACCCATGTGCCGACGGCCGATGCATGCGTGCTGCCGAAGGGCACGGCGTTTATCTGCGATGTTGGCATGACTGGACCGTATGCGAGCGTGCTGGGGCGCGAGGTCGAGCCGGTGATTGGGAGATTTCGCGACGGAATGCCTCGGCGGTTTGAAGTAGCCAAGGACGACGTGCGTCTGTCGGGCGCGCTGATCGAGATCGGGGCCGCGATGGCGCGGGCGGAGAAAATCGAGCTTCTGACCGTCAGGAAGTAAGCGCGAGCGCGCTGGCCTACTGATGCTCAGGAGCGCAATGCGCCGGCCTCTTCGTAAACGCCGAGGTGACGGTAGCGTTCGTAGCGCGTGTTGAGCAGTGTCTCGGTGTCGAGGCCGCGCAGATCGTTGAGGTGCTTGGCCAGCGCGTATTTCAGCGCTGCGATAGTTTGGGCGGGATCGTTGTGGGCGCCGCCCATCGGCTCGGGGATGACCTCGTCGACCACGCCGAGTTTTTCGAGGGTGGCGGCGCTGAGTTTTAGGGCTTCGGCGGCAATGGGCGCGGAGGCTCGGTCTTTCCACAGGATTGCGGCACACCCCTCGGGTGAGATGACGGAGTAATAGCTGTTTTCGAAGATCAGCACGCGATCGGTGACGCCGATGCCGAGGGCACCGCCAGAACCGCCTTCGCCGACGACGACTGCTATGCTGGGCACGCGGAGCATTGCCATCTCGCGCAGATTGACGGCGATGGCCTCGGAGACGTGGCGGGCCTCGGACTCGATGCCGGGGTAGGCGCCAGGCGTGTCGATGAAAGTGATGACGGGAAGCCGGAATTTTTCGGCGAGTCGCATCAGGCGCAACGCCTTGCGGTAACCTTCAGGCTGGGGCATGCCGAAATTGCGCAGGATGTTCTCCTTGGTGTCGCGCCCTTTTTGCTGGGCGACGATCATGACCGCCTCGCCATTTAAGAAGGCCGTGCCGCCGATCAGGGCTCGGTCGTCGTTGAACTGACGGTCGCCGTGCAGCTCCTGAAAACCTTCGCACATGGCGCCGATGTAATCGAGTGCGTAGGGTCGCTTCGGGTGTCGCGCAATCTGGACCCGCTGCCAGGGGGTGAGATTCGCATAGATCTTCTGCCGCGTCTCAGCGAGCTGGGTTTCGAGCTCGGCAATCACACGGCGGAGATCGAGGTTCTGTTCCAGCGCCTTTTGATGGAGCAACTCGAGTTGGCGCGTGAGTTCGCGCAGCGGTTTCTCGAACTCCAAAGCGTAAGCCGGCTTCAGCATAAGGGAGCAGGCTATGTATCCCGGCGCCACGCTGTCAACGGGTGACGCGGCTGGCTTGCTGCCAAGCGATTGCGGAAACATGATGCTGGGTCCGTGTTGCCGCCGCAACGGAT
This sequence comes from uncultured Opitutia bacterium, assembly GCA_903877135.1. Lineage (GTDB taxonomy): Bacteria > Verrucomicrobiota > Verrucomicrobiia > Opitutales > Opitutaceae > CAIRCN01. Next base: position 279,892 of record CAIRCN010000074.1, read on the forward strand.
ACGCTCCTGCTCTGTGCAGAGCGGAAGCAGTTTTACTACGATGTCGGAAAATTTAGAAGCGCCCTGCGGTCAGCCAGTTACCCGAAGAGGGGTAACGTGCAAGAAAAAGGACGGCTTGGCGGGCCGTCCTTGATAAAATTGGGCCGAAAGAGGCCCACGCTATTTGGTGCCGGCCTCAATTCCGATGGTAAGCGTAACCTCATCGCCCAGCGCTTTGCCCAGCATGGCCGGGCCATTGACGCCAAAGTCGCTCTTCTTAATGACGGTGGTGGCTTCCCAGCCGGAAACAGTTGAGCCGCCCATGCCGGGTCCGGTGCCGAGAAGAGAGACCTTGAAGACCACAGGCTTGGTCACGCCCTTGATGGTTAGGTCGCCCGTTACGTCAAACGTGTCGTCGCCGGTCTTTTTCCAGGCGGTGCTCGTGAAGGTGGCGGTGGGAAACTTGGCGACCTCAAAGAAATTGTGCTGGGTGTCGAGTAGATGGCCGTTGCGGGTTTCGTTCCCGGAGTTGACGGAGGCGATGGCGACCGTGGCCTCGACACTGCTTTTTTCCGGGGCGGTGGCATCGTAGGCGACGGCACCGGTGACCTTGGTAAAGGATGCGGAAAATTTGGAGACCAGGTGCCGGAGGCTGAAGCTCACCGATGAGTGCACCGGGTCGATTTTGTAGGTTTCGACCGCGGCGGAGGCCGTGGCGACGAAGCCGAGCGTGGCGATGGCGAGAACAAGGACGTTTGAGCGGATTTTCATAGGAATGGAGAGTAAACGGATGGTGAACTGACCGACTGGCGAGGGGAAGAAGGTCAGATTTTTGCGAAATGCAACCCGACTGATTACATATTGCCGGAGGCGACTCAGAGAATGAGCATGGCGTCGCCATAGCTGAGAAACCGGTAGTCCCGCGCGATGGCGCCGGCGTAGATCTCCTGCAGCCGCGCGATGCCGTCAGCCGTCCCCGGGGCGAGAAACGCGGCGACGAGGCAAAGTAGGGTGGAACGCGGCTGATGAAAATTGGTGATCAGCGCATCCACGCCGCGGAAGTGGTGTGGGGGAAAGATAAAGATGCCCGCCTCGCCAAAGTGCGGTTGCCCCAGCGGGGTGTTGTGCCTGGCGAGAAAATCCTCGACGGTGCGCACGGTTGTGGTGCCCACGGCGATCCGGCGGCCTGCGCAGGGCGGAAACAGCGCGCGCTGGGTGGCCAGTGGCAGTTCGTAGAGTTCGCGATGGATCGCGTGTTCCTCGATGGTGGCGGTCGTGATGGGCTTGAAGGTTCCGAGACCGACATGGAGGGTGACTTCGGAGGTGAGCACACCCTGCAAACGCAGGGTTTCGAGCAACTCCGGAGTGAAATGCAGGCCCGCAGTGGGTGCCGCCACGGCCACTTGTTTCGCCGGGTCGGCGTAAACGGTTTGGTAGCGTTCGCTATCGCGCGCCCGCTGGGCGGCGTGGGCCGCAGGTGAATCGTCTGCCCGGCGTGCGATGTAGGGCGGCAGAGGGACATCGCCGAGGTGGTTGGCCACCTCGGCGATCGGCTCACCGTTGGGCGTTGTGAACTGAACCTGCGTGGTCTCCGTTTCCCTGGCGATCACGCGGGCGGTGAAAGCCCCGCTGGGCTCGGTGAAAGTAGCGCCGAGGGAAAGCTTCTTTCCCGGCCGAAGGAGACAATGCCAGACGTTGTTGCTGTTAGCGGGTCGCAGAAGGAAACACTCGACGGCTCCACCGGTGGGGCGGAGGGCATGGAGGCGGGCCGGGAGGACGGTGGCATTGTTGCGAATCATCACGTCGCCGGGCCGGAGAAACCGGGGCAGATCGGCAAAGGTGTGGTGCGAAACACGACGGGTTGCGCGGTCCACGACCAGCAGGCGCGACTGATCGCGGCGCTCCGCGGGGAATTGGGCGACGAGCGCCGGCGGCAGGACGTAGTCGAAAAGATCGGAGGAAAGCTGTGGCACGGTCGTGAGCGGGAAAATGAAGCTTGCGCTTGCCGGTGCGGCGAGTTTCTTCCGCTCTTCACACAGAAGCCGAGCTAGCTCAGTTGGTAGAGCAATGCTTTCGTAAAGCATGGGTCATCGGTTCAAATCCGATGCTCGGCTCCATTTCCATGCGGTCCACTGTCCACTGCACAGGCTTTTGGGGTGATTAGCCTGGAATGATCGCTGCGAACCGTTAGCCGGCCAGAGAAAAATCCGCTGGATAGGCTTGGTTGATGGCTTCTTGTAATTGCGACTCGTTGAAGGGTTTTGAGAGCACGGCACTGGCGCCGAGTAACTTGGCCATTTTGAGACAGTCGTGCCGAGAAAGCATATCGCCGCCTCCGGAGATTGCGAGTATGCGGACTGCGGGACGCAGTTTCTTCGCTGTTTGGATGATTTCCAGCCCATCCACATCGGGCATGATAATGTCCGTGATGATGAGATCGCAATGTTGCGTGGCTAAAAATTGAAGGGCAGACTTGCCGCTGGTGGCTGTGTTGACGGTGTGACCATTTCGCTCCAGCAAGAGGCTGACCAAGGTGCAAATGCACTCCTCGTCGTCGAGCAAGAGGATGTTCAGCGGCTTCACAAGCCAAGTAAACCATTTGCGGACGAAAGCGCAAGCCCGCGAACGGGCCGGACGCAAAAACGTCGCCAGAATGCTTGTCTGTAGACCGACCAGCGATAGGCGTCAGGTGCGCAAGTAGGAGGCGCCGTTCACGTCGATGACGGCGCCGGTCATGGCGGCTGGGGCATCGAGGGCACAGAACACGGCTGTTTGCGCAATCTCGTCGGTACTGGCGACGCGGCTCAGCGGGTGCTGCGCGAGGATTTCGGTGCGGCGCGGCCCATGGATGTGCTTAGCGGCCATGTCGGTTTCGACCCAGCCGGGTGCGATGGCGTAGACGTAAATCTGGGCGCTGGCGAGGGCGACCGCGAGGGACTGGCTGAGAGAGTTGAGGCCGGCCTTGCTGGCGCCGTAGGCCGGGGCGTTAGGCTCGCCACGGAAGGCGCCACGAGAGGAGATGTTGATGATGCGGCCGCGCCCGCGGTCCGGATCGGCGGGGGCGGCAGCCATGTGCTGGGCAGCGAGCAACGAGAGGTTGGCGGGACCGTGGAGATTGGCGTCGAGCGTGCGCCGCCAGAGGATCTGCCAGTCGGCGAAGCTGGTCGTGAGGGGCGAGTGCAGGTCGTAAATGCCGGCGTTGTTGACCACGATGTCGACGCGACCGAAGGTCGCCGTGACCTCACGCCACAGCCGTTCCACCTCGGCGGGCTGCGAGACATCGGCCGCGAACGCCGCATGGCCGGTGCCGGGGAGCGATGCGAGGGTGGCCGCGGCGGCCTCGTGGTTGCGGCGATAGTGCACGGCGACGCGGATGCTACGGGTGGCGAGACGATGAGCGATGGCGCGGCCGATGCCGCGTGACGCGCCGGTGACGAGAGCGGAAAGGTTCATGGGGTGACAAGCGAGAGATTCAAGATGCGGAGCTTTGGCGTTTCCTTCGCGGGCGTCCAGCGCTGCCGGAGTTGCGAGGGCCGGGTGCCGGAGTCAGATCGAACTCGGAGAAATCGTTGATGATACCCTCATAGGGGCGGTCCTGTTTGTAGATTTGGAGAATCCGCGCGTGTTCGTGGTCGCTGGTGGGGAAAATCTTCGGCGGCACGCCGGGGAGGAAGATCCCGGTGTAGGCTCGGTGGCGGTCGACAAGGCGGCGGATGACGATCATGCGGCAGGGAAACCGGGGCGGCTCAATTCGCCAGCGGGAAACGCTGCACGAGCGTGTGCACCGCACCTTCGGGCCGAAGTTCGCTCGACCACAGGGCGAAGGAATCGACGCGGAAGGGCGGTGCTGAAAATTCGCGGTGAAGGTGGAGCCAGTGGTGCGCCGCACCCGCGGCAGTCTCCGTGCAGCGCGCGACGGTGACATGCGGGTGGAAGGTGCGCACGTCGAAGTCGAGGCCCTCAGCCAACAGCGCGTCATCGAGGCGTTGCCGGAGCTGGAACAGGTGGGGGTGACCAGAGCCGACGCCGGCCCAGAGCACGCGCGGCGCATTTTTCGACGGAAAGGCGCCGAGACCGGAGACCGGCAGGAGGAAGGGTTCGACCCGGACGGTCTGCAGGCGTTCCTGGAGCGCCTCGATGCGGGGTTGTTCGACATCGCCGAGAAAACGCAGCGTGAGGTGAAGTTGCTCCGGCCGGGTCCATGCGACACCCGGCAAAGGCGTCGCGAACGCGACGAGGGCGTCGCGCACGGGCGGCGGCAGAGCGCAGGCGACAAAGAGGCGCACAGAGGGCATGGCGGGAAACGAGGGAGACGTGATCGACGATTCTTCTTTGTGCTAGGCTGATTCACAGTCAACGTTGGCGGCAGGATGCTGCGAATCGTGATCATTGGGTTGTTGCTGCTGGTCGGCGGACCGGTCGGGGCCGCGCCAGAGCCGCCGCGCAACCTGCTGGTGGAGATTCGGCATGTGCCCGCGGCGATGCGCACGCCCAAGATCGGAGAGGGCAGCGGCGGGCGTTTTTCGTTTGATTCCTACAAAAGGGACCGCGTGCTGAGCGTCGTGCGCGACACTGTGCTGACGCTGGCGACGAAGGAGGAATTTGCGGCGATGCTGCGGGATGGATTCGAGGCCAAAGTGGTGATGGAGAGCGCCGACCATCTGACGCTAGTGAAGCGCGGAATTTACGGCCCGACGCTCCGACCGGACCCGATTTTCCACAGCTATGCCCAGATCGTCGAGCGGGCCGGGCAGCTAGCACGAGCACATCCGCAGCTGATTGCGCGCATGCAGATCGGCGAGACGACGCAGTTCCGGCGGCCGATCTACGCCTTCCGGCTGTCGAACGACGCGGCACGCCCGAAGGAGCGGCCGGCCGTCCTTTTCGATGGCGTCCACCACGCAGACGAGGTGATGGGCGCGGAGATCATTTTGGCGCTCATGGAGAAATTGGCAGCCGGTTACGGGCGCGATCCCGAGGTGACGGCGTGGCTCGACACGCTGGAGATTTACCTCGTGCCGGTCGTCAACGTGGACGGGCACGACATCATCACGTCTGGCCGCGACCCACGCTGGCGCAAGAACGTCCGCGACGTGAACGGCGACGGGGTGACGGGTGTTTATCCCGAGGGTGTGGACGTGAACCGCGGTTACGATTTCAACTGGGCGATGGGCGGCTCGGGAAATCCGGACGACCCGAGTTACCGCGGCTCATTTCCATTTTCGGAGGCGGAGAACCGGGCGATGCGGCGGCTGGTGGACGAGCGGCAGTTTCTGCTTTCGATTTCCTACCACAGCCAGTTCGAAGTGGTGTTTTATCCATGGGTGTGGAACGGGATGCCGGCGCCAGACGATGCCGTGATCAGACCGATCGCCACCGACTTGGCGGCGCATCTCCGCACGATGGATGGTCTGGGCACCTACGCCGTGTCGCCGGGCGGACCATCGAGCCAGAGCTATCCATGGTTATACGGGCGGCGCGGCGTGTTCGATTTCATCGTCGAGACCGGCAAGGGCGCCCACATTTTGCCGGCTACGGAGGTGCCGGGAATCATCGCAGCAAACCTCGAGGGCGTGCGCGCCTTCCTGAAACACGCCCGCGGTCCGGGTCTGGCCGTGCGCATAACCGACGCTGTGACGGGGCGGCCACTGGCTGCGGAGGTGTGGCTGCCGCAGATTGAAAATGAGACGGTGAGCCGCCGCGAGAGCGACGCGCGCTTCGGTCGCCGCTGGCGATTGCTCACACCGGGCAAGCACAATGTGATCGTGTCGCGGGAAGGCTATCGGACTGCAGTGGTGAATGATGTCGTGGTGGCTGGCAGCGGCTGGACGCCGCTGGAAGTGAGGCTGGAGCCAGAGAAGCGATGAGTTGATGGCGTCAACGCACACCGCACATGAGTTTTTTAACCCAGGGCACGAGCGCGAAGAGGATGAGCGTGGCGAAGCCAACACCGAGGGCCTGATGCCAGAAAAAGGTGGCGAGTTCGCCGGCGTTTTCACTCTTGAAATCGCCCGCGAGCACGCCGGCGAGCTTGTTGCCGAGCGCAGCGGCGAGGAACCAGATGCCCATGACGAGGCCGACGAGGCGCGCGGGAGCGAGCTTCGTCATCGTCGAGAGACCGACGGGGCTAAGGAGCATTTCACCGACGGTTTGGAGGAAGAAGAGGCCGATGAGCCAGAGCGGGCCGACGCGACCGGCGGCGGTGAGTTTGGCGGCGGGCACCATCAGCACGAAGGAGAGCGCGACGAAGAGGAGGCCGAGGGTGAACTTCATCGGACTCGATGGCTGCTTCGCGGCGAATTTGATCCAGAGCCACGCGAAGACGGGCGCGAGGAGGATGACCCAGATGGAGTTGACGGACTGCCAGTAGGACGAGGGGAAACTCCAGCCGAGGATTTCATTGCGCGTGAGGCGGTCGGCGAAGAGCGAGATGGTCGAGCCGGTCTGCTCGAAGATCGCCCAAAAAATCTCCGCGGCGAAAAAGAACACAAGGATGGCGGCGATGCGTTTGCTGTCCTGATCGGCGCGGAACGCGAAGAAGAGGATGGCCGCGATTTGGATGGCGAAGAGGAGGTAAACGAGGGCGGGATGTGCGTCGCTGGCCTTCATGGCGGCGATGAGCGCGAGCGAGGCGATGGCGACAAGGCCGAGTTTGCCCCACGGCCGCGACTGGCCGGGCGCGGGAGCATGACCGACCGTGGCCAGGCGTTCGCGTTGGAGCTCATACATGACCAAGCCGAGCGTCATGCCGACGCCGGCGGCGGCGAAGCCCCAGTGCCAACTGTGAAGCGGGTCGAAGCCCCAGGCGACGAGGCGGGATTTCCAGCCGTCGCTCTGAGCGAGGTAGCCGGTTACGAGCGGCGAGAGGAAGGCGCCGAGGTTGATGCCCATGTAGAAAATCGAAAAGCCGGCGTCGCGACGTTCGTCGGTAGGCGAATAGAGGCCGCCCACCATGGTGGAGATATTGGGTTTGAGCAGGCCGGTGCCGAGGGCAATAAGGATCAGTCCGGCGTAGAAATTCGTGAGCGAGTTGAACGCCATCGAGAAATGGCCGGTGGCGATAATAATACCGCCGATGAGCACGGCGCGCCGGGATCCAATGAAGTTGTCGGCGATAAAACCGCCGAGGATCGAGAGCAAATACACGCTCATCGTGTAGGTGCCGTAGATGCCGGCGGCGGTTTTGGTGTCGAAGCCGAGGCCGCCGTCCGCTGCCGTCTTCACCATGAAGAGCATGAGGAGCGCCCGCATGCCGTAGTAAGAGAAGCGCTCCCACATCTCGGTGAAGAAGAGCGTGGTCAGGCCGCGGGGGTGACCGCCGATGCCGCGGGTGTCGAGGGGCGATTCGGGCTCGGTTTCGATAGGAACAGGGACGGGGGCAGGGGGCATGTTGCGCGGGAGACTGCCCGTGGGTCACAGTTGCGCAAACTCGAAACGGCCGAACGGAGGGCCTCCCCGGGCGCGTCAATGGGCTCCGCGGGAACGTTTGTCCGAGACGTTGTCGGGCGAGCCGGGATCGCTCACCGGGCCGGGGGCGGGCTTGTGGTGGCCATTGCGGGCTTTGAACAGCGGCGGCAGCATTTCGTGGAGCATGGACTGCGGCGTCTTGCTGGCGACCGAGGGGCGATAGTAACCGACTTCGGCGAGCAGTTTGTCGGTCCGTCCGTCGCGCACCGAGAGGTTGAGGTCGATCAGGTAGGATTTGAAATCCCACTCCCAGCGGTCGGTGTAGCTGATGATCGCGTCGACCCGGTCGGGCTGCATAGTGAGCGGGCCGCTGGTGGCCTGAATGCCGAGGGTGTTGAGCTCCGCCGTGATGAGTTCGTCAAGGTGATGGTCGTCGGCCAGGCGATGCTCCACAAAGACCGTTTTGACGTGGCTGAGGTCAGCCGAGGGGTCCATTTGAATTTGGAGCGAGGTGCAACCGGAGAGCAGGAGGCCAAGGGCCAGGAGCAGGGCGGAAAGTTTCATCAGGACAGATGACGACAGAAGTAGGGGAAAGTTATAAGCTTTTTCGGTGCACCCTGCGATGGCGGGGCTGATAGGCCGAAAATTGGGTGGACGGAGCTTGGAACCAGCCGCGGAGGCGCAAGGCTGCGGGCCCCATCCGAAGTCTCCCATGCCCTCTCCCCGCCAAAACATCCGTAGCGTTAGAGGCGTGCCATCGGCAGGGTTTTCGGCAGAGCGGCGCGGTTGGCGCGCGGGAGGGCGTCCGTGACATGATCGCGCCAGCGACGGTTGTGGCCGGTTACGCGGGACTGAGTTTTTTCACGCTGGCGCTTTACGCCTGGGACAAGCGGGCGGCGAAAACCGGCGGGCGGCGTGTCAGCGAGCGCACGCTGCACGGGTTGACGTTGGCCGGCGGATTTCCCGGCGCGCTGGTTGGCCAGTGGCTGCTGCGGCACAAGACGCGGCGCGTCAGCTTCGTGCTGGGCGCGTGGCTGGCGTTGTTTCTGCATGCCGCGACGTGGGGTTGGTGGCTTTGGCGCTGAACGGGTCGGCGCTCAGCCGTGCAGGTAGGAATTGAGGAGATTCTCGAGGTATTCCTGTTTGCCGGAGCGCGGAGTGGGCTCGCCGAGCTTGGTTAGGACGAGTTTTTCCAGTTCCTTGAAACCGACTTTGCGTATCTCGATGTCGCGGCCGAAGCCGGCGTCGTAGCTTGCGTAGCGGTCGGCCAGAAAATTCGTGAACTTGCCGTCGGCGAGAATCCGGCGGGCGAGCTTGAACGCGAGGGCATAGGCATCCATGCCGCCGATGTGCGCGTGGAAAAGATCCTCGGGATCGATGGAGGGGCGGCGGAGCTTCGCGTCGAAATTGAAGCCGCCGGAGCCAAGGCCCCCGGCGCGCAGAATTGAAACCATCGCAAGCGTCAGTTCCTTGACGTTGGTGTTGAACTGATCGGTGTCCCAACCGAGCAGTTCGTCACCGGCGTTGGCGTCGATACTGCCGAGCATGCCCTGCGCGGCGGCGACTTCGATCTCGTGTTGGAAGGTGTGGCCGGCGAGCGTGGCGTGGTTGGTCTCGATGTTGAACTTGAAGTGCCTTTCGAGGCTGAAGGTGCGGAGGAAGGCTATGCCGCTGGCGACGTCGAAATCGTATTGGTGCTTGGTGGGCTCCTTGGGCTTTGGCTCGATAAGGAACTGGCCCTTGAAGCCAATCGCCTTCGCATAGTCCACTGCCATGTGTAGAAACGCGGCGAGGTGCTCCTGTTCGCGCTTGAGGTTGGTGTTGAGCAGCGTCTCGTAGCCTTCGCGGCCGCCCCAGAACGTGTAGTTTTCGCCGCCGAGTTCGAGGGTGATCTCGAGCGCCTTTTTTACCTGCGCGGCGGCGTAGGCGAATACGTGGGCGTCGGGGTTGGTCGCGGCGCCACACATGTAGCGGCGGTTGGAAAACAGGTTGGCCGTGCCCCAGAGGAGCTTCACGCCGGAGGCTTTCTGGTGGGCCTTGGCGTGGGCGACGAGGCGATCGAGATTGCGGTTGGATTCGGCGAGCGTGCGGCCCTCGGGAGCGATATCACGGTCATGGAAGCACCAGAAGTGCGCGCGGATTTTCTGGAAAAACTCGAAGGCCGCGTCCATGCGCGTTTTCGCGACGGAGAGGGCGTCGCGGCCTTTTTCCCACGGACGGACGATTGTGCCCGGGCCAAAGGGGTCGGCGCCCGTGCCACGGAAGGCGTGCCAGTAGGCGATCGAGAAACGCAGGTGGGCGGAGAGGGGTTTGCCGTCGACGATTTCGTCGGGGTCGTAGTGACGGAAAGCGAGCTGTTTGGCAGTGCCGGGGCCCTCATAGGCGATGGGGCCGATTTTGGGAAAGTGGGCGCGGGATTTTTTCATGGGCAGGCAGTGCGCCGCACCTTACGGAGCCAGTGGCAACGAGCCAGCGTGAAATGATGGCCCGCTTGAACGAGCTGCAGAACCGGTTCAACGACAATTACGTCTACCGCTGCCCCCCACGCCTGTGGTTGGCAACGCCAGCTTTACCGTGCTCGGAAGAATAACGTCTACGCGCGCTGTCGTTCGTGAGTGAAAGTCTGAAGTGGTCGTGACGCTATCGCATCAACCAAGAGTCAAGCTGAGTGGCCCGAGCTCATGGAAATCTGGAGCCTATCCTGACGTCTTCAGCTCGGCCAGTTCCAGGGCGACGATCGTATCCGGCTCCACGCGATCCGCTAATGCGACAAAAATTGTCAGACCATCGTCGGTCTGATGAACGCTGGCTTTCCCACCGGACAGCACGCGGGCGGAGGTTACCCGACCCTGAAATCTCGGAAATTTCAAGTCGCCCTCCGGCCATTGGAGCACGTGCACGTAGATCGTGTTACCCCTGTGAGTGGATACTCCGTAATCGCCGGAAGGGAACGGCCCGGCGCGGGTGCCGTAGATGCTCTCGCCGTTCGCCGCCAGCCAGGCACCCACCCGCCTCAGACGGTCGACCTCGCGCGGATCGATCTGGCCCGTGGGGAGCGGACCGACGTTCATCAGTAGATTGCCGTTCCGGCCCGCGCATTGGATGAGATTCCTCAGGCACTCTTCAAAGGGAATCACCGGCGCCTGGAAGCCATGCCACGACCAGAAACCGGTGAACGTCATGCACGACTCCCAATCACGCTCGAGGTCGAAGGCTCCGATCCACTGCTCAGGCGTGCCAAAGTCCGATGGCACCCCGCAGCGGTCGTTGATGACGATGTCGGCTCGCAGCCCATGTATCATCCGGAACAGCTCTTTCCCATCCCACATCTGCCACGGGTAATATTGCTCACAGTCGAAGAAGATGAGCGAGATGTTGGGGTAGTTTTCCAGCAGCTCGCGGATCTGGGCATGCAAATACTCGTTGTAGCGCGCCATGCGCTCGGGACCGTAGTCCGGGTGGTGCCAGTCGCGCTGCGAATAGTAGATGCCGAACTTCATCCCCGCCCCTTCACAGGCTCGGGCCATTTCGCCGAGGATGTCGCGGTGAAACGGCGTGTTCATCACGTTGTGCTTCGTGAACTTGGTGTCCCACATGCAGAAGCCGTTATGGTGCTTCGAAACCTGCACGAGGTATTTCATCCCCGCTTCTTTGGCGGTCGCGACGAATTTGTCGGCATCGAACATGCCCGGGTAAAACGACCGATGCAGGTAGTCATACACCTCCCGGGGGACGGCGGGCTTGAACCAGTCGAACCAGATCCGGTGTTCCTCGATGCCATGGAGGCCGGGGGTAGGGCGGGGATTGTCGAGCAATCGCTCGCCGTTGTCGTCGTAAAACTGCTTGCACCAGCTGATCTCACTAGCCGCCACACTGGAGGGGTCCCAATGCACAAACATACCAAACTTGGCATCGCGCCACCAATCCAGCCGGCGTTGCGAGGCAGCGGACTTGTCGGCCCACTTCGGCTTCTGTGCATCCGTCCAAAACTGTTCGAAGGCTGCGTCCTCGGTCGACGCCTCCGGAGGCCGCGCACACCAGGTGGACGCGTGCTTCGTAGTTGGAATTGGGTCTGGATCAGAGTTGATCATGATGCTGCGTTGGACCGAGGAATTACCGGGTCTGGGGAAGAAGAAAGTCAACTTTGACCGGGCGCGGTTTCACCGGATCGAGCCCTCGCTGGCTTCTCCTGCCGTCGTTGACTTTCCGCGTTTGGCTCGCAGCCAGATTTCCATCGCGGCGCGTTTGCCTGGGCGGATGACATAAAGCATCTGAAGTTCGGAAATAGACGACGCCATGCCGTTGGCGTCGGCGGGCGGGGCGATCACGCCGGTGTCCTCGAAGCCGCAACACCGATAGACGTGCTGCCCGGCGAGGTTGTTCGAAAGGGTCGTCAGCTCGATCCCATCGGCTCCGAAGTGGGGAGAGATGGCCTGGAGCAGCCGCACGCCCAAAGTGCCAAGACGCCGCCCCTGCCAGGCATCGGCGACGGCCACGCCCAGCACTGGCATGCAGATGCCTTGCTGCCGTGCTGCGGGTGCGGCACACGTGTCGTGCAGGAAGAAATGCCCGACGACTCCGCCGCCGCCGCTCTCGATCACATAGGTGGCGTTGATCCGGTTGACGGATCGCGCAATGGCGGTTTCCAAGGCGGTGTGCAGCGCGGCCGCATCATGCCACGGATAGGGGTAGAACAGGCTGCGCGAGTGAGGACCGAGCTGGGCGCCGAAGCGTTCCAAGGTGGGCACGTCGGCTGCCGTCACGCTTCGGATCAACAGATCCGGCCATGCGGACGAGTGACAGCGAATGCCCACGCTCCAGCAATCGCCCGCGGTGATCCGGAGCGAGGCCACGGCAGCTTCGCCCAAGGGTTGCAGGAACTCCGTCATGATGAGGTGGAGATCGTCGGTGAGATTCATGAGGACTCGGTTAAGGGATCAGATTTAAGGCCGAGAAAAACCTCAGCTCCCGGTTTTAGTCAACGGGCGCGGTGCAGTGGCGCGGCGAACTTCATGTCCCACAATCGTTGCCAGAAACAAGCGGCTATGGGGTGGACTGCGTATATGAAATCCAGCGCAAGCGCGTGTAGAATTTACCGTCGATGCAAGAACTGAATCATGTCATGAAGTCCGAGCCGGGCGAAGGCAATTCCTCGGCCAGCCCCGTCATGGAGACCGAAGCCGAGTTGACGCCGAAGGCGGAGGCGAAAGCGGCGAACAAGCTGCCCCGGGCCGAACAGTTGAACGCGTTCGAAAAGGACTTGGAAGCACACGATAGCGGCAACCAACCGGCTTGAGCGCGCCGCAAACGCGAGGCGTGCGCCTTACCATACCACTTCACCGCTTGGACATTGTCTGTAGCAATCGGAGTGAGAAAAGCCAAGAGACCAATCCAAGAGCACGGTGGCTGATCGCAAAAGCGCCACTCCGATGGCGCGGGCCATCGCGTTTTTGAAAATCTCCATCGGGGTCAGATTTTCTCGATCAGGATTTTGCCGGGTGCAATGGACAGGTTCATGGGGGGAGGGCGGCGAGGAATTCGATGAGGGTGGGCAGGGTTTGGGCATGCGGCGAGACTGTGTGCCAGATGCTTACGATCAAACCTGAATCAGTAGCGCGCGGGTGCGGCGTCGTCTCATTGAAAAGGGCGTTACCTGCTCCTCTTGGCTGCCCAAGAATCAACAATTATCAACCGGATCCCGTCGGACTACCGCGGCAAAGTTTTCTCCACGACGCGTAGGGCAGGCAGGCGGAGGAGAGGTTGTTCGCCACGCGCGCATAACCGTCTTCGCCAATGCACTCCCAGACGCCGTGGGCGGCAAAGTCGGCGACCAGTTCCCGCAGCAGGGCGACGCCGCAGCCGGGCGCGGCGTGCTCCAGCACCTCGGCCACCCAACCCGTGGCGGTGCCCCAGTAAGGGCCGTTTTGGAACCGCCCCGGCCCCGCCCACTCCTCGGCACCGATCAGGCGCTGCCAGAATTCCGGGAGCAGCAAGTGCCGGACCTGCCCGCGCAGGAGATAGCGCTCGCGCTTTGCGAAGAGGCTGGCGGCGATCATGTCGCGTCGGGCGTCGTCGACCGCGCCGATGACACATGCATACGCCGATCCCCAGACATCGGCCTGCCGGCAGTCCTGGGAACCGGCGAGGAAGAGCGCTTGGTCCGGCGACCAGAACAGGTCGAGATTTTTTCGGATTTGCGCCGCCTGCTGCCGCCACGACTCCGCGTTATGCCCGAAGCGCTCGGAGAGGTCCGCCAAAATGCCACAGGCCTCGAACCGCAGCAACGAGCAGAACAGGTGCCGGCCGGTGATGGCGATGCTGTCGGTGAAGCCATAGGCTGTGTGCGGCGCCGCGCGGTCGATCCAGACCAATCCCGTCGCGGGCTCGACGGGGACTGTGGCAAACGTCCTCGCGAGGTCGGGGAGGATTTGCGCGAGGAATGCCGGATCGCCTCCGTGCCGCGGGTGGGCGGCGCAAAGTTTTAGGAGGAACAGCGGCGAGTCTGCCGCGGGGCGTCCGCCGTGGCAGACATAGATCACCTCGCCGTCGTTGCTGATGCGCTCTGGGCACAGCCCGGCGGGTGACAGGTTTGCGATGAACAGCGCGATGATGTCGCGCACATGTTTTTTCGGGATGCACTCCGGCGCCGACTCGGCCATATAGGTGAAATCGCGCAGGTAGAGCGCCGGGTAGGTGTCACCGAAGGCGGCCGGCGTGTAGGCGGTGACGCCGAAGGGATGCGGGCGCCGGGCGTTCCGGACCAGGTGGGCAACGAGCTCCTGCAACTGGACAAACGCCGGGTCGGTGGGAGTGGAGGCGGGAGGCTTCAACAGCAGCGAAAGCTGCGGGCCAACGGACCCAACGCCAGCCGATTTCATGCAGGGTGGAAGCGCGCCGGGGCGGAGTCTGGTCACCGGCCTCAATACATTGCCAGTCTAGGAGGAGGAGCCGGACTGGGCATGTGTGAACTCGACGCACTGCCGCTTATTTGACCCGTCAGTCGATAGTTCACACATGACTCCCTATGGCTGGCCTTGGCGCACGTGGAACCCGACGGCTAGGGATCGCGGCTGGCGAGGAAGGCAACGATGGCGACCATATTGGCGTCGGTCAGGTTGGCGACCACGGGCTTCATCAGCTCGGATGCCCCTCCTTTGCGCGTGCCGCTCCGGAGGTCGACCAGCTGCCGCATCAGAAAACTGGGCGACCGTCCGGCGAGGCGAGGAATATCACCGACGTCTTTTAACTCCGTGCCGTGGCAGGTGACGCATGCCGGGGTCGTGCCGTCGCGAATCGCGGTCACCAATGCCGCGCCGCGCTGAATGCTGTCCACCGGCACGTAGGCGCGATATGGCGTCCTTGAGTCGCGATCCTCAAAGCGCTCGAAGTCCTCGGGCGTCTCGATGATCCGATTGCCGATGGGTTCGGTGCCGCCACCGGGAGCCGGGGTCAGCACCCAGCCGGATATCTTGGTTTTTGGGATCGTCGCCGTTTCGATGACATGGACATACGATGCCGGTTTCAATGCAGCGAAGTAAGCGGCCGCTGCTGCAATTTCAGTTTCGGTCAGGGCGGTAGCCCCGGTAATCATCAAGGTTTGCGGCAGACGTTTCGGTTCGGATCCGGGGCGATCGCCATGCCGGAACGCCAGGAGTTGCTGTTTGATGTAGTTGACGGGCAATCCGGCGAGACTGGCGTTCTCCGGGCGTCCGGCTCCGTTTGGCAGATGACAGTAGGCGCAAGGCAGAACGTTGGGTGCCCGTCCTCTGGCCACAATGTCCGGCATCGCCGGGTGCTCGTCAGCGTGCCAGTCGGGGACCGGACCAGACAGGTTGGTGATTTGAGTGCGCGTGAAGGTGACGGCGCTATCCGGGACATGCATCGCTCGGCCGTCATCCGGCACGCGGGCGCCAAGGGGAGGATTTACCGTAAACGCCCAGCCGGGGATTTCCGCTGCCAGCGAGGACGCAGCAATGGCGAGCAAGCCGACCCAAAGTGCGAGGCAATGGGCGGGCCTGGATTCCAAAGGCGGTCAGGGAAATTGGCAGATTGTAGCGAAACAGACTACAGACTCAGAGTTGAGCCAGAATGTCGTTCAGCGTCTTGCTAGGCCGCAGGGCGGTGGAAGCCTTCGCGTTGTCGGGTTGATAGTAACCGCCGATGTCGGCGGGCTTGCCTTGGACGGCGAGCATTTCGGCGACGATTTGTGATTCAGCGGCCGTCAGCTTCTCGGCGATGGGAGCGAATAATGATTGAAGCGTGAGGTCTGAAGTTTGAGTGGCGAGGGCTTGGGCCCAGTAGAGGGCGAGGTAGAAGTGGCTGCCGCGGTTGTCCATCGTGCCGAGCTTGCGGCCGGGAGACTTGTCGGTCTCCAGAAACTTGCCGTTGGCGGCGTCGAGCGTCTCAGCGAGGACTTTGGCATTCGCGTGGTTTTGCGTGATGCCCAGATGCTCGAAGCTCGCGGCGAGCGCGAAGAATTCGCCGAGGCTGTCCCAGCGGAGAAAATTTTCCTCGGTGAATTGCTGCACGTGTTTCGGCGCGGAGCCGCCGGCGCCGGTTTCGAAGAGACCGCCGCCGTTCATCAGCGGGACGATCGAGAGCATCTTCGCGCTGGTGCCGACTTCGAGGATCGGGAAGAGATCGGTGAGGTAGTCGCGGAGGACGTTGCCGGTGACGGAAATCGTGTCCTGTCCGGCCTTGAGGCGCTCGAGCGTGGCGAGGCACGCGGCGGCGGGCGCGAGGATTTTGATGTCGAGACCCTTGGTGTCGTGCTGCGCGAGATAGGTCTTCACCTTGACGAGGACCTGGGCGTCGTGCGCGCGTTTTTCGTCGAGCCAGAAGATGGCGGGCATGCCGGAGAGGCGGGCGCGGTTGACGGCGAGTTTCACCCAGTCCTGCACGGGGGCGTCCTTGGTCTGGCAGGCGCGCCAGATGTCGCCGGTCTCGACGGCGTGCTCGAGGAGGACTTTGCCGGTGTCGTCGACGACGCGGATGGTGCCGTTGCCGGGGGCCTGGAAGGTCTTGTTGTGCGAGCCGTATTCCTCGGCGGCCTGCGCCATGAGGCCGACGTTGGGGACGGTGCCCATGATCTTCGGATCGAAGGCGCCGTGCTTCTTGCAGAAGTCGATCACGGTCGCGTAGACGCCGGCGTAGCAGGCGTCGGGGATGACGCAGAGCGTATCCTGGCCCTTGCCGGCGGCGTTCCACATCTGGCCGGAGGTGCGGATCATCGCGGGCATGGAGGCGTCGACGATGACGTCGCTGGGGACGTGGAGATTGGTGATGCCCTTGTCGGAGTTGACCATCGCGACGGCGGGGCGGGAGGCGAAGACGGCGGCGATGTCGGCCTCGATCGCGGCCTTCTGGTCGGCGGGGAGTTTCTCGATTTTGCCGAGGAGATCGCCGAAGCCGTTGTTCAAGTCGACGCCGAGCGAGGCGAGGGTGGCGGCGTGCTTGGTGAAGAGGTCTTTGAACCACACGCGGACGCAGAGACCGAACATGATCGGGTCGGAGACCTTCATCATGGTGGCCTTGAGATGGAGCGAAAAGAGCACGCCGTCCTTTTTCGCCTTCATGATCTGCTGGGCGTAGAAGGCGCCGAGTGCCTTCCGGTTCATGAAGGTGGCGTCGAAGATCTCGCCGGCCTTGAGGGGAGTCTGTTCCTTGAGGACGACGGTCTGCGCGGCTTTCGCGACGGCCTCGGGCGAGGCGCCTGCGGGCGCGGGGGCGGGGACGAATTCGATGCGCACGGTGGTCGCGGCGGGGACGGTGACGGACTTCTCGTTGGAGAAGAAATCATCGTGGCCCATGGTGGCGACGGAGGTTTTCGAGGTGGGCGACCAGGCGCCCATCGAGTGCGGGTGTTTCTTGGCGTAGTCCTTGACGGCCTTCGGGGCGCGGCGGTCGGAGTTGCCCTCGCGGAGGACGGGGTTCACAGCGGAGCCGAGGACCTTCGAGTAGCGTGCCTTCGCGTCTTTTTCAGCGTCGGTCGTGGCAACCTCGGGGAAATCAGGGAGCTTGTAGCCCTTGGCCTGGAGCTCGGCGATGGCGGCTTTGAGTTGCGGGACGGAGGCGGAGATGTTGGGGAGTTTTATTATGTTGGCCTCGGGCTTGAGCGTGAGGGCGCCGAGCTCAGCGAGGTTGTCCGCGACCTTTTGGTTGGCCGGGAGCTGGTCCGAAAAGGCGGCGAGGATGCGGGCGGCGACGGAGATGTCGCGCGACTCGACGGCGATGTCGGCGTGCTTGGTGAACGCCTGGATGATCGGCAGAAGCGAGTAGGTGGCGAGGGCGGGCGCTTCGTCGGTCTTGGTGTAGATGATGGTCGGTTTGGCGGCAGACATGGTAAAGGGAGATGGGAGGGGAGAGGTGAGAGATGAAAGGGGGAAAGCAAAGGGCCGGAGGCGGGGCGGTCAAAGGCAATTGCAGCGCGTTCCTTGCGCTTCGCTGGGCGGCGGGGGGAGAAAGCACCAATTTCCAAGCGCCAACATCCAAGGAAGGGGCAGGCACCAAGCGGACAATACAAGGCAACGCGGCGGGGGAAGTTTTCCGGTCTTGTCACCGGGCGGTAACGGGCTGTCCTTTTCGTATGGCTCTCTTCATCGGCATCGACTCAGGCACACAGAGCGTCAAGGCGGTGGGCCTCGACATCGAGGCGCGCAAGGTGATCGCAGAAGCGCGGGCGCCGCACCGGTTGATCGCGGGGTTGCCGGTCGGGCACATGGAGCAGCATCCACAGGAGTGGGCGGCGGCCATGGATGCGGTGATCGTGGGGGTGGTCGACCAGATCGGACCCGAGGCGGCGGGGCGGGTGCGGGGCATCGGCGTTTCGGGTCAGCAGCACGGGTTCGTGCCGCTCGATGCCGCGGGTGAAGTGATCCGTCCGGCGAAGCTGTGGTGCGACACGAGCACGACGGCGGAGTGCGCGTTCCTCACGAAGAAACTCGGCGGAACGAAGGCAGCGGTCCGCAGGACGGGCAATCTGTTTCTGCCGGGATTTACGGCACCGAAAATCCTCTGGCTGAAGCGGCACGAACCGGTGAATTTCAGGAAACTCCGGCACGTGCTGTTACCCCACGACTATCTGAATTTCCACCTGACGGGGAATTATTTCATGGAGTGTGGCGATGCGTCGGGCACCGCGCTCATGGATGTGCGCAAGCGGACTTGGTCGGCGGAGGCGGTGAGCGCGATTGACCGGAATCTGGCGGACTGGCTGCCGGAGCTGTCGGCGTCGCACGAGGCGGCGGGGACGTTGCGGTCGGGGCTGGCGGCGAAATACGGGCTGTCGGCGGACGTGGTGGTGAGCGCGGGCGGCGGCGACAACATGATGGGTGCCATCGGCACGGGCAACGTCACGCCTGGGGTGGTGACGGCGAGCTTTGGGACTAGCGGGACCATCTACGCTTTCGCCAAGACGCCGGTGGTGGATCCGCAGGGGGAGATCGCGGCGTTTTGTTCGTCGAGCGGCGGTTGGCTACCGCTGCTGTGCACGATGAACGTGACGACGGTGACGGAGCAGATGCGGGGGCTTTTCGGCTACGATCACGCTCGACTGGCCGAGGCGATTGCGGCCACGCCGGCGGGGGCGGGCGGGTTGGTGCTGCTGCCTTACCTGGCGGGCGAGCGCACGCCGAACGTGCCGGACGGCTCGGGCGTGCTGTTGGGGTTAAACGAGAAAAATTTCAGTGCGCCGCACCTTGCCCGCGCGGCGATGGAGGGCGCGACGATGGGGATGAACTACGGGCTGCGCCGGCTGGCCGCGCTGGGCGTGAAGGCGAAGGAAATCCGCGTGACGGGCGGCGGGGCGAAATCGCCGGTCTGGCGGCAGATCATGGCGGACATTTTTGGCGTGCCGGTCGTCGCGATGGTGGAGGACGAGGGGGCGGCGCTCGGCGGGGCGTTGCAGGCGGCGTGGTGCGTCGCGCGGCGCGAGGGCAACCGGAAGGCGAAGCTGACGGACTTCACGACGGGCGTGGTGGCGCTCGACGAGAGCACGCGGTGTGTACCGAGCCGGGCGAACGTGGCGTGCTATCGTGAACTCCAGTCGGTGCAGGACAAGCTGAGCTTGGCGCTGCGCGAGGTGTTCGTGGCGCAGCGGCGTCTGGCGTGAGGGAGCGTGCGCACGGGATCGCTTCGTCGCTGCAGTTTTCGCAATGGACTTGTAGCGTTTGTCATTGCGAGCCCGGGCCGCCGGGCGTGGCAATCCGGCAAGCATTGCAGATGGATGGCCGCGTCGCTTCGCTCCTCGCCATGACAAGGGAAAAACAGGAAGCGTCCGCGAGCGGGCTGCCTACGCCGAGAGCATGCTCAGTTCCTGCCGGCTTTGGCGGGCTTGCGGGACTTCGACTCGATAAACTCGCGGATGATGTGCATCCGCTGGCGGGAGCGGTCTTCCTCCTCAATTTCATCCTGCGTGCGGATTGCTTCGTGCTTGGCCATGGCGCGGCGCATCTTGGAGAGGGCGAGGTATTCGAGCTGGCGGATGCGTTCACGGGTGACCCGGAATTTATGGCCGACCTCCTCGAGCGTGAGTTCGTCCCGACCGTCGAGACCGAAACGCAGGCGGATGATCTCGGCCTCGCGCTCGTCGAGGGAGGCGACCATCGCATGCAGGTCGGAGTTACGATTCTTGTCGCTGAGACCGTCGTAAGGGCTGACGGCGTTGTCGTCGCCGACGATTTCACCGAAGGTCGCCGAGTCGCCGGCTTCGCCAACGGGCGCGTCGAGCGAGGCGGGGCGGACGCTGACGGACTTGAGATGGGCGACTTTGCTGGTAGGGATCTGGAGCTCGATGGCCAACTCTTCGTCGGTCGGCTCGCGGCCGAGTTCCTCGGTGAGCGCCATCGCGGTGCGCCGCATTTTCGAGATTTTGTCCACGAGGTGGACGGGCAGGCGGATCGTCTTCGACTGGTTGGCGAGGGCGCGCTTGATCGACTGCTTGATCCACCAAGCGGCGTAAGTGGAAAGTTTGCCACCTTTGCGTGGATCGAAACGTTCCACCGCTTTGATGAGACCGATGTTGCCCTCGCTGATGAGGTCGAGGAGCGGGAGGCCGAAATCCTTGTAGTCCATCGCGATTTTGACCACCAGGCGGAGGTTGGCCTTGATCATGTGGTCGCGGGCGGCCTTGTCGCCGCGGCGGATACGCTTTGCGAGGACGATTTCCTCCGCAATGGTCAGGAGGGCGGTTTTGCCGATTTCCTGGAGGTAGAGCTGAAGGTTGCTGCGCTCAAGCGGGGCCGCAGGCTCACTCGGCGCACGTTCGTGCCGCTCGAGAAAAGAGGGCGGGGCGTCGGGGAGTTCAGGGCGGTTCGCGGCAGGGGCGTAGAGTTCAGCAGTGCCTGAGAGCGAGTAAGATTGGTCGGTCATGTTGTCTCTTGTTTAGTATAGACGCTGAATACGGTGGTTTGTTCACCACCAGTAGCTAGACTTGTTCCAGATAGCACTGAGACGGAGGAAATCTTTCGCCGTGCGGATTCGGCGCACAGCAGGCCTGGTTTTTGGCAACGTGACCGCGAAACTGCGCCAAGGTGGCGCATTTTAGAGGAAAGGCGGAGGTTGATCGCTCAGAACTGTTCGGCCATCGCAACGGCCTTGAAGAGCGCCGAGGCCTTGTTGATGGTCTCTAGGTATTCGTCGGCTGGTAAGGAATCTGCCACCCAGCCACCGCCGGCTTGGATGTAAACCTGGCCGTCCTTCAACAGGGCGGTGCGCAGCATGATGCAGGTGTCCATGTTGCCGTCGTAGCCAATGTAGCCGAGGGCGCCAGCGTAGAATCCGCGCTGGAGCTGCTCGATCTGGGCGATGATCTGCATGGCGCGTATCTTCGGGGCGCCACTGACGGTGCCGGCGGGGAAAGTGGCGCGCATAAGGTCGTAGGCGTTCTTATCAGGCGCGATGCGGCCCTCGACCTGCGAAACGATGTGCATGACGTGCGAATAGCGCTCCACGGTCATGAAGTCAGGCACGGTGACGCTGCCGAACTGGCAGACCCGGCCGATGTCGTTGCGGGCGAGATCGACCAGCATGAGGTGCTCGGCCTTTTCCTTGGCGTCGGCGAGGAGTTCCTTTTCGAGGGCAGCATCGGCTGCGGCGGTGGCACCGCGCTGGCGGGTGCCGGCGATGGGGCGGATCTCGACGCGGCCGTCGGTGAGGCGCACATGCACCTCGGGCGAGGCGCCGATGAGGGAAAAATCGCCGGTCTCGAGGATGAACATGTAGGGCGACGGGTTCACGGTGCGCAGCGCGCGGTAGAGGTCGAGCGGCGAGCGCGCGAACGGCTTGGAGAAACGCTGGGCACCGACGACTTGGATGATGTCGCCGGCGCGGATGAACTCCTTCGAGTCCGCCACGCATTGCTCGAAGCGTTCACGGGTGAAATTGCCCGGCGGGACGGTGATAGAGCCGGGTTCGACGAGCGGAGCGGGTGCGAGTTCGCGCGGGTGCTGGAGGATGGCGTAGAGCTGGTGGAGCTCGGCGACGGCGGCGGCGTAGGCGGCCGCGGCATCGCCGCGGACATGGGCGTTGACGCAGAGGCGGAGGGTTTGCTTGGCGCGGTCGAAGATCAGCAGCGAATCCGACAGCATGAAATAGAGCAGGGGCACGCCCAGTTCGTCAGCCGCGGGCACCGGCACGGTGGGCTCGATGCGCGAGATGTATTCGTAGCCGACGAAGCCCACGGCGCCGCCGGTGAAGCGCGGCAGACCGGGGAGGATCACGGGGTGGAATCCGCGCATTTCAGCCTCGATCAGCGTGAGCGGGTCGGCCGGCGTTGGGATGGTCTGGCTCGGCTGGCCGGGCACGCGGATTTCGGTCGTGGCGGGACCGCAGATGTAGATCTTGCGCGGGCGGCAGCCGATGAAGCTGTAGCGCGAGAGCTGTTCGCCGCCTTCGACCGACTCAAGCAGATAGGACGGACCGGAGTTTTTCAGCTTGGCATACGCCGAGACAGGCGTCTCGAAGTCGGCCATGAGGTCGGTGCAGACCGGGATCACGTTGCCTTGCTGGGCGAGCGTGAGAAAGGCGTCCTTGCTCGGATGGATGTTCATCGTCGGAGGTGGGCTTATGCGTGGCGGTTCGCCGCCGGGCAAGGCGAATGCGGGCCGGCGACGACGGCCGCGAGCAACCTACTCGACAGTGACGGACTTGGCGAGGTTGCGGGGCTTGTCCACGTCGCAGCCGCGCTCGACGGCAATGTAGTAGCTGAGGAGCTGCACGGGGATGGCGGCGACGATGGGCAAAACCGCTTCGTGGCACTCGGGAATGGTGATGACTTCG
>CAIRCN010000075.1 GCA_903877135.1 uncultured Opitutia bacterium
TCTACGGACCGTATAAGTTCAGGGAAAGCTACTGGCAGCCGAGCAGACTTGAAGATGGTCGGGGCGGTCAGATTCGAACTGACGACCTCTACGTCCCGAACGTAGCGCTCTACCAGGCTAAGCTACGCCCCGATTCCATCTCTAGTTGCATCTAATCCTATGTGGTCCAGTTGATTATGCACCTTGAGTAACTGAGGTCTTGAGAATAGGTTCTTAGTCAGATTTAGTCCATTTTAGTCACGTTTTGTGAACTGCTGTGAATCGATCCAACCAAGAGCCGCCTTTCAAGGTCATCCCCTTCCTAAACGACGGTGGAAGTATCTCCTACCGGGTCACGGGATCTGTCCTCGGGAAACGGGTGCAAAAGAACTTTCCCACGCAGGAAGCTGCGCAGAAATTATGTGATGCGTTGAACCGGGCCGCTGGGCAAGGAGATTCTTCTCCTACTCGTTATACGATGACGAGATTCCTGACCGACGAGGCCCTCCATGACGCGGAACTCGCACATCAGCGTCTGGTCGCCAAACTCCCGGAGGCGTCCCTCATGGTGGCGGTGCAACACTACCTGGAACACCACGCCGTGAATATCACCGAGATCCCGGCCACCCAGGCGATCGATGATTTCCTTGAGGAGCGCCGCCTGCGCAAGAACCGCGTAAACACGGTCGGTCTATCGGGGACCATTCTCAAGCAATTCATCCGGGAGGCCAGGGTTGTCACGACGGCCGACTTCATCCGGGAGAAAGCCGAGAACTGGATACGGGCCCCCGAGATCGCCGCCCGCACCCAACGGGACCGGTATGATCTGCTCGTCAACTTCGCCAAGTTCCTGACGAGTAAGCGGCACCTCGCCCAATGGCCACTGAAAGATGTCATGAGGCCCCGGGCGCACCCGGACACCCAAATCGCCTACCTGACCGTCGAGCAGTGCCAAGAGTTGCTCAACGCAGCGGCGGGGCATATCTACAGGGGTCGTCGCGGAGCGCTCCTGCCCTATTTTACGCTATGCCTATTTTCCGGTTTGCGGCCGGATGAGGCCCGGCGGATTGGCGTCGAGAAAGGGGAAGGCGCTGTCACTCTGGAGAATCGCGTCGCGCACGGCTTCATGTCGAAGACCGGTGCGCCCCGCTCGGTCGAGTTGCAGTCCCCGTTACTCGAGATATTGGCGTGCTGCCAGAAAGCCGGGATCGCCCCCGGCGTCTGGTCCCGGAGGGCCTTTGAGCAGATCCAGGTCAAAGCTGGTCTCAAGGTGCTCCCCCGGGACAAGAAAGAGCCAGGCACCACGGCTTGGGACAATGACATCTTGCGCCACACGTATGCGTCCCACCACTTCGCCCTGCACGGGGACATGGGGTTTCTCGTCATCAACATGGGCAATTCCGAAAGCGTGCTGAAGACATCCTACATTAACCGGGGCGTCCTCCGCGCCGATGCCGAGAGATTCTTCCAGCTGCAACCCGCTTGGGCGAAAATCGGCGAGTTGGGATCCGTCCCGCGGAATGAGGTTTCCTGAACCGCTCCCCGTGCCGCAGGCGTGATTACGCTCCAACTCGGCGTCCCCGTTTAGCCTCCTCCTATTTACGGTCGAGTGGCGGGCGATCGTCGAGCGCTAGGTTTGCGGTAGAGATTTCCACGCCCAATGAATAACACGCCGGCTGGCTGGGCGGGAAACCGGTGGGCATTGACCGACGCGGCCTCTAAGCGGTCAAAGTTACACGAGGGGCTCGTAGGACGGGCAGAAAGCGGGTGCGGGCGCTAAAGGCATCGTGGTGGTGACCGGTGTGTGTATGATAACGACAGCCTGGGCTGGCTTCGGAAGGCGGACGACCGCGGCGCCGCGCTGGGCGCCAGACACTGGGTCGATCGCTGGGCCTTGCCCCGTGTTGTCGAGTTCGCGAAAATAGGCCTCGCGGGCTTCGGCACCCAGGCTCTTCAGGCATTTCTCGCGGGCCGAGTCGATTTCGCGCAGGGCTGCGAGCAGGTGCCCCTTCTCAGCCTCAGGGATCCACAGCACCCACGACTGCTTGAACTCCTTCAGCTCTTCGCCAAGGACCTCGGTCGCTGCGGCGTCCATTGCGTCGGCAAGACGCACGTCGAGCGCGACGGCGGATGCGCCATACTTATCCCAAAATCTATTGAGGTTCTGGGTGACCATACGGAGCTTCTCAGTGCCGATCTTGGCGCCGACAATCATCTGCCGGCGCGCCCCAACCGTCCACGGCCCGACAGTGGAAAGCCCACCGCCTAACCGACCTCCGGGCTCCCCGTTGTTTCGCGCGAGGACGAGATCGACGTGCAGGTCATCGGTATCGGTATGCGCTGCGGCGGCAATCACGTAGCGCCGCCCGGCGACGGCGCGCTCCGCGGCGGGCACGAAGCGGCACACGATCTGATTGAGTGAGGCCTGGCCGGCCCGAAGCCCGTCGCGGCGGATCTTGGCAGCGATGCAGTCATTGGCCGCCGGATGCAGGGAGACTGTCATGATGGCAAGGGGGTGATTATCCACCCGGCGCATTGTCGTGGTGCGCCCGGCGCGGGCGACGGTGGCGCGGTATGGAGCCCGCCGCTTCGACTCGTCGATCAGAAATCGCCCAAGGTCCTCGGGGCCCTTGCACACATCCCACTTTCCCGGCGACGGGGCGGTTAGCTCGAACGCCGCGAGGCCACGCAATTCGGGACGAAGCTGGCTGGGGCGAGGCTCGGACTCGACCGCAAAGTAGGTGAAGGCCCTGCGGAAATCCCCTTGGGCCTTGTCGTGGCGGTGGGACTCAGATCGGCTCGCAACGTGCATGAGTTGCGCGTCTGTCGTCGGAAAGGTCAGCTTCATACTTAGGTGATAACAACACTGGCGAGATCAGGCCGCCTGGGTGGGTGCAGGCCATCGCGCTCCGCGGTGCCTGCACTGATTCGTATCTCGCAGGTGTTGTGCAGCCATCAGCCCCGCGGGATATTCTCGACAGCCTCACGACCCGCCACGACCCCGGCAAATTCGCGCCAGTCGAATTGCTCCTGGCCCAGTCCCTTTCGCAGAACCAGCGCAGGGGCCCGGTAACCGCGCACAGCTCGTTCGCCAAAACGTCATAGCTACCAGCTGTCGAGCACCCTCCCAGCGGCCGCAAAAATAGAACCCCATCCGCTTTGCTATAACCCTGCTTTGGCTCCTCTTCAATTGCGGGGCGTGTTGGCGTCGGCTTCGGTTGATTCTCCAGTCTTGCCGGACTTGATCTTTACCACCACCTCGAAGCCCACGGCCTCGGTGAATTTCTCCCGCATAATCTGAGCCACCCCGTGGGCCCGCGAGGCCGGGCAGATGATTGCATCATGAACCGTCGAGAGAGCGATGTCGCCCATCAGCTCTTTCACCCGCGGCACCACCTTCTCAATCATGATCCGGGACTCGGCGCGCTGCAGTTGGCGAGCCAACTCCCGGTAATTGGGCGTCTGGACTTGGTCGATCCGGGCGCATAGTTCAGGAAATTCCCGTTGCAGGGCTGAGAAGACCAATTGGCGATGCCGCATCTTCCCGAAAGTCTCTCTAGTCCAGCGCTGCTTAATTTCCTCCCGGCCAAGACGAAGGCCGCCGTGTTGTTCCAAGCACATCCCTAAATGGCTATAGAAATCGCCTTGCAGCGCCGCGCAGAATCGGAGTTTCTCCAGCGATTCCTCTGGGTAAAGCAGAACTAGCAGCAAAGGTTGGCACGACTGGACATCAATTTCGCAAGTCGGTTCGTTATCCGCCAGGAGTAATGGACGCAACCGGCGGGACATGCCGGAAATACTGTGATAAACGCGCCCGGTCTTACCCCTGGTGATGAAGAAGCGGCGCCGGGTGAAGGCATCGAACGTGAGCCGAAGCTGTAGGTTTGACTCGGTGGGGGGCAACTGCTCGACCATCGCCCCGACCCCGGGCCCAAAAGTAAAGCGGGACAAATCCCGGTGGAGCTGGGCGACGACCGGCGAGTCGGCGTTAGCCTTCTCAGTCAGACGCTGGCGCAGCCGCTGGATCTTCGCGGACAAACCCAGTGACGCCGGGATGACGACCAGTTCCAAGCTCTTCGCGTGCGCAGTGAGTCTGTAGCCGCGCGATTTTTCACCCTTTATATGATGCCCATCCGTCTCCAGCAGTCCGCCCGAGAGCAACTCGTGGAGCACGCGGTGGGCAAACCGCCGGTCCACGACGGAAGCCAGCTGGCGCGCGTGGATCGGCGTAAATCCGTCTTCGTCACCGCTGTAGGTTGTGCGGTTGAGGACGAGATGCAGCACGTAGCTGATAATCTCCCGGCCCTTGGGCAGGAGAAGATTGATGTCCGTGATGCAGGCCGGCAAGACGGGATCAACGTCGGGTGAAAGCAACGGCTCGGAGTATTCCGCGGGACGGCCGTAATACCCTCGTGCTTTGGAGTAGGGATTGGAGGGTTCGATCATTTCTCCTACTAACAATAAGTGACACCGTTGCCGAAGATTGCCGTCTGAATGCCGCCCTTATTGTGATGGCGTCCGTTTCTTGCGCACCGCCCATTCTCGCGATCCGGAATGCCGCCCATAGGGATGCCCCCCCGCTCTCTCCTGCTCCTCTTTTCGGTCCCCCCGGCCTAATGCCGCCCTTATTATTGGCTCTTTTAGCGTTAATGGTTGATCCGAAAATAAAGGCTTGATCTCTGGCCTCTTGGCGATTGGGTGCCTAACCCGCAGTAAATCGTCCATGCAAGCCGTCGGCTTCGTTAAACTACTCAGCCAATTCCAGGGCCTAA
>CAIRCN010000076.1 GCA_903877135.1 uncultured Opitutia bacterium
AGCCGCCGATCTGAAAACCACGGGGAAGCGGTCTCCCTCGCTCACGCCGGCGGCCGTCAAAGTCACCGGCGTTTTTGCGAAATGGTGCCGTGGTTTTCAAACCGCCCGTTCTTGGTGATGTTCACGCCGCCGCTCGCAGCATCGGGGCGGACCCCGGTGAATGTCAGAAAAATGAACCAGGGCAGGGCTTCCGGGTGGTCTTTGATCGCGATTTCGATAGCGCGGCGGACGGCTTTAACGTCGAGAAAAGCGACCTCCTCGCCCTGAAGTTTGTAGGCCTCCTTACGGATGTAAGCGAAGGGGGAAACGTTCAGCGGAGGGTTGCGAAGGCGCGTCATTCTCTTGCACTCTTCGCCTGCCAACCACGCGAAAAAGTTGCGCAGGACCTTGCTGCGGTGCCATGGCGACGTGTTCGCCGCCAGGTATTCCCGAAGCATAGCATCCGAGACCCCGCGCGGGGTCATGTGGCCAAACTCGGCGACCAACGGGACAACGTATTGCTCGATTTCCCGCATCGTTTTTGACTCTACAAGGGTCCGTTTGAGATCCTGGTATTCCGTCGCCCACGCGCCGATGGTCTTGCCATTATCGTCCCCATGGTAGTTCGACAGGAACCATTCCACAACGAAGTCGAGAGGCTTGCCGCGCCCTGGGGATTCTACGGTCGAGAGGCGATGCAAAGCAGCATCGATCGCTCGGAGTTGCGAGGCATCAGCCCCGGTCCCGGCCAGTTGCCGGCGGATGCGATCGGCGTCGCAAATCGCCTCGGACTCGGACGGCCACGTGCGGCGGTAGCGGGGTTTAAGGGCGGCTGTGGACACGCGCCAGGCGCCATCCCGGAGCTTCGTAACATGGACTTCGGCGACGCGGGGCATGTTCGTCAGGCGGCTGTCCGGCCGGCGGATCCATCCAGGTGGCGGCACACTGTCCATAGGTCCCATCTAACGACAGAACGGCCGGGGCCGGAACCCAAAGGCCGGGAGCGGAGCGGCGGGGGGAGCAGGCGGGCCTTCTCCATGCGGTCGATCGTGTCCGTGCTGACCTTCAGGTGAGCGGCGAGCTCCGGGGTTGTGAGTATTGTTTCGTAGGGTCCAGTTGGCATGGGGAGGAATAACAACACCCAGGCGCTTTGACTTTGCGGACTGCGCCGAGTGGGGTCATTCAATAGATAACCACACCCTCCGCGCTCGAATCCGCCGCCCCGCGCGCACCCCTCGTAATGACACCTTAATGCCATCGCCCAACGTAAGTCATTGATAAATCGCCGCGGCCCTAGGCCTGTCACGCAGAAGGTCGCGGGTTCGAGTCCCGTCCATCCCGCCATTTAACTTGCTGCAATGCAGCGAGTTAAGTTGGGCGACAACAGATTTGCCAGTTGACGTGGCAAATCCGGCATGAATCAAGCCACCTCGTTTGTCGTCACTGAATTCACGAACCCCTCCGGGGAGGTCGTTTATCGCGTTTCCGGCTGGGATAACGGACGGCGCGTCAGAAAAAATTTCCCGACGCGCCAGGAAGCCGACGCCGAACGCCAAGTGCGCGAAATTGCCCGGCTGCAGTCGCAGAGCGGAGTGCGCGTGGCAGCCACCCGGTTGACGGATCCACAACTGCAGGAAGCGGAGGTAGCCTACGTACGCCTGAAGGGCCAACCGCAGCCGCTTCTGTTTTATCTCGATTTCGCCTTGGCTAACTATCGACCTCCCCAACGCGAGCGGAGGCTCAAGGACGCGGTCGCAGACTACCTCGTGGTGAAGACGCAGGAGCATGAGCGGACTTTGCTTTCGCCGCGTCAGCTTCGGTCAATCACCGACGAACTCAAGGTTCTGCAGCGCCACTTTCCGCGAGGGGTGATGTCGGAATTCACTCCGGCAATCCTCACCACTTACCTCGAGCGCGGAAAGCCATCCCTTAAAACCTACAACAACCGCCGTGGACTTGTCTCCACGTTCTTCAAGTTTGCCTTGAAGCAGGACTGGATCGTCACGAACGCGGTCGAGAAGACACCCCACCACCGGATCAACCATCGGCGTGGCTCTGCTGCCACCATCACTGTGGAAACCGCAGCAGCGTTGATGGAGTACCTCGAAACCTATGCAGCCGGCACTCTTGTCCCAAATTTCGCGCTCTGCCTCTTTGCCGGGATCCGCCCCTGCCTCCGGTTTGGCGAGATCCGGCGCCTGCAACCAACAGCAATAAATCTCGAAACCGGCGTCATCCGGATCGAACCCGAAGTATCGAAGGTCCGGATGCCGCGGTTGGTGACGATTCACCCAAATCTCGCGGCATGGTTGCGCGCCTATCCGCCGGCGCGATTCCCGATTGTCCCGAAAAACGCGATGAACACCCGGCCAAAAATCTTCAAGAAGTATGGGCTCACTCCGGATATTCTTCGGCACACCTACATCTCGATGTTTGTCGCGAAGTACCGGTCGATGGGCGAGGCCGCGCTGCAGGCCGGCAATTCCGAGAGCATCATCCGCAAACACTACCTCGATCTCAAGAGCCCCGCCGAGGCGGAGCGATTCTTCGCCATCATGCCAAAGCACCGCGCCGCATCAGAAGGACCCCGGGCTGGCGATGCAGCGACGGCGACGATTCCCTTTCCTGGAACTGCCGCATCCCAGCAAATCGCCAGTTGACGTGAGCCCGATGGCATGGAAACGACACCCTCATCCCCCACCAGCACCAATCAACTCACCGACGTCATTGGCCTTCGCACAAGCGGCATTTTCCCTGCCGGCAAGGAGCCGTCGATTCGCACACTGCGCTCATGGACGAAGCTGCGGCGGATTCCGTACCACAAGGTCGGCCACTTTGTGCTGTTCGATGTCCAGGAGGTAACCCTTCACATTCGCACCAAGCTCAAGGTGCCGGCCCGCGGGTGAGCGAACCCACGGTGCGGATCGACAATGTCCACGATTAAACTGCCGCGGATCTCTGCACCGTTGACCTGCTGCCCCAGTCCACCTGACCTTCGCGTCATGCGTGCGAAGCGTTCTCTCCGTCGCGCCGCGGATCTGCTGTCGGTTGCAGGTGTGCCCGTCGCCGAGGCCACCAAGGTGCTCGCGCGCGAGCCCAACAGCCCTGTCACGCAGGCCATCAAGCTTTGGGGCGACGACGAGGAGCCATTCAAGAACCTGATCACATCGCCCGCGTCTGCCGCGCGCGAGTGGCGGAAGACCATAGCACGTATCATCGCCCACCTGGAAAGTGATGCCTCAGGGCGTCCCGTTTTCCGCGGTTGGTATTTTGGTAGTTCGGCGCAGCGCGCCGAATTCATGGGTCCCATTCTGAAACAGGGCTTTTTCGTCAATCCGCGTATTGGCATGAGCGCCAGCCGATCCCGCCGCGTGTCCACCAGTGCGGCGTTTCTCAACCGCCATGGCGTAATCTGGAAGATTCGCGCACCTCGCACGGCTCGTGATTTCGCGCCAATCTTCGATGCCATCGGTGCGAAATACCCAGAACAACGCGAAGTTGTTTTTCCACGGCACAGCCGATTTGTCCTGATGGAGGCCCCACGAAAACTGACCCTGCTTCGCGGTGGACAAAAATTACGCGTACCCTACCTTGTATTCGAAGAAGCCTGAAATGCCAGCCGACCTCCAGAAACTTGCTCGGGCCATAGCCCAAATCAAGAAAAGCGCTCCCGCTCATGGGAAGCGCTACAGCACCGTTGTGGAGAACCCGTTCGAGTCCGGCTATTGGCCGCCCACAAAGCCGACCAAGCGCGATTTTGCCGTGACGCTTCGCCTGCGGAAGAGACACGCCGCTGCGGTTGCTGCGTCGCGTTAAGTCGGCAGGATGGTTCCGGCCGGCGCTAATTCGCCTCGATGTCGTGCGGCCTCGGTGCCGGCGGCTTGAGCGCTCGGGCTCGCAAGGTGTCGACGAAATCGGTCACGGCCCGAAGTTCCTGAAGAGCGAACTGCGCAGTACTGGGTGACCACTGGCGCCATGCGGCGCGGTGTCGATCGAGGACCCGGTCGCAGGCACGCAGTTCGCGCATCAATTGAAACGCCGTAATCGAGGCGACGTCAGGGCTCGCGCCGCGCTTCTCATGCCGGTTGGCCACGTGTGACCGTATTCGGCGGCGGAGCGCCATCGCCGAAAGGCCTTCCGATTCTGCCACCTCCAGCCATCGCCCGATTTCCTGTGGCTCTGCAAACGTGATCCCTACCTCGCAGTGGTGGGTCCAACTCAAAGCGTCGTGGCGACATGACACGGGAATTCGGAGGCAAACCATTTTGGCATTTCGCAAGGTCCCTGGGTTAATCCCGGTCGCGGCGGCGCACTCGGTGATCAACCCGCGACCACCGGCTTCACCGTAGGCGAGCACGTCGCCGAGCCAGGCGGTCAACGTCTGGCGGGCACCGGTCGCGGTGCGCACGAGCCGGGCTACGTGAGTAACCAGCCCGCGCCACGTCTCCGTCTCCAATCCAGGATTCAAGAGCAAACCCAGCCGCGTGGCGCGGGCGATGCCGGCTTCCGGAAGCTCGCGGACAAGTTGATCGACGTCAGTTCGCATCGGATTGCTGCATCGGCCGGGGCGGCAGGCCCAGCCGGCGCTGCATGGCCAACACCTGCTTGCGGAAGCCTTCAGCGGTGAGCCCGTGCCGGGCGGCGTAGCCACGCAGACTCGTGACGTCGAACTCCGCAACACCGGTGGCATAGATCAAAACATCGACGGCGAGGTCGCGGTTCTCGGATCCCGCCAACTCATACACGAGGTCCCGAATCGCACGGAGCGTCACCACGTGTTGATCCTCCCCGGTGCATCCCAACGCGGCACGCAGATCCTCCAGTAATCCGCTCGCTTTGCACTCGCGCAAGATGTCGGCGACGGTGTCCACCGCTGGATTCCATGCAGACTGGTTGTTCCAGCCATTGGCTGGTGGTTGGAGTGCGTCTTTGAGGGCGGCCGGCATATTTCTTTAGCGGCAAGTATCGCACACGAAGTGCCCCTACGTGAACAAGTGCCGGCGAACACGAGCCGAGGTCCGCTGTTCGCCGGCACTACTTGACGCGAGTTTCATCTGGCTGCACGTCCCCGGGACGGACGCACGGCTTTCGCAACAAATTCCGGCGGTCATCTTTCGACGCTTGCACCCCATGGTAAAATACCCACACACCACCGAAATCTCTCTCCCTGATGCATTCAACGTCCCCCCAGCCTGATTGGCCCCAAATCCTCGCGGAATGGAGCGTCATCCGGGCGTTGGACGAAAAGGCGGGGTGGCCCGAGCCGCTGAAAGAATCCCCGACCGCGAAGGCCGCCTTCGTGGCGGAAGCGGCATCCTACGTGCGACTTCGAGCGTTGGACTGGCGGGAAGCGGAGGCGGAAGCGCGGGTCTTGAGCGCGATTGACTCCATCTATGAGCAGCACCTGGGCGCCGAGTATTGGCTCATCAAAGCCGGGGACGCCGAATTCTGGATCGACGATGCCCCATCTGCGCCCGGCGCAGTTCCCAGCCGCAATTTTGTCTCGGCTGAGCACTGCACGGTTCTGACATCGCACGCCACCGAGCCCGACGACAACCAGCTTGGCGTCGCGTTCAAGGCGTGGCAGGCCGGCCGCCGCGTCGCCATGGACTACTGGCGCGACGTCGCTGCCTGTCGCGTGCCTGAAGGCTTCTTCGCCGAGGCCTCGGCGGACGGTGCCATCCCGATCATGCGCGCTCGGTTTGATCTCTGGTGGGCACTCTTCGTTCGCGCGCTCCGCACCGTCCTTGGCGAGGCCAATCCGTCCTACGCCCGGATGTTGCAGGCCCTGCCCCGCTTGCGAGCCGACGCCAGGCGCCCAGATCAGAAATACGTCCTCACCGCCCTCGTGCAGGAATGGCGGGAGGCCAATGCCGAGCGCTACGGGCTGCTCAAGGACATCCATTTCCCGGTGCTGCAACAACGCGCCGGCCTGAAGCTGCGGAGCGTTAACGCTTGGTTCGAGCGCCACGCCATGGGGTTCAAGGACGACGAAGCGGTGCGGGATGCGGCTGCCCAGGCACTCGGTCGGATTCTCGTTTCCGCTCAGCCACCCGATCTGCCGGCCTACGGCAATAATTGAGCGGCCGATCGCCGCACGGTTGCAGCTGATTAGCCGCCGCCCTCGCCACCCGTCGCTGCTATTCCAACGTGAGGCGTTGACATCCGCTTCTTCGTGATACACGATCGTATCACCATGCCGCCCACCGCGACCGTTCGCGATCTCCGCAACCGTTTTCCACAGGTGAGAAGAATTCTGGAACTGGAGGGTGAGGTAGTGCTGACCGAAAGCGGCAAGGCACGATACCGGCTGACGCCCTATGCGCCTCCCCTGAAAAAGACCGTTTCGCCGATCGATTATTGGGCCCGGCTCACGTCCTACCAGCCGGCACCCATGACGGCGGCGCAGGCCAGGGAATTGCATGAGGAGAATCGTGGCGACCGCTGACAAGATCTACGCCGATCCGAGCGCTCTGCTGAAACTCTATCTGCATGAGCCTGAATCGCGCCCCATGGCTGCCTGGCGCGGCAAGCTGAAGGGGCCGCTTGCGGTTACCCACCATGGCCGGGTCGAATTGACCAACGGTATCGCCCTGGCTGCTCACCGCGGGCTGATCGACGAACGCGCTTTCAACGCGGCGCTGGCGGCGCTTGATGACGATTTTGAGCAGGGCCGCTATGTTCAGGCCGACCTACTATGGCGTGCAGCCCTCAAGCGCGCGGCTGAGTTGAGCCGGGAGCACAGCCGGACCCTCGGAACGCGCACCTTGGATGTGCTCCATGTTGCGAGTGCACTCGAACTCGAAACACCGGTTTTTATCAGCTTTGATCTTCGCCAGCAGAATCTTGTCCGGGCGGTAGGATTGAAACTCCTGGTGCCAGCCGGCTGAGGCATTCAAAAGACGACGGTGTAGCGCGTGAACGTCGTCCGTCCGTAGAGCATTCGGTTCGTCGTCGAACCGATTCCGCGCCGCCCACTTAACACCGCCCCGGCCCCGGTGTTCGCCGGCTTCGTTTGGGGAATCGTGCAGGCAGTGGCAAGATGGTGCCATGTTCACGATGGCGAAACTGCGCGACGGATCGACCTACCTCGCGAATCATCTCACCGCAAACGACTACTACTCAGAAAAGGAGTCGGTCACTGGAGTGTGGGTCGGCCAGGGCGCGGTCCGCCTTGGGATCGTGGGAAGCACCATCGCCGGGCACGATGAGGCCTTCGAGCGCCTGCGCTGCAATCAGCATCCGTTAACCGGACGCCCACTCACGGCCCGTACCGGTGACGGACGCATTGTATTTTTGGATTTCCAGTGCTCCGCACCAAAGAGCGTATCCCTTCTCGCCGTCACGTTCGGCGACGAGCGCCTGCGGCAGGCCCACCACGACGCCGTCACGGTAGCCTTTGGCGAGTTGGAGCAATTCGCTGCCCGCCGGGTGCGGGGCGGCAAGGCGGCATGGTCGGAGGAAACGACGCGCACCGGCAATCTCTGTGCCGCGCGGTTCGAGCATGACGCGTCACGCGCCCTCGACGCGCAACTGCACACGCACCTCGTCACCGCCAATGCGACCTATGACGCCAAAGCCGAAAAGTGGTTTGCCCTCACCGAGCGCGAGATGGTCGGCGCAATTCGCTACGCGGGCAAAGTCTACCAGAACGAACTCGCCCGACGCGTGCGGGAGGTCGGGTACGAGATCGAGACGACCCGGAACGACCGGGGCGTGATTGAGGGATTCGAGATCGCCGGCGTCAGCGCCGAGGACCGGGCGATCGCCTCGAAGCGCCGCGCTCGCATCGAAGAGGAGATCACTCTGTTTCGGGGAAAACACGGCCGCACTCCCACCCGCCAGGAGGTGCACGACATCACGACCCGCACCCGCAGCGAGAAACTGGCGGAAATCACCACGGCCGAGGTCCGCCAACGACAACGCGCCGATTTCTCGCCGCCGCGCGCGGGTGCCCTCGATCAACTTGTCTCCGCCGCCCGCCAGCGCGGTACAGTCGTCGTTGCCCCTGTTCCGGCAAGCGACGCCCTTCAAACCGCCCGCGATCACCTGTTCGAGCGATCATGCGTGAAGCCGGGCCACGAGGTCGCAGCCGAAGCTCTCAACCAACAACTAGGCCGGCTGGAACTCGATCGCTTGAAGCAGTCGCTCATAGGAGAACGCGACACGGACCTAATTTCGGCGCGCGCCAACGTCGCCGGT
The DNA here is from genome assembly GCA_903877135.1 of uncultured Opitutia bacterium. Classification (GTDB taxonomy): domain Bacteria; phylum Verrucomicrobiota; class Verrucomicrobiia; order Opitutales; family Opitutaceae; genus CAIRCN01. The sequence continues at coordinate 8,182 of CAIRCN010000076.1, forward strand.
CTGCACGCGCCGTACGTCACCCGCGAGGGCCTCCGCCAGGAATTGTCCGCGATCGAAATCGTCAACACCGGACGGGACGCCTGCGCGCCGCTCGGCGTCGCGCGCATTCCTCCAGACTCAAAACTTTCACCCGACCAACGCCAGGCGGTCACCACGCTGCTCTATTCCACCGACCGCATCTGCGCCCTGCGGGGCGTCGCGGGCACCGGGAAAACAACGACTTTGCAGGAGGTGCAGCGCGGCCTTCAGGCTTTTCAGCGTACCGTCTTCACCTGTGCGCCAACGACGTCGGCAGCCGAGGTGCTCCGCAAGGAAGGGTTTTCGAATGCGACGACCCTGAGCGATTTTCTGCAGAACGCAGAAAAGAACCACGGTGCGCAACTGCGGCGCGCGACCTTCATCGTCGACGAAGCCGGCATCGCGAGTACGCGCCAGGGCGCCGATCTTTGCGAACTCGTGAAGCGACACGATGCCCGGTTGATCCTCGTCGGCGATACGCGTCAGCACAGTGGCGTCGAAGCGGGCGACTTTCTTTCCGTCCTCGAAAACCACTCGCGGCTTCAAACCTGTGAGTTGACCGATATCCGGCGCCAGACCGAGCAAGCCTACCGGTCGGCGGTAAAGTCGATGGCGCAGGGGCAAGCCCGGATCGGCCTGATGGCAATCGACAAGCTCGGACGGATGCACGAGGCCGGCGCCGACTACATCAAGCGTGCCGCGGAGGACTACGTCGCGGACCTCGCCGCCAAGAAAAATACCCTGCTGGTCGCTCCGACCTGGGACGAAATTCACCGGCTGACGGATCACGCCCGCGACTCGATGAAGAAACGCGGAATGCTGGGGCAGGGAGAATCCGTCCGGGTGGCAGAGCCGCTCGCGTGGACCAAGGCGCAACAGCAGCGGAGTGCCAACTACCAGCCGGGGTATTTCCTGTCACTCCACCGGCCCATTGCCCCGCTCAACCTGCAGGCTGGGACGACGCTTGAGGTCACCGCGGTTACGCGCGGCCGCATCACCGCCCGTGCGCCGGATGGCCGCGACGTCACGCTCACCCCCCGCCAGCAATCCGGTGCCTGGTCCGTCGCCGCTCCCCGCGTCGCGGAATTCGCCGCCGGCGATCGCATCCTGATTAGGCAGAATCATCGCGCGGCCGGACTCGTGAACGGCGAAGTCCTGTCTTTGGAGTCGCGCGCTCCATCCGGGGCTTGGAATGCCCGTAACGCCGAAGGCCAGGCCAGGGTCATACCGGCCGATTTTCGCGCCTTCACCCACGGCTACGCCATCACGAGCCACAAATCGCAGGGCCGTACCTGCGATCGAGTGATCGTGTGCGCCGCCCAGCTCGATGCGAAAGCGACTTACGTGGCGTTCTCCCGCGCCCGCCAAGAGGCGGTCGGCTATACGCCGGACAAGGCCGCTCTGTTGGAACGATTGCCCGAAGCCAACCGACCGAGGCCGGCGGCGGTCGACTTTCTGCCGATGTTGCGCCCGCGTCGCCTGCGCTGGGTGCGCGCCGTAATCGAACGAGTCCGAGAAATGCTCTCCCCGCGGGTGGCACCGGTCGCCCCTGCCATCACGCCCGCGGTCGATGCACCCGCTATCGCGCAAAAACCTCCGGTGCCGGCACTGAAGGTCAGCACTCCGGAATCTCTACTCGCACCGTGGCCTCCCCACCAGAGCCCGCGGCAGGGAATGCGCATGTCCATGTAACCCCAGAACCCGACCAACTATGGCCATCGACTTCTACCCGGAAGACCGTTCGCCCGCCGACGGCAAATCCTCCTCCCCCACGTCATCAATAAGCCGCGAGCCAGGGTGCTGCGACTACAATGACCGGCACCACTGCCTTTCCTTGACCCAACTCGACGGTACCACCGAAGGCTTTCCGCTGACGTGGATCTACCGATGGCAATGGCGCAAAGACGCCTCCCAGGAGGAGGTCATTCTGACTCTGACCGAACACCAAATCACGGTCCGTGGCCGCAACCTCACCCCCATCCTCGATCACCTCTGTGCCAACATCGGATTTCACCTCCGCATCAAAGCCGACCGTTACCTCAAACTCCAAGGACCACGAGTCACCCTGATCTACGAAATCACGACTCAAACGCTTACCAGGAACCAAGCCCCACCCATCAACTGACGACTCAGTAACGACCTCACCAAAAGATCAAAACTTTCCCAGTTCTCTATCAACGCATCCACCAGTCACTGACGGAAAAAAGCAGCCATCAACTCCACCAAAGTTACTCCAGCGAGAATGTACCCCAAAATCCCCAATCATGAAAAGTAGAGACGCAATATCCCTAACGCGTTTTCGCACGTTGGGCCGGACCCACTCACGGGCGCCCCAACCATTCGAGCTTCATTCGAGCTTCGTTCGAGGTCGCCGCCACCGGCGCACATTTTCGACAGAAATCCTCGAATTTCCCCGAATAACCTCGAATGCGGCATGATCCGAAAGCCGTTCCAGTCGAAACTGATTCCGCACCTGGAAATCATCCGCGAGTGCCGCGCCAAGGGCATGAGTTATCCGCAGGTTGCCGGCGAACTGCGCTCCCGCTTCGGCCTATCCGCCGCTCCGTCGACGATCTTCGCCTTTGTGAAAGTGCGCTCCCGGCGACGCGCGGGATTCGCGTTGCTCACGACGGAGCCGCCCCGCCGGGCACCCTGCGCGACCACCCAACAAACGCCTCCGTCGCTCGTCGGCCCCGCCGTCCATGCGCCGACGGCAGCCAACTGGCACTTCTACGACCCGAACAAACCACTCGAAAAACTCCCGTTACAACCATGACTCCTTCAGCCAAACTCATCGTCTTCTCCTGCGGCGGCAAAGGCGGCGTCGGCAAGACCACCGTCGCTTGCGCCATCGCCGACTACTACGCCAGCCGTGGCATTCCCGCCACGCTGTTCGACTGCGACACCGAAAACAAGCAACGCGGCTCCCTGAGCCACTTCTTTCCCGCCGCCACCAAACTCGACATCCGCGTCGAGCGCGGACTCGACCGTTTTGTCGACACGATGCTCAACGCCGAGACCCCGGTGGCGCTGGCCGATCTCGCGGCGGGCTCGGGTCGCGACACGTTCGAATGGATCGACACGATGTTCGACGGCCTTGCCGCCGAGGGATTCCGCTTCACGGCCGTCGCAACGATTACGAGTGCCGCCAGCAGTGTGGAAACGCTTTTCACCTGGTCGGCGGCGCTGCGTGACCGCGTGCGGTACCTTGTCGTGAAGAATCGGGTAGCCGGCGATGACTTCGGCTATTTCGAGGACACCGAACCCGGCCGGGCGTTCATCGAAGCCGCGAAGCCAGCTATCATCGGACTCCGCGCCCGTGCCCGTGAAATCCAGACCGAACTCGATAACCGCGGCCTGACTCCGGCGCAGATGATGTCGGTCGATGTCGAACGACGAGGGCCGCTGCTCAATTGTGGGACTGCGCGCATCCGCTCCCAGGCCTACGCGACCCAGATCGACCGCGCGCTCGATTCCGCCCGGCGCCTGCTCCACCCGTGAACGATCCCAACCGATTCCCGGATTCGGCCTTCGACCGCATCGCCGCCTACCTGCCCGCGGAGCAGCGCGCCTCGTACTACCGCTACGTGGCGCACCTGCGCACGCTCAACCCGAAGGATGAGTTGCTCATTCTCGCCGAGGGCATGGCGGTGTTTACCTGCATCTCGCGGCAGCTGCCGGAGGCAGTGGCCGAGGAGCGGGCGAAGCTGCTCACCGACTTTGCTAAGTTGTGTACCCAGCACGAGACCTCCACCGCGAATGCCACTGCCGACGTCCGGGCGATGTTTGTCGCCCAACAAAAACTCTTCGAGCAGAACGTCACCCATTGGCAGAACCGGGAGCAGCACGCGGCGCACTCGCTCGACCGCATCGCCAAGCGGTTTGAAGAAGCGGTGAATCAGGCCGTCGCCCGGCTGCAGACGGCCGGCGCCAAAGTCGAGGCCTCGACCAAGGAGCACGAAACTGCCGCTTCCAGGGCAAGAAACTGGGTGAGCCAAGTGACGCTGGGTCATCAAGCCTGGCCCTGGGTCGCCTGCACGCTGCTCGGATCGCTGGCGACGATCGTCGTGCAGTTCTATCTGCAGCGTAAACAGGAGTAGTACGTCACTTACGGGCCGGCGCCAACAAAGCCAGCCCTGCGCTTGCCGCTCCGCTCGTGCCGGCTCCGCGGCTCGCGCAAGGCTGGTGGGCGTCGGTGAGCGGCACGGCGCGGCTCATCTGGCGCTCCACTCCGGGCTTGCGGCTTCGCCGCCGCCCATCGCTCCGGCCAGACCAGCCGCGCTTCGGCCGCGTTGCTGGACCCAATGATCAGGGCAGTCGCCTCCGCTGGACCGCAACGGGCGGAGGACGATTCCACGATGAAATGCAGAGACGTCTCGATGCAGAACTTCATAGGAATTCGGGCTGATTTCCCGCAGACAATCTTACGAGCCCGGCCGGCCTCAATTCTTGTGGACCATTATTTGGTAGCGAAGTGGTGGTGGGTAGTGGTCGAGTAGTAGTGGTGTTGCGACTTTCTGGTAGCGGACGCTAGGGGTGGCGTGTCCTCGGATTTATAGGTAGGCGATGCGGCTGGTGCCGCTCGGTTCGTTTGGTGAATGCAGCTCAAACCGGCAGGATTGAGGCACTGCAGGTCCACTTCTGGACGTGGAGCCTCTGACCGTTTCTTTGGATCACTGAAGATTCGATCAGCAGTTACCTTGGCGCTCGGAAGGTACCCCGGCATCATTGTCGGACGAATTACCGGAGGGAGTTGGATGGAGGGCAGAATGGCCTCATTTGAGGGGCATGGGCTGATGCGCAGAGGGTGAACAAAAGTATGGAGGCGGTCCGTATCCATCAGGCGTTGCGGGATGCGGACTCTTTGAAAGCCGGAATGGACCGGTAGCGCCTGTTGTTCAAAGACGTTCAAGCTCGGTTCAATGTTCGAAGTGGGCGCGTTCAGTGCCGGTTCAAACGTAAGCGGTAACCCGAGCACAGGGTAGGCAGCGGAGAAGCGCGCTGCTATGCTGGCCCAGTGTTGCCAGCGCAGGGTCTGCGATCATCGTGAGGCGTCGCGGGGTCCATCGCGTGCCCCCGTGTCATTCAGCCGATCCGGTGGTCAGTTTCCCAGTTGTGAGAGTCTGGTGCAGGGCAACGAGCAGATTCTCCAGTTCGAAGGGCTTGGCCAGCAAAGGCACCGAATCGAGCCCTTCCAGCCCTTTGAATGTCCCCCGCTCAATCAGACCAGTCATGCCAAGAATGGGCAGTCGCGCGTCCAGTTGCCGCAGAGCACGGATCAGCTTCGGCCCGTCCATGCCGGGCATCATCATGTCGGTGAGGACGGCTTTGATCTCGGTGCGGTGCAGGGCAAAGAGCACCAGCGCCGCCGCGCCTTCGACCGCAACCAACACCCGGTAACCATATCTCTCCAACACCGCCTGAGCCGGGCCGCGCACCGTGGCTTCGTCGTCCACCACCAAAATCAATTCGCCGTGCCCGCGCGGCAACTTCACCTCGCGCTCAGGCATATCGGACGCCTTCGCCCCGAGCGAGGCCGGGAGGTAAAGCTCGAAAGTCGAGCCTTGGCCCACCCGACTGTTAACTCGCACCGAACCACCGTGCCCCCGCACAATGCCCAGCACCGTAGGCAGCCCCAGTCCGGTGCCCTTGCCAATTTCCTTCGTCGTAAAAAACGGATCGAAGATGCGCTCCAAATGCGCGGGTGGAATACCGGTGCCGGTATCGCTCACGCACAGGCGCACATGGGGACCGGGCTTGGCGTCGGACATCAGGGCGGCAGAGGCGGCATCAAGGGTGAAGTTGTCGGCCGCGAGCGTCAGCGTGCCGCCGTCCGGCATGGCGTCCCGGGCGTTGAGGCACAGGTTCATGAGAGCTTGGTGAATCTGGGTGGCATCGCCTACCACCAGCCAAAGCTCCGGGGGCACGGTGACAGCCAGGCTGAGATTGCGCGGAAAGGTCTCGCGGATGAGTTTTTCCATCTCGCGCAGTAGCTGGCGCACTGGCACCGGCGCGCGGACGCCAGGCTGGCCACGAGCAAACGTGAGTAGTTGCCGGATGATGTCGGCGCCGCGCTGAGCGCTGGACTGCACGGTATCGAGCAGTTGCCGGTTCTCGTCATCGTGGACCGCTTCGCGCAGGAGCGGCACGGACATCATGACCGGCGTCAGAATGTTGTTCAGGTCGTGGGCGATGCCGCCCGCCAGCATACCGATGCCCTCCATGCGCTGGGCCCGAAGCAACTGCGCCTCCAGCTGTTTCTGCTCGGTGACATCGGTGTTGATGGCCAGAACTTCCTTGGGCTGGCCCTGCTCGTCGCGTAGCAACGTCCAGCGGCAAGATATGACCCGCTCCTTGCCGTCATGGTTGGGTTTCCTCAAGTCGCCCGTCCAACTGCCTTCCGCCAGGAGTTTAACGTGCGCCGCATTGAAGGCGGCTTGGTCTTTGCCGCCCAACTCGGTGATCTTGCGCCCAAGCACTTGTTGAGAGGACAGGCCGTAGAGCCGCTCGGCACCGCCGTTCCAATAGGTGATGGTGTGGTCCAGGGCGCGCACGTAGATGGCGTCGTTGGCAGAATCGAGCAGCGTGGCCTGCCTGCGCAACTGCTCCTCCGCCTGCTTGCGCGCGGTGATGTCTTGAAACGCGCCATGCAGCTTCGTCACCTTGCCGTCCTCCATCACGGGGGAGCATTGCGCCCGGACCCAGACGCGCCGCCCTTTGGCTGTAATCAGTGGCAGTTCCAGATCGAAGGGCGTGCCATGTTCGCTCGCGGCTTGCACGGCAGCCTGGATGGTTGGCCGGGCCTCAGGGGAATAAAAGTTAATCGCCTGGTCGAGTGCTGGCGCGACGGGAGGATCCACTTCATGGATACGGCTGGTTTCCAAGGACCAAGACAATTCCATGGTTCGTAGATCCAGATCCCAGCCGCCAACCATGGCTATTTCAGCAGTGCGCTCAAGCAACTCGGCTGTGGTCACGAGGGCCATCTCTGCCTTTCTGAGCTCAGTAATGTCGGAGATGACTCCATACCAAAGGGTGCCTCCATCTTCGGTTCGCTCCGGTTGCGCTTGGGACCACCGCCAGCGCAGACCTTGCCGCGGAAGGATGACTCTGAATTTACAATGAAATGTCTGCAGGGTCCGGGCCGATTCCTGGATGGCGGTGCCAACTCGCTCGAAATCGTCGGGATGTATCCGCCCGAAAACCGGAGTGGCATCATGCTGCACTTCCTCCGGTGTCACCTCGTAGATGTCGTTCATGCCCGGGCTGGCATACGGAAAAGCCGAACGGCCATCCGGGAATAACCGGTATTGATACACAACCCCGGGCACCAAACGGGCGAGGTTTGTGAGCAGACCGTGTGCTTGTGCCCGTTCTTCCTCCACCTGCTTGCGCTCAGTGATGAACCGGGCCTGCTGAATATTCTGATAGGCGGAGATCGACAGTTGCGTGGCAATGCTGAAGAGAACCTGGGCGATTTGTTCGAAGCGCTTACGCGACATGGCCGGCACGGTCCAGAAGGCCTCCATGAAGACCCTCTCATCCGCCCCAATCGTCCGAGCATAGTCCCGCATCGTTTCCTCGGTCTGGGTTTCGTCTCGCACCTGGCCGATCAACCAATTCGCGACATGGTGGCCTCCGACGGTGATCGAGGCGCCGGCATCCCACAGCCCCCCGCTGAGACACTGCTGCACAATGGGCCCCTCCGGGTGAAAACGCCCGATGGCGGCATCGGACCTGAAGCAGTTGGCGCAGCCCCTTTCGGTAGGGCGAATGATCTCGCTGCACAGGCGCGTGAAATTGCTGGGGGCCGTGAGGGGGGTTCCGTCCGGGTGGGTAATGATGGAAGCCACCCCCGTCGCCACCGCGAACTCGTCCTGCAAGCGCTGGATGTCTTCGAGGCGGAACAGATCGGCAAACGCCACCGCACTTCCCTCCAGCGGTCGCGTAAGCGCGACAATCCGCCTGGCGATTAGCTCCTCCGCCAGCTTGCGCTCGGAGATATCCTGCACCGTGGTGCGAATCCCGATGGTTTTGCCCTCTCGGTCGAGCAGGATCCGATCCTGGATCAGCAAGGGAACTCCCGTGCCGTCTTTTCTGCGGTAGGTGCGCTCGATGCTTTGCCCAGACGGCAGGATCCCCGCGAGTTTGTCCAAGACCGCGCGGTGGGAAAGCTCACCGTCCTCCACAAACTCCCACACGTGGCGCCCCAACATCTCCCCGGCGGAATAGCCCAGCAGAGCGAGTTCGGTGCGATTGACGCGGATGATGCGCCCCTCGGCGTCGAGTTCATGGTAGCCGATGGGGGCGTCATCAAACATCTCCCGGAATCGCGTCTCACTTTCCCGCAGCGCTCGCTCATGCTCAAATCGTTCAAGCTCCCCGGCGGCGCGCCCTGCCACCAGTTTCAGGGTGGCCTCGGCTTGCGCGCGGTTAGCCAGCGGGCCGTGTCCGATGACCGCAATCAGGCCGATGGGCTGGCCCGCATAGCCCCAGAGCGTGACACCGACGTAACTCTCCGCCCGCAGTTCCTGCAGCACCTGATCACGGGGGAAGAACTGACGTACACTGGCAGGGTAACAGCAGACCGCTTTACCCACCACTTCTCCGCAGGGGGTGTCTTTCAGCGCATACGTTACATTGTCCTCGAAATGGCCGTCGCACCAGACCGCCACCGTCCGGGCGGTCAAGCCATCACCTTCGAGCCGGTCAATGCAGACGAAGTCCATGCCAAGGCTCTCTGCCAGGTATCGGGCCAGCGCCCTAAAGAATGGCTCGTCCGCATGCTCACTGCTGGTATGCGCGAGGAAGGAGAGAGCGTCCTCCGTGCGCTTGCGCTCCGCTAGTTGCTGTTCGAGTTCGGCAGTGCGTTCGGCCACCAACGCAGCCAGTTCTTCCTTCTCCATCCGCTGCAGCCGATTCGCCGCCTTGACCTTCGTCATGGCCCGGATCTGGGCCACCAGTTCATGTTCATCCCACGGCTTGGAGAGAAACGCCTCGGCCCCCGCCTCCAGAGCCTTGACGCGGCTTTCACGGTCGGTCCGAAGCGCAGTCAGGAAGACCACGGGAATCGAGCACAGCAGTCGATCGGCCTTCAACCGCTGGCAGACTTCAAACCCGTCCATGCCCGGCATGACAATATCGAGCAAGATCACGTCCGGGTCTTCCGCGTGGGCCAGTTCCATACCGCGCGGACCGTTCAAGGCAGTCGAGACTACACACCCGGGCAGGGCGTCGCGCAGGACCGCCTTCAGCGTCGTCAGATTGTCCTGATTGTCGTCAATGGCCAATAGTTTCATGTTTTCACCGCTCTTGCCCGCCGACGCCGCCGAGACCGCACACCTGTCTGTATCCGAAATATTTATTCGATTTTCGGTTCATCTTTTCAATCCAGCCATTTCCGCAACGTTTGCTCCAGCGCACGGTGATCAATCGGTTTGGAGAGGTAGTCGTCGAACCCGTTGGACATGATCGTCTCCCGGTCGCCTTTCATCGCACTCGCGGTGACAGCGATCACCGGGATGTGCCGCAGGGCTTCGTCCCGGCGGATCTCCTGCAAGGCCTGCACGCCATCCATCACCGGCATCGCCACGTCCATGAGGATGACGTCTGGCTGGTGCTTCCGCGCTTGATCGACACCAGCCCGACCATCTGGCGCTTCAACGATCTGATAGCGTCCGTCCAGCAGGGCCTTCGCCGTACGCAGGTTGTCCAGGTTGTCTTCCACCACCAGGACAATCGGCTTACCCGGGCGGGTGGAACGGCGGCGCGGCGGCGGTGGTGGCGGCGCGGGCTCCATTGGGGGCGGCGCGAACATCCGGGCCACTGCGGCCAACAGGCGGACTCTGTTCACGTCGCCCTTCTGGATCAACTGGTAGATGTGGTTGCTCTTGAGGACACTCAACTCCTCCTTGGTCACGTCCTTCGCGGTCAGGATGAGCACAGGAAGATGGGCCATCCGCTCTAGGCCCCGAATCGCCTTGAGCACTTGAAAGCCATCCACCTCCGGCATCATCAGATCAAGGATCATGGCATCGGGCAGAGTTTGCTCAATCCGCACCAGAGCCTCCTGACCGTTGCGCGCCACCACGACACGATACCCCTGGGCCTGGAGGATGTCGGTCAACTGAATGATGGCCGGTTCGTTGTCCTCGACCACCAAGATACTCTGACCCTGGCTCGACTGGGCAGACACCGGTCCGGCCGAATGCTCGACGGCCAGTTGTTCGGTTTCCACAGAATGGATACCCGGCAGAGCCAGCGGCAACCGAAGGGTGAAAGTCGAACCCTGGCCCGGGGTACTCTCCACGGTAATACCGCCGCCAAACAGCAGGGCGTATTTTCTTGCGATGGCCAATCCCAGCCCGGTGCCACCGTATTTGCGGGAGGTGCTACCGTCGGCCTGGCGGAATTCGTCAAAAATGTGCGGGAGGTGCTCGGCGGCGATCCCAATGCCGGTGTCGGTGACGGCGACGTGAATTTCATGACCGGTGTGCCGAGCGGTAATCGTGACCTGCCCCTGTTCGGTGAACTTGACGGCGTTGCCGACCAGGTTCTGCAGGATGTGCCGGACCTTGGCGGGGTCGCTGGTGATGGGAGGCAGTTCGGCGGAAACCTCACTGCGCAGCGTAATCTTCTTCTCCATCGCCTGCGCTTCGAGCATGGCGACGATTTCGCCCGCCAGCTCGTGGACCGAGAAACGGCTGACGTTGATGTCTTCGCGGCCCGCCTCAATGCGCGACAGGTCGAGGATATCGTTGATGAGTGAGAGCAGATTCCGGCCGTTGCGTTCGATGATTTCGAGATACCCGTATTCCTCCGCCGGAACGGTGCTGGCCAGCCTGCGGCTCAATACGCCCGAGAGGGCAATCACCGAGTTGAGCGGCGTGCGTAACTCATGGCTCATATTCGAGAGGAAGGCGCTCTTCAGGCGGTTGGACTCATCCAATTGCCGCTTCTGCATTTCCAGTTCGGCATTCTGCTGGGCCAGCTCCTGAGACTGCGTGGACATCTCCCTCGCCTGCGATACCAGCTCCATCTTCTGCGCATCCAGCTCGCGATTCTGTTGTTCGAGCTTCTCTGCCAAGTTTTTGATTCTCCGGAAGGCCAGCACGCCGTTTACACGAGCAGTCAGCACGCTCCAAATATCATTGAGCAGGCGGACCGTAGGCGCGTCATAGGCACGGACGCTGGACAGGGAAATCACCGCCGTCACCGAGTGATCGGAAAGGACGGGAATAGTCAGGATTTCCCGCGGCATGAACATTCCGCTCACCGCGGCGAAGGCGAAACGCGTGTCCGCCGGAATGTCCGTGATGCGCTGGATCTGGCGGGTGGCCAGGACCGCACCAAGTTCGCCCTCCAATTCCGTAGCGGAAAAGGCGACACGCCCTCCAGCGCCGAGGCCGATGGACTCGAAGTGCTCGTAAGCGGTTTTGCTTTCGTTTAGGAAATACACCGCACCCACCTGCGAACCGGTGTGCTGGAGCAGCGCCTTCAGCAACTCGCGGCAGAACGCGTGCACCTCTTCCTCCTGAAGCATGACCCCGGCCAGCTGGGCTGCGTTCTCCTTAATGCGCATCTCCGTCTGCATCGCATCGGCCATCGTGTTGAACGCAGCGGACAACGTTCCAAATTCGTTGGCAGAGGCATACCCACTGCGAAAGTCCAGTTTGCCCTGGCGGAGCTGCTCCGCCGCCGTCGTCAACTCCGCGAGCGGTGTCCTGATCCCTTTGAGCAGGAGCAGGGCGATGCCCAAGGTGAGCCCCAGAACGATTGCGCCAACGACGACCAACTGGTGGCTGAGCGATCGCCTCTGTGCCTCGGCATCCCGATAGAATTGATCTCCACGGTTCTTGGCAAAATCGCTGATATCCTTAATTTCGTGCAGGACCTTTTCCACGTGGAGGTCGCTTACCCCGCCCGGCCGTTCGCGACTAATCGCCTCGGCCATCTTACCTTCCCTCAGCAGGCGGCGGGTTTCGTCGCGCATGGGTTTCCACTGCGCAAAGGTCCGATCTGCCTCCTCGATGTCGCTCCTCGGTCCCAGATAGCTGGCGTAAATGACCGCAAAGTCCTGGTGCACGTTAACTTCACGGGCTTCGAGGTCCTGGGCGATGGTTTCACGTTCCCGGTCGCTCTCCACCAGGCACAGGTCCTTCAAACCGGCGTGGATAGAAATAACTTGCGTCTGAAGATCGCCCAGAGCCCGGCGAACCCTAAGCGGATGTTCGTAAAGCCCCTCAGTTTGCAGCCAGATCTTCTCCATCTGCACCCAGGCCACCGCGGCCAGCAGCGCCACGAAAAGCAAGATGACACCCAAGCCGAGGCGCAGTTGCGTGCCGATTTTCAGGTCGTTCAGTTTCATTTTTTCTTTTGAAAAACGGCCGCCGGTGAGGCCACGGCGCAAAACCCGTCATGTTGTGCGACGATATCCTTTTCCGCCTCCCCGGTCACGAAGTAGCCGCCTGGGCACAGGGCGCGGCAAACCTTGTCCAGGATTTTTAGTCGAATCTCCGGCCGGTAATAAAAGAGCAGGTTGCAGCAGAGGATTAGATCAAAATCCCCATAGAGGCTGACCGGAGGGCAAACGGAGCGCCCATCTAGCAGATCGTAGGTGGAGAAATCAACGCGCTCGCGGAGCCGGGAAGCGACGACATAACCCGCTCCTTCCGCGGAGAAATAGTTTCGGAGGTGCTTCACCCTTACATTTTGCACCGCCGGGTGGTCGTATACCCCTTGACGCGCCGAACCTAAGGCTGCGTCGGAAATATCCGTGGCGATAATCCGAAACGGAACGGGCCGTTGGTGTGCGGCGGACAGATCCTCCAGCAGAATGGCGACGGACCAAGCCTCCTGGCCGTCGGAGCATCCGGCTGACCAGACGCGAAGTTCAGTCGGGACGATCTTCCCCTTGGCCTCGACCAGACCGGGCAGGACCAATTTCTCCAGCAGGGCAAAGACGAGCGGATCCCGGAAAAACTCGCTGTAACCAATGTTTAGGGATTGGCGAAGCGCATCCGCTTCCGTTCGATCCTCCGCCAAACGCCGTAGATAAGCAGCGGTGTCTTCTTCGGCGACGGCACCCCCGATTCGCCTCTCCAGCGATTTGGCCAGGAAGACCTTATCAAAGGAGGAAAGATCGTGACCATGGGCCTGCCGCATCACCTGGATGACCTGATCCAGTGGTAGCGCTAGCTGGCGTTCCTGGTCACTGATCTTGGAAGGCGGGTTACATTCCATTGGTCATGCCCTTTGGCTTACGAAGAGATCTGCCGGCAACGCCCCCATATTTATTGGTACGGATTCAGGTCAATGGACCTGTTACAGCAATTTGCTTTGTCGCGCAGATATTGCTGGGAGTATAAGCAACCCCCATCCTCGGGTTGGCGACCGCGCTGGGCACCGTAGAGCTCAGCCTAGGAAACCCGTTCCAGACACCGTACGTTATTGGCACAACACCCAACACCGGGGACTCACTCACCGCACTACGGAGCCGCGACCATCACGCAACGCGTTGATGCCAGAATTGGACCAGAAAGGGTCCCTATTGAAACGCGACAAGACGGCACAGATCGCGTGAGATTTTATGATCCCCGGTTGGCGTAAATCGGCCGAAGAAATTGCCGCCAGATTACAGTCGATGGGCTCTGGGTGGACTCTGCGCCGCGAAACTGCTGAGGCGACTGCGTCCCAGTTCGTTCAAGCATTCTCCCTGCTGACATACCCCGGGTAATACTTGGTGAGGCACTCCGGGCAGATACCTTGGGTGAACTTCGCGTCAGGGAAAGCGGTCTGCGTGAAACCCATGGGGATCAGATTGTCTTGGTTCATGATGCTCATGAACCAATGCCGCCTGACAGTTGTGTCGTGCAAGGGCACTCGGGCGACCCGTCTGGCCGGCGTCGGCAACAATTCTCCAGCGGCTTAGGACCGTCCGGCCGCGATTCCGTGCTCATCATCGCCGCGCACGGGAAGTGCGGCCGCGTCTTTCGCCGGCGCCAGCGCTTCCGTCCGCCGTTCTTCGGGAATCCAAAATTCAAAACAGGAACCCACGCCGACGGTGCTGGTGACGGAAATCGCCCCGCCCATCAGTTCCACGAGCCGCCGGCTGATGCTCAACCCCAACCCCGTTCCCGCCTGCGACAACACTCGATTCGTCTCCAGTTGGACGAAGGGTCGGAAGATGGCCTCCATCCGATCCGCTGGAATTCCCGGCCCGGAATCCTTCACGGTGAAATACAGCCGCCGACTGCCGGGGGTCGGTTCCTCCAGCCGACTGGAGATCTCCACTTGGCCGGCGACCGTAAACTTGACGGCATTGCCAGCCAGTTTCAGGAGCACCTGCCGGAGGCGCAGGCGGTCTCCCTTCCACGCCAAATCCGGGGCATGGCCGGCCACCACGCGCACGGAGAGATTGGCTCGCGCGGCCCCGGGGTCGACGAGCGCGCCGATTTCAGCCATGAGCGCCGCCGGTCGGAACGTGCCGCTCGCGATGGCAATATCCCCGGCTTCGATCTCAGAGTATTCGATCACGTCGGAAATGACCTTCATGAGCACCTGGCTGGATTTCTCGAGGGTCGCCAGCGCCCGGATCGCCAGGTCCGACGAGCAGGTGTCGCCCTTCTTCAAGAGGGCGATGCTCATGTAAATTGAAGTAAGCGGAGTACGAAATTCATGACTGACGGTGGCGAGGAATACGCTCTTGGCGCGATCGGCCGCCTGGGCGAGCAACAGCGCGTTTTCCAGTTCCTGCGTACGGGCCTTCACCCTCGATTCAAGTTCCGCGAGAAGTTGATCGCGGTTGCGCTGCGCTGACTCGAGCCGCTGCGCCATGGCGGCGAGATTCCCGAGCAGATCGTAAAACTCCTGCGGCAGGTCCAGCCGAGCCGACCTGGCCAGCAACTCGGACCGGGAGGATGGAGCTTGCGAGAACTCGATGAGGTTCCGCCACGCGGTCAGGAAATCGCGAATCGACCACGTGGCGAAGAAGGAGGCAATCACGGCGGTGGCGAGCGCCACCACGAGAGTCCAGAGGTAGTGTATCACCACGGGGCGCACAACGTCCCCCCATTCGCGTTGGACGGTCAGCGACCAGTCCCGCCCGGGCACGGGCACGGTGACGGACAAGAAACTGTTCCGCCGGTTGCGGAAGTCCATCGTGAGGCGGGTGGGCTTGCCCTCTCGCCGTTGGACCGAAGTCCCGATCGCCGTGCCCTCAAGATCGCTCAAGGGCGGATATTCGAAGCCGGTTGCGGCCACCACGTGCAACTGTTGATCGCTCAGCAACGCCCGCCAGGAGTCCCCCGCAAAGTTCTCGCGCAGCGTGGCCTCAAATTGGCTCACCTTGACGGACCCCTCGACCACGCCCATGCGTTCGCCCGACCGGGCCACGACTGGGGCGCTCAACGCGCTGAGCATGTCACGGCCAAAGCCACGACCGCGGAAGGCCGCCGACAAATGGCTCCGCCCGGTTTTCATCGGCACGGCAAAATATTCGCGATCGGCCACGCTCTGCCGCGGCTCGCAGACGAGGCTGCTGCCGACCAGGGGCTGGGGCGCTGCGGCAAAGACCAGGCCGGCCGCGTCGGCCGCCAGCACGGTCACAAACATCCCCGACCGGGCGTGAAGTGCGGCGAGTTCCTGCGACATTCTCGCCGCGTCGTGGAACCAAGCCGGATCCGACTGCCCGGCCGCAAGCACCCGCAAGGCGTCCGTGCCTTCCTCCAATTGATTCGAGATGATGCCGGCGACATTCGACGCCGTCGCTTTCAGGTTCTGACGCGCCTCAACCAGGATCTGTTGCTCGAAGGTGCGCGCGGCGAGCAGCCCCACCAAGAGAGCCGGGAGGATCCCAAAGGCAATGTAGCGCTTGAGCAGCATGCGGCGAAAGCTTTGGGCTGGCGTCAGGGGCGTCGCATAGCCGGTTGCGACCAACTGCTCCAGCGCGAGAAAGGCGACCCAAACGGCGATGAGCCCATTCACCGGTTGCACGGCGATCGCATGGACGAATGAGGGATGGGGTATTACGTAGACTTTCCCATAGAGGAACCACGAGGCCGGCGTCCCGATGACCGCCCAGTACAGCAGATCGGCGAGGAAGGGGTTGCGCCGACGGCGCCAGGCCCAACCCACCGCCAGACCTTCGAATGCCACCAGCGCCGCCGAATAAGGCTGGTTCCATTTCACGATCAGCGCCGCGGTGCTCGCGATGAGGACCAGCAAGGCGCGGTTGGGTCCGATCAGACGCAGGGCGATCCAATAGAAGACCGCACGTGTTGCCTCACGTAAAAATGTTACCGGTTGCCTCACGAGCGGTGTTACCGGGGAGAGGGGTTTTTAAGGGGAGAGGGCGAAGCCATCGCCCCTTAAGGTTTGATCCATCTCAAATATATTGGGAGGGGTGCAG
>CAIRCN010000077.1 GCA_903877135.1 uncultured Opitutia bacterium
ACGATCATGAGTAACCCGGGCGGCGCCTCCACCCCCGACTACCGCGACGCCGGCTCCGCCAAGGCCGCGCCGCGCCATTGGGAGCGCGCGGCGCGCATGCTGCGCGAAATCGATGCCCACCTCGCCGTCCGAGGCATGAGCTGCAACCTCTACAACCACGTTTGGTTCATGATCGACACCCCGGCCGCGGAACTGCGCGTCCTGCGCGAAGCCGGCGCCAAGGTCATCCGGCCCGGCCTCGCGCTGTTTCACTCCCATTTTCATCTCGGCGTGCCCGATCTTCACGAGGTCATGGCGCAGCCCGGCATGGAAACCCTCGGCTACTTCGCCGTGCTCAACGGCTGGCCCAAACCCGCCGAGCCCTTCCGCACCCGTCCGCTCGACGACGGCAACATCGACATCGCCGCCGCACTCGGCCTGCTCTGGTCGCGCAGCTATACCGGGCCGATCGTTTCGCAGGCCTACGACCTCGGCGGCGACGCCTGGCTCACGGCAAAACGCTCGATCGATTACCTCCGCGAAGTCCACGACCGCTTTCAACGTCACCCCGCCCTGAACCCGTGGCACCTATCGTAAAAGTCGAGATCGGCCGCTTCGACTACGCGGTCGCGGGCGAGTTCAAGTTTTTCAAACCCGGCCCCGACGGCCGCGTGACGCGCCCGAGCGTCCTCGTGAGGCTTACCGACGAGCACGGGGTCGAGGGCTGGGGCCAGGCCGTGCCGGTGCCGTCGTGGACCTACGAAACCGTCGAGAGCGTGCTCACGACCTTGGCGCACCACCTCGCCGAGGTCGTGTTGGGGCGCGATCCGGCGGACTTCGCCGGCCTGCACGCCGCGATGAACACCGCCATCCGCCCGGCGTTCTCCGTTGGCCAGCCACTCTGCAAGGCCGCCCTCGACCTCGCCTGCCACGATCTCGCGGGCAAACAGCGCGGCGTGCCCGCGTGGCAACTCTTCGGTCCACCCAGCACAGCCCGCGCCACGCTCACCCTCAGCTGGACAGTCGCCTCGCCCAAACCCGAGGTCATCGACCGCCAGCTCGCCGAAGGCCGCGCACGCGGCTACCGCAATTTCAACATCAAGGTCGGCGCGCCCCAGTCCGGCGACTACGACCTCGCGCTCGCGCGCAAGGTCCGCGCCTTCGCACCCGACAGCTTTCTCTGGGCCGACGCCAACACCGGCTATACGCCCGCCGAGGCGCTCGCGATGGTGCCCCGACTGCGCGACGCCGGTGTCGATGTGCTCGAGTCGCCGCTGTCGCCCACGCAGATCCGCGGCTATCAGGCGCTGAAAAAGCAGGGCGCTCTGCCAGTGCTCATGGACGAGGGCATCCTCGCGCCGGAAGTCGCCGCGGAGTTCATCGCGCTCGACATGCTGGACGGCATCGCGATGAAACCCGCCCGCAACGCCGGCCTCTGGCCCTCCGTGCAGATCATCAACCAGCTCCGCGCACACGGCCTGATGGTGCTCGGCTCCGGCCTCACCGACCCTGATCTCTCGCTCTCCGCCGCCGCCCAGCTCTTCGCGTGGGCGGGCATCACGCAACCCTGCGCGCTCAACGGCCCGCAATTCCTCGCCGTCTCCCTCGTCGGTGCACAACTGGCTCCACACGCCGACCAACTTACACCGCCCTCCGGCCCCGGTCTCGGCCTCGCGCTCGACGCCCGCGCCGCGACCTGCCTGAAGACCGTGGCGCGGCTCGACTGACCGCTACCGCGATTACTGCTGTTTCAACTCTTGAGTGTGAGTTTCACACTGACGCGCAACGTCCCCGATGAGCCGCGTTGGCGAAGCAACAGGCGCGGCTGGGTGGCGGCGTGCTTCCACGCGAACTGGATGACCTCCCAGCGGGCCTCGACGGCTGTGCGCCGCGGGTCTAGGAGCGGCAATTCGTCTACCGTTGCCTCGACGCCGTCCGAAAACGTCAGCTCAGCCCACGCGCGCCGCCCCTCGATGATCGCCCGCCGGCCATCCAGCCGGAGGGGCAGCCGCGTCGTCCAGTGAAAGACCGCGCCTTCGCCCTTCGCCACCGCCCACTCGTCGGTGATGACGAAGATGTCGGGCGTCGGCGAATCCCAAGTGCGCACCCATTTGCTGAACCAGCCTTCCCAGCCAGCGGTAGAGTCTATCACGGCGTGGAAACGCGTGACATCGCCAGTGCCGTGCGGTTTCACATCGACCGGGATGGGGTTCTGCGGCGCGGGGCGCTCCACCTCGCTCCACGGCGTGAGCATGTTGTGCCGCTGGGCGTGCTTGAGCTGCGTGGCGATGGGATTGGCGTAGTCCACGCAGCCGAAATCGAAGGCAAAACTGTCGCCGGCGCATTCGAGCACGAAGCTGCCCTTGTCCTCGTGCTGATGGTCGCCGCGCGCGCGGTTGCCGATGATGAAAAGCTTCACCCACTCCGGCCCCAATCGACGCACCGACGCCATGTAACCGAGGTCCGGCATTTCAAGGAAAGGCGCGAGCGCGGGCCCCTGCGCGGGAATTTCGCGGTCGAGCCGCAGGATCGCCAGCATCGGCGCGACGCCGGCGCGGCGCACGGATTTTCGGTAGAGAGTGACCCAGTGGGATTCCGGCATCAGCCAGGCGAGAAACGCCAGCGCCTCGCCGAAGACGAAGTTCGCGTCGCCGGTGAGAATCATGTCCTGCCCGTCGTCGGTCGAGAGCAGCATCTCCGCAAGCCGCTCGGTGCGAAACAGCGGCACCGGCACCAGCGCGCGCAGCGCCAGCCCGCGACCGCGGCTGTAGAGCAGCGCAGACACCGCAGTCTGCTGCGCCACCCAGCTGAAATACGACGCCCCCTCGACGTAGCCGCCGTCGGGCAGCAGCGCGTGTCCCAAGTTTTCCAGCAGGTTTGCCCAAGCAATGTCGGTGTGCGGCGCGACGCGGTTCAGTGGCCGTGGGTAATGCGCGAGATGCACCGGCGTGCATTTCTCCAGCACCAGCAACGTGTAGAGCCGGCCCGGCGTGATGCCGCAAAGCTGGTTGGTGTGATACATATATTCCCACCACCACGAGGCCTGGCACATCGCGCCGTGCGCCTCCGTCGCAAGCCGGCGCAGGATCAGATCGCGGCCAAGCGGCGTGAACCATTCGCCGCACAAGTCCAGAATCATGGCGCACTCCCAGGCGATGTGTGACTGCGAGAAACCGCGCTGCTCCCACGTCGCCCCGCGCAGATGCGCGAAGAAAATGTCGTCCCAGTGGTCGCAGTGCACGAGGCTCAGCGCAAAACGCGCAGCGAGCCGGCAGAGTTCCCGGTCCCGCCACAGCACGCCAGCCTGCGCGGCAAACGGCCCGTGCAGCATGATCTGCTTTCCCATGTCGCGTTCGCGGCGGAAAATGTTGAAATTCCAAAAATTGACATATTCACCAACGAGTTCCTCGGGACGCACCCGCCGCGCCTTCTCGGCGAGTTGGCGGAGCTCGCGCGTGGCGGGCGATTGGGCAAAATCGCGGCGCACGGCTGCGACTTCCTCCGTATCGATCATCAGCCCGTAGGTCGGGGCGAAGGTCGGCTCGAACTCCGGCGGCTGAAGATAT
>CAIRCN010000078.1 GCA_903877135.1 uncultured Opitutia bacterium
CGCCGCCGAGATCCGGGGGGCTTCCATTGGGCGCATCCGGCTGCAAGTCATTCCGAACGCCACGGCGGTCACCCTGCTCGATGCCGTGGCCGAGTTGGCGGAGCCGGGCAGCGACATTGTGACCGACGGATGGTCCAGTTACGCGGGGCTGCCGAAGCGCGGCTTCAATCACACCGTTTCCCGCGCCACGCCAGTCCTGGGGAGCAACCTGCTGCCCCACGTTCACCGGATCGCATCCCTGCTCAAGAGGTGGCTCCTCGGCACACATCAAGGGGCCGTCAGCCACGACCTGCTCCAGCATTATCTGGATGAGTTCGTCTTCCGCTTCAACCGGCGTTACGCGGGGAGCCGAGGGCTTATTTTTAGGCGATTGATCGGGCAGGCCATAGCCCATCCGCCTGTGGTAAACCGGGATTTGCGCGCCAGCGCCGCTACCCCCTAACTGAAGGCACCCCGGAATGAATCGAACCCCATCCAAGTATCACGACAATCGGCGGTCGTGGGTGGTGGCATCGTTCGGCAGCGGGTTCGTATTCTTATCTCTCTCATGCGGAAACCGTCCGCCGGCCCCGAAGTATCGTTTCAATATTGCATCGAATAGTATTTCAAATTACTCTATGGCATTAAAATAAGCTGATTTAGCGAGCGAGAATATCGTTTCATGAGCACACCCCACAGACCTGACATCCTAGCTCTCCTGCAACAGGAGTTGGCCGCTGGCCCGCGGACCGGGTTGGACTTGGAACGGGCATTGGACATCAGCGGTCCGACGCTGTCGCGCCTGCTCGGGCGGATGGGGAACCAGATAGAACGAATCGGCGCAGCGAGGAGCACTCGCTATGGCTTGCGGCGGCCGGTGCGAAACATGGGCGATGCGTGGCCCCTGTTCGTCGTCGGCATGGATGCGCAGGTGAGCTTGCTCGGGAGTCTGCGCGCACTTCATGGTGCATTTCGTTTCCTGCCTGCCAGTGGCGGAGCGAGCGAGCATTTGCCGCCTTGTGTTACCGAGAGCACAACCCCGGGGCTGCCGTTCTTCCTCATGGCGGCCCGGCCGGGCGGCTACATGGGGCGCCACATCGCACGCCGATTCTCCACGCAGTCAGGCACGCCCAGTGACGTGCGGGACTGGGGTGATGACGACGCTCTCGAGTATTTCATCGAAGCCGGCACAGACTTGCCCGGTAACGTGCTTGTTGGAGAGACCGCGAAAGAGCGGGCGATACATGAGATGGCGGCCGCGCGCACCGGGCGACCCGCATCTCTGGTTCAAGCCCGCACTCGATACCCCGACATGATTGCCAGCGCCCAGGAGGGAGAGGTTATCGGATCCTCGGCAGACGGCGAGCAACCCAAGTTTCTAGCCACCGTGGACGGGGGCGTGGCCGGCAGCCATAGGAGCCTTATCGTCAAGTTCTCCCCTCCGGTGAACACTACCACGGGACGACGCTGGGCTGACCTGCTGGTCTGCGAGCATCTGGCCGCCGCCACCATCAATCGCGCGGGTGGAAGGGCCGCCAGCAACGAGGTGCTTTTCGACCATGGCCGCTGCTTCCTTGAGAGCGAAAGATTTGACCGCACCCCCGAGCTTGGGCGTGTGGGGGTTGTCGGTCTTGGCGTAGCAACCTACGCCGTCGCGGGACGCGGGGCGGACGACTGGGGCCAGGCAGCGACGCTCCTGGAAAAACGCGGACTGTTGCCCGCAAGCGACGCACAGGCGATCCGCTGGGCGCGGTGCTTCGGTGACCTAATCGGGAACGAAGACATGCACGGGGCCAATGCGGCGTTGCTCTGGGAAGGGGCGAGCCCTCTCCGCTTTGCTCCGATCTACGACATGCTGCCCATGCTTTATCGCCCCAATGCGCAGGGGGAGGTCGTTCCTCGTGTTTTCAGCCCGACGGCCGCTGATGTCAATAACCAGAGCGTCTGGCGTAGCACAGCAGAGGCCGCGTGTAACTTTTGGGACGAGGTGTCAAATGACCAGCGCGTGTCCATGGATATGCGTCAGGAGGCTGCGAGGAACGTGGAGAAGGTCGCGCGCTTGGCGCCGATGCTTCGAGCTGGGAAGTCGCTCCGCCCGCTGGGCGAGGAAAGTCCCCTGTCGCCCGGACTGCTTCCGCCATTGGTTGCACCACCAAAGCACCCCACTCCGATGGACAAGGGCAAAGGGTGGAAGGATGGGGACGAAGAAAACGCCGCGCCGCTGTGAGGGGCTAATCCGGGTGCGCTAACACCGCCGCGTCATGCTTTTGTTTCTTTCCGACCGAGCGCTGCGTAAGTCATTTCTCTAGTGGCAACCAAGTGCATAGCCCATATATTGTATTCACTTTTTGCCGCCAAGATGCTCATTTACTGAAATTTGGGCTTCATTTCACGATGATAGCCTAACAGACCGCCTCCGCGGTCTCATTTGTGCCCATATCGCTCTCCTTTTCCGGCTTTGGCCCACCGCGTCTGCCTCCGGTAGCGTGCTGGCTGCCCTCCCGGCGCTGGCGGCCACCGTGCTGGCCTGGAAGACCAGGAGCGTCTGGTGGTGGACCAAGATCAACTGCTCTCTGCTGTTCTTCGGCAGTCTAGCCTCCACCTTCGTGTGCTGGTTCTCCAATTTCCTGGCTCTCCATGTGCGCTTCTGAGGGGGCGGCGAGCACAAAACTGGTTCAGGCGAGTTGGATATCAAAAGAGAAAACAAAAGCCCTAGACGAAGGTAACTGCGACGCCGCAAGGCTCATCCGCACAACTATACTCCTCTCCTAGAACTTGGCCGGATTTGCATGGACCGAAACCGGGTGTCCCAGAAGCTGAGCTTTGGGGAACTTGGATCCGCGACGCCCTTGGCGCGGTGGGCCTGAACGCGGCGAGGGTGCCGCTTCCCCAACGGGTCGGAGCCTGCGTCGGCGGGCGCGTCGAAACAAGCGCGTTGGGGACAACGCGCTCCACCTGTCGTAGCCGGAAGCAGCACCGCTACGACGCTGCCATGAAATCGTTTTGCGCGCCCATTGTCACCAGGCCGGGCTTGCCGTTTTCGATTATATCAAGACATTACTGCGGCAATTCATTGCTTCGCGGCACTCTCTACCATGAAAAACAAGCTCCTCTACATCCTTGGCGGTCTCGCCGTCCTGGTTCTCGTAGTTTTTTTCAGCGTGGAGCTTTTTCTCGGTTCGATCGTGACGGCCGCCGTCAATCGCATCGCTCCGACCATCACCCAGACCAAGGTGGAGCTCAAAAGTGCGCACATTTCGCCGCTGAGCGGCAGCGGAACGCTCACGGGCCTTGCGGTCGGCAATCCGAAGGGCTGGAGCGACGGCAACGCGTTTTATCTCGGTAAAATCCATATTTCCGTGCAGCCGTTCTCGATCTTCGGTGACCACATCATCGTGAACGAAATTCTCATCGACGAGCCCCAGTTTACTTACGAGACCAAGATTGTCTCCAGTAACATCAATGACCTGCTGAAGAACGTCGAGGCCACGGCTGGAGACAAGAGCACTGGCGCACAGCCAACGGCGAAAAACGGAAAGCCCATCAAGTTCGAGGTGCGGCACTTCAAGATGACCAACGGCAAGGTCACGCTCGGCGTCGGCAAGGCGGCCCTGCCGCTGCCCATGCCCCCGATCGAATTGACCGATCTCGGCACCAAGGAGGGCGGCATCACGCCCGACCGGCTCGCGTTCGCCGTCATGCGCAGCGTTACCAGCGGTGTGGTCAGCGCGACGACGCAGGCCGCCACTCAGATCGGCTCCACCGCGGGTGCGGCTGCCGCCGAGGGGGCCAAGAGAGTCGGCGAGGGCATCAAGGGATTGTTTGGCGGCAAACCATGAAACAGCGCTTCCTCGGTAAGAATGGACCGGTCGTTTCGGCCCTCGGCCTCGGCTGCATGGGCATGTCGGACTTCTACAGCGGCCGCGACGACACGGAATCGGTGGCCACCATCCACCGCGCACTAGATCTCGGGCTCACGTTGCTTGATACCGCCGACATGTATGGCTTCGGCGACAATGAGGAACTGGTCGGCCGCGCGATTCGCGGTCGTCGCGCCCAGGTGTTTCTGGCGACGAAATTCGGCGTCGTGCGCAGCCGGACAGACGCCACTGTGCGCGGCGTCAACGGCCGGCCCGACTATGTCCGGGCGGCGTGCGACGCGAGCCTGCGCCGGCTCGGGGTCGAGACGATCGACCTTTACTACCAGCATCGGGTGGATCCGGCCACGCCAATCGAGGACACGGTCGGGGCCTTGGCCGAACTCGTCCGCGCCGGGAAGGTGCGGCATCTTGGCCTGTCCGAAGCAGGCGGCGCAACCATTCGGCGGGCGCATGCCGTCCATCCGATCACGGCGGTGCAGACGGAATATTCGCTGTGGACGCGCGACCCGGAGGACAGCGTGCTCGCCACCTGCCGCGAACTCGGCATCGGCTTCGTGGCCTACAGCCCGCTCGGTCGCGGATTTTTGACGGGCCAGATTCGGAAATTCGAGGATCTCGCGCCGGACGACTACCGCCGCCTTTCGCCGCGGTTTCAGGGCGAAAACTTCCAGCACAACCTCGCGCTCGTGGACCACGTCAGGGAGATCGCGGTCGGCAAAGGTTGCACGCCGGGACAACTCGCCCTTGCCTGGGTGCTCGCCCAGGGCGGCGACATCGTGCCCATCCCCGGCACCAAGCGCCGGAGCTATCTCGAGGATAACCTCGCGGCGCTCGCCATAACCCTCAGCGCCGCGGAACTCGTCGCGATCACCGCCGCACTCCCGAAAAATGCCGCCAGCGGCGAGCGTTACCCTGCGGCGATGATGGCGTCCCTGGGGCGTTAACTCGCCGCGCGGATCGCGACTCTGCGTTCCCTGAGAACCAGAATATCCTTTACTGGGCCGCGGACGGTTTTTCCCGGTCCTGTCGCAGGGCGGCGATATCCGCCCGCAGTCCATGTAATTCTCGCTGGACTTCCTCGTTCGCCGCCACACTCGCTTCGCTGCCTCCCAGAAAAAAACTCGCGATGACACCGCTCAGGGTGCCGAACAGCCCCACGCCAGTAAACATGAGGCACGCGGCCAGGATGCGGCCCGGCAGGGTGACGGGGTAGGTGTCGCCGTAGCCGACATTGGCGACAGTGGTGATGCTCCACCACACGGCATCCTCGGCAGTGTGGATGGTGGAGTTGGGAGTACGTTCGCAAAAGAGAATGCCCGAGGAGGTGAGCGTGAGCATGAGGAAAGTGATGGCGAAGACCGACGCCATGCCGCCACGGGTGCGATTGACAAAGAACACGCGGAAAAACTCATGCAGCGAGCGGAGGACCAGAATCAGGCGCAAAATACGGAAAACGCGGAACAGCCGGCCCCAGCGCAGCACATTCACCTCGGGTATGCTGGCAAGCAGATCGATCCAGCCCCACTTCATGAACTGCAGTTTCGATTCGGCGTGCCAGAAACGGACCATGAAATCATATAGAAAAAAATGCACACGAGATTGTCGATCCAGCGGAAAAGGCGGTGCGCCTCAGGGGGAACGACGACGACCAGTTCCACCACCAGCGCGCCAAGCGCGACAAACGACAGAACGAGGATAATCAGTTGAAGAGGGCCGAGTTCAGAGGCGTCCGCGGGCTTTTTCATGCAGTGCAGGCGTAAACCCTAATGGCGTGCCGGGTCAAGTAGCAGGCGGGAACGTCAGCGAATAATTTGCGGCGTTCGATCGCGAATCCGACTCGTCAAAGCCCGGCTGAACTAAATTTCTCCGCACGAGTTAAGGCTGGCGCGCGTCGGGCGGGATCTTTCTCTCCTGCTGCAGAATGGCGTTTTCCATCTGCAGTTTCAGCAGCTCGTTGCGGAGGCTGTCGTTCTCCGCAGCCCGGGCTTCGTTGCTGCCCAGAAAGAAACTCGCAATCACACCGCTCAGGGTGCCGAACAGGCCCACGCCGCAGAACATAAGGCCGGCGGCAAGGATGCGACCCGGCAGGGTGACGGGGTAGGTGTCGCCGTAGCCGACGGTGGTGATGGTGGTGACGCTCCACCACACAGCGTCCTCAGCCGTCCGGATATTGGCCAAGGGGCTGCGTTCGCAAAACAGGATGCCGGTGGAGGCGATGGTGAGCACTAAAAAGGTGATGGCGAAAACCGAGGCGATGCCGCCCCGCGTGCGGCTGATAAACAGCACGGCAAAGAATTCGCGCAACGAGCGGAAGACGAGTATCAGGCGCAGAATCCTGAAAACGCGGAACAGTCGGCCCCAGCGCAGCACGTTCACCTCGGGGATGCTGGCGAGCAGGTCGATCCAGCCCCACTTCATAAACTGCAGTTTCGATTCGGCGTGCCGAAAGCGGGTAACGAAATCATACAGGAAAAACAGGCAGACGAGGTTGTCGATCCAGCGGAAGAGCCGGCGCGCTTCGGGTGGGACCGTCACGACAAGTTCCGCGACAAGCGCACCGAGCGCGATGAACGACAGGATGAGTATGACCAGTTGAAAAGGGCCGAGTTCAGAGGCGTCCGCGGGCTTTTTCATGCAGTGTAGGGATAATCGCTTGTAGCGTGCCGGGTCAAGCGACACACGGAGCGGAAGGGCGACAACCCCTCTAGGGCAATTACTGTCAGCCCGATGAACGGGTCTCTGTGCTCTCGCTTTCCCTGTGCGCAACCATCCCGTCGTCGGCCTCTTCGCTCCTGACAAAACGCAGCATGGCGAAGAGTCGCCGCATGTCGCGGACCACACCCCAGGTAAGCCACACCGTCGTGATGCCGCCGATGACGAGCGGCAGCAAAATGAGATAGAACCACCACAGGTTTGACCAAGTGGTGAGCGGCGAGCGCTGCACGGCGGCATTCCAAATCGTCACGGCCACGAACACGGCGAAAGAGACCACGGTCCAGGCGAACATGCTGCCGGAAATCAGCCTGTCGCCCTTGGTGAAATGCTTATCCCAGCCGAGGATTCTGGCGGCCCAGTGGCGCTTGCCGTCGTCGAACACGATCGCCGCTTGGTCTTCGCGCACGGCATAGGGGCCGCGCCGTAGCAGCTTCTCCATGTTGAACGGCTCGCGGCAGGTGAGCAGGGAGAGGACGATGTAAAACCCCATGGCGACCAGCACGGAGACGAGCGCAATTTCGCGGCCGTTCATGACATGCCCCCACGGCAAAGTGATAAACCGCTGCCAGAAACCCTTGCCGGCCACGTCGCCGATCCGGCCGCAATGGCTGGCCATCTGCTGGACCCAAATGCCCAGAATGGGCGTGATTGCTCCAGCTAGCATGGCGCCCCAGGCGCCGGCGTTGGTTCCTTTTTTCCAATAGAGTCCGCCGATGATCACAGCGCCGGCGCCGCCACCAAAAATCGCGCCGGTGACGGAAAAGAACAGCACGATGGCGTCGGTCTGCTGGAATAAAAGGCTGAAACCATAGGCGAAGACGGCCACCCCGGTGATCGCCAAGCGCAGCAGGCGGATGTGCTGACGCGGTGTGAACGGCTTTTTGCGGAACGGCATGACCACGTCCTGGATGAAAATGCTGCCCCATGAGTGCAGGTAGGATCCGTCACAGGCCAGCATGGCGAAAAGCATGATGGCGGCGAAACAGCCCTTGATTCCGAAAGGCAGCACGTGGCCGAGCGTCACTGGCACCAGCATTTGCGAGCGAATCTGCGGTTGGTCGATCCGGTTGACGTCGTCGAGGATCTGGCCGGCCTGCACGCTGTAGTCCGGCGACCGCAGCACGGTCAGCGCGCAAAGGCCCAGCAGCGTGATCATCACCGTGCGGGCGAACACGCGCCAGTTGCCCAGGATGTTGCCCATCTTGGCCTCGTGTGGGTTGGCCGCCGAGCAGTTGAACGCCTGGGTTCCCTGCCAGGCCATGTAGGTGTAAACCAATAGAAACGCTCCGATCAGCACATACCAAATGTTGAAATCCTCCGTAGCGCTGGGTGAATCAAACGGGTCAATGAGCCAGTTTCCATTTGAGCCGGCGGGGGTGCCGTAGACCAGGCGGCCGTCAGTGCCGAGCAGACCGATCGCGTGTCCTTGCGCGGAAAGCGCGCTGAAAATACTTTGCCAGTCGAACATCGTCAGCAGCGCCAGTGCAACGACCAGATACAGCACACTGGAAATCATGCCCTCAGTGGCATCGGCCACCATGATAGTCAGTTGGCCGCCGATCAAGGCGGTCGCCAACGCCGCACCCAGCAGCACCACCATGAGAAGGCCGAACGTCGGAAAGGCGTGGCCGAAAATCGCGGTGTTCTGTGGCAAACCGATATAGTTGACAAAAAATCGGGCACTGACGGCCGGAAAAATGGCAAAGTTAACCAGGCCCGAAACAAAACACAGCGTGCCGGCCAGAATGCGAAACCGCCGGGAGTAACGGATCTCGAAAAGCTGTGCCAGCGTCATGACGCGCGTCTCACGATACCGATAGATGATGAAGCCCGACAAAGCCAGAAACAGGATGATGGCCCCGCTCGGACCGAGGACGATTTCCCACCACGTCACCGTGACGCCTGCCCGGCACATGATCTCGAAATACATGATCGCCGTGATGGCCCCGAAGCTGGCCGTCCCGGCGGAAGTCGCCACCAAGTAGCGGCCCGCCGTGCGCCGGGCGGAGAGGAAATCGGCGACCGAGCACATGTGCCGCTGGGTGCGCCACGAGATCGCAAAAACGATGGCGAGCGGGACCGCCACAATCACCCAGTCGAGCCAGCTCATTCTCATGCGAAAATCTTTCCCATTGGCGCTTCCGATTGCGACACCCGGTTCCGTGACTTTGCCCGGCAAACCCGGTGTTTCCATAGGCGCAGATCAGGCGCGGTGAGGGTGGTTGCGGGCATGTGGGGTAGTGGGCAGTATCCGATCTGATCTTCAGGCGCGGCACCGCAGGGCATGCGGCGTGGTTGATGTCCTCGACAGACGAACTCAAGATGCTTTTGCGCCGGGCGCAAGTAAGCAGTCGGCCCTGCCACGAGCGCCCTGGATGCGCTTCATGGCTGACGAATCGTTTGCGGTCGTTGGGGAAAAGATACCTGCGGTTTAATGCCCGCTGCTTAGGCGGACATTGACTCAAAGCGGATCACAACCTGCCGAAATGAGTGTCTTTGAAAGTCGTCGGATAATTCGAGCGATATGGCGCTTTGAAAATGCGTTCTCCTGATTTCACGAACAACGTCCGTTTTCCTCAACTGAAACGTTTTTAGGGCTTGGATTCCACCGGGCCGGCCGATTGTCTCGCGTGTTCCAAACATGGCACTGGCACTTTTATTTGCAGGACAGGGCGCCCAAAAGGTTGGCATGGGCAAGTCGCTCTGCGAGCATTCGGCTGCCGCCCGTCACCTCTACGAGGAGGCCAACCGGGTGCTCGGCTGGGATCTCTCGCGCGTGAGTTTCGAGGGCCCTGAGGACCAGCTGACCCAGACGAAAATCTGTCAGCCGGCGCTCTTTGTGCACGGGCTGGCCATGCTGGCAGTGTTACGCGAGCAGGGGACGGACGCGGAAGCGGGTTTCGCGCTAGGGCTGAGTCTCGGCGAAATCACGGCGCTGACGGCGGCCGGGGTGCTCGACTTTGCGACCGGACTGCGCGTGGTCGCCGAGCGCGGCCGGCTGATGCAGCAGGCCTGCGATCAAACCACCGGCGGCATGGCGGCCATCATGGGCGAGGAGCGTGCCAAGGTTTACGAACTCTGCCGCGAGTTCGACATCGAGGCGGCCAATTTCAATGCACCCGGCCAGATCATCGTCTCGGGTGAAAAATCGAAGGTCGTTGCCGCAGTCGCTGCGGCGAAAGAGCGCGGCATCAAAAAGATTCTCCCGCTCAATGTCGCCGGTGCCTACCACAGCCGGCTCATGGAGCCGGCGCGCGCGGCATTTGCCAGTTTCCTCGACGGCGTGCCGTTTGCCGCACCACAATTCCCCGTGTTCACCAACACCACCGGCCAGCAGGTCGCTGCGCCCGCGGCGATCAAGGCGGCGCTCGTGGCGCAGGTGGTTTCTTCGGTGCTCTGGGAAGACTGCATGCGCAACGCCGTCGCAGCAGGCGCCACCGTGTTTTGGGAACTGGGTCCGGGCGGCGTGCTCGCTGGCCTCGCGCGCCGCACCGACAAGACTTGGACTGTGCGAAGCTTTGCCGAATTTTCCGACGCCACCGCCTGACGATGCCCGACCTGAACACCCGCAATTTCTGCATCATCGCCCACGTCGATCACGGCAAGACCACGC
>CAIRCN010000079.1 GCA_903877135.1 uncultured Opitutia bacterium
GGGACAACCCGTGATTTGCCCTATCGCGAGAAGAAGGTCAGCAACCATATGCACCCGTGGTTCAGCCAATAATCAACCGCGGGACATTCCCGCAGGAGCAGTTGTTCAATCCGCTCGAGGCCATGGTAGCAGGCCCACAGGGTCATCACCCTTCCAGCCGCATACTGGTAGGCGAATTTCCGCTCCCACCTTCGCCGGCAGTGCTCCTCGTGCTCGGGCAATTTGATGGAATTCATGCGCTGCTGCCTAGCCGACGCGCGGTCGAGCCAAGCGCAAAGCGACCAGTAACGCCGGGCCTCGCCCGCCGCCCGCATGTAGCCGAGGTAGCGACGATAAAAGACGGCCATCTGGATGCGGTCATCCGCCGTGGGCACCCACGGCAATAAGAGCAGCATCGCCACCGCCTTGAGCGCTGTAATGAAGGTGCGCATGGTGATCAGAATTCGAACCGAGCCCAGCGGCCGAGTTTGAACGCCAGGACCGCCGCCGCCAGCAAGTCGAGCTGCGGCAATTCCGGAGTCGGCACGCGGCCGCTCCACTGGGCGTAGGCGCTGGCCGCGATCGCGGCCACGCCGAAGCAGAGGCGCGACCCGTTGACGAGCCGGGAAATCACGTCCGCCGTGATAGCGGCGGCAATGTAGATGCGGTGAGGATTGGTCAGCATAGGTAAATTTTGGAGGGATGGGCTGAAGGGATTAGTTGCCAGTATGCAGGGTGAAACGCCGGGTGGGCCTGCCGGCCCGGTGGTGTTCAACGCTGCCCTGCTCCAGGTCGATGACGTGATGCGCGGGCCAGGCCGCGCCGGCGTCGTGTCCGGGATTCAAGACGAGGGTTCGGCCCACTCGATCGGCCCCCTGCCACGGGTCATGCACATGGCCCGAGAGCGCCAAGGCTGGTCCGTTTCCAGCCCGGCAAAGCGTTGCCAAATTGAGGTCGCCAAAATCGACCCTCTCCCTGCGGGCAATCGCCGTCCGGCTCCCCATGGGCGGACAGTGGCAAAGCCAGATTTCCTCCTCCGCGGCCACAGGGAGCACGGCCTTCCAGGGGATGCAGCAAAAGATCTTTTTTCTGAAAACAAACCGCGCGCCATCGACCCAGACCGCGGGCCCTTGCAGTTGCCTGAGCCAGTCGCATTCCCCGGCCCCCGAGCCGAGTTGGTCGTGATTGCCACTGCAAACCGCAAGCGGCGCCGACAAGTCGGTGAGCCGGGCAACGACCTCGTCGATTTGCCGACCCAGCTCCGGGTCGCGCCACCGTCCGACGAGGTCCCCGGTGAGGCAGACGAGATCGAAGGCAGCCGCCTCATGGCGCAGCCACGAATACCAGCCAAGGTGGGCGTGGAGGTCGGACAGGTGCAGGATTCGCATGGGAGAGTTCAAGCGCGGGTTGGCTTTTCGCTGAAGGAGAGCTGCGCTTCCGCATCGTGAGCGCGCAGGATCTGGTCGAGCGCGACTTCGGTGAGGGCGTTTTCGACGGCGCGGTAGCCGAGCCCGCTGGCGGCGGCTTTTTCCGGATCAAGGATGCCAGGCTCGAGTTTCAGTTCCTGGGCGATCCGCCGGAAATCCTCGGCGTCCAGCGGCTCAAGCAGGAGCCACGGCTCGGCGAAGCGGTTGAGCAGTTCCCGGGGGATGATCCCGTCGCGCCGGATTTTTCCGATGACGTCGAAGGGGGCGCCACCTCCGCAATCGGCGCCAAAGCCGACGCTGCGCACGGTTTGCTGGCGCCAGATGGCATCCCACGTGCCGCAGCCCACCACCGCGACGTTGCGCCGCAGGTTCTCCCGATCGGCAGGGCTCCACTCGCCGTTGCCGACCGAGCGGTCCAACAGATTCAGAAGATCCACCTGGATCGACTGCGTCCACGAGGAGTCGTAGCCCCGTAATTTATCCAGTTCGTCGATCGCGAGGAGCATGCGACCGCCGGCGCGCACCCGGCGCAGCAAGGTCTTCAACGTAGGCGTGTCCGAGCGGGCGCCGGCGACAATCCAATCACTCACCGTGAGGCGCACGAACTCGATGCCCAAAAAATCGGCGAGCCGCTCGACGAGCGTCGATTTGCCCACGCCCGTGGGCCCGACCAGCAGCGCGTTCGTGCGACAGTTGACGCCGGTATCTCCCCGGCCCCGAAAATGCAGCTCCACGAGGGCCCGCAACCGGCGAAAGGCGGCGGCCTGCGACCGCGTCATCGGTCCGAATTTCCGCCTGGGGGCCGCAGACGGCTGGTCCTCAGTCCAAAGGCCTTCCTTCTGGGCCCGGCGTTCGAGTATCGCCCGCACCTCGGGCGTCGGTGCGACCGCGATTGCCCGCTGAAACAACGTGCGGGCCTGCTCCGGGAAGGACGAGAGAAACATCCGGTTTTCGGCCAGGGTGGCGAGCGGCTTGTGATTGTGTGTGACAAAGCCCCACAGGGTTTCATCAAGCCGGTTCTGCTCGTCCTCCGACA
>CAIRCN010000080.1 GCA_903877135.1 uncultured Opitutia bacterium
GGTGGGGGTCGAACCCACAAGACTTTCGTCGGTAGATTTTGAGTCTACTGCGTCTGCCAATTCCGCCACCCGGGCATGGGTGAGAGGCGGACGCTAGTTCGCGCTCTCAACATGTAAATCCGAAATTAGTCACGGACACTGGCAGGACTGTGCGAGAGGGTGTGTTATCCGATGTTGAATCGCAGACTTTCCGGATGTGGAAAAACGTTGTTGGCGGAAAATGTCGGGTTGACGCGCGGCGGCTCACACCGTCGAGTTTCTCTTACCCATGATCCGCGTTTTTGTTTCTGGCTGTTACGACATTTTACATGCGGGCCACCTACAGTTTTTTCGCGAGGCCCGCGCGCTGGGGGACCACCTGACGGTGTCGTTCGCTTCGGCAGAGGTGCTGTGGCTTCACAAACATCGGCGTAGTTCATTGCCGGACGACCACAAACGCGCCCTACTCACTGCGCTCGACATGGTGGACGATGTCGTTGTGGGCACATGCGAGGAGGAGGGGTTGGATTTCAAGGATCACTTCCTGCGCCTGCATCCGCATATTCTCGCCGTCACGGAGGACGACAAATACGGCCCATTGAAGCGCGAACTCTGCTCTCGAGTAGGCGCAAGCTACCAACTGTTGCCAAAAACACCGCCACAGTTTTCGCCCGTCTCTACTTCGCAGATTGTGCGCTTCATCCGCGCGCCTGAGGAGGCGCCGCTGCGAGTCGATTTTGCCGGTGGTTGGTTGGACGTGCCGCGGTTTGCGCGCGCCGGTGCCTATGTCGTCAACTGCGCCATCGCGCCGACGGTGTCGCTGCGCGACTGGCCCTACGAGCGCAATGCCGGGCTCGGCGGCAGCGGCGCGTGGGCGCTGCTCAACGGCCGCGACGGCGTCGTCTCGGAGCTCGACCTCGGCGTGGGCTGGCAGGACCCGGCGATCATCGCCGAGGGCGGGCTGTGCGTGTGGCGCAGCGGCCGCCGGCCCGATCTCGAGCTGAAGCACGACGGCGCGTTTCTGCGCGGGCGGCTCGCGCTGTTCTGGACCGGCCAGCCGCACGACACGCCCGACCTCGCCAAGCTGCCGCGCGACTATGACGCCATCGCCCGCGCCGGGGCAACGGCGCGCGACGCGGTGTGGCGCAGCGACCTCGCGTTGCTGGCGGACGCCGTGCGCCAGTCGAACGCGGTGCAGCGGGCCGAGGGCATGGAGGCGCTGCCAGATGCGGCGGGCGCGCTAGCGTGCAAATATTGTGGCGGCGGTTTCGGTGGCTACGCCGTCTATCTGTTCGCCGAAGCGGCGCAGCGTGACGCGGCGTGCGCGCAGCCGGGTTTCCGGCCGATCGAGCCCTACCTCGCGCTGCTCGGCTCGGCGCCGGCGCAGCCAGGCGGCGCCTGACAAAGCCGCCGGCCGGCGCGGCGCTGGTCACCACTCGAATTCGTTCTCTTGCGTCAGCCCTTTTAGCAGGGGGCTTTTGTCCGTGAGGTAAAAGCTGGGATCGGAAAGCGGACCGGCGACATCGAAGTTGATGCCAAGCACCTTGCCGCGCATGTCGATCAGGCGGCGCGCCAAGTCGAGGTTGATGTATTCCGCGGTGAGGTTGATCGGGCCTTCGAGGCGCAGCTGCCGCAGGGAAAGAGCCGTGGGCGAGGCGGTGAATCCGGCCACCTCGAAGACTTTGAACGGGATTTTCAGGATGACGCGTTTTTTCACGAGGGCGGCGATGCGGCTCAGAAAATCGAGCTCGTGAATCAGGACGAGGCGGTCGGCACGGATGCTGCCATCGAGCGTGTTCGTGGGGTTACGCCAGTCCAGGGTGCCCTGCAGTGCGAGGTCGCCGCCGGCGAAGGAATCGGACAAGGGGAGAAACGTCGCCAACAGGGAATTCATGGGGCGCGCGCCGGCAGGCAGAAACGCCACGGGCGCGGCGGCGGCATGGAGCCAGCCGCCAACGTCGGTGAGCGCAAACCGCCACGGCTGGCGCCCAACGGCCGGGTCGAGTTGCAAGTCGACCCGGGTTTTCTCCCCGGCGGCGCCGGTGAGCTTGAGGCGGCGGGGCAGCCCGTCGCGCAGCTCCGCGGTGAGGGCGATGCCGGTGAGCTGCTGGGCCGGGGCCAGTTTCAGTTGGGCGATGTCGGCCTGGAAATCCAGCGCCGGCAGGGGGAGCACGGGGATGACGGTGGTTGACGGCGACGCGGACTCCGGGGCAGGCGGCGGCGCGTATGGCCGGGAGGCGGGGGCCGGAGGGACGGTCATGGCGACGACGCGCGCCTGCTCCTCGCTCCACGCGGTGATGGCGGGAGTGACTAGCGTGATCCACTCGGTGAGATCGAAGAGCGGGGAGCGCAGAGTCAGTTGCGTAGCCCCGCCGGTGGCCGGGGTCGCGTCGAACTCGCAGGCGCTGCGGCCGATCACGGTGTCGCGCAACTGGAGGCGGGCGACGCCGGGCAGCAGGTTGAGGGCGGGCAGGAGGTTGTCGCTCAGGTCGGCTTCGGCGCGGGTGCGCAGCGGCGAGACTAGCAGGCCCTGCGCGTCAATGGCCGAGGCGAGACGCGCTGGTACGGTCGGCGTGCGCGCCGTGAGGCGGGAGTCGCTGACGATCCCGGCGGGCCGGCCGGTGGCTTTCGACCATAACAGGAACGGCACGGCAACGTGGGCGGCTGTGAGGTCGATTTCGTTGTGGATATCGACGGTTTGCGGGGTGAGGGCGAAGGTGCCGGTGACATTGGTGGTGCCGTCGATCCAAGGCGCGATCGCGAGCGTTTCCGGCTGCCAGCGGTAGCGACCACGGACGGTGGAGCCGGTGACTTCCGCCTGAAGATCGAGCGAGGATTGGCCGAGGCGAATTTCCTTGGGCACCAGGGGAAACACGACCTTGCTGGCCGCCACCGCGACCTCGGCGCGCAGGTCCGTCGCGACTTTGGCCGGATCGAGCGGAGCCGAAGCCGAGAAACGGACAGTCGCGTGGCCGGCGAGCCGGTCCAGATCGAGGCCGGTGGGCAGGGGCACCTCGGCCTTGCAGGTGGCGAGGAGGGCCGGCAGGCGGGCGAGATCGATGGTGACGTTGCCGGTGACTTGGGCGTGCCGCGACGGCGCCAGCGGTTGGTCGATGGTGGTGGTGAAATTGGTCAGCTCGACGCCATCGGTCGAGGCGCGGTCGATCAGGAGCAGCAGGCGGTCGAGCCCGCCGGAAAGTTCGAGGCGTTGCACTGCGACCGCGGTCCGGCCGGGCAGATGCAGGCTGATCTTCTGCAGGTCGGCGCTGAGCGTGAGGGCGGTCAGCGCGGGCCGCGAATCAGTGGCAGTGGCCTTGAATTCGGATTGCAGATCGAGTTGGACGAGCCGGCCGTGCAGCTCCGCGCCATTGAGCTGGGCGGGGCGGAAGACGACGGGGACCCGGGCATAGGCCCAGTCCAGCGGCACGTCGCGCAGCCGCAGGTGGAGGGCGCCTTTCAATTCCTGCCCGAGTTCCATGCGCGCATCGTCAATCAGCAGCGAAGGGCCGCCGAAATCGGCCTCCACCTTCAGGCGCTCGAACCGCAGGGGCAAAATCCCCGC
This sequence comes from uncultured Opitutia bacterium, assembly GCA_903877135.1. Lineage (GTDB taxonomy): Bacteria > Verrucomicrobiota > Verrucomicrobiia > Opitutales > Opitutaceae > CAIRCN01. Next base: position 3,542 of record CAIRCN010000080.1, read on the forward strand.
CGCGCCGGCCACGAGGAGATGCTCGACGGGGAGATCGGCGCCCAGCCAAGGGTTCGCCTTGACGCGGCCTTTCTCCGCGCTCAGCCGGACGGTCGCGGTCGCCGCCATGTGTTCAAGGCTGTCGGCGAAGGGATCGGCGGACACCTCGACGTCAATGTTCAGCGGCAGCTCGATGGCCTCGAGAGGCATCGGGGCCTGACAGCGGAGCGTGGCCAGCGGCAGACGATTTAGGCGCAGCCCCTCCAGGCGAGCGGCGGCGGCGACCCGGCGCAAGGCGGGGTCGAAGCGCCAGACGACGTCCACGGGCACGCGTTCCTCGCCGATGCGGAACAGGGCGGCTTGCGTGCCCTTGAGGGCGGTGATTTTCGGATCGATCCACGGCAGGACGGCAAAGCTCAGCTCGATGCCCGTTTCGAGCCACTCCAATCCGAACAACGCCAGATCCTCGGCAAAGGGAGCGACAAGGGATTGCAACCCCGGGCCGAGCAGCGGCAGGAAATCGGCGGCATACCACTGTTCGAGTTTGAGGTTCAGATGGGCGACGGCACCGCCGCGTTGGGAAGCGGCGGTCAACGGTTGCGGGGAGCGAAGCTCGATGCATTCAAGCGCGAGCCGCGCGCGCCCGCTCACGAATTCCATTTGCTCGACCGCCAGATGTTGCAGTCCCTCGTCGAGATGTCCGTTGAGCGTGAAGGAGGAAACGGGAAAGGGCTGCGCCAGCCAGCGCAGGGATGGCCCCCGCGGCACCACACGGCCGGCCCCGGCGACGATCCGCCAGCGCACCTCCTCGAGCGTGAAAGGCCAGCGTCCCCGCAATTTGAATTCCGCCCGGAGCGGCGCATCCAGATCGGGGATGGGAAACCGGCGCAAGACGGCGAGTTCCCAGCGCGCCTCGACGAAATCCGGCAGCGTCACCTGTGTTTCCACCAGACCCGTGGCCGGGTCGAAATCTCCCCCCGCCTCCACCGCGACCACCTCCTTGTTGACCGTGATCCCGGTGCGCGTGGCACAGTGCAGGCGGGGCAGACCGGCGGCGTGATCGCCGGTGAAGTGAAGATCAAACTTGGTCGCGCCCAAGCCCAGTTCGGCGCATTCCCCGGCCGTGAGGCCCAGCTTGGCGCGCAGTCCGGCGGGCAGCCATTCCATCAGCGCCGGCAGCGGCAGCGCGGCGAGTTCCACGCGCCCGTCCCCGGTCAAGGCCGTGCCCTGCGACTGCCATGACAGGCCGGGGCTGCGCAGCGTGACCGGCCCAGCCTGCACGGTGAATGCCTCGACACGACCGCGGGCGCCGTTGTCCTCGACGTGCAGCGCGAAGCGGAGCGGAGCCACCTTGAGCGGGCGCACAAGCAAGGCGGACTGGGTGACCGTGAGGGCGGTGGTGGCGAGGTAGGCGGCGGCGGAGTCGAGCCGCAGCCGCAGGGGATCGCCGCTCAGGGAGACATCCAGATTAATGAGGCCGCTGATTCTCGGCAGATCGGCGCGGTTAAGCAGCGTCAGCCAGTCGCCGAGGGGGCAATCGATCACCTGAAGCTCCAACGTGGCCGGCGCGGACGCCGAGGTCCGGGCGGCGGCGAAGGAGAGGTGCGTGGCGGGCGCATGTTCGGCCTGAGCGACGGCGACACTGGCCTTGAACTGGCCCAGCCAAGCGCGGGTGAGAGGGAACTGCCCGGAGAACTGCGCGGAACCGGGGCGGCCGTCCACATGAAGGTCGAGCGAACCGTCCAGATCCACTTGTCCGGCGTGCGACCGGTGCAGGTTCATCTTCACTGGGTCGGCGCCAATCAAGCCGACGCCAAAACCGGGCGGCAGGCGGAGCCGGGCCCGGTCGAGCTGCACGTTCAGCGTCTGCCCCACGGACGGCAGGAGATTAGCCGGAAGATCGGCCAGCGCGAACGCCGGCGTGGCCGTGGATGACGCGGCTGGCCGTGTCGCTCCCGGCAGCGCGATGAGTTGCGTTTTCCCGGCCGGATCGGTGCGCAGGGTCCCCGCGACATCCGCGAGCTGGATTGATTTCGGCAGCCAGCGGGCGCGCACCAGATCGAGCAACCGCCATCGCACAGAAAGCGATTCCAGTACCAAGGCTTCAGACTGCACCGCGTCACCGACGCTGACGCGCGCCACCAGCAACTGCAACGTGCCATCGGGCCGGGCCCGGAGCCAGGGCGACTCGATGAGGATCTGCAGACCCTCGCCCCGCATCTGTTGCGCCGCCATGAAGGCCAGCGGGTGCAACGGCCAGCCGGGCCACCAGAGGGCAAGGAAAGCGAGGCAGCCAGTCGCGAGAACGCCGCGCCACAACCATCGCCACCAGCGGCCACAACGCGAATGGGACAAGGCTTTCGCGTTGGTTGCGAGTAAGGGGTTCATGGGCTGGAAAGCCAATCTTGACCTAAGGGCGTTAGCTAATAATACGAAATCCAAGACTGAGGTAAACTTATAATTCTGCCCCATGAAAAACATAACCCGTCTGGTCTGGCTTTCTACAGCGGTGACCTTTGCCCCGGCTGTATTTGCTCAGGGAACAATGCAACAACCTCCTGGTTATTATCCTTACTCCGACCAATCCTCGCACAACACCGCCGTTGCGATTGGTTCTCCCACTTCCTCCGTCGGTGCAGCCTCCGCTGATACATTTGATCTTGGGGCACAGATGAGCATTGCGGACGCAACGCAGGCCTTCTCGCCGTCCGAGCCGCCATCGGCGACACCGACAACGACAGAGTCCGCTGCTGGCTCCGCGACGGGTTCAACCGTCGTTCAGGTTGCAGCACCGCAACAGATCGACATCGAGGCCGGCGGCGGATCTTTTGAAGTGAACGGCCAGAAAGCCGACATCTACACACTCAAGGTTCCCTACAGCCAAAAACTCAGCGAACGTGGCACCCTGCAGCTTTCCCTGCCCGTTTCCATCGCGGTTTACAAAAATGTGCTCAATCCGGCCACCTTCCAAATAGTAGATGCCAAAGCCTATGGGGTTGGCCTTAATGCCGGCTACGCCTGGCAGGTTTTCACCAAGCAGGATAACGTGCCCTACCGCTGCAAGATCACACCCTCGGCCGGCTTGTTCTATCGGGACAGCGCCGATTTGCGGCAGGGCGCATTTGTCTTCAATAGTGGCTTTTCGAGTTCGCTCGCCTGGCAGTATTCCCCCGGCTGGGTGCTGAACCTCGGCAACTCCGTGTCGCTGGCTTGGAACTCAGGCATCAAGGGCTATCCAGACCCCGTGCGTGACAACCAACAGACCCTGTCCAACGGGCTGCAGATCTTCCGTATGCTCGGCCGCTGGACCTACTACGGCTACGTGATCGACACCGAGGCATTGTGCGATGTGCTAGTGGATTCCTACCAGTCCTATGCAATCGGTGCGGCCTATCAACTCACCAAGAGCCGCAGCCTGCGAGCGACGCTGAATTATGATCAAGGCAATGCCGGCTACAAATCGCTCAGCGTCAAACTTGGCACCGGTTGGCAGTTCTAACCGACCTACGGGGTCTGTCAGCATGAGGAAGGTGATCGCCTTTGGGCTGACCTTGGCCGGTTTGAGTTTGGTTATTCCCTGCGGACTCCGTGCTGCCGATGCCACGGCCTGCACTTACCGGCTCGAACTCGCCAACGGCGAGGTTCTGGTGGGCACGCTGGTGTCCGAGGAGGAAGGCGCGTTCGTGTTCCGTTCCCAAACTTGGGGGGGATTGCGTGTACCCAAGGCCGGCTCACATCTGAGCGTTATCGCCGCACCCGCGAAGGAACCGGCAGGCAAGGCTACTGACTTGGCGAAAGCACAAACACCTTCATCTCCAACGGAGAAACCACACGCACCGACACCGGCTGCAAGCGCTGCAGCTTCCCCGCCAGTCGCCAAGTGGAAGAAGTCGCTGGAGGCCGGCTATTCCTATCAGGCGCGCGGCAACCTCGTCTCCGCATATTCCACCTATGTGCGCGGAGAAATTACCAGAGAAGACCCGAACAGCCTGATCACCTTTGGCACCCGTTACATTTATGGAAGCCAGAACACCCTCCGCAACACCGACAAGCTGGATGTGTCCTTCAAATTGCGGCAGAAGACTTTTGGCCGGATCGATATTCGCAACGAGCTCAGTTATAGCTACGATTACCTGAAGGGGCTTTCTCACCAGTTTGAAGATGTGCTCGGTCTGAACTATGTCGTCTTTGCCCTACCTCATTTCCGCTACTCGATCGGTCCCGGACTGGCGGTGCAATATTCCCAGCCAAGCTTGGGCGGCGGAGGATACAAGTTATTGGGTGATATTTCCCATGAGTTTACCTGGCAGATCACGAACAAGATCAGCCTCAAGCAAACCGCCAGTTACCTCTACCAGCCCGCGGACATGCGGGATTATCGGCTGCGCGCCAACTCCGTCCTTTCTGGCCAAGTCTCAGATCACATGAGTGTGAACCTGCGCTACGAATACGAATTCGAGGCGATCCGCCCGGTGCCGGACGGGCGCTCCGACAACCGCGTGTTCACGACTCTCGGTTACACGTTCTGAAAACAGAAGTGCTCGGGTTTGCTTGCTCCGGTTCGGTTTGCTCAGTGACCAACCAGCTCGGCCCGTATCCTGTCGAAGTGTCTACGCGGAAGCGCTGGATCGACCCAGTGATTATTACCGACCATATCACTGCAATGACGGAGGACAGACTTGTCCTGCGCGGAGAGATTTGGGAGTGTGCGACTCTGTGCCCCGACACACTTCAAAACGCGCCGAGCTGATATGTTTTGCGAGGCGGAGCCATCGCCCGCGCGGCCCGCGCTTTTGTCGGAGCAGGCTGTTTACCGTTACACCATGGAAAAATCAGACTCGGATTCATCGGCACCGGCGGCATCGGCAGTGCGCGCACATTCGCAGCTTCTCCACGCTGCCAAACTGCGAATTCGTGGCTCTCGCCGAGTTACGCCTCGAACTCGCGCGTGCGGTTTAAATCGAGCATCGCGCGGCACCTTGGCTGCTAATATCAGCGGATACCGCGGCGGATAAAGGCCAGACCGTCGGTGTAGACGTCCTTGGGATCGGCGAAGAGGTCGCGCCAGACGCGGGTGGCAGCGGCGAGATCGGGCAGCGACCGGCCAAAAGCCTCGATGACGAGCCAGCGATCGTAGCGAATTTTTTTCAACATCGCGAAAGTCTCGGCCCACCTCACCTGGCCTGTGCCCGGCGTGCCGCGGTCGTTTTCGCTCAGGTGCACGTGCACGATGTGTTGGCGCACCGCCTCAAGCGCGGCGGGCGAGTCTTTTTCTTCGATGTGCGCGTGGAAAGTGTCCCACATCATGCCACAGGCGGGATGATTGATTTCGCCGACCCATTTCGCGGTGTCGGCGGCCGTGGTGAGAAAGTAGCTTTCAAAGCGGTTCAGGTATTCGACGGCGAGCGTCACTTTCACGGCGGCGGCGTGGTCGGCGACCTGATGGAAAGTCTCGATGCCGCGCAGGCGCTCGTCGCGCGTGGGCGCCGTGCCGCTGAAAACGCCGAGCGGCGAATGCAGCGGACCGCAGAGCACCTCGGCGTGAAATTCGGCGCAGCGGTCGAGCACCCACTTGAGGCGGTCGACGGCAGCCTGCCGGATTTTCGCATCGGGGCTGATCGGGCTGGCCTCCGGCGCCATCACGGTCACGGCGGTGGAGCCGAGGCCGAGGTTGCGCAGTTTTCCACCGAGCGACCGGTAGTCCGCCGACGTGCCTTCGAAGACGGGAATCTCGACGCCATCATAGCCGGTCTGCTTCAGCGCGGCGAGGAGTGGGTCGTGGGCTTCGGAAACCTTCGCGGTCCAAAGCAGGAGGTTCATGCCGATTTTCATGCGTTGCCTTGGTTGAAGTAGATGGCGAGTCCGTCCTTGCCCGGCGCCACGACATCGAGTCGCCCGTCGCCGTCAAGGTCGGCGACGGCGAAATGAATGCCGAGGCCCTTGCCGGTGCCGAGGGGGCCGAAGTCGATGACGTGTTTCGCGAAGGACTCGCCGGTCCACTTGAAGACATACCAGCCGTAGGGATCCTTGTCGCCGCCATCGCCCTGCGGGTGGGCGCGGAAGCGCTTGCCGGTGATGAGCTCGTCTTTGCCGTCGCCGTCAATATCCACCCATTGGAGGTCGTGATACTGGCTGCTGAGGGGATCGATCTCGTGGCGCGTCCATGTGCGCTTGCCGTCGGCATCGAGCTGGTAGTCCCACCAACTGAGGCCGTAACCATGACCCTCGCCGAGGATCAGCTCGTTCTTGCCGTCGCCGTTGAGGTCGACGACGAGGATCGGCACGCTGGGCGCGCGGCCGAGGTCGAAGTCGGCGTGCCAGATCCACTCGCCGTTGTAGGGATCGGCGGGAGCTTCGAGCCAGCCGTCGCGGAGGATGAAGTCGCCGCGGCCGTTGCCGGTAAGATCGCCGAAGCCGAGACCGTGGCCCTGATCCTTGTTCTCGCGGCCAGACATCCTGAGCTTGTGCGTGGCGAACTTGCCGGTGCCTTTGCCCCGCGCGTCGCGGATGAGCTTGTAGACGACCAGAGGGGCGCCGGGAGTGTTGGGAACGATTTCCAGATCGCCGTCGCCGTCGACATCCCACGCACGGGTCGACTCGACGGAGCCGGTCTGCGCAATGATGTGCTCGGGCCAGTCCTTCGTGTAGTCGCCGGTGTTTTCGCGCCAGCGGAGGGTCTGCCCCCACCAGCCGCCCGTGATGTAGTCGAGCCGGCCGTCGCCATTGATGTCCATAGCGATGGTGGAAAAATCGTCGTAATATTCGTCGTGCGCGGTGACGCCGCCGATCTTGTGCTGCTGCTTGAAGTCAGGGCCTTGATACCAGAAGCCGCCGCTGACGATGTCGGGAATGCCGTCGCCGTTGACATCAAAGATGCCGGCCGACTCGTAACGCTCGGCCGAGAGGACGCGTTTATGAAATTGGAGGGCCATGGTCAGACTCCTTTGAGCATGCGGATGTATTCGCGGGCGATCTTGATGTCTTCGAGCGCCTCGGGGGCGAGGCACGGTGCGGGCGCTTCGCCGCGGACCGCCTTGATGAAGTTGAGCGCCTGATTGCGCATGGCGTGCATCCACGGCATCTGCGGGTGCAGCGTGACGGGGACGGCGCCCTGACCCGGGTCCTTGAGAATCTCGACAGTGCCGGCGCGGTTGTGCGCGAGCGGGGCGGGCAGCGAGAGCTTCACGTAGCCGCGCTCAAATCCGACGAGCGCGGTCTCCTGCCAGTCGATCGTCGTCTGATAAGCCGCCATCTCGATGGTGCAAGGAACGCCGCTCGCGCTGTGCGCGACAAGGAGAACTTTCGCAGGATCGGCGTAGGAAACCTTGTAGGGCTCGCCGACGAGGAAGCGCAGGAGGTTCACCTGATGGATGTAGTAGTTCACGAACGCCTCGTATTCCTTGGCGGTCGCCGCGTCCATGTCGGCCGGCGGGGGATCGAGTTCGAGCGCCGGGATCGGATCCACGCTGTGAATCGTGTCGGTCCAGCCCGCGGCGACCCAGTCGCCCGGCGGCATGGAGACGCGCACGTAGGTCAGTTTACCAAGTTCACCGGAGGCCTTGAGTTCATCAATGGTCCGCTTGGCATACTCGGTCGCGGGGTCGCTGCGCTTGTGGTAACCGACCATGTGCCACGTGCCGCTCTTCGCGACCGACTCGACGATGCGTTCGCCAACCGCGACCGACGCCGCGATGGGCTTCTCGGTGAAGATTGGCACGCCCGCGCGCGCAATCTCGGGCACCAGAATCCCGTGCCGGGTGAAGGGTTGCGAGGCAACGATAGCATCGACCTTTTCGGCCGCCAGCATCTCAGCGATGGTGCGGTAGACCTTGGGCACGTTGTATTTCTTGGCGACGGCCTGCGCCTGCAGGGGGCGCATTTCGGCGAGGGCGACGACTTCACAGTCGTCACGCAGCGTAGCGTAGTTGCGGAGATGAGCGGCCTGGCCCATCCCGCCGACACCGGCGAAAGCGAGGCGAATTTTCTTTTGGGACATAAGAACTCACAGACTATCAGCATTCGGAGCTGGCGTGAATGGCGGGCGTTGCCAAGACTTGTCGGAAATTGCCCTATGAAAGCCTCCGTCTGTGAGTTCCTGAGCGCCGGTGAAGTGCAGCCGCAGCGCGACTGGCACATGCCGAGCCACAGCCACCGCATCCACGAGCTCATCGTGGTGCTGGGCGGACGGATGACCCTGAAAACCCCCGGCGAAACCGTGCAGGCGGAGGCGGGCGACCTGCTGTTCTACCGCGCCGGTGTCGCGCACGAGGAAACCTCTGACCCGGCCGATCCCGTGAATACGTTTTTCATCGCCTTCAAGGCGGACGCGCCGCTCGTGGCAAATGTTGCCCTGCGCACACGCGATGCCGACGCGCGCGTCCGGCAGATGGCGGCGTGGCTGCTGCGCGACCAACGCTCCGGCGTCGCGCCCGAGCGCCTCCATCCGCTGCTCGCAGCGGTGCTGGGCGAGGTGCGGCGGCTGGGCCACTCGCCCCGCGACCCGTGGCTGGAGGAGATGCGGATGCACATGGAGCAGAATCTGGCGCGCGCGATTTACTTGGACGATCTGGCCCGGCGGGTGCGCATGAGCAAATTTGCCTTCGTGCGGAAATTCAAGCGGCTCGGCGGGCGCACGCCCATGCAGGAATTGCAGTTGATGCGGGTAAACCGCGCCCGGGCGATGATGCTGGCGTCAGGCCTTCCGGTAAAGGCTATCGCGCCCGCGGTCGGGTTGAACGACGAATACCAGTTGTCAAAATTGTTCCGGCGCCATTTTCACCTCTCGCCCCGCGAGCTGCGTACACGCTCGCCACGCGATCGTGATGGAGCCGGCGCAACCAAGCGGGCGTCATAGGCCCCATCCGGATGGACAACGGGCAGCCAAGCCGCATGTTCGCAAAACCTCACCTCACTACGCCACTATGAGCACTGTCGCCCAAACCCGCACCGGTGATTTTCCCATCGGACTCCGTCTCACCGGCACCCTGGCCGCCCGACCTGTCGCCGAGACCGCGGCGTGGGCGCGGGCTAACGGCTTTGGTTGCGTGGATATCTACGCCAACCAGTGCAGCACGATCCCTGCGTGGGAGCAGGCGGGCATGCCCGTGGGCACAATCGATCTTTTTGGCAACGAGTGGACCGGTATGCTTTCGGCCGACGCGGGCAAGCGTCGGGCGACCGTCGCACTCGCCGTGCAGGCCGTCCGCGCCAGCGCTGCGGCAGGTGCGAAAATCCTTTTTGGCGTGATGCTAGCCGAGGACGTAAAGCTGCCGCGCAAGGAGACGTTCGGCTACATGGTGGAGAGCTACGGCCAGATCGGTAATGTGCTGAAGGAAACCGGCACGCGTCTCGCGATCGAGGGCTGGCCGGGCTGCAATGCCCACTGCTGCACGCCCGAGTCCTACCGCGCCTTCCTCAAGGAGATGAACAGCGACGCCTTCGGTATCAACTACGACCCCTCTCACCTCATCCGCATGGGCATCGATTCCTTGCGCTTCCTCGAGGAATTCGGCGAACAGGTTGTTCACATGCATGGCAAGGACACCTGGCTCGACGCCGAGCGCGTCTACGAACTCGGCCGTGAGCAAGATCCCGTTTTCGTCAAGGGCTTCCCGTGGGGCGGCTCGTTCTGGCGCTATACTGTCCCCGGCCACGGTATTGCGCCTTGGACCAAGCTCCTTGAGATCCTCGTGCGCAAGGGCTACAAGGGCGCCGTCTCCATCGAGCTCGAGGACGTGAACTTTAACGGCGCCCTCGATGGCGAGCAGCGCGGCTTCATTGCTAGCCGCGATTTTCTGCAGACCGCCTGAGTTGCCGCGGGGGCAAAGTGGTGCTTGTCGCCCCCGCTTTCGTTTTTACGCTACCGCTGTGCCCCGGGTTGCCCCGTCCTCGTTTCGCTTTCGCCTGATCCTTGCTCTTGCGAGCAGCCTGCCGGGCGGATTCTGCGCGGGTCGCGACGTGACGACGGCTTGGGAACTGGTCGCGCGCCATCTGCCCGGCGACGCCCTCGCGCAACTCGGCGCGGCGAGCGCAGACCCCAGCCGCGAGGCGAAGTTGGCCCGCGCAGTCGCACAGATGGACAGCCAGCCCGTCACCGAGGCGCGCTTGCAGCAAGTCGCAGAGCAACTGACTACATTGGCGCGCGGCGACGACGAGATCGCGGCGGCGGCGGCCTACCTGACCGGGCGGCTTTACCAGGTGCATCTGCCGACGCCCGATCCGTCGCGGGCGGCCCATGAATATGAGCAGCTCGCGGCCCGCCACCCCGGTAGTTACTGGGCGCAGCTCGGCTTGGTGAAACTTGCCCTGCTCGTGCTCTACGTGCTGCCCGAGCCCACGGAGCCCGCGGCCCGGCTCGCCGTGGCCGTAGCGCTGCTGCCGCGACTGACCGCACCGGAGTTGCGACGTGACCTGCACATCGTGCTCGGCCGCGCCAAACTGTTTCACGGCCGGCCCGGCACTGAAGTGTTGGAGCAACTGCTCGCGGCCGACCGCATCGGCGGTTTGAGCGGCGTTTCGCGCGCGGATCTGCAGCTGCAGATTGCAGAGTTGTCCCGTCGCGAAGACAACTGGGCGCAGGCACGCGACTATTTCTCGCGCTTCCTCGCCGAGAACGAAGTCGATGCACGCGCCTATCAGGTGAAGGAAAAGCTCGCGGAGATCGCGGCACACCTGCGCACCGGGAAGGCGGCACGGCCATGATGAAGCCGAGCAAATCGCGCCTGACGCTGGCGCTGTTCGCCACAGGCTACGTCCTCGCAATCTGCTGGGTGTTCACCCGCTCGACTCCGCTGGCGCCGAAACGACCGGTGACGGTCCGCATCGCGCACTGGCAGATCGAAAAAGGACCGCCCGATGGTTTCGACGCGGTGATCCGCCGCTACGAGGAGCTGAATCCGCGCGTGCATGTCGAGCAAGTCGCGGTGCCCTCGGCCGTTTACCGCCTGTGGCTGCGTTCGAACCTGAGTGGCGGCATGGGCACCGACCTCGTCGAGTTTGGCTATTTCATCGGCGGCGTGAACGACATTCCTGTGCGGTATTTCGAGCCGCTCACCCGCCTGATGGGCGAACCCAATCCCTACAACCGCGGCACGCCCCTCGCCACTGTGCCGTGGAGGCTGACCTTCGCCGACGGGCTTTATTTCGAACTCACCCAAAGCCCGGAGATCGGCCAGATCTACGCCGCCACCCTCTCGCAGGGCAGCATGCGGCTGTTTTGCAACCGTGAGCTGCTGGAGAAAATCGCCGGTCTTGGAACTGGCGCGCCCAAAACGCTCGCCGCCTTCCGCACGCTTTGCGCCCAAACCGCCGACTATGCGCGACGGACCGGCGCGGTCGTGCACCCGCTGGCCGGGTCGCTCAGCAACGGCCAATGGATCATCGACTTTACCATGATGGGCAGCGTCTCGGGCATGAACCTGGACCTCGACCGCGAAGGCTATCTGGCGCGCGCGCCGCGGCAGGCGATGACGGATTATCTGCTGGGACGGTGGAACTACCGCCGGCCCGAGCTGCAGGCAGCGCTCGCGCTGGCCCGCGAGATGGCCCTGCAGATGAAACCCGGCTTCGCCCAACTCGGGCGCGACGACGCCGTGCAGGAGTTCATGCGCGGCGAGGCGCTGTTTATTTTCAGTGGCACCTACGACGCCACCAGCCTGAAGAAGCTCGCGCCGTTCACCGTCGAGGCCATGCGTTATCCCCAGCCGCAAGCGGACGATCCCGTGATCGGCCGCTATATCCGCGGCCCGTTTCAAGACGGAACGATCGCCACGAGCATGGAAATTTACCTGAACAAGGACAGCCGGCACAAGGACGAGGCCGTCGATTTTCTACGCTTCATCACGAGCCAAGAGGGCGGGCAAATTTTTCAGGAGCACAGCGGCTGGCTGACCTCGGTGCGCGGCGTGCCAGCGCCGCCCGAGCTCGAAATCTACCGCCCGACGGGCGAGGGCTACCACACCGGCATCCAATACATCGGCATTGGACCCAACTCGACGATGAAGTTCTGGCAGCACCTGCACCTGCTGGTCGGCCCGCAAGGCAGCGTGGACCGGTTCGTCGACGCGTTGGAAAAAGACCTGCCGGAGGCCGTCACGGCAGACCTGCGCCTCGAAGTGAGCGGCAACCTCACTGCCTTGCGCACCGTGGATTCCGAGATCGTGGCGATGAGCGTGCTCAACCGGCTGCAACCGCTGGATGCCGACCGGGTGAAGCGCCAGCATACGCTCGCCAGCAGCCAGACACTCTCCGAAGCCAACGGCTGCGAATCCGCCTGGGTGCTCGCACGCCACGGCTACCAGCCGTGAAGTTGGCGCAGGCAGGCCGCCAGTGCTGCACTCTATGGCATGAGGAAGATTTCGGCGAGGGCAACGCCTGTGGTGCCACCAACGCCCGAAACGTGCGCGCTGTAAACGCCGGGCGGCAGCGTCACCAGGAGCGCGGCGTCCTTGCTCGTGTCGGCCGCGAGGGCACCCGCACCGACTGCCGCGCAGGCGTTTTTCAGCACCGAGGTGCCGCCCCAGTCATCGTTGCTCGCGATGACGGTGCCGGTGTTTTCGGTGGCTGGATGTTCGTCAGCGCTAGCGTGGCGCCTGTCGCGCCGGCGGCGGCGAGGGCGACGCCGTTGAGCAACCATTGATATTGCGTGCTGGTGAGCTGCTTGAGGTGGCGACGGGGGGCGTGAGGGTCAGCGAGGAGCCGGCCTTGACCACGTCAGTGCGCGACCGGTCTGCGCGGACGCCGATGCGAGCGGAATCTGGCGGATGCTATTCGGATACGCAACACGGGGCAAATTTGCCGTTGCAGCCAAGCGACCGGGCAGCGCAGCAGCCGCGATGACCAGAACGACAACCAGCGCCCAGCACAGGGAGCATGTTACACGGCGGGTGCGCGCGGAGCGGAGCGAGGATGCGGGCGAAATAATTCTGATCAAACGGGCAATATGCATCGCAGAAAACGGACCTGTCTTCGGCAGGTTGGGACCTCGTGGCACCAAAATTGTGCCAAAATCGCCGGCTCTGGTCCGCTTCTTTCTGACATAACGAAGATCTCGGCCGCGCCCAGCCAGGGAAATTTCCGCAAGTTCATTCAGGCCAATTCAAGTTGCCTCATGCCGTCCGGCAAGTTGCTCTGCCTCGATGATACCGATCGTGCAGAACCCCAAGAAAACGCGCGGACGTGATATCGCCGGTTACGCGCTGGGCGAAGGCGCGACGTCGCTGACCATGAACGGCATCTCCGGCTTCGCGATGCTGTATTACACCCAGGCGCTGGGCCTGCCGTTCGCGCAGGCGGGCGTGGCGTTCGCGGTGTCAAGCGTCTGGGATGCGTTGGTGGACCCGGCGATCGGCCACCTGAGCGACAACACTCACACGCGCTGGGGCCGGCGGCAACCGTATATCCTGTTCGGTGGACTGCTACTGGCCGTCAGTTTCTATTTTTTGTGGGCGGTCCCGGGTTTCGTTGGCCGGGGCGCGCTACTTTTTCCCTATGTGCTCACGATGAACCTCATTGTCCGCACCGCGTATGCGATCTTCACCGTCCCATATGTCGCGCTCGGCTATGAAGTTTGCACCGACTACCATCAGCGCTCGCAACTGCAGGGCGCCCGCCTGGCGCTCAACATGCTGGTCAATCTCCTCGGGCCGGCGCTCGCATGGTCCGTGTTTTTTCCCGACCGGGCGGGCGGCCCCGAAGCCACAAGCGTTGTGTCCAATTTCCTCCACATGGGCACGGTCTTTGCGCTCGCCACTGTGGGCTTCACGGCGGTCGTGGTCCTAACCACCCGCCACCACATCACAGATACGCGCGGCGTGGTCACCGGCACGGGCAACAGCCTGCGGGCGTTTTTGGGTGATTTCCGAGAAATCATCGCGGACCGCTACCTGCGGCCAATCATCTTTTTCATGTGCGTCGGCGGGATGGCCGCGGTCTTTGTCGCGACGCTGCAGATGTATCTCTATGTCTATTTCATGCACCTGACGGCGCTGCAGAAGACCATCATCCATGGCGGCGGCATGGTGCTCTGCGGTTCGGGCGGTTTTGCCGGAGTCTGGCTCGAGCGCCGCTTCGACAAGAAACATGCCGTCTGCATCGGGGCGGGGATCACGGCATGCGCCGACCTACTGGCCGCGATTCTCTTTTTGGGCGGGGCGCTGAAACCGACCACCGTGTGGGTGGTGCATGGGCACACGCTGCCGATTGCCGTGATCGTGTTCGGCGCCTGCGATATGCTCAACTGGTTCGGCATCGGCCTCTTTTCTTCGCTGGCCAGCTCGATGATCGCCGATGTCGCCGAGGTGAACGAGTTGGAATCGGGCACCCGCAAGGATGGCGGTTATGCGGCCATTTTCGCCTTCACGACCAAGCTGATCCTGTCGGTGGCCGTCTTCACCGCCAGCGCCTGTCTCGCATGGGTGGGTTTCGTCAATGGCAGCGATCATCAAACGCCGGAGGCGATCCGCTGGCTTGTGCTGCTGACCTTCGGTTTGGGCTCGTTTTTCGCGACGCTGGTCATCCCCATCGCCCTGCGCTATCCCATCGATCAAGCTTACATGACGAAGGTGAAAGCGGCCCTGGCGCTGAGAAAAACGCCCGCAGCGGCGTGAACTGGAATACGAACACGGAGCGTATGGAATAGGCACTTCTCCCCTCGCCTCACGCCATTCACCTGCCCTACGGCATCAAGTAAATCTCGATCAACGCCTCGCCGGTGGTGCCGCCCACGCCGGAGACTTGCACCGTATAGGACTTGCCGGCCTGAAGCGTGACCACCATGGCGGCGTCTTTGCTGGCGTCGAGAAGGTGGAAGGCGCCGACATTGTCGAAGGTCGGCGTGAGCGAGGAGGCCCAGTTGTCGTTGCTGGCGATCACCGTGCCGCCGGCGTCGAAAACGGAAAACTGCGGATCGACCAGCGTGCCGTTGACCCCGTAGCTGGCAAGCGTGGGGCCGACCGCGCGGATAAGCACCTGCCTAGTGCCCGTGCCGGAGAGGACAAAGCCGGCGATGAGAATGTTGTCGCCCGTGCCGACTTGGAAACGCGCGGAGAGGTTGACCAGCTTGCGACCATCATTCGGGCCGGCGTCGTAGGCTTCGACGAGGATGGCGCCTGGACCCGTGGCGGTGGCCTGTGCGGTGTGCGGGCCGTTGATCGACTGCTGGAGCGCGGCATCCTTACTGGCGGCGTCGAACGCAAAGGCACCGAGACTGGCGAAGGTTGATGCGAGCGAGGCGTCCCAGTTATCGTTCTGGGAAACAAAGGCCCCGGCGCCGGTGTAGAGCGTCAGACTAGGATCGACTACGCCGGTGAGACCGTAGCGGCCGAGAACAGGGCCGGCAGCGCGGACGAGCATGGGCTTAGCCCCGCCATTGACCACGAAGCCCACGATCAGTGTCTGTCCCCCCGCCATCGCGGCTCGCACCGAGAGGTTGGCAAGGTAGCCATTCGGCGTAATGGTGTCGGGCAGGCCGTAGTAGAAGATGGGCGTGGAGGAGCCACTAGGAGTGAGGCTCGCGGAGACTATTTGGGTGGAGGCGTTGATTGTGAGGGAGAGCGCCGCGTTGTTGCTCGTGGTGGCGGTGAGTTGGCCACTGGCGTTGACGGTGCCGGTCGCCCCATCTACGGCGGTGGGAGTCGTGCTCACGACAACGGCCTGGCCCGATGGCCCGACGACCGTATAGGTCGCGCCACCAGCGGTGTTCAACGCCGCGGCGGTGTAGAGGCCCGCCAGAGCAGAGGAGCCAGTGTCCGCGGCCCCGGTGAAAGTTTCGCCGAGGCCGATGAGTTGGCCCGTGAGCGCGCCATTGGGGGCAATCTGGCCGGTGAGCGTGAAGCTGGCCGCGGCCACGGAGGTTTTGACGACGGGCGCTTCGGGCGAGGCAAGCGCGAGGCCGCTGGCAGCCGCACCGGCGAGAGGAATGATTTCCGTGCCGTTCACGGTGAAGGCACCGTCGGTGCCGACGGTGAGACTGACCACAATCGCGCTGTGGCGGCCCGGCAGGTAGGCAATGAACGTGGCCGTGCTGTCGCGGCGGACGTAGAGCGCCCCGCGAGCGCCGGAGGCGAACGTGCCGAAATAAATACCGGCGAAACTGGGCGGCACGACCGTCAATGTCCCGTTCACGAGAGTCAGCGTATAATTGTCGGCACTGCCGCCTGAAACCGTGATGGGGTAGACGCCAATTGGGCTGGAGGCTGTCGCGGTGGTTGCAGCGACAGGCAGGGAGTTCAAGACCGTGCTGGTTTCGTCATTAACGAATCCGGTGTAGCTCAGAGTGAGCGGCGGATTGGCGGCGCCTTGGATTTTCGCCAAGTTGCCTCCAGTGACCTTAAGTGGAGCTTTCGAGACGGTCAGAGTGCCCGCGACATAACTGATCTCGTAGTTGTTTGAGACCCCACCCGACGCGGTGATTGGGTAACTGCCCACCGTTGAAGTAGCGGTGGCGGTGGTCACAAGCGAAGGAACTGCGGTCAGGCTTGCCAGGCCATCGCTGTTGATAAACCCGCTGTAGCTCACGGTCAGGGACGGATTGGCGGCTCCGTAAGTGCGGCTTACATTGTCCGCGGTCGCGGTGAGCTGCGCTTTGTTGACCACGAAACTTTGGGCCACACTGGTTGCAGCGTCATAGGTAGTATCGCCCGTCTGACTCGCACGAATTGTCACTGTGCCTGCGCCGGTGATTGTAACCGTGTTACCGGAAACTGTCGCTGGCCCGCTCACAACCTTGAGACTGACTGGCAGCCCGGACGAGGCGCTGGCGAGGGGTTTGAAAGGTGCAGCTCCAAATGAACAGTCCGCGATTGCGTCAAAGATGATCGTGTGGGCCTGCTTCGCCGGTGGCGTCGCAGAATACACGGTCCGCAGGTCGGTGTTATCCAGTATTTGATAAACCAAGGCGCCGGAAGCGGCCACCGTGACGAGGAGGAGTTGACTGCTTGGAAGGGGGAGGAGGCGCAGGGCGGTGCCAGGGAAAGTTCGGTCACGGAGCAAGAGAAGCTTGTCGCCGGACCATGTTTGCACCTCAGCCGTGTTGTTGGCGGATAACCGCACGGTGTGGAACTGGCCGCCCATCCAGACGCCATCCAGAAAGGAATTCGCCATAACACCAACGCGATTTAGTTGCTGGCCATTGAAAGTATAACCGGAACCGAGGACAACCAGGCTGCCATCAGGCGAGGCACGAATCGGGGTGACCATGCCTTGAGTGTCAGTAAAAGAACTCGAACTATAGTTGCTGGTAGTGAGATGCCCAGTTCCATCGACCGCTTCCCAGACTAGGTTCGGTCCAGAAGATTCATACGTGAAATAATACAGGTGGCGGTTGGCCGGGCACCACTCATACTCCCTGGAGAAATAGTTGTTATTTAGGATGGAAACGAGCGTCCCGGCCGGCGCAAAGGAGAGATGCAGGCGGCCACCCGTTCCTGCCGAGCCCTCTGCTGCCACGAAAATGTCATCCGCCATCTGAAATCCGCCGGGTTCCAATCCCGGCATAACATAGGCCGGCACCGGTTTCAGATCGCCTGAATCAAGGGCAATACGACGGATCTGATGGGCGTTTTCGTCAAAGTAGAGCGACCGGGTCTTGGTGGAGTAGGCGAGATAGTTGGGGTAGCTGGGCAGCGACAGGGACGGCAAATAGCCTTGGGTTGCCGCCGACCAGCGGTGGATAGTCTGGTCGAGCTTGCTGTAGATGAATACTACCCCTGTTTCGTCCACCAGCAGCTGGGCCGCTTGCAGATTGGTGGTAAGTGGATTGGCCGTCGGGCCCAGGGTGGAGGGAAGGAGCGAACTGACGGCGACTTTTTCGACCGTCGGAGAACTTCCGGCGGCTGTAGGCTGCGCAAAGAGAAGCAGATTGCCATTCTTGCGCGAGAATCGCGCCCCGACGATGTGGCTGTTCACCGCTCTGATTTCGCGGCCGCTGCCGTCGGTGACACTGACCCTACCGCCGCGGAGGACATAGTAACCCGTGGTATCTGTGGGTGCTATATCCGTGAAGCGGTCACCCACGCACCCGGTATAGGTCAGGTCCGATGCCTTGTATATGACCCCGCTATCATCGGTGACGAGGTCACCCGTCCCCAGCACAAAGGTACTTGCCGCCACCGGGAAAATATCGCCGTTGGGGGACGGCAGATAGTCACCAAAAGTCCCGTCGGCCTGCACAAGAAGGGAGCAAATAAACGCACCAGTGTTCGCGGCGGTGCGGGCGTAGATCCGCCGTGTCAGCGGGTTGTAACTATGCCCTATAGTGAACCCATAGGAAATATCCTTTGAGTCGATCTTTTGCCCCGTTTGACGATTATACGAGGAAAGCTTGGTGAGCGAAAGTTTGATATAGATTGTGACCAGGGTGTTATCCGCGACTTGGATAGACTTGAGGGCGGCGTCGGCGGTCAGCAGGGTAGTGGCGGCTCCGAAACTACGATCCGTGCGGGTTACGGTGGCGCCTGAGGCAATGTAAATCGCGTCTGCGGCAATGGCGAAGTCGGTGGGGGTCTGACTGAGCAGCCAAGGAGTGAGCCAGGACTCGCTGGCCAAGTCATAACGCGCAATCTGTGCCGGATTTTTGTAGAGGAAGTAAACAACGCCATCCACTTCCAAGGCTTTGAGCCAATAGTAATCCGTCGGGGAAAAATTGGCATCGTATCCCAGCCCCACAAAGACGGTTTTGCTGTAAATGTCTCCGCCGGCATTTGAGACTTTGACAAAGTATTCACCCATGCCGGCGGGATCTGTGACCGATACGTCGAGGTAAGTATAGGTAGCGCCGGAGATCGGCACGCCGTTGTGATACCACTGCCAGTGGTTCGCATTGATGCTGCCATTTACATACAACGTTGCACCGGTGGAATACTTTTGAATCGATAGCCCGTTGATCGTCGGGACGGGCACGGGATTCACGGTCATCGTCGCCGGCGTGCTGTAGGTCGTGCCGGCGGAATTGTGCGCGGCGCAGCGAAACTGGTCGCCGTTCATCGCGAGTGTAACGCTATTCACCATCAACTGCTCCATCGTAGTGCCAGCATGGCCGCTGTCCTCGGTAAGATTAACCCAGTCGCCGCCAGCAGCCGGCAGCCGTTGCCACTGGAGGGTAGGCGTGGGAATGCCGCTCGCCTGCGCGATGAACGGCACGCTGGCCAAAGCCGTGGTCACTTGATTCTTGGGCTGAGTCGTAAAAACGGGGAGCACGCCACCCCCAAAGAGCAGGTTAAGGGTGATCCAGCCCGTGCTGGGGATTTTCCCCTTGGACACATCGCCCCACCCGTCGACGGCGATGTAATAGATGGTGCCGGCCGTGGCGCTAATGCTGACCTTGCTTGTGCGCTGGCGTGAGGCGGTGGGATTTTGATCGACCGTCTCCGCGTCGTCGTTGGCGGCCACCAAATTCAGAGCCGAAAGTGCCGTGCCGGTGTAGACACTCATCACTGTGTCAAAATCACTACCCAGAGTGTTAATGGCCGTGGTGCCGCTGTTGGGAGCGGTCCATTGCCACCAGACGGAGTGCCCGTTCGCCACACCATTGTGATTGGGCTCGCCCGATTCCCGCGTTGCGGCGAGGTTGGAGCCGGTGAGCTGAATGGCGCTGTCAGTCAGGGTGATGACGCTGGCTTTTGAGAAATTGTCGTTGGCCGGCGCGAAGCCGGGTGGACCGTAAAGGCGTTGGGCCCCAGCGATGTCATCAGTCAGCAGGAAGCCGATGTCACTGACCCTGCTGTTCATGATGGCAGCGAGATATTGCCCGTTTTCATCGGGGTGACCCAAACCGAGGACGTGCCCCAGTTCGTGCAGGGCCACCCGTTGAATATCCATCACACCCGGGCGCAGATTATTCCGGTAAGAATCCCAAGTATAGGCGGTATTGAAAATAATATCCGCCTCGGTGCTCGTGTTGCCGCTGGAGTAGGAAACCGTCACCGCCAGTGTGCCAACGCCAAACGACTCGCCCGCAATCGTGCTGTCCAGGACGATTTCATTTACTCCGTTGCCAAGGCCATAGTTGGCAGGCCTAGTCTCGGTGCCGGTCAGTTGCATGGTTCCGATTTGGGCGTTCCATGGGGCCATGGCCGCGTGGACGCTGCTGCTGAGGCTGTTGCCATCCGACAAGTTGGCGATCGAGGATAATTCAATGAGCAAATTGATAGGGCCCGTCTGCCAACGGATGGCGTAGATGCCGCTTTGGTCGGTATATAGAATGTAACCCCGAACTGAGGTCGCGACCACAAGGCTAACCACCAGCAACGCCAGGCTGCGCAGAAATCGCCTAGTTTGCACGTTGAGCCTGGGTCACGGGGTTGGTGTTCTTGCCTTTGATCTGGCGGATGAAATCCTCCGGCGTCAGAGCTCCGGTGGTGATGAGCGCGCGGCGCTGCAACTCTGCGGTCGCGCCCTCGGTCATCGGCAGGCTCACTTCCGCCGGGTCGTGCAACGGCACCTTGTTGGACCGGGCCACGTAGGTGCGACCGGTGGCGGCTTCTTTTAGGATCGGATACCGACCGTGCATCATGCCGTAGAGCGGGCTCACGTTCCGGCCATTGCCGTTGACAAACAGGATGTCCTCGTCGCCGACCTGAAACTTGGGCGCCCCCTGCACGGTGAGTTCCTCCTGGCCCACCCGACCGCCCAGCATTTCCAGGGTTAACTTCGCTGGCGGGCTGCCCGCGATCACTTCGACGACCTCCAGTTCGACCTCGGTGAAGATTTTCACGCCGTGGCCGCGGGTCTTTTTCAGCGAACTCACTTTCTTCACCACGGCCCGCACGATACAGTCCGATCCATTCACGAGTTGCGCAAACTCCGGCGGAATCACCGTGGTGGCGTTACTGGTGGGCGCGGTCAAGGCCAAGCCGAATACGAGAGACAGCAAGCCGCAAAGCGCGGCCGTTATTTTGCACCAAATCATGGCGAAGAAGGGTGAGTTAGGATGCGTTCCTGTCCGGACGAAAACGGCAGCTGACGCTATATTAATTCGCTTCCATCGACCTGCCGCAAGCCGATTGGCCGGTGCGCGATTTTATACCAAAAAATGCGGAGTGGTTAGCGGCGATCTTCCCAAGTGGGATATCGGGGGCGGTGGCACCACCTCGGCAATTTGACGACGCCACAACACTCGCCCACCCGGCCAACCGCACCCAAAACACAGGCTTGCCGCGGTTTTTCGGCGTGGCATGGTTCTGTCCTCCTCTGGAAGGGTGGCCGAGCGGTTTATGGCTCCAGTCTTGAAAACTGGCGTGGGCGTAAGCTCACCGTGAGTTCGAATCTCACCCCTTCCGCCATTCCCCATCCGGCGGCTCTCGCGATCTATGCCGGCACGCGCGTCCACAGCCCCGTCTGCGCCGAATCGTAACACGCCGCGATGATCGCCACCGTATCGAGTGTGGCGGCAAGGTCTTGTGTGCACTCCATCGGCGTCAGCTCGCCGCGGATCGCCGCCACGAGCCGGTGCACTTGCGCGGGACGCGACGCGACGGCCGCGAGCGGCTGCGGCTCAGCACGACCATGGCAGCCGGTGAAGTAGTCCCGGCCGACCTGCCAGAGGGAATTTTCGGAGCCGATGATCTCTAGACCGTTCTCGCCGCCGGTTTGCGTCCATGCGGCCTCGACCGTTCCGAGCACACCGCTGGCGAAGCGCAGATGCGCCACGCCGTAATCGTCGCACCCCAGATAGATGCCCGCGTGATTGCCGATCTCGGCCCACACTTCGCGCACCGGCCCGAACAGCGTGCGCACCAGATGCACCGCGTGCGTGCCGACGTCCATGAACGCACCGCCGCCGGCCAACCCCGGCTCCGCGAACCAGCGCAGGTCAGGGTTGTCGAACCAGCGTCCATAGGCGCCGAAGTGCGAATTCCGCACCCGGATGCGCGTCACGCGGCCAAAGTCCCCACGACCCAGCATCGCCTCCGCCGCGCGCAGTTCGCCGGTGAACGGCAGAAAAAATCCGCAGAACAACACGCCCGGATGCGCCCGCACCAACGCCGCCACCTCGCGCAACTCCGCCGGCGTGGTAACGAGCGGCTTCGCGCAGAAACCGGTTTTCCCACGGGCAACACCTGGCGCAGCAACGGCAGATGCCGCGTGTTTTCCGCACAGATCACAAAACCGTCCACCGCCGGGTCGCGCAGCAACGCGCCAAGGTCGGGCACGTAGCGTGCGCGGGCCAGCTCCGCGTAGCGCAGCCCGCGCTCGGGCACGTCGTCCCACACGGCGTAAACCGTGCGGCCGTCAGTCGCACCCACAATCCCCTCAATGAACGGCCGCGCGTGGATGTGCGCCGTGGAGACAAACGCCAGGCGCGCCATGGCTGGTTAGAGCTTGAGGGTGATCTCGCCGCCCTGCTGCGACGACGCGTAGACGGCCTCGAGTATGCCGATGACATTGATGGTCTCGGTCCACGGCACCGGCGAGGGCTTGCCATTTACGACGCAGTCGTGGAACGCAGCGATCTCGTGCCAGTGCGGGTGTGGCACGTGCTCCGGCAGGGCGAGCGTCCCCTGCGCCAGCACAGCGTTTGGCGCAGCGGCAAATTCGCCGCTCGGCCAGCTGACGCCGCCCTTGCGGCCGAAGAGCTGCGCCAGCAACTCCTCGTCGTCCTTCTGGTGACCCATCCACGCGGCCTCGAGCACGAGCGTGGCGCCATTGTCAAAGTGCACGAAGCCCGCCGCAAAATCCTCCACGCTGTAACGCGCCCGGTCCCACTCACCCCAGCGGTTCGGCATGTCGTGGCCCTTCGCGAAATTCGTCTTCGAAGTGCCGGAGACGCGAACGGGTTTTGGGAAACCCATCAGCCAGAGGCAAAGGTCGAGCGCATGCACACCGATGTCCATGCACGGGCCGCCGCCGGCGAGTTTGGCGTCGATGAAACCGGGGGCCGGTGGGAGCCAGGCGCGGCGCATGGCGCGGACGCGGGCGTGGTAGACCTCGCCGAGGTTGCCGCCGTCGACCCAGGCCTTCACCGCGCGGCCGGGCGCTGTGAAACGCTGGTGCTGCGCCGTCATGAGATTGAGTTTTTTCTTGTCGGCCAGTTGTCCGATCTGCCGCACCTCAGCCGTGCTGACGGCGAGCGGTTTTTCGCAGAGCACGTGCTTGCCCGCGGTGAGCGCGGCAAGCGCGGCGGGCGTGTGGATCTTGTTCGGCGTGCAGATGTCGACCGCATCGAGGTCGAGCTTCAGCAGCTCGCGGTAGTCGGTAAAAACCTGCGCACCGCCGGCGGCCTCCGCGGCTTTTTTCGCCGTGGCCTCCGAGACGTCGGCAATCCCGACGATTTCGGCCTCGGGGAGATTTCTCCAACCGGGGATGTGAACGGCTTGGGCGATGCCGCCCCCGCCGATGATGCCTACGCGGAATTTTCGGGTGCTCATGAAATTGAGAAGTTCACCTGCAAGCGATGGCCAACCGCGCCATCGCGACAATCCCAAACCAACTCAGGCGCGCAGCCAGTCGCCGAATAATCTCAGCTCAACTTTGGAAAATGCCGCCGCTCAAAGGTCCCCAAGCTGCGGTCGGAGGACGATTTCCTCGACGACGGTCCGGCGGCACAGGCGATAGATATTCAGGAAGGCCCGTGCAACATCCTCAGCCGGCATCATCCGTTCCGCGGGCACGCCGCTGCCGTCCCACGAGGGGGAAACCGTCGCTCCCGGATGCACGCAGCACACCCGCACGCCCTTGTCCCGCAATTCGGCGCGCATGACTTTGCTCAGGCCTGTGACGCCAAATTTCGCCGCGCAATACGCCGCGCCGCCCGGATAGGCCTGCAAGCCCGCGATCGAGCTCATGTTAAAAATGTCGCCGCGGCCGCGCGCCACCATCCCGGGCGCAAACGCCCGCGACACGAGGAAAACGCTGCGCAGGTTGGCGGACACGATCCGGTCGAAATCCGTCACGGTCATCTCGTCGAACGGCGCGCCGGCGAACTTGCCGGCGTTGTTTACGAGCACATCAACGGTGCCGAACCGCTTGGCCACGGACGCCGCCAGCGCGGACACGGCGGCTTCGTCGCTCACGTCGCAGACAAAACACTCCACCAGCGCGCCGACCTTGGCGCAGACGCGCGCCACGGCGGCGAGGTTCTTCGCGTTGCGGGCGACGAGGGCGAGCCGTGCGCCGCGGACCTCCTTGGCGAAGACCCGAGCGATCGCCGCGCCGATCCCCTGCGAGGCGCCGGTGATCAGGACAACTGGACCGCGGGTCGCCATAGCTTCAGCACAGCAGCGCGCCGAAGTTCATGAAGTCGGCAGTGAAGCCGCCTTTCACGCCTTTGCAGATCACACTCACTGCGTCGTGCGAGTGCAGTGACTCGAGATGCGAGCAGGCGATCTGGAAATCCTTGATGCGCTTGTCGGCGTCGAACTCCTTGTAGAGCAGCCGCGCAGCGTCCTCGACGAACTTAAGGTGCGCGCCGTTGAGTTCGGCGAAGGCCTGCTCGTCTTCGCGCTTCACCATCACCTGCGTCTCCGTCTGGAGCGCGTTGAGGCAGTGCGCGTGCACGTCCTCGATCCAGATCTTTTTACCCTCGGCCTCCTCGATGGTGATGCGCGCCTTGCTGCGCTGCGAGTGCGGCACGCCGTAAGCGCCGCGGGCGTCGCGGGCATGCTCCGTCAGCTCGGCCGAGCACGGGCAGGCCGACGAGTAGACGAAGTCGAAGTGGATGAAGCGGCGGTATTGCCCGGTGCGGGTGAGCACGCCCTCGAACGCCACCATGTAATACTGGTAGCCCTCTAAGCCGCTGCGCAGGCTGCGGTGCAGCATCGGATAGGAGAACGTGATCTTGAGGCGCGCGGCCTTGCTCTTCACGTTGCGCAGGTAGGCCCGGAGGATTTTGCCCATCCACTCCCCGGTGAAGATCTCGTCCTTGTGGTCATAGAACGAGCGGACGATGCGGCTCATGTTGATGCCCTTCAGCTCCGCCTCGAGCGACACGGTGCCGGTAATGCTCGCCTCCAGCGTGTGCACTTCGCCCTGCTTGGTGCGGAACCGGAGCGGTAGCTTGAAATTGTGCACCCCGACCTGCTGAATCGGGACATTCGCCCCGTGGATAGTATCGTGCGACGCCTCCATCATGTCGGGCAGTGTCGTGCGGTAGGCGCCGGTGGCGCGGAATTTCCGGTCGTAGCCGCGCGCAATGCGCGGCTCGGCCCCGCTCGCGGAGCGGTGAAGATACATCGGTTTGGTTTTGCTCATGTCGTTTTTGCGGGGACGGTGGCAAGGCGGTTGGGACGATAACCGTAGGCCCGCGGGGTGCGGGCTTAGCTGGTCGGAGTGTCGGGTCCAAAAAAGTCGGCGTAGTTACGCGGGGTCTCGTAGAGCCGGACGCGGTGGAGCTGGCCGGGCGGGAGATGCGGGGCCATCTCGTTCCAGAACGCGATCACGAGATTCTCCGTGGTGGGGATGATGCCGCGGAGGAAGGCGACCTCGTCGTTGAGGTTGCGGTGGTCGCACTTGTCGACAACGACGCGGTGGAGGAGCCGTTTCAGCGCGCCGAGATCCATGAGATAGCCGGTGGCGGGGTCGGCAGGGCCTCGGAGCGTGACCTCGAGCACATAGTTGTGGCCGTGCCAGTGCGGGTTGGTGCACAGGCCGTATTGCGCCTGGTTCCACTTCAAGCTCTTGGTCGGGTTGTAGAGCCGGTGCGCCGAGTTGAAGTGCACCTGCCGGGTGATGAACACGGTGCCGCGTTGCACGCGCGGGGCGCGGGCGGCGGGGCGGCGGGAAGCTTTGGCAGACATGGAGGTGCAGAAGTAGCACAAAAGCACCGCGGGTCAATTACGCCGGCGAGGTTTGCGCGGCGCCGGCGGCGTTTCGGGTTGAACCGGTCGGCGGGGCGCGCTGAGTTGTGCGTCAGCCCTTCCCCGCCTCCGCCCATGAGAATCCGCAAAGCTCTCGTCACCGCAGCCAATCCCCGCCAGCGCACCCTCCCGCTCCAGACGCTCGTCGACCCGCACGGCGAACCCAAGTCCGCCCTCCAGATCGTGCTCGAGGAGGCGGCGGGGGCGGGCATCGAGGAATTTTGCATGGTGGTGTGCCCGGGCGACGAGGCCGCCTACGCCGACGCCTGCGGCGCGCTGCGCCCTGCCGTGCGGTTTGTCACACAGCCGGCGGCGCGCGGCTACGGCCACGCGGTGCTCTGCGGCCGCGAGTTCACCGGCGGCGAGCCGTTTCTGCATCTCGTCGGCGACCACCTGCACGTGGCGCAGGGCAAGACGAGCTGCGCCCGCCAGCTCCTCGACGTCGCCGCCGCGGAGAACGCCCCCGTGTCCGCCGTGCAGCCCACCCGCGAGAGCCAGCTCACCTCCTACGGCGCGGTCGGCGGCCGGCTCGTCGGCGGCGACCGACCCCTCTACCAGATCGAGGCGGTGCTCGAAAAACCCACGCCCACCGTGGCCGAACAGCAGCTCATCGTGCCGGGCCTGCGCGCGGGCTTCTACCTCTGCTTCTTCGGCCTGCACGTGCTCGGAACTGAGATTTTCACCCTGCTCGACGAACAACAGGCTGCCGCGCCCGACCGCCCGCTGGGGCTCTCGCCCGCGCTGCACACGCTCGCCGGCCGCCAGCGTTACCTCGCCTTCGCCGTCGCGGGCCGCCGCTACGACATCGGCGCGCCCTACGGCCTGCTGCTCGCCCAGCTCGCCCTCTCACTCTCCGGCCGCGAGCGCGACCGCGTCCTCACCCAGCTCGTCGAGCTGCTCGCCCTCCGCCCGACCGAATCATGAGCCTGCGCGTCACCGACATCATCGATTCCGGCGACAACGCCAAGCGCAATCTCGCGATTGACCGCTGGTGTGCCGGCCGGCCGGCTGCGGAGCTGCTCGCCGCGTGTGCGGAGCTCGACGCCTACCGGCGCCGTGAAACGAATCTCTACAAACGCGTCCGCGCGCTCTTCTTCCTCACCGCGATCCACCGCTACCACCTACCCGCACGGCCGGAGCTGCCGCGATCGGGCCGCGTGCCGTTCGCCGGCTTCCGCCACCTGCTCGAGCGGCGCTTCGAGGAGGCGATCGCGGCGTTTCTGCGCGTGCAGACCGACCAGGGGCCGAGCGAAACGCTCTCCAGCGCGCTCGCCGCCGCACACCACGCGCTGGCCTTCCAGACGCTGGCCGACCAGGTGCGGCGCACCGTCCGCTCCACGCGCGGCAACGCCTGGATGTTCCGCCTCGGTCACCCGCTCGACCAGCCGCTGCGGGTGCGACCTGAACTCCTGGCGCGCGACACGCCCGAGACACCGCATCCCGTCCTGCGCGAGCGCACGCCGGTGCGCATGGACCTGACACACTGCGGCTGGAGCGACATCTTCTTCCTAGGCATGGATTTCCCCGAGGGCGCGCGCGTGCTCAACATCTCCATCGACCTCGGTGTGCACGGCCGCGACGCGGCGCCGCGGCCGCCGGTGGAGGCGTTTTTCCGCGTGATCGACGAGCCGGTGATCCGGTTGGCCAGCGTCGACCTCGAGGCCAGCGCCTGTCTCACGACGCTCGACGAAGTGTTCGATTTTGGCCGCGACTACCTCGGTCTGCTCAAGGCCGCCATCATTGCTGCCGGTCTCGTGCCACCCGGCATCGAGCGCTCGGGCGCGAGCCTCGCGGAACTGCTCGGCGCCATTTTCGGCCCGGGCCGCGGCTTCGAGCTCGTCAGCAACGTCAACCGCATCCCCAAGGGTTCGCGGCTCGCCGTCTCGACCAACCTCCTCGGCGCCCTGATCGGCGTCTGCATGCGCGCGACCGGGCAGGTCCGCTCGCTGACTGGCGCGATGGACGAGCCGGAGCGGCGCAGCGTCGCCGCCCGCGCCATCCTTGGCGAATGGCTCGGCGGCTCAGGTGGCGGCTGGCAGGACTCCGGCGGCCTGTGGCCCGGCATCAAGCTCATCGAGGGCGCGCCGGCGCAGCCCGACGACCCGGAATACGGCGTCAGCCGCGGGCGACTGCTGCCGCGGCACACCCTGCTCGGCCACGACCGCATTCCCGCCGAGGCGCGCCGGAAACTCCAGGATTCGCTCGTGCTCGTCCACGGCGGCATGGCGCAAAACGTAGGCCCCATCCTCGAGATGGTCACGGAGAAATACCTCCTGCGCGGCGAGGCCGAGTGGGCCGCCCGTCAGCGCGCCGTCGCCACGCTCGACGATATCCTCGCCCTGCTCGCCGCCGGTGATATCCGCGGGCTCGGGGCCGCGCTCACCGCCAACTTCCGCGGTCCGCTCCAGACCATCATCCCGTGGGTCACCAATCTCTACACTGAAACGCTGATCGAGCTCACCCGCGCAGAATTCGGCGACGACTTCTGGGGCTTCTGGATGCTCGGGGGCATGTCGGGCGGGGGCATGGGCTTCATCTTCGCACCAGAGCGTCGGCGCGAAGGGCAGGAGCGCCTCCGCGATATCATGCTTGCCACCAAGCGTGAGTTCCAGGCCGCACTGCCGTTCGCGATGGACCCGGTCGTCTACGATTTCGCCATCAACGAGGACGGTTCGGTCGCGACCGTGCTGACCGGCGACGCGGCGTTGCTGCCAGTGGCCTACTACCAGCAGGCGATGCCCGCGTGCCTCCGGCGCGCGGCGCGCGACCTGAGTGCCCGCGAGCGGCGCGACCTGCAGCAGTTCACCCACGCGGCGCGCACCCAGCCGGAATTTTCCGGCGCGCTACCCGCCCTGCTCGACCGGATGCTGCCCACCAACGACACCAACGGCGGGAGCGGCCGGCGCCTCACGGAGCTGCTTGCGGAAAACGGTTTCGACCGCGCCCAGCACGAGCAGATTCGCAGCGACCTGCGCGCGGGCCGCATCGGGCTCGCGATGAACCGGCTGTCCGCCACAACCCGCATCGAGGACGTGAAACCCGGCGCGCTGTTCGACGCGACCAGCGGCGGGAGCGAGCATCGCGCCGCGGGGGCGGCGGCCTTGCGGCGCGGCGAAGTCGCCGTCGTCACCTATGCCGCGGGTGTCGGCAGCCGCTGGACGCAGGGCGCGGGCGTCGTCAAGGGCCTGCACCCGTTCGCCCGGCTGGGCGGACGCCACCGCAGCTTTATCGAGACGCACCTGGTAAAGACGCGCCGCGCGGCGGCCGAGGCTGGCGCGGCGATCCCTCACGTGTTCACCACGAGCCATCTCACCCATGCGCCGATTGAGCACTGGGTGCGCGGCGCCGTCGGTGCCGCGTGGGAGAGCGACGTATGGCTGTCGCCCGGCCGCTCGATTGGGCTGCGGTTGGTGCCGACTGTGCGCGATCTGCATTTCGCATGGGAGGAGACGGCCCAGCAGAAGCTTGACGAGCAAAAGGAAAAGATGCGCGAAAGCGTCCGCGCCGCCCTGACCGGCTGGGCCCGCACCTCCGGCGAAGGCGCCGACTATACCGACAACGTGCCCGAACAGTGTCTCCACCCCGTCGGCCACTGGTTCGAGCTGCCGAATCTACTGAAGAACGGCACCCTCGCCCGCTTGCTTGCGGCCCACCCGCAGCTGCGCACGCTGGTCGCGCACAACATCGACACGCTCGGTGCCACGCCCGACGCCGCGCTGCTCGGCTGGTTCCAAGCCAGCGGCGCCACACTCGGCTGGGAAGTGATTCCCAAGCGCATCGAGGACCACGGCGGCGGCCTCGCGCGCGTCGACGGTCGCCTGCGCATCGTCGAGGGCCTGTCGCTGCCCCGCGAGGAGGACGAGTTTGCGCTCACCTACTACAGCACCAACACCTGCTGGGTGGACATCGACCGGTTGCTCGCGGTCTTCGGGCTCACGCGGGCCGACCTCGCCAACGAGGAGCGCAATGCCGCCGCCGTCCGCGCGCTCGCCACCCGGCTGCCGACCTACGTGACGCTCAAGGACGTCAAGAAACGCTGGGGTCACGGCCAAGAGGACGTCTATCCCGTCGCACAGTTTGAAAAACTCTGGGGCGATATGACCGCGCTGCCCGAGTGTCGCAGCGTTTTTGCGGTGGTGCCCCGCGCGCGCGGCCAGCAACTCAAGGACCAGGCGCAGCTCGACAGCTGGCAGCGCGACGGCTCCGCCGCCCACATCGAGTCGCTCTGCGCGTGGTGACGCCACGTCCGGGGTGGGGGTGACGTCACAGGAATCGCCCGTCTCTACTTGCAGTGCAGGCCCGGCGCGCGCCTAGTGCCCACCAGTCATGCACTCGCCGCCCACGCGCCCGCCCGAAGTTGGCCGGCTTCACGAAATCGGCGTCCGCGTGCTCACGTGGTGGCCGGCCAAGATGACGGGCACGTCCCTCGGCATGGCCGCGTTTTTCCTCGTTTATTTCTGGGTGCTCCGGCACCCGTGGCAGCAGCGGGATGAAACTCATCTTCTTCGGGCGGTTTGAAACTCATGGTTGCTTCGGTGGAAATTCTTCCGCCGCTTCACGCAAAAAAGTTCTTCTTCGTCGGGTGGATTTTCTTCCCTCGTGAACCGGATGGCGA
>CAIRCN010000081.1 GCA_903877135.1 uncultured Opitutia bacterium
GCAGTCACGCAGTCGGACGCAAGTGTCGCGATCGCCCCGCTCCTCGGAGCGGGGCGCGGATTGAACCATGGGCGACAAGCCGCAGGTCGCGCAGGTCGGCGATCGCCCCGCTCCTCGGAGCGGGGCGCGGATTGAAACCTTGTCGATGAAGTTGATGTCTTCCTTGCCGATCTTATCGCCCCGCTCCTCGGAGCGGGGCGCGGATTGAAACCTTGCGGTAAATCTCGGTGACGGCATGCGTCGGATCGCCCCGCTCCTCGGAGCAGGGCGCGGATTGAAACTCTGACACCCTCCAGTTCGAGGCATACGATGTTACATCGCCCCGCTCCTCGGAGCGGGGCGCGGATTGAAACCTGCCCAACACCGCCGCCCGCTACTCACTGGACGATCGCCCCGCTCCTCGGAGCGGGGCGCGGATTGAAACTCGAATCTTCACTGGGTTCTTTGCGGCGGGTTGCATCGCCCCGCTCCTCGGAGCGGGGCGCGGATTGAAACACGCCGAGATTGTCGACCACCTTCTGCGTGAACTTATCGCCCCGCTCCTCGGAGCGGGGCGCGGATTGAAACCCTTGATAAGTTCCGGCATGGGTATGTCCTGCGTATCGCCCCGCTCCTCGGAGCGGGGCGCGGATTGAAACTTGCGGTCTTCATGTCCATCCTTGCGTGTTCCAAATCGCCCCGCTCCTCGGAGCGGGGCGCGGATTGAAACCTGACGACCTATCTCGGCACGTTGACCGGATGGAATCGCCCGCACTTCGGAGCAGGGCGCGGATTGAAACACCTGCTGGTTAGTCTACGCCGCAACCTCCTTTTGTCGGGGCGCTCGCGGCCGCCGTGTGAAATCAACCGCCCTCATCGCTAGATCCAGCTCCTCGGCGTCCACCTCGATATACCTCTGGGAAACCCTTACATCCGAATGGTTTAGCGCGGCACGCAGGAGACATAGGTCTCGATGTCCAGCGATATATGTTTTTCGGGCCCAGGTCTTTCTTAATACATGGGTCCCGAGGCGCCCGTCGTTTACAATGCCTGCTCTGCGGAATGCCTCGTGCAAAATGAGCCGGGCGCTTTCCGTGGTCAGGGCCCGGGCGGAACCATCCGGATTGCTCTGCCGCGACAGAAACAGCGGCAGGTCGTCCTGAAGCTCCCAGCGCCGCCGCAGCCAGCCGAGGTAGCTGGTCAGGGCGCGAGTCAACTCAGGCAGGACGGGCACCCAGCGGGTTCGCCCGTAGCCGCCTTTCAGATTTCTCGGGGCCACGCCGATCTTGGGCACGAGTTGCCCGGCTCGCAGGACCGAACCGATTCGCAGCGACAACACCTCCGCGATCCTGAAGCCCGTCAGCCACTGGCAGGTGATGAGGGTCCTGTCGCGAGGCGGCAGCCGGCGGACGACGCGGAGGAGTCGGCGTTCTTCGAGAGGGGAGAGGGGTCTGCATCCGGCCATGCCAAGAGATAGACCGGGCGGGCGGGGCGCAGCGTGCCCACGCCGCCGGCCGGTGCGGCCGCTCTCGGCCCCTCCGCTCACCCGGGCGTCGCTCGAGGTGCGGGGCGGGCGATGGGCTTAGTTGGTCTGGGCGAGACCGGCTTCGACCGGGAAAAGGTTCAGCTGGTTCGGGTCGACGGCGTCCGCGAGGCCGTGGCCTGGGGCGCGGCGGCTTTGGCACGGGCCGCTTGGTAGGCCTGCACGCGATCGTCGCAGAGGTGGGCGGCGAAGATGCCCCTCACCGCTGGCCCTCGCATATCCCGTAGACATCAATGGAGCGAGGGAGGCCGGAAGAGGCTGGGATGCCGTGGCGTGGGCCATGCCCAAGGGGGCAAGAATGTGGCGCTGAACATAGGTGGCGTAGTCTTCCCCCGAGACCCGTTGCACGATATACCCGGCCAAGAGGGCGCCGTAATTGGAATAGGCCGGAGTCGTCCCTGGAGCGTAGATGCGGGCCGGTGGATGGGCGAGCAGCAGGGCTCGCAGATCGGCAGTCTGCTTGGGGTCGGAACCGAACAGGCCCTGCAACGAATCCTCAAAACCGGCCGTGTGGGTCATCAGGTGCCGCACGGTGACAGGTTGGCCGAATGCCTCGGGGATCTTGAAGTCGAGGTATCGGTTCACATCGGCGTCCAGGTCGATCCGGCCCTGCTCGACCAATTGCATCACCGCCGTCCAGGTGAACAATTTGGAGACGGAACCCACCCGGAACAAAGTGTCGTCAGGGGAGACCGGCTTCCTCGCCTCCACATTGGCGTAGCCGTAACCCTTGGCGAAGAGCACCTGCCCGTCCTTGACCACCACCACCACGGCGCCCGCGATGTCGTTGCTGCCGAGTTGCAGCGGCATAATGCCGTCGAACAAGGCCCCAAGATCCGTCGCCGTCATGACCGGCCCGGGAGCGGCAGGGGTTGTATGCTCTTCCGCGGATAGCGGCAGCAGCGCGTTGAGCATGAGTAGAAAGCGGAGGCAGATTTTCATTGGTTGCGCCCTAGAACACAGGGGTTCCGCGGAAAGTTTCTGTTGTTGAAAAACTTCATCACACCCAGTAGTCCGATTATGGCTCGTTCAATCCCGGCGGCATAGCGGCAATTGACCGCAACTCATCTCAGCGCGTGCTGGTCAAACCAGCGGTCACCGGCACGCGGTTCGTCCGTCGAGGCACTTTGGCACGCAGTGGGGTGGGCCCGTTCCGGCGGCCGACCACCGATTTGTTTTTCCACGTCGCGAGACAGCAGTGATGATACCGGATCAAGTAATCCCGCTCGTCGTCCTGCAATGTATCCAGCCAATCGATGATCGCCGACGGATCCTGCTGGCGCAGCTCATGCAGGGGACAGCTGGAGGGGTTGGATCTGGTGTGCGGGCAACCCACCGCCAAGGCCACCAACTGGGCTCGCATCCCATCCAAGTCGCGCTGGGATTTCGCTGCGGGTTGTGGCCAAGCGTCCACCGTGGTGCAGCTAACCTGAAAAGAACCATCGGCAAGGCCCGAACACTCGTTCGTGTCGGGAAATGTCTGCCAAATTTGTTGCACACACATATTGCCGAATGCTCTCAGTGTTCGATTCCTAGACCGTCGTCGGGTTCGCGGCCTTCCCAGCAAGAGGGCATGCCATCCGCCCAGGATGGCATGCCCTGCCAGAGGCACTGAAGGCGCGACGGAACAACTCAGCGGCTGTCGCCGTCGTGGTCCACGTCGGCGGTGGGCGCTGGCGCGGGTGCGCTCGGCGGCTTGGCGTCGTTCGTAGTGGCCGATTGCTTCTGGGCTTGAAGGCGGGCGAGATATTCTTGGTAGATCGCCGCCGCGTCGCTGGTTCCGGTTGATCCGATGCTGCTGATCGAGGACATGGTAGGATTGATTCACAGGTCGGAATTTACCGGAGGGGTCCGGGGAGAGACCTGCGTAGCCATCCTATCGGGTTAGTTAAGTTTTACTTTAACCTAATCGGCGACCGCAGGAGATGGGCGAGATTGTTGGCAGGCGTCATTTATTTGGAGCCGCGGACCGTCTCGGGTCTTCATGCGCGTGTTACTTGAGAAAGGAAACACTTCAGCACCGCTTTCCGATACTTATACCGATTTTCGCCGTCGTATCGGCAAATTCGTGATTTTCTAGGCGTAGGTGAAAGTGATTTCCGTGGCCTCCCATAGCACCGAAAGCGGTGTTGGAAGTATCTAATTGAAAGATACGGCAAAGGCGGATTTGGTCAAAGCGCATCCATGAATTTAGGTGGCATCCCCGTGCAGGCGGCTCACTCAGGCCTGCTGCTGTCCCCAGCTTCGGGAGCCAGTCTCGGGAGAAAAGCCCGTTTGGGCCGGGCGCCCATGCGCCAGTGCTCATTCTTCGTCCCAGTCAACGTGACGCCTAACGTTCCATGGCTAATCGCCGCGTTCCAGCTGAGGTTCCTGGAACAGACGAAAATCAGGGTCGGCCAGCGCGGGTTTGCTCGGGAACAAGAGGAGGTTGGAAGCACCCTTTAACCCGGCACTTTTTTCCCTGTAGATTTTGCAGGGCAGATCGCGATTGGATTTTTTGGGGGTGGTGTCATGAAATTTAATCGTGATTAACCGGTCCAAGATAACCGGTTACGGAGCCGTAAACTCGGTGTGGCACGAGGTGAGCTTTATTCGTTCGCGGAAAAATACCCCTCATCTCCATGCCAATATCTGAAGTCGCGTCCCGCGAACCCTGAGTCCCTAACCCCACTCGGAGCCACCCCCATGTCAATCAGCAGCATTTCCTCAAACGTTTCGTCACCTTCCTCCGGCACCTCTCAGGTGCGACAGGATTTCAACCTGCTTTCCAGTGACCTGCAATCCAACAACCTTGCCGGGGCGCAACAGGATTTTGCTGCGGTCATGCAAGATGTGTCGCAACTGCAAAGCCAGACCCACAGTGCCACAGCCCCAGTCGCCAACCCGCTCACCACGCTTTCGACCGCGTTGCAGTCGGGCGATCTGACTGGCGCGCAAACGGCCATGGCCTCGCTGCAACAGGCCCTGCATGGTCACCATCATCACCACCATCACCCTGGCGGGGCCAGCCCGTCGCCCTCCACGCCGGCGCCCGCCGCCTGCGACCCCAGCACCAGCGTTGGCAGCCCGACCGGCGGGGCCTCTTCCATCGCGACGATCTGACCGCAATGCGGTTCTCCCAACAAAATGAGCATACCCATTTCAAATTCAGGCTCAGCCAATGCTGCCCAAATTTGGTCGAGTGCAAGTCCGCCGATGTCACCGTCCACAAAGATGTCGAACCTGTTTGACCAGATCGACCCGACCGGGTCGGGCACGATAACCAAGAGTCAGTTCGAGCAGGCGTTTCAGAACATGAATCCCCCCGGCTCCTTTCAGGCCGCGGGTGCCGACGCCGTCTGGAGCAAACTAGATCCGAACGGCACGGGAAGCGTGTCCAAGCAGGATTTCGTGAACGGCATGACTACAATGATGAAACAGCTGCGGGGCCATCATTATCACGACGGCAGTGCTGCAGCCGCGCAATCGGTGACGCAGACCAGCAACTTGCTGGCAGCGCTCAGCAGTTCAACTAGCTCTTCAAGCCCGGCTACCTCCAACACAAGCAGTGCCGGGTCGATTCTCGATCTGCTCGCTTAGGCAAAGACCCGGCCGATCAGAGCCCTGATCCGTAACCTTCCATCGCAGTCATTACCACCATGTCCACCATCAGCAGCCTCGGTTCAAACAGCCTGCAGCCTACCGATTACGCCCAGCTTCAACAAAACCTGTTTAACAAGGCTGTCACCGGCTGGGCAAAACCAGCCAGGTAGGGCGAGGTCAAAACCAGCCACCTTGAGAGGGTAGTTTACGCCGTCGGCGAAGATTGCTTCGCCGTGCGGGGTAATGAACCAACTCAAAGTGAGCATCCAACAATCGATA
>CAIRCN010000082.1 GCA_903877135.1 uncultured Opitutia bacterium
AAAAACCCCTTCACGGTGGCTTCAACTACGCGCTCTGCGTCAAACCCCGCGCTCATCCTGCGCGAGCAAAGCGGGAATAGGCTGCGAAATTGGGAGAATGCATTATTCAAAGTGCCCTTAAGAAAATAGTCATCAACTCATTCATAATATCATACTGCATAATTTTCGAAACACTCATTATGGCCACCGTTATTACAGCCCCAGCCTGGGCCGTTTCGTCAACCGCGACCCCATCGAGGAGTCGGGCGGGCTGAATCTCTACGGGTTCTGCGGCAACAATGGCGTCAATAGTTACGATTATCTCGGCATGGAGGATCCGGCGGCCATCTACCTCAACGCCGGCTGGATGAACGGCGGCAATTACGAAATGTATGGCAATGAATTGGGCAACCTGACCGAAAACAGCCAGCACGATGCCATGATGCATAGGCTAATGAATGTCGAGGGGGTGGAGCCAACAGCTGGCTCAGACTGGTCGGCGAAATTTGATTCCAAAGATATTGCAGTCAACGGGCACAATTACACGGTCTACGGGGACGGAACTTGGGTTCGTCACACCGGAACAGAATTTGGCGATGTAACTTTCACGCCCGGCGGCGATGGCCTTTATGGCGTAAGCCTCGGCACACAGGTCGGCGGCTGTTCAATCGCAGCGACAGCCACCTTGGATGCAACTAACAGAACGATCAACTATGGCCGGATTAACTCCAGTTTCTATAACTCTTTCTCCGAAGCCCCAGACAGTGGACTCGATAAGGGAACACTCGCGGCAGCGCTTTATGGTGAGCCACTGTTGGCGTCTAATGGGGCTTTGGCGGGTGGAGGCCAAACCTCTGTGACTCAGAAGATGCTGGTCACGGCATACGCTGATAAGGGGCCAGGAAGTGACTGGGCTTACTACAAGGGCAAGGGGGCAAACGGCGGCCCCGGAAGTGTAGGACCTGGCACAATAGCGGTAGCCAATGCCGAGCCCGAAGAATGGCTTCCGACCAGTCCCGCTTCCCCATGGTATCCGTATGGGTCAGAAGTCGCTGTCTTCGATAACAACGGGAGGCTCGTTTATTCCGGAACAGTGCATGACACAGGCTCAGGGTGGGATTCGGCTCCGGGTCATCATAATGTCGATCCCGCAACGTGGATTGATATCTGGCTCCCAACGCGTGCCGAAGCGAAGAAGTTTGGCACCCCAACGTTGACCGTTAAAATCATCTATCCTTCCGGCAAAGGTCCCCAATGAAAACCTTCGTGAAGCTGCTCGTCATCGCCTTGACTGCGCTGGCTGGATTGAGTGTCGAAGCGACTGAAACCGAT
This sequence comes from uncultured Opitutia bacterium, assembly GCA_903877135.1. Classification (GTDB taxonomy): domain Bacteria; phylum Verrucomicrobiota; class Verrucomicrobiia; order Opitutales; family Opitutaceae; genus CAIRCN01. The sequence goes on from CAIRCN010000082.1 coordinate 1,312, forward strand.
GGGGCGCAGTTCCCGGGAAATGGAACGGCGCTACGCTCACCCAGTGCGAAATACGAGGTCTACTGCGTGGATGCAGAGTCATCTGCTGACGCCAAACGTCTCGGTGATAATCACGCTCTTTTTTTGAAAAGTGTCGGCACCGGAGCGGATACGAAAGTTATCACGTTCGGCCGACATGTGGCTGTGACATGGGCTCCTACGAGTGAAGTCTTCTTCGTTAACGACCATTACGGCAGCGGACAGGTAAGGTGCCGAGTCTTCGCGTGCGGTTCTGGTGAGCCTCGTGAATTATTCCATCGGTTTTCGGCTGTTGATTGTGAGGCGGTGGCTTGGGTAAACAGCAGTGCGCTCAAGGTTGTTGTTCGAGACTCGGCAGGTGAACGAGAAGAGCTTTCGCCCATTGAGCCGAGCAACGCACGCCCTGAGCCGCCAAAGAAGTGAGGTCGTCTGCACGTTTCGATGCACGTTCGACAAACGACCGATCGAACGGGTGGTTGAGGCGGTGTCCCGAGAAGATCGTCTGCACGGAAGAGCGGCTCAACAGCCGGCGGGATTTTCCCAAAATCCTGCGTCTCATCAAGGCGATCGCTTTCCTGCGGCAGATGCAGAAAGAGGTGAAGCAGGGCGACGGCTTCAAGGGGAGGCCGACCAGCCTGCGGTCGTGATCCGGGACCTGACGCCCGATTCCCTGCACCTTCCGCGCCTATTCCAAACGGAGGAACCGGACAAGTCCCAGGTTGCCAACGCCTAACCCTCGGGTGTTCCAAAATTCCGCTATTCCGCATCACGATGAACCGGTCCGCCCATCGTTTTGATGCCGCCGCCTCAGCCTGGATTGAATCGCAGCAGACCCAGCATCGCAGCCCGAACTCCCTCTCCACCTACCTCTGTGCGCTCGCCAATGCTCCGGGTGCTGGCAGGGATCAGCGGCGATTCACCGCGGGCCGAGCGGGACCGGGCCATGATGGAGGTGCTGTATGGGGCCGGCCTGCGGCGACGCGAGCTGGCCGAACTTACCCTGACTTCAATCGACCTCGATGGCGGGATGGTCCGGGTTTTCGGCAAGGGCCGGGTACGGATCGTCCCCTTGACCAAGGCAGCCGTCCTGACGGTCAGACGCTACCTTGATGATGGGCGGCGGCAACTGCTGGGCGGCCGCTCGGGCCAAAGACTGTGGATCAGCGAAAACACCTGCCAGGCGCTGACCACGGACTACATCGATAACCCGGCCCCAGCAACCCCCAGGTTTTCTTGCTTGCCTTGTGGCGGGTAGGATATACGGTGTAGATACAATGAAATCATCCATCATGAGCCCGAAGTCTAAGCGCGTGGGATCTGCGGCATCAGACCGCTTACCCATGGGCAAGGTATTTAAGTCGGGAAATTCTGCGGCATTGCGTTTGCCTGCTGGGTTGCAGGTGCCGCTAGGCAAGACTTTTGCGCTCACGGCGACAGCTTCCGGCTTCGTTGCGATCGATCCGACCGATCAGGCAAAGCGGCGCAAAGCGATGGCCGCGCTCTTCGGCTCAGCGTCGGACTTCCCAATACGAGAATCCTGAGCGCCGATCACCGTGCTCTACCTGCCCGACACGAATGTCTTCTCCCGATTCTTCAGGGGTGGAGAGGGGAATGAGTCCCTTCGCGACCGGTTGCTCGCAGAGTTGTCGTTCTGCCGTATCTCCGCGATCGTCCTGAGCGAACTCGAATATGGCGCAGCCAAGTCAGGGAATCCCGCGCATCGGGAGCGCATCGCCCAGCTTCGCAAAATTCTACCCGACGTAGCACCATTCGACGCGGACGCGGCGGCTTACGCCGGCAACGTCCGAGCCTATCTGGCAACCCTCAAGCCCAACGCGCAGCCTATCGGGGCCTACGATGCTCTATTGGCTGGCCAGGCACTTGCGCTGGGGGCCTGCGTGGTCACTGGCAACACCGGCGAGTTTCGCCGAGTGCCAGGATTGATTGTAGAAGACTGGTAACGGTCAGCACCGCCCGTCGCGTTCCTCCGATGTTAATCGAGCCAAAGTATGCAGTGGGGGTTACTTCGCCTGAACTCTCAAAAACGCAGTTCCCCGGTGCTCGCACTGCAATATCTGGCCACCGTTATTACAGCCCGAGTATGGGCCGGTTCATCAACCGTGACCCCATCGAGGAGAAGGGCGGGCTCAACCTCTACGCCTTCTGCGGCAACAGCGGCGTCAACGCGTGGGATTATTTGGGGAATTCGTTCTCGATGGCTCCTGTTTATGCCGATGGCGGCACCCGGGGTATCGAGCAGGACGTGGGTATGTCATCTACCACGTCAAGGAACTGCTGGGGCATGAGAGTCTGGAGACGCTGCAACCCTACACGAAGCTCACCATCATCGATCTCAAGCAGACGCACGCTCGGTGCCATCCCCGCGAGCGTGATCGGTCATGAAACCGCTGTTGTCGTCCGGTATTGGCGCATGGCCCGGTGATGGGACCGCGGGCTTGGAGCGTTGCCCGCTCATTTTTCTCTCGCAGGAGCGAACGAGGCTCATCGTAGGCAATAACTACCGGTATCTGATTCCACCGCGCTACGTCAAACCGCGGCAACCCGTCCGGGCGGATCAACTCGCGATCAAGACCTCAGGATGACGGCGGGCAATATCCAGCAGGCGCAGGGCGGCCCCGGTCGGCTTGCGCCGGCCGCGCTCCCAACTGGCCGCCGTGATCGAAGGGATATTCATCATCGCGGCAAAAACGGGCTGACTGACGTTGAGCTGCTTGCGGATCGCCCGCACCTGGGCGGGCTTCATCGGCTTCACCCGCGCTGGCAGGGACACGGTCTTGGTGCGCAGGGTGATCTTGCTCCTGCCGGCAAGGTGATCGGCCAAGGCCTCCACGCTGCCCACAAGGTCCTCGGCGTTGAATTCAATGTCCTTAGTTTTCATGTCTAAATTCCTGTTTGATGGTTGCGACCGCGGCCCGGAGCCGGCGCTCTTGGTCCGGGGTCAGGTTCTCTGATTTGGCCTTGGTGTAGATGTAGAAGTAGATGACGGTGTGATGTTGCGGAAGGTAGAGGTAGATGACCCGGGCCCCGCCGGAGCGGCCCTTGCCGGCGAGCGCCATGCGCACCTTGCGCAGTCCATGCAGGCGCGGGATCAGGTTGCCCTTATCCGGGGTTTTCAGCAGGTCGTTTTGCAGTAGGCGGAAGTGATGGTCATCGGTGATCTGCGTGACGAGGCTGGTAAACAGCGGCAGTTCGACGAAGGTGCGTCACATTGGCCCTTACAGAGTGAGGGAGATAAAAACCGCCAAGTCAAAGTGAAAAACAGCTCGGTAAAAAATCCAGGGTGAGAGCCAGGGATGGAGCGGTAATTCGGTTGCTGGCTTCTTGTCCGGCTATCACTTTTAGAGCAAATCGCCACTTCCCTTTCCTGGGGTTGATGAACGAAATCCGCTTGACTCTGAAGTTTCTACAATGTTTACACACTACAGATGAAAATAACCGCTCAACTCTGGGGTAACAGTCTCGGGTTTCGCATTCCCGCACCGATCGCCCGGGACACGAAACTGACGCATGGCTCTGAGGTCGATTTGCAGGTCGAGGCTGGGCGCATCGTGCTGACGCCCATGCGCCAGATAAAACACTATGAGCTGAAGTCGCTGCTCGCGAAAGTTACCGCCACCAACATCCCTTCCGGGGATTTTTGGGGCGCGCCTGTCGGCAAGGAGGTCTGGTGAGCGCACCTCAGGCCCCCCGCCGCGGCGACTTGGTCTGGCTCGATTTCACACCGCAGGCCGGACACGAGCAGGCTGGCCGGCGACCCGCTCTCATCCTCTCGCCGGAAAACTACAACCGGAAGACAGGGCTGGCGATTGCTTGCCCGATAATCAATCAGGCCAAGGGATACCCATTCGAGGTTTTGCTATCGGCGGGCCTTCCGGTCACGGGCGTCGTGCTCTCGGATCATGTCAGGAGCATTGACTGGCGCGCCCGCCGCGCCGAACGAGCTGGGCATGCCGGCGACGATACCCTCAGCGAGGTATGCGGCAAGTTGACCGCACTCCTCACTGAGTAGCGGAACTAACCCAGCGTGGTTGGTTAAAAAACGAGTGACTAAACCGTCATAATCCCCTCGACCAAATACCCGAATTCAGACGGTCGACCTACGAAGGTTATCACTCCAAGTAGAGCAGCCAAACGAGTTCCCCTTATCGTGATTCTGAATCAGAAATACGCCGCAGTGGCGAGCGGGCCTGAACCCGAAAAAAACGCAGTTCCCCGGCGTTCACAGTGCAATATCTGGCTATAGACCCTAAATGACTATGAGTCTGGACAGCCGGGATGGTTAAAACCACAAGGCCGCGCCGGATGTGGCGACGGTGAGTGCCCCGCAGGTAGGTTCGCGCAAGGTTCGCGGCGCGCTACGACCATTGAGAGCGTGCGCGACTATGCCGTGTGATCAATCCCAGAGGTGTCAGGCGGCTCAGTAGGAAGCCTTGAACCGGAGGAGAAACGCGATGGCATCACTGGGCCCTGCGCATCCGCCAGGATGGCGGATGTATTGCAGATCTGGCGTCAGGGTCAGGTGTGCTGATAGAACGACGGTATAGCCCGCCTCGATGACCTGTTCAAAATCTGGGGCGGGCAGCGAGGGATCCCTGGCGCGAGTGTTGGCCGCGAAGTCAGAACTGAATGCGGCATGGGCAACGCCCAAAGTGGCAATATCAGCCGGGCGACCCGGCAGCAGACCTGTGGCGGCGATGCCAGTATCGAGGGCCCAACCAATGGTGTTGCGGTCCGAAGGTGCGAAGCCAAGGCGGAGGAATGCGGTCGCGTAGCCCGCCTCCCCGGATTTACCTCGGAGCGTGCGTTCACCGATGACATAGGTGCCGTAGTTCGACGGATGCTCACGCGGTGCCGCCCCAGTAATCGCAAAGGGGCACCCGGAGGCGTCGTCCCGCACATCAGCGAAATTGGCCGTGTGCAACCACACTCCGGCTGCAAAGCGGTTCGCGCTCGCGGCGGGAGCCCAGGTAACTTCATTGACGACGAACCAGCCTTGGGCGCCGCCGAGTTCATAGTGCCAGCCATAGCGGTTGATCTGGGGATCTCCCGTGCATGAATCGAAGCTGTCTCCGTCGTAGACGCCGAGTCTCCACGCCGTCGCCTCACCGAACCGCCGCTCCAGGCGCAAACCGAGGGCGGCAATACAGTAAGCAGGTCCGGTGTTTTTGGTGTTAGCGGAGATGCCCGCCGGCCAACCGAAAGCGCTGTTGAGAAAATACCCACCCCCTTCAGTGGTGGCGAATTCCTCGTCAGCGAGCAATGCGCCACCGCGGAGCGACCAATCGTCTCTGCGCACCTCGAACCACCAGGCATACAGCCGGGTGCTGTTGAATCCCTCCATATTGCTGGCCCCAAGAAAATCGCCGAGGAAGCGCTTGGTCGGCCCATGTCCCTCAAGTGCGAGCACGCTGGCATAAGCCCGCCAGTGCCACCTGCTGTTGGCCGTAGCGGCTTCCTCCCAGGAGACGTGACCCAAGACAAGGCCTAGGAACGCGTCTCCACGCTGGGCGGCGCCCTGGAGGGCGCCTGCGGCTTCCACCGTAAAATCAATTCCCCCGTTCCATCCGGCATCCGCCGCAACCGCACTGAGTGCCGGGACAAGTCCAAGCGCCAGCAACAAGTGGTTAAGGCGAACGTAATACATAACGTGTCAGGTTTCGGTCACGACGCAGTCGGCCCGCGATGAAACTACGGCTGCGTGGATTCCGTTGTTTATTTCGTCACGCGAGGGTCAGATTGAAGCAGGAAAGATAGGAATCTCAGCCAATGGAGTGAAATAGCGGCGAGATTCGAGTGCCCTGACAGAGGCAGGATGCTTGTCAGGTTTTTGGCCCTCCAAAGTGATTTTCATTACAGGACTCCTTCAGTGTGCCGAAATAGGAGAAAGCTGTGCTTCTCGCTCAGAGAGGAACGGTTCCACTTCAACCACACCTTACCGCATAACTGGCTGCTCGCGGCCCACCTTGTCCTCCGTGCGCCCGCGACTCCCGAACCCCCGCACTACCATGTCCCAAGCTCCTGCCGTCGCCTCTGCCAGCACTGTTTCCCTCGCCGCCTCGCTCGCGGGCAAATACCTCACCGTCCTCATCGGCCGCGAATCCTACGGGATCGCCGTCACGAAAGTTCGCGAAATCATGCGCCTGCAACCGATCACCATGGTGCCGCAGATGCCCGCCTGCATCAAGGGCGTGATCAACCTCCGCGGACGCATCGTCCCAGTCCTCGATCTGCGCCTTAAACTCAACGTCGCCGAGGTCGTGGACACCGAGCGCACTTGCATTGTGGTCACCCAGGTCAAGCGGTCCAACGGCGCGGACTGCCCGATGGGTCTGATTGTCGACGGCGTCGAAGAGGTAGCCAACCTCACCGCCGCCGACATCGCCGAGACCCCTGATTTTGGCACCACGGTGGACACTGCCTACATCCTCGGTATGGCCCACGTGAAGGGCGTCGTGAAAACCCTGCTCGACCTCGACCGCGTCGCTGGTGTCGAGCAGTTCGCCTGAGCATATCCCATTTTCCGGGTAATTTTATTCGTAATCCAGAATCGCAGTCATGAAAAAACTCAAACTCAGCTATAGAATCGCGTTGGGCTTTGGCGCCTTGATCGCCATCGCCCTTCTCCTCGGCGGCTACGCCACGTTGCAGATGAACAGCACCACCCGCAGCGCCAGGGTGCTCGCCAACGACAAGGTCCCGGAGGTCTCGGTCGCGAACAGCGTCGAACGCTCCGCCCTGCTCACCATGTTTGAAATCCGCGGCTTCGGTCTCACGGGCGAGGACAAATACCTCACGCCCGGACTGAAGAACCTGGAAGACGTGAAAACCCATCTCAAGGAGGCAAAGGAACTTGCCGCCAAGACCGCTGGTCTCGAACAACTGAAGGCCGCCGCCGACAAGGCCGAGACCAAAGTTTTGGAATACGAGCAATTAATCAAAGAGACCATTGCGAACGACAAGGAGATGGATGCAAACCGCTCCGCGATGGATACCAACGCCAAGGCTTTCATGATGGCCTGCTCTGACTTCCTCGCTAACCAAACCAAGAAATTTGACGAAGAGGTGAAAGCGAACGCCGGGGCAGAGAAACTCCTGGAGCGAAACAAAAAACTTACCCTCGTTAATGATATTATCGACGCCGGCAACGCCGCGCGCCTCGCAGCTTGGAGAGCCCAGGCCGAGCGCGACCCCGCCGTCATCGAAAAAGGGCAGAAGAACTTCGACACCATCAAAGCCAAGCTGCAGGAGCTGCGCCCGATCACACATGATGCGGTTAATATCCAACAAATCGCCGACTGCCAGGCAGCCGCTGACGGCTATCAAGCGCAGATGAAAGATTTGGCGGGCAATATGCATGACGTCGTGACCCTCGGTGCCAAGCGCACCGAGGTGGCCAATGCCGTCCTCGCCGAAGCGCAGAACACGGCGGCGCTAGGATTGAAGGATACCGGCGGCGCCGCGACCGAGTCAGCCCAGTCGCTGTCCACTACCTCCACCATCCTGATGATCGGCCTGCTCCTCGCCACCATTGCGGGCAGTGCCATCGCCTTCTTCATGACCGGCTCGATCACCAGGCCGATTCAGTCGGTCGCCACGGCCCTTGCCGCTGGGTCGGAACAGACCTCCGCTGCCGCCGGGCAAGTCTCCTCCACCAGCCAGTCGCTTGCGGAAGGTGCCAGCCAGCAGGCCGCCTCGCTTGAGGAGACCAGCTCCTCCCTGGAAGAGCTAGCCAGCATGACCAAGCGCAACACCGAGAACGCCGAGAAGATGAACAACCTCGCCAAGCAGACCCGCACGGCTGCCGACACCGGCGCTGGCGACATGCAGCAGATGACCACGGCGATGGACGCCATCAAGGTCTCCAGTGACGAAATTGCAAAGATCATCAAGACCATCGACGAAATCGCATTCCAGACCAACATCCTTGCGCTCAACGCGGCCGTCGAGGCCGCCCGGGCCGGCGAGGCCGGCATGGGCTTCGCGGTCGTCGCCGAGGAAGTGCGCGCCCTCGCTCAGCGCAGCGCCCAAGCCTCGAAGGAAACTTCCGCCAAGATCGACGGCGCCATCGCCAACACCCAGCGTGGCGTGCAGATAAGCGCCAAAGTCGCCACCTCGCTGAATGAGATTGTCACCAAGGCCCGCGAAGTGGACGAGCTGGCCGCCGAGGTGGCCAACGCCTCCAAGGAGCAGAGTCAGGGTATCGAGCAGATCAACAAGGCGGTCGGCGAGATGGACAAGGTCACCCAGGCCAACGCCGCCGGAGCCGAGGAGAGCGCTAGCGCCTCCGAGGAGCTGAGCTCGCAGGCCGAAGCACTGAAGGAAGCCGTGGCCGAGTTGCAGCGCCTAGTCGACGGCGCCTCGCACATCGCGACGCAGCCCGCCCACAAGGCCCCCGCGCCCAAGACCGACAGGAAGATCGCCGCCGCGAAGCCGCACGCCAAAATCGAGTTTGCGAGCACCAAGCACGTCAACGGCGACAACGGCCACAGCCAGCCGCATATCCAAACTCCTTCGCGCTTGGTCGCCAGCGCCGGCGACAGCGACTTCTTCAAGAGTACCTGAACGCAGTCCCCGCGCCGCACCAGCGGCGCCGCGGCTTTGTGAGTGTGTGAGACGAGTGGAGCCCGCTCGTTTCACATTGCGTTTATGGTGGCAGCGGTGCCCGCAGCAGGCCGGATCATCCGGCAACTGCCGCCGAACTTTCGCCAACATATGCGTTGAGGAACACTCTGCGATATACTATGCTTACCATCATTGGTCAGGCATTTTTAGCCCGCGCGATACCCCGGCAACCCCGCCGGAAACGACGGAATGTGTGACCCAGCGTGCAAAGATGTCCCGTCCGAATTCCCACCCCACTCCTGGTGCGCTGGCGCTGGCCGTCGTGGTCTTTTTCGCCACGCTCGCCACGGTAACCGGCGTGATCTGGCGTTTGGAAGAATTTCGCCGGCGGGAGGACCGTGCCCAGCTCGAAATTCAGGTCCGGCTGCAAGGCCATGAGAGCGAGGATGAATTTGATCGGGCCGTGTCCGCGAGCTCCACATTGGCGGCCATGATCCATCGCGAAAGCGGCACTATCCCGGATTTTGACAACATCGCCCGGCGTATCTTGCTGAACCACCCAGGGGCGGTCGCCTTGGCCTTGGAGCATCATGGCGTGGTGCAGCAGATGAAAGGGCCCGAGGGAACGGAGATGGCCGTCGCGCTCGCGTTGCTCGCTGCGATGGACCATAGCAAGGAATCCGGTTTCATCCCAAAAGTTGCCGGACCCACTTTCGTCGGGCCGTTTGAATTGTCAAAAGGCCGGCTGGTGGGGGTGGCCGAGGTGCCGGTGATGATGGCTCGTCCCGATGGCAGCCCACTGGTCTGGGGCCGCGCCCTTGCGCTGATCGACATGGCAAAAGCACTCGACACAAATCAGCTGTTCACGCTGACCGAAAAGGGAACCAACTACGAACTTTGGCGCATTCAGCCGGATACCGGGCGTAAACAGGTTATTGCTGCGTCATCCGATAGCGGGCTAAGCGAGCCGGTGCAGCATGAGTTAAATATGCCCAACGGCATTTGGATCCTGAGCGCGGCGCCTGTCCGCGGCTGGGACGACCCGTTCGGCATCTGGCTCAAGGCAGCCTTCGGTCTGTTGTTCAGCTCACTGCTGGCTTCCATGGTGAAATTGATGGTTGAGCTGCGGGTGCACCGAAAAAACCTCGAATTCCTAGTTTCCGAGCAGACGGCAGAACTCCGGGTCCGCAAGGCCGAGCTGACGCTGGCGCAGGCCATCGCGCATGTCGGCAGTTGGATGGTCGAGTTCAAGCACACTGCGTCCAGCCCGGCGCGACAGGTCTCTTTGTCCGCCGAAGCTTATCGCATCCACGGTTTCCCTGAAGGCCCCCCGCCTGTCATTGAAGATATTCTGAAGCAGACCCACCCCGACGACCGCGCCGCCGCCGCCCAGACGTGGTCCGCGGCGCTCAGCGGAAAGCCAGCGGAGGTTGAAATCCGGATCGTGCGTGAGGGCAAAATCCGCTGGGTGCAGATCCGGGCGGAACCTGAATTCGCCCCCGACGGAACGTTGGTGCGGCTGCATGGAACGACGGCGGATATCACGGAGCGCCGTAACGCCGAGGAGGCGATGCGCGAGAGCGAAGAGCGTTTTCGCTCGGTGGTCGAAGGGGCGAACATCGCGGCCTTTTTAAGTTTGGACATGAAGTTCGCTTACCTCAATCCGGCGGCGTTGCGGCTGTTTGGGGCGGAGAAACCTGAGCAACTGCTCGGCCAGCCGGTGCTCTCCCGCATCCACCCAAGTTGCCACGAAAGCATTCAAAAGCGCGCCGCGAAGGTGATCCAAGGCCAGAAGGGGGTCGCTCCGTCGCAGGCGGAAATCTATCTCCGGCTCGATGGCACCGAGGTGCCGGTGGAAGCGACCGCCTCGCCGATCTTCTACCAAGGGCAGCCCGCGGCGGTCGTGTTTGTGCAAGATGTCACCGAGCGACGGCAGGCCGAGGCGGCGTTGCGGGAAAAAGAGCAGGACTACCGCATCCTGTTCGAGAGCATGTTGGACGCCTTCGCCGTGCATGAGATTGTGTGCGATGCTGAGGGCCGGCCGGTGGATTACCGGTTCCTCGCCGTCAATCCGGCTTTCGAGCGCCTGACCGGGCTGCACGCCGCCAACGTGGTCGGCCAAACAGTGTCGGACCTGATGCCGGCGGTCGAGTCAGGGTGGGGCCAACGTTATGGTCGAGTCGCGTTGAGCGGCGAGCCGGAGCATTTCGAAGATTACAGTGCCGGATTGAACCGGTATCTCGAGGTGATTGCTTTCCGTCCGAAGCCCGGCCAGTTAGCGACAGTTTTTTCCGACATCACCGATAGGCGGCGGTCGGCCGAGTCCCTGCGCCAAAGCGAAGAGAAATTCTTCCGGCTTTTCCAGCACGCGCCTGTGATCACATTCCTCAGCGCCTACGACGAGGAGGCCGGCTCATTTCTTGATGTTAACAAAGCCTTCTTGGATACCTTCCTTTTCAGCCGCGACCAAGTCCTAGGACGCACGGCGGTCGAACTGGGGCTGATGACTGCGGCCGAACATTCGCGGCTGTTGCAGGTCCTCCGCAGTCAGGGAGAGATCGCCGCCGAGGAACTGGTGCTCCATGCCAGCGGCGGTCGCGAGATCCGCTGCCTCTTCAACACCGAAATCGTGGTCATCGGCGGCCAACGCCGGCTGCTTTCCACGGCATTGGATATTTCTGTACTTCGCGCCCATGAGGAGGCGTTGCAACAAAGCGAATCCAAGATGCGCAGCATCTTCCATGCGACGCCAGTGGGAATCGGTATGTTCGTCAACCGCGTCTTGATGGAGGCCAACGATTACCTGTGCACCCTCACTGGCTATTCCCGCGAGGAATTGCTGGGAAAAAGTGCGCGAATTCTGTATCCCACCCAGGCGGAGTTTCTCCGGGTCGGCCTGGACATCTATCACAAGGAAGGCTTGGGGTCGTTGGAAACGCAGTTATTCCGTAAGGACGGCAAAATCATCGACGTGCGGATGGGTTTCAGCCTGCTCAATCCGGCCGATCCGTTGCAGGGCAAAATCGTATCGGTCATGGACATCACCGAGCGCAAGTCGGCCGACCAGCGCTTGCGTCTGGTGAACGGGGCGCTTGAGGCGGCGGCCAACGCCATCGTCATCACCAGCCGCGACGGCATGATCGAGTGGGCCAACCCCGCCTTCACTGAGGGCAGCGGCTACAGCACCGCGGAAGCCATCGGCCGGACGCCGGGACAACTGCTTAAATCGGGCCAACATGAGCCGGCGTTCTACCAAGGGATGTGGACCACAATCGTCGCGGGCAAAGTCTGGCGCGGGGAGATCACCAACCGACGCAAGGACGGCAGCCTCTTCACCGAGGATATTACCATCACGCCGATGAAAACGGAGACCGGCGTAATCACGCATTTTCTCGCCGTGAAACAGGATATTACGAGGCGAAAGGTTTTGGAAGCGCAGCTCCTCCAGGCGCAGAAGATGGAGGCGATCGGCCTGCTGACAGGCGGCATCGCGCACGATTTCAACAACATCCTCGCCGCTGTCCTGATGTATCTGGGTCTGCTGGAGGATGAGCACGCCTTGGACCGTGGGACGCTTGTTTCGCTAAAGGATCTGGAAAAAGAGGTGCGGCGCGGGGCCACGCTGACGCGGCAGTTGCTGATGTTCAGCCGGCAGGAAGCCATGACGCCGGCGTTGCTGGACCTGAACACCTTGGTGGACGGGTTGACCAAGATGTTGCGCCGGCTGCTAGGCGAGAACATCAAGATCTCCTACCAACGCCACAAAACCGCGCTGTGCGTCGAGGCCGATGCGGGCATGTTGGAGCAGGTGGTCATCAACCTGTGCATCAACGCCCGCGACGCGATGCCCCACGGCGGGCAACTGCTGCTTTCCACCGAGGCCATCGTCATCACGGCCGAGACCGCCTCCACGAATAGCGAGGCCCGGCCGGGGCGTTTCGTTCGCCTCACCGTCTCGGATACGGGGTGCGGCATGGACGACGCAACGCTACAGCGGATTTTCGAACCCTTTTTCACCACCAAAGCAGTGGGCAAAGGCACCGGGCTCGGCCTTGCCACCGTCCACGGCATCGTCAAGCAGCATAACGGCTGGATTGTAGTGAAAAGCGTGCTCGGCCAGGGCACGAGCTTCCGGGTTTATCTGCCCGAATGCGAAATTCCCCTGCCGATCGGCGCGAAGGGCGAAGTCAGGCCTAATGTCTCACCGGGCCAGGGGGAAACCATTTTGGTGGTCGAGGATGAAAACAGCCTGCGTAACATGGTCTGCATGGCGCTACGGCGTCACGGCTACATCGTGGTGGAGGCGGTCAGTGGAACGGAAGGCCTGGTGCGGTGGCGCGAGCAGGGCGACAAAATCGACCTGCTGCTCACGGACATGATCATGCCGGGGGGAATGGATGGATATGAACTGGCAGCGCAAATTCACCAGTATCGCCCCAACTTGAACGTCATTGTGTGCACCGGCTACACCCAAACCGCCGATCTCACCCGACTTGAGGCCGACCCCCGGTTCGCCCTGCTGCGCAAGCCTTTTGATATCCCGGTGCTAATGGCCAAAATCCGCCAGTCTCTATCGAGGAGCTAAGCGCTTGCCCATGCCTGTGCCCCCCTGGGCGTTCTGCTGCTCGATGATCAGCAGATCTGTCGCACCGGGCTGCGGTTGATTTTGTTTGGTATAACTTGGAGCCGCGCTGTCCTTGCGCGGAGCGGTAGTTAAAAAACAGCGAGCGCGCCGCAGCCCCATGAGACCCAGGAAAACGATGGGATTGTAGAGCCGGTGGTAAATTTTGTGCGAAAGTCGCGCCCTATTCGCGCCGATAACCTCTGTCGGAACCATGAGTCCCGACTCCGCAGTGCTCCCGCCTAGTTTGCAGACGCCGCACGATCTTGTGCGAGATCTGAAGCATCTGCCGTCTGCGCCCAAGGTGCTGCCCCGGTTGAAACAACTGCTTTCGGACGGAAATTCCTCCATGTATGAAATTGTGGCGCTCGTGCGGCTGGATCCGGCGATTGCCGCGCGCGTCTTACAGATGGGCAATAGCGCCTTTTTCAGCAATGGCACGCGCTGTTTCACGGTGGAGGAGGCGGTCAACCGCGTGGGCTACACCCAGGTTTACGACATGGTTTCCTATGCGGTGGCCTCGCAGGTGCTGGTGCGCCCGCTCGAAGTCTATGGCCTCGAGGCCGACGACCTGTGGAAACTATCCGTGGCATGTGCGCTGGCCGCGGAGATCCTCGCGGTGCGCACCGGCCAAGATCGCGATGTGGCTTACACGGTCGGATTGCTCCATTCGATAGGCATGGTCGTGATCGATGAATGGGCCCTGCGGCAACAACGCCATCTGGTTTTTCCGAGTATGGGTTTCCCACGCGAAACGATCGAGGCGGAGCGCGCATTGCTGGGCTTCACCCAAGCCGACGCCGGCTCGGCGCTGCTGCAACACTGGGGATTTCCCCGCCTGATGTGTGAACCGGTGCGCTGGCAATATGCGCCGCGCGCCAGCGCAGCCCAAGCCCGGATGGCCTGCCTGCTCCATTGCGCCAAGTGGCTGCGCTCGGTGGCTTGCGCGGACGGAACCGCCGAGCGTCCGCCGCTGCCTCACGAATCCGTGCTGCAGCTAATACCGTTGGGCAAAGGTGAACTCCCGTCGCTGGTCGGCGAGGTCCAGCGGCGCTTGCAGGACGTGAGTTCACTGTTGGAGACCGGTCAGACCGAGCGGGGCGTCCGGTCGCATCGTTTCCCCGTCAAACCCACCCATTGATCCATGGACGCCGGGATCCCAGTTCGGCACTCATTGAGCCGGGCGGCTACCCGCGCAGAGAAACCTGGCCGGGTGCTCCAGCACTCAACTGCAGCGGGCGTAGATTTTCTGCAGGAGCGACGGTGAGGGGCCGGTCGTCGGCGTGGCGGGCCGAGCTCCGGCAAGGCTGAAACGGAGCAGCAGTTGTTCGTTTTCCTTGTCGAGTTCGAGAATCTGAAGAATGCGACTGCGCGTGCGCTCCAGTTGGTTATCGGTCGCGGAATCGCGGGCGCGACCGGCGGGGACGATGCGCAAAGCTGCCAGAGACTCGTCCAGCCGGACGAGCAGAGCGCGCTTCTGTTCCGTCATGGCGGCGTCTAGCGGGCGCTGGTGCTGGCGGAGGAAGCGGTTTTCCGCCAGTGCGCACTGGTAGAGTTCGTCACAGAGTTGGTGATGCTGCTGGAGGGTTTCCGTTGGGGTCATGAGATGGAGCAGGCTTGGCCACAGTTGGAGTGCGGCCGGTGGTCGTGTCAAAGAGGGAGGTGAACTGGCGGCTAACGCCTTCCTTCCAATCCAAGTGGGTCAGGCGCGAAGCGGCCATGCGGGCAATGTCACCCAGGTCGGGGGTCGCGGGCTTAGGCCCCACATTTTCGATAATCGCCCGATAGGTGGCAACGGCGCGATCAAGGTCTCCTAGCCGTTCCTGGCAGAGCGCAATCTGGTAACTGATCGGCAAACGCCAGCCGGGGTCGTCGCCCAGCAGGCCGAGTCCCTTATAAATTACGAGCGCGTTGCGGGTGTCGCCGTTTTGGAAAAAATCGTTCGCGAGCTGGTTGCCGGTGCGGCGCTGCCAGTAGGCCCAGAGTTTCGGATTGGCGGCAGTGCGGGACTTCTCAACCCGGAGCAGTTCAATGGTGGCGGTGAGCGCCTCCTGCGGACGTTTGAGCGTCCGGAGGCTGACCGAGAGCAAATAGCGGGCCTCGGGACCGTTCTCATCGTCCGGCCATTGCTCCAAATAGGAACGCAGCGTGGTGACCGTGCCGTCGAGATCGCCGGCCAGATAGAGGGCGTAGGCAGACTTGAAGTGGGCGCGCGCCCGGTCAGCAGGGGCAAGATCGAGCATGCGGAGCCGGGAGAAAAATTTGCTCGATTCGACATAGTTGCCGCATTGGAAATGGGTTTCCGCAATTTCAAACTGGGCGGTTTTGGCGAGCAACTGATAGTGCCCGAGGCTCTCGCTGGTGGGGAGCTTTAGGGTTGAGTTGATGACGTTGTAAAACCGTGCGAGGGCAAGCTGGGGCGCTCCCATCGCGCGCAGGGTGCGTCCGAGGTCGAGGAGGACATCGGGCACGCGGTCGTCGTTGGGGTATTCCTTGAGGAATTTTTCGTAGATGGCGGCAGCTTTAATGAGGGAACCCTGCTTGCGATGCATGCGGGCCAGACCCAGCAGGGCAGGTTTGGTGAGTTCGTCGGGAGCGTTTTTAGTGAAGACCTGACGATAGGCGATTTCTGCCGCTGCATAGTCACCACGATCGGTTAGGCTGGCCCCGAGATTGAGGAGACCCTGAAATTCCCGGTCGGCCGGTGCGCCGGCCGGCTTGGCGGGGACCGCTACGGCGGCCTTGGCCGCCGGAGCCGGGCTCGGTGCTTCGACCGGCGCCGCCGCGGCCAAGCCGAGCAGTGCGAGCAGGGTCAGCGCGTGTTTAGGTGAAACCAAGGTTCCGGCGCCGGGTGGACGAGGGGTAGTCATTTCTGTGTATAGTTCGCGGTGCTGGCCGGCAACTTGCCGGGCGCCGGGGCACCGGCCGCCACCTCACCAATCGGCAGTGACGCGCCGGGCAGTTGGAAGTAGGGCAGGAAGTCCTCCGGTCGGGTGTTGGGCCTCATTTCGTCAGACAAAATTGAAGGCGGCGGTGGTGGCGCCACAGGTGGCTGCGCCGTTAATGACGTGGCCGGGTTGGGTCTTGGGCGGAAAGTGGCTATGGATGGAGTGGGCGGGGCCGAGTCCGATGCCGTTACGGTGACCGCTTTGGCAGAAGCGGAATCGCGATGGTCCGGCAGGACAGCGGAACGCAGTGATAGTTCGGTTGGGTGCCCAGCGGCTAGGTCCGGCGGTGGAAGTGCTTCCTGGAATCGCAGCGGCAGAGCCCCTACGACCGCGAGATAAGATAGCGGCGAGGGTGTGAGCGATTCCAAGGCGAAGTGAACTTCCGAGCCGGCGCGCGTGGCACCCAGGACAGAGAGGAGCAGCAGCACTGTGTATTGCAGTGCCCGCCCCACGCCGCCCGGCGCGGGCAACGGTTCGCGATGATTCATGGAAGTGATGACAGTCCATTTTGTGGATAGTCCCGATGCAGCCCGGCTTTCCTATCGGCCCGAGCGAGGCACTACTGAAGCGAATTCCGCGTGCGCTGTGCGCAAACCTCAGGCCGGGCTGGTAACCGCGGCGTCGAGCAGGATGCGCAGGCGGCGTCCCACTTCGTCGAGTCGGTAGGGTTTTTGCACGAAATCCCGCTGGCTGAGCAGTTGAAATTCCGCGCGGGTCTCCGGCGAGATATGGCCGCTGATGATGAGCACTGGCAACTGGGGCCGGGCCGCCCGAATCACCCGAAGCACCTCGATGCCGTTGGCTCCAGGCATGTTGAGGTCGAGGAGCGCGGCGGCGATGGCACGCGTAGTGTCGGCGATGATTTCGATGGCCTCCAGACCGGTGGCGGCTGAGGTGACGCGGTAACCCTTGCGGGTAAAGGCGGTCGTCAGCAGGGTGCGCAGCGGGCCTTCATCATCGACGACGAGGAGCGGCTCGGTGCCGCCGGGAAAATCCACAATGTTGGCGGCCGACACCGCAACGCGCGCGTCAGTGGCGAGGGGCAGGTGCACATGGAAGGTGCTACCGACGCCGGGCGTGCTGTCCACGTCGATGAAGCCGTTGTGACTTGCGGCGATACCGTAAACGACCGCCAGGCCTAGGCCGGTGCCTTTGCTTTCCTGTTTGGTGGTGAAAAACGGTTCGAAGATGCGGGCGCGCACTTCTGGCGTCATGCCCGTGCCCGTGTCCGAGACGTCGAAACTAGCGTAGCGGCGGGTGGGTTCGGCCTTGGGGTGCTGGCGCAGTTCTGTGCCGAAATGCACCCCGGTTGTGACGTTGATGACGCCGCCCTGGGGCATGGCATCGCGGGCGTTGACGCAGAGGTTGAGCACGATCTGCTGGAGCTGGTTTTGATCGGCCAGCAGCGGCGGGAGCTTGTCGGCGAGCGCGAGTTGGAAGGTGACGGTGCGGGGAAACGTCTCCGCCATCAGAGCCACGAGGTCGCGGGTGAGCTGGTTCAGGTCAACCGGAGTGAAGCGAACCTCGGCCTTGCGGCTGAAAGTGAGGATTTGCTTCACGAGGCCGCTGGCGCGCTGTGCGGCGTGGTTGATCTCGCGCAGGCTTTTTTGCAACATGGCGGGCTCGACCACGCCGTCGAGGCAGAGTTCGGAGTAGCCGTGGATGATGGCGAGCAGGTTGTTGAAATCGTGGGCGATGCCGCCTGCGAGGGTGCCGAGGCTTTCCATCTTGTGGGCCTGGCGCAACTCGCTCTCGAGCGCCTTACGGCTGGTGATGTCCTCGCGCAGGCAGAGGAAATTGGTGATCTCGCCGGCGGGGCTGCGCAGGCAGGCGACCTTGGCGGACTCCCAGATGGTGGAGCCGTCGGCCCGGCGGGTGGAGAATTCGCCGCGCCACTCGTTGCCGGCGCGCACGGTGGCCCAGAATTGCTGGTAGGATTCCTCGCTGGCATGCCCGTCGCGCAGCACGGGGAGGTTGCGCTCGAGGATTTCCTCGAGGGTGCGGCCGCTGACCTCGGTGAACTTGGGGTTCACGTATTGGGCGTGCCCGGCGGGGTCGGTGATGACGATGGCGACCGGGGACTGCTCGACGGCGCGCGAAAGCCGGTAGAACTGTTCCTCGGCGAGGCGCTGGCGGGTGATGTCGCGACCGACGGCACGAATGGCGACGACAGCGCCGGTAGCGTCGGGCAGCGCAGTTTTTTCCCAGGCGAACCAGCGCACGCCCTGGGGGGTCAAGCAGCGCTGCTCACAGGTGGCGCGATAGGGCGGGTGGGTGAGTTCCTTCTCAATCGCGGCCATGGCAGGACGGTCTTCAGGATAAATGAGCTGCTGCATTTCCATCCCGGGCAAGGCGGCCAACGCCTGCCCAAATTTGCGCGCAAAAGACAGATTGGCGGAGAGCAGCCGGCCAAGCAGGTCGCGACAGTAAACGGGATCGGCGCTGGTGGCCCAAGGGCCGAGCCAAGCATCGGGTGGCGACACCGTATCGGTGGTGCCCGCTTCGGGTTCATTCATCACAGCAGACATGGGTGCACTCCCTCGTTATCGGTTAGGTGGCCGGTGGATTGAGCCTCAACGGATGTCACAGTAGGCCTTGCAACATCGAAGGCAGCCGCTGGACGCAGTTGGCCAAAGCGGCGCGGGCGAGCATGGACTCACTTCCGTCGGCTCCGTAGAGCATTTCCCAACCGTCGAGCTGCAGCCAGGAGTCCGGGGTGATCGGATCGATGTTCTCGAATCCGCCGGTGATGCCGGCGTGGCGGACGATGTAGTCGGCCACTTGCACAGCGGCGGCGAATAGGCGATGGCGGGGGGCTCTTGCCGGATCGTTGTGATAGAGGACGGCGAGGGTGATTTCTTCAGGAATTTGATGCCGGCCGAGATAATGCGCACCGATGCGGGCGTGGTCCCAGCCGATTAGTTCGCGCTCGCAATGGCAGACTTCCTGCGGATTGGCCGTCTTGGTCTCCATCAGCGTCATCAGTTCCTCTGGAAACGAGTAGGCCATCACCGCCTTGCCGACATTGTGCAGAAGTCCGACGAGATAGTCGGTGTCGTCGTCAATGTGCAGGGGTGTGGAAGCAAGGATCTCGCGGGTGAGTATGGCCGTGCTGATGCTGTGGCTCCAGAGGTCTTTCCACGGCAGATTTCCAGCGGTGTTCTGCTGTATCTTCTCAAGATCCTCAATTACAGGCGTGGCCATCGACAGCTCGCGAATCTGGCGCAGCCCGAGAAAAAAGACCGCCTCCTCAATGTTGTTCACCCGAGTCGAAAGGCCGAAATACACTGAGTTGACCATCCGCAACAGCCGGGCCGTGAGCGACGGATCGCGCCGGATGACTTCGGCGATCTGGGAATTCAGGCTCTGGTCGCAGTTGACCAACTGGGTGAGGGCGCGATTGATACTCTGTAGCGACGCAAGTTTCGGACAGGCGTCTATCCGATTCTGGATGACTTCATCGGTGGAGGGAAGATGGCCGCTGACGGCCTCTGGATTGGCAGAGCTGATCATCGTGGTGAAAACAAAGTGGGCCAGTTTCCTGCGCGAGGTTGTGGCCTTGCCCTCCTTCAATCGGTCAACCCAGCTTGCACTTGAGCTCGATTCCAGCGCGGTTCACCGTGTCTGGCCGGTGGTGGGTGTCGGCATACCTGATTGGATTAAACTTACAGAGAATTGAGCCGAAAGACAGTATCCATGATCGCAACTGCAATCCCGCGCGAGATGCTGCTGCATGTCGTCAAGACCCTGCCGGCCGCACCGCGGATTCTGGCCGAACTCGGCCACATGCTGCTGGACGTGAACGCGGATTTGCAGGCCGTGGCGAATCTGCTCCGGTGCGACACTTCACTCACAACTCGGATCATTCGGATCAGTAACAGCGTGTTTTACAATCCGGGGCAGCCGCACGGTTCGATTGAGGAGGCCTTGGCGCGCATCGGCTTTGGCGAGGTTTACCGGGTTGCGGGGCTGGCGGCTACCGTGCAGTTTATCGACCAGGATTTTCCGCTCTACGGGATCACCGGTCTGCAGATGCGTGAGAACTCCGTGCTCACCGCGCTTGTCATGGAGGCTGCGGCCAGCCAAACCGGCTCCGATCCACGTTTGGCCTACACTGTGGGTCTGCTCCGCTCGGTTGGCAAGGTCGCCCTCAGTCGCCTCACACGCAGTGCGGTCTATGCCGGGGGGCATCCTTCAGTCGTGAGCGGCGGACTGGCCGAAATGGAAACTGGCCTCATTGGACTCACGAATTGTGAGGCGGCCGCTGTGATTTTGACCGAGTGGCGTTTCCCGCGGACGATGATCGAGGCGATCAAGGATCATTATGCCCCTGACACCCGGGTCTCGACTCTGGCGACGGTGCTTAATCTGGCCGCGGGCGCCGCGGAGCGTGGTGGACACGGTCTCACAGGTGAAACGGCCTACTGGTTGACCACGCCCGAGATCTTTGCCGCAGCGGGAATCGAACCAGAGCAGATGGAAGACATTCTGCGGCAGGCCCTCGAGATTTTCGGCCAGATCAGGCCTACACTCGGGTAAACGACACGGCGGGTGTTTCGGATGGATGATACCGGCACGGCGCGTTCGGTATGGCAGACCAATATACCCGCCGTGGGCGTCAGAGGCCGGAGAAATTATTTTCGGCCAAATCCAGAATCGTTCGCCGCGTGGTTTCGCCAACGGTCGGAGCCTGCCCATTGAGGGCGCTCTGCACCTGGAGGCGGGTCTTTTCGACGAAGTGAGGATCGGTCGGCGGTATGGGAGGATGCAGCTTAAACATATCGCAGATTGCCTCCACCTTAGGCGTGTTACTGGGGAAAGCCACAACCGGTGTTCCGAGGGCGGCGGCGGCGATCGTATGGTGAAAGCGCGCCGAGATGACACAACTGGCGTGGGCCATGGTCTCAAGCCACATTTTCATGCTGGTGGCATCAACCAACTCCAGCTCCGGGATGACCTCAAGCATGAGCGCGAAAGTGGCCGCGTCTTCCTGCGCCGGGCTGCTCTTGGCGCCGGTGAGAAAACAGATGCGCCGCCCGCTGCCGCCGGTCCCGGTGACCGCTTGCGCGATGGCCCTGGCCGTTTCGCGGGTGAGATTGACGCCGCCCGACAGCACGAGCGGACCGGCTGGCGTGGTGGCCGGCGGAACTGAGTGCCGCGTGATGAAACGCGGCAGGCAGTCGAAGCCCTGCTCGACTTTGAGACCGAGCCGCCGGATCACTGCGGCCGAGGCGGTCTCGCGCGGCACCACGCGCGTCAGCATCGCCGCGACGCCGCGGTAGAGCGGGTCGACCTTTTCGTTAGGCTGCTCATCGCCGGAAGGGAAAAACGAGTGGTTGATCAGGTGCACAGGTTTGCCGAGAAACTTTCTCGCGGCATACATGAGGAAGAGCAAATTGGTCGGCCCGGTGTGCAAGCGGTGCAGGGTGCCCTCGCCGTTCACCACCACCACGTCGGCCTGGCTCAGGGCGTGGTAGACGGGCTTGTTGGCGTCAAAAAAACGTCGGACAAACTTGGCGTCGTCGAAATCCTGAGTTGTCGCCGGGGTCGGCGCCAGCGAATGCGTCGTGCGCACATCAAGCCAGTTGACCAGATAGCCGCGGTCGACAAGCGAGAGGTAGATCTCGGAGGCTGTGCCGTAGCAACCCCAGTGGTAGGTGTTGGCGGTGAAATTGAGGATGAGGGCGTTTTTTTTGTCCATGGAAGACGCGGTTAGTCGGGATTGATGCTGGCCGCAGTCTGGGCGAGCACGGCGAACTCCTCGATGAGGGAGTGCCATAACGAAGCGTCGTCCTCCACAGGAGGCAGCAGGTGGGGCATGAGTTTGAATGAAAAGGCGCCGAGGATGCGGCCCACGTCCGGGTCGCCGAAAAAATGGCGAAACAGCTTGGCGGCGGCCGGGGGTCCGGCGGCGCCCAAGCTCGCGCGCAACGGCTCTATCAGACGGGTGGCGCGGCGGCCGGTGTCGCGCATGACCGCGAGGGTGGCGGTGGCATTCCCCAGCCTGGCCGGCGTCGCGAGCCGGGCCAGGGCGGCAGACTTTTCGCCCGCGGATGTGGCGAGTACGAAATGCTCCGGACGCACGAGGGTCGTGTTGGATAAGCGCGCGCCGCGGTCGGTGACGTTGAACACGAGGCCGGCGGGCCAGCCTGCGATGCGGGTGCTGAGGGCGCGCCAGTCGCCGGGTGCAAAGGTAGGCACGCTCGCGGCATAATTTCCCGGCACGATGGGAAGGTGTTGGTCGGGATTGTAGCCCGAGTCGCGGTAGAGCGCGGCGTCGGCGTCGGCTGCGTGGCGTTGGGCAGGCCGGGCGGCGTCGACCGCGAGGTCAATGCCGAAAACATAGATGGGCGCGCAGCCTAGGAAGCGCGCCAGTTCGAGGGCGGTGGCGCCGCAGTTTTCCTGGGCACAGATGGCGGTGCGGGCCACGCCCTGCGCATCGAGCCAGTCCTCGGTGAGTTGGTTGCCCGACACGAACCATCCCGTCTCCGGCGGCAGCGCGTCGCGCCACTCGGGCGGGCTGGTGTTCGCCAGAATTACGCGGGTGGGCGGCGCGCCGGGTGGAAGGCATTTGGCGGGCAGCTTGGCGGCGTCGATTGAGACGGCAAAGTCCGCCGCCACGCCGTGGCGCGCGAGCGTCCGCAGTGCCGAATCGGCGGCGAAAACGATGCCGCAACCAGCGGCGGCGGCGAGCCGCGGGGCGGAAACATCGAGCGAAGGGCCCGCGCCGCAAACGAAGGCGGGCAGGCCGGTGAGCGCACCTTTCCAAGCGGCCGGCAGTCGCTGCTGCGCGTAGGCGATTACGTTTTGGAAAAGGTGCCGTTGCCAGATGAAACCGTCTTTCTGCCGCGTCTCCCGGGCCTGATGCTGTTCTTGGAGGATGGCGTGGATTTTTTCGATGGCGCCCTCGAAGGCGGATTGGGAGCGTTCAAGCACGGTCCGCGTCACATAGAGCGACGGCAGATGCCGCGGGTCCTTGCCTATGAATCGCGCCAGTAGGGAGGCGAAATCTGGTGCAGGCGAGGCATCCACGATGATATGCTGAGTGGCCGCGGAACTGAGGCTGGCAGAGTCGGCGCGGGCGCCCTCGGCGTCGGTGAACCAAAGCGCGTGGCGATAGTGACGGAGGTCGGCACTGACATCGGCTCCGGGCTCTCCGATCAGGATGCAGCTGGTTGCGCCGGGAAAAAGGTTCCGCAGGAGCAATTCGTTCATGCGCGGAAAAACCTCGGGGGTATCGACCGTGGACTGCTCATGAGCCGGGAGCGGGTGGCGCGGAGTTCGTCAGCGCAGGTTCTTTGCCAGGGCGCACAGCACGCGGCACTCGTCGAAGAGCCGCGGCCAGAGGCTGGAATGAACCTCGGCCGAGTGCAGGAGCGGCGGTCGTATCCTGAGGAAATAGTTGCCGAAAAGGACGTGAAATTGGGTGTCGCGGAAGAGGTCAAACAGGATCTCGAATCCTCGCCGCTTGCGGCCGCGGCCGAGTTCAAGTTGGGCGTCGGCGATCGTTTTCTCCGCCTTGCGCGCAAGGCGGGTGAAGACTTCGCGGAGCCTTTCCCATGCCCGTTCGTCAATCGGCTCGGCCACCGCCAACTGGGCTAGCCGTGCGGCTTTTCCCGACCAGGCCGGATCGACGGCGAAGGCATCGGGATGCACGATGGTGGTGTTGCGAAAGCGGGCGCCGCGGTCGATGACGTTGTGCACGAGGCCGGCGGGCAGGAAAGTGCAGCGTTTGTCCAGATAGCTCCATTCGTGGAAAAGCGCGGTAGCGATCTCGTCCTGATAATTACCGGGCACCTTTGCGTAGTTCCGGTTCTTCGTCTCCTTCAGATTCTTTTTGTGTTCTTCTTGGAGGTTCGTGGCGAGGTCGAGAGTATGGCGGCGAGTGGGATCCTTGGTGTCAACGGCGTGGTCCATGCCGAAGAGGTAGATTGGCTGGCAGCCAAGGTGCACGGCGAGTTCGAAAGCCGTGATGCCGCAGTTTTCCTTGGTCTCAATCGCTGTCTGGCGAAAGCCGAATTTTTCCAGCTCATCTTCGGTCAACTGGCAGCTCGAGAGAAAATATACGCGCTCAGGCGGCATGGCCTCTATCCAGGCCGGCGGCGCGGAGTTCGCCAAGATCACCCTGTCCGGCAGGCGTGTGCCAGGCGGCAGACAGTTTTCCGGCGATTTACGCGAATCGACGGTGACAGAGAAGTCGACCGTGATGCCGCGCTTGCTCAGGGCGCGGACGGCTGAATCGGCGGCGAACACCACGCCGTGTGGGGCGCATTCCGCCAGTTTCGCGGCAGAGGCGTCGAGCGATGGTCCCGCGCCACAAATGAAGGCGGGCACGCCCTTGAGCGCGCCGGCCCAGGTGCGCGGCACACGGTGGCGCACATATGCAGAGAGGTTGGCGAGGACGTTTCTTTGGTAGATGAAGCCCAGTTGTTCGCGGAATTCGCGGCCGCGGTGGTGCATTTCGCATTGCGCGAAGATGGTCTCGATGGTGTTCAGGTAGACCGGGGCGGATTCGCCGACGATCTCGTCGGTCAGAAAGATCGAGGGCAGGCGGATGGCGTCGAGTTCGATGAACTGGGTGAGGGCGGACGACAGGCGGGGGAGGTCGACACTGCCGGGCGGCACAATGAGGAGCTTCCTGCGGTCGATGCGGAAGCGGGCGGGCATCGCCCGATCGCGACTGAACCACATGACGTTAGGGTAGACACCGAGGTCGAGGCCCTCCACGTCGTCGAGGCTCCCGACGACGATGCAGGTCCGGGAGCCGGGGCAGACCTGGGCGGAGGCGAGGCCGCGCCGCTGGGGTTGCGTAGTGGGCGCGGGGGCAGCTGGAGGGGCGGAAGTTTCCGAAACACGCTCAGGATTGGGCTCGAGGGAAACGACGCCGTCGGTATTCATGCGGGAGGATTGGAGTGGTTACCACCCTTGTATCGTCGCCCGGCGGAAAACCTTTAGGGCTGTGTTGACTGGCCCGGCCAATTCGGGAAAAGGCGAAGGCCCCGGCAAAGAGCCGGGGCCTTGAGCGCACACCCCAAACCAACACGACAGGGTTCGTGGCCGGGGCCTCCGCAGGGAGTTTGCCGGTGGTCCGCTTAGCCCCGGCCGCCACACGAATAGCGGCCGGGACATGGGCGAATCAGGACAATCCCTGTGCAGGGTTCCTTACTGGAGCAGTTTGAGTGCGCTCTGGGCACTCTGGTTGGCCTGTGCCAGCATGGCGGTGCCCGCTTGCACGAGCACGTTCCAGCGAGCGAGCTGGGTCGATTCCGAGGCAACATCCACATCGGTGATGCGGCTGTTGGCGGCCTCGAGGTTGGTCTTGTTGACTGCCAGCACCTCGCTGGCAAACCCGAGGACGCTTTGGCCAGCGCCGTTGGAGGCGCGGGCCTTGGCGACATCAGTGATCGCCGTCTTGATGTCGTCGATCGTCGCGGTGCCGAGGCTCGCGAGACTGGTGACATTGGTGCTCAGGTCAACACTGGCCAGGGACACGGTGCCCGCGCCACCCTCAGTGGTATTCACGCTGATGGTGGACATCAGGGCGATATCATTGAATTTTTGGCTGGAGAGACTGGAGATTTCAGTCTGGAGCTGGCCGTATTCCGTCTGGTAGTTGATCTTATCGTTGCTGTTTTTGGTGGAATCCGAGTAGAGCGTCGCGAGCTGGCTCATGCGGTCCAACATCTTGCCAACGGTCTTCAACACGCCGTCCTGCGTCTGGAGAAACGAGACGGCATTGCCGATGTTGGAAGCCGTTGCCCCGGAACGATTGGCGGCGGCAGATAGCGTCATGGACACGGCGAGACCACCGGCGTCGTCCGACGGGTTGACGATCTTAGATCCGCTCGAGAGCCGGTTGAGACTCTTCTGCAGGTTGGCGCTGGAAGCGGCGAGGTTGTCTGAGGCAACCGTTGCCGCGTAGTTTGTGTTAATCACGACTGACATGGTAGTATCTTTCCTTGATAATTGCGACCTTCCGTCGTCGCCACGGGCCCTGATAGTCGGCGCGGGCCGCGCCGTATGCGGCAGATGCCGCAAATGGGTTTGCGTGCCGCAACCGCGCGACGCGCAAAAAACTTATGGGGGATAATCTCTCAATGAACCGCTGACGGGGAGACCGGTGCCTCCCACTTTCAGCTCCTGACTCTTTCACTCATCACTGGCCTTGGCCCCAGCCCGGGACAGACAACCGCGAGAGCTTGGGCTCCGCGCGGCCGGCAATCACTCCGGCCGCGCGGGGTGGGTCTTGGCCGATGACTTATTGCAGCAGCTTGAGCGCGGTCTGGGCGCTCTGGTTGGCCTGGGACAGCATGGCAGTGCCGGCCTGCACGAGCACGTTCCAGCGGGCGAGCTGGGTCGATTCCGCCGCCACGTCCACATCGCTGATGCGGCTGGTGGCGGCCTCGAGGTTCGTCTTGTTGATCGCGAGCACGTCAGAGGCAAATCCGAGGACGCTTTGGCCGGCGCCGTTGGACGCGCGGGCCTTGGCGACATCAGTGATCGCCGTCTTGATGTCGTCGATCGACGCGGTGCCGAGGCTCGCGAGACTGGTGACATTGGTGCTCAGGTCAACACTGGCCAGGGACACGGTGCCCGTGCCACCCTCAGTGGTATTCACGCTGATGGTGGACATCAGGGCGATATCATTGAATTTTTGGCTGGAGAGACTGGAGATTTCAGTCTGGAGCTGGCCGTATTCCGTCTGGTAGTTGACCTTATCGTTGCTGTTTTTGGTCGAATCCGCGTAGAGCGTCGCGAGCTGGCCCATGCGATCTAACATCTTGCCGACCGTTTTCAGCACGCCATCCTGCGTCTGGAGAAACGAGACGGCATTGCCAATGTTGGTCGCGGCGGCCCCCGAGCGACTGGCGGCGGCCGAGAGAGTCATGGACACGGCGAGGCCACCGGCGTCATCCGACGGGTTTACGATCTTCGAGCCACTGGAGAGCCGGTTCAGGCTCTTCTGCAAATTCTGATTTGAGGTGGCGAGGTTGTCCGCGGCAACGATGGCAGCGGAATTCGTGTTAATTACAACAGACATGGGATCTTCCTTGATTCTGATTGCGACGTCCGTGTCGCGGTCGGATTCGGGAGAGCGGCTCCGAATCGCGCCGGTCTTGGCATTTGCCTCAACGGGTGGAGCTATCGGCGCGGTTTGAGGAAATCTTTATGCCAACTCCAAATTAATTTTCGTTTCGTGTGCAGATTTCGCTAAAGCAATCAGTCCTCAAGCCGACCCCGCGCGTGCCGATATTAGGGGAAGGGTCATCATGCCCGCCACCCAGCCACCATGTCAGGCATTCAAATTTCCGGACTGCTCTCCAACGCGGCCTTCGATTGGAAATCGATCGTCGATCAATTGATCGCCGCCGACAGCATACCCGTCACGACGCTCCAGACCAGCAAGACCTCCAATACCAACCAATCCACTGCGCTTGTGGCCATCCAGACCTCGCTGCAAAACTTGCAGGATTCGCTTCAATCCATGCGGTCGGGCGATATCTTTACCTCGCGCAACGTCTCGTCGGACTTGGCCAACACGACATGGCAGTGCAGTTCCGTGACCGGCGCTGCAATTGGTAACTACAAATTTGCGGTCACGCAGTTGGCCACGGCCGCGCAAATCACCGGTGCCGGAAATATCGGAGCTAATCTGAGTGGCAGTTCCGATGTCAGCAGCCTCACACTCGCCACCCTGCGCACGGCCACCGCCGTGACCGCCGGCACCTTCAGTGTCAACGGCCAAAAAGTGACCATCGCCCCCACCGATTCGCTGCAGGACGCCCTTGGCGCGATTTCCACGGCCACCGGCGGACATGTGACGGCGAGTTACCATCCGAATGCCGATATCAGCCATGGCATTCTCGCTGACGGCATTACGCTCACGTGTGACAACGGCCCCATCGTGCTCGGTGCGGCCAACGACACCAGTAACTTTCTTGCCGTGATGAAGCTGGCCAACAACGGCACCGCGGCAAAGGTGTCGAGTTCCGCCTTGCTGGGCACCGTCGCCACGACTGCGACACTCGCAAACTCCGGCTTGACTGGCGATTTCTCCAGTGGCGGGTCATTCCTGATTAACGGCGTCACATTCAACTACACCACTACCGACACGCTCGGCGCCATTCTGAATCGCATCAACCAATCAGCCGCGGGGGTCACCGCTTCCTACGATTCGGCGAATGACCGCGTGATGCTCGTCAACAAGACAACGGGCGACGTTGGCATCGGAGCCAGCGATACTACAGGCGGCCTGCTTGCAGCGCTCGGGCTCACTTCCGCCACCGGTGGGGCGCTTGTGCACGGCAAGAATGCGTTGTTCACGGTCAACGGTGGCCCGACCCTCTCAAGCACGACAAACACCCTCGACGCTTCTGTTCACGGCATCACTGGTCTAAGCGTGACCGTCAACAGCGAGACGACCCAGACATTGCAGGTCCAGAGCGACACGGCCACGATGCAGACGGCTATCCAGGGATTTATTACCAACTTCAACGCGACCCAGGACTTGATTGAAAACGATACCAAAATCGACACGACAAGCGGCACCGTAACGGCCGCGGTGCTCTCCAACAACCGCGATGTCCAAAGTTGGGCAAGCCAGCTGCAATCGCTCGCGTTTGAAGCCGTTAGCGGCGCCACGGGCTCCGTGAAAAGTCTCAGTGACCTTGGCATCGACTTTGATGGCATCACCGGCCACCTCGCGATCAAGAACAGCAGTCAGCTTGCCACCGCTCTCACCGACCACCCGGATGATGTCACCAATTATTTCCTGAATGGCAGCACTGCCTTTGTGCCCAAGTTGTATAGCTATTTGAGCAACGCCATGGCGACTGATACCTCGCAGCAAAGCAGCCTTACGAAGAGCAACACAGACCTCGACGCTCAGATCGCCACGCTCCAGAGCCGCCTCGCCGACGAGCGCACCTCTCTAACAGATGCATTTACTGCGATGCTCGACGCGCAATCCGCAGCACAGAACCAACAAACATATATGAACAATACGTTTTTCAAGAGCTACGATCCCAATGGCGGCATGTGCTGGGTGGCTCGCGTAGTTTACGGCGCGCAAAATCCGCGTTGGCTAGTGTTCCGCCACTGGCTGCTCCATCGCGCACCGGTCTGGTTTCGTGCGCTCTATCTCCGGCACGGCGAGAGTTTCGCTGGCTGGCTCGCCGACAAACCTCGCCTGCAGGCGGTCATTCGGGGATGGATGGATGCACGGATCACCAGCCTCGCGTTGGCACGGAGCGTTCGCTGATGCATAACCCAACGCCGTTTGCCCACCAGCTCCTCGCACTCGCGCTTCTTACTTTCGCCGCTGGTTGCGAGACGCCAGCGATCACCGATCAGGCTCGGACGGGCCCGTTTTTCGTGCCCATTAACCATGTCGCCGATCCCAGTCTTGGCGGGATGCGTCGTATCGTGCTCCTGCCATTAAGCGGCGGCTTGATCGCCCCACCGGAAAGCGCCGCGGCGCTCGATCCGGTATTCGCGACAGAGCTGCAGAAACAGAACCGCTTCGAGGTGGTGGCCCTGACGCGGCAGGAATTTCGCCGCCAGTTCGGGGTCGAGGAAATATCCTCCACGACCGCACTGCCGCGCGATTTCCTGACGGTGCTACGGCGCGAATATGCGGTCGACGGCGTGTTGTTCATCGATATCACCGCCTATCAAGCCTACCAGCCGTTGATTCTCGGTGTTCGAGCCAAACTTGCGACCATTGGTGATGTTCGGTTAGTGTGGTCCTTCGACAATGTCTTTGCGGCGGACAATCCCGCGGTGGTCAACAGTGCCCGGCACCATTTCCTGAATTCCGAGCGCAGCAGCGGTGTGCCGGCTGACTTGACGCCCATCGTGCAGCAATCGCCCACGCGCTTCGCCACCTATGCAGCGGCCGCGACATTTGCTACCCTGCCGCCAGTGCGGGCCGTCCAGACGGATCAGCGGGGAAAATCAAATTCCGCTGGCCGCTAAAGTTTTTGCCTCTCTTGTCGATATTCTCCTTGTTCAACAAACCAACGGCGTTCCCTGTAACAGTCCATCAGTGGCTGACCGTTCCGTAATCCGAAGCCAATGATTTCCTCCACATCATCTTCAGACCGGACCAGTCGTCTCGACGCACTGGCCGGCCTAGGTCAATTGACTCCGCCGCTTGCTGCGCCCCGCGCCGACCAACTCTCCACAGAGCATGCCGCCCAGCTGCGTGCGGCCTTGGCGAACCAGCCGGCCATCCGGCCCGAAGTGGTCGCCCGGGCGCGGGCGCTGGCTGCCGATCCGAGCTATCCCTCCATGTCGGTGCTCAAGAGCGTGGGGCAGATGATTCTCGCCGCCCCCGATTTGAGCGAAGACCAGTCCTAGTCCGCCATGCTTGCCAGTGGTTATGTGCGGGCCTACCGCACAAACACAATCCTTACCGCGAGCCCGGGGCAGTTGGTTCTTATGCTGTATGACGGGGCGTTGAAGGCGTTGCGGCTTGCCCGTGAAGGGTTTGCCCGACCGGAGGATGATTTTCGGCGCATCGAGGTGATCAACCAAGAGCTGCAGAAGGCCCAGCTCATCATCAACGAGCTGCAGAGCGGCCTCAATTTCGAGGCCGGCGGAGAAATGGCGCAGTCGCTGAACCGCCTTTACGACTATCACAACCGCCGCCTACTTGAGGCCAATCTGCGCAAGCAGGTCGCGCCGGTCATCGAGGTCGAGGGCTTGCTGCGCGAGCTGCGCGACGCCTGGGCCGAGATGCTCATGAAACAGGAGTCGGACGCTCGCGACTGTCTGCACGGAGTGGCCTGACCATGGAAAGTCCAGCACGCAGGTTTACGCGATTGCTCACCGCGCTCGAGGATGTGGTTGAACAGGAGGAGGCCACATTGCAGGCTCGCGACTTTTCCGCTGTGAGCGAAGTGCAGCGCCGCGCTGCGCCCCTGGTCTCTGGCCTCGGAGCGCTGAGTCTGGCCGTGGTCGATGGTCCGGCGCTCGCTCGCATTGCCGCCCTGTTGGCCCGGCGGCAACACAGCATGGAATGGCTGGAATCGCAGTTAGCGGTCACCCGGACCGAACTGGCAGCTGTGCAGCACAGCCTGGCGCAGGTTACCCGCATCGCTCCTGCCTACCGCGGTGTGAGTAGCGATCAGATTTCGCGGTTCAACGCTGTCGGTTGACACCAGTTAAAAGCGCTTGATAGGAAAGTAAGTGTCAGCCGCCGGGCGAATTTTTCGCGGCCGGACCGGCCTCAGGCTGGCCCCATACATTAATGAGGGATGCACTGACGTAAGCAGGCTGGATCCTCGACTGCATCGGCGAGTTTGTTCAGCGGTAGCGCCGGCTATTCTCGAACGAGCGTCCCCCATTCTTCGTTATTGCAGCAAACCGGCAAGGTGCGGGCGGACCATCTCCACCCACTGCCCGGCGTGACCGATTCCGGTAGGGAGCAGCCGTGGATTTCGCAGCACGCGCGCAAGCACCCATATCCTCATGAACCTTTCGCGAAAACGCACCCGGCTCCCTTGCTTTTCGAGCACCGCCAGTGTGCCCTTGAGAAAGGGTTTGATCGCCTGGTCTGAGGACTGGTGCGTTTTTAATCCGGCCAATTCTAGGAATGCAGTGCCGAAAACGTCAGCTTCGCCCTCGCAAAGCGCGAGGGCGAATAGCATCCGCCGCTGATTCGGCGTGGCGTTTCCAACAACGCGTTCACCCGAGCGCGCCACCTCCGCCATCAGCGTAACGACGGCCGCGCGCAGCTCCGTCAACCCGAGAGGGCCTGGCGCTGAGCGCGCCCACAAATGATACGCGAGTTGCTGGAGGTCGTTGGGGTTGTCTCCAGCGAGCGAGAAAATGGCCTCCATTACGCCGTCATCCAGGCCCCGGCCACCCGACAGGAATTGACTGTCAAGAAATCGCGTCATGGCGTCGCGCGGCAAAGGCCCGACCTCCAGGATGCGGGCGGATTGATAGAAGGGGCTTGGCGAAGCGGTGAAGATTTCCGTCAGCGACTCCTTGGCGCTTCCGGCGAAAATGTAGGCAATGCGGCTATGGCGCTGCATCTCGCCACGCAAGACCCCAAGAAGGTGTGGGGCGGCCTTTTCATCGAGCCGGTCGGCTATTTCCTGGAATTCATCGAAAAATACCGTGAGCGGCTTCCATTCATTGACGCGCGCGAGGAGGCTCATGACCTGCATGACGGTCGATGCCTTTACCGGTTTCGCTTCGACCTGGACGAAGGGTAAGTCGATGCGGAGCGACGACACCATCGACAGGGCCTCCTTCATGTCCGGCGGCAGGTGTTTGGTCAGCGCGCGCTTGCTCGACAATGTCGCTTCCAGCCGCGCAAGAACGCGATCCATGAAATCCTCAACCGAGGCCAACCCGAGCAGGTCGATTGACACCAATAAGCCGTCTCCCTCGGCGAGCGTGTGCTCCACCAGGCTTGTCTTTCCAACTCGCCGGTCGCCCTGCAGCACAAGGCGTTGCCGGTTTTCAACCGTTTCGCGAATGCTCCGCGCGAGTTGCGGTCGCGGACAAAAGGGGGCGCCAGGACCAATCACCTGACCGAAGACAAAGGGATTTGCCGGTTCATGCTTCATGTCCAATATGCAAGATAGTTATTGCATTTAGGCAAGAGAGTTATTGCATATTGCCAATCCGCCAGCCCTCGAATAATCGCCGCTATCCAGCGTTGCGGCTATGCGATCCCGGAAGGCGGTTAGGCAATGTCGCGGTCGCTTACGTCAAGTTGGCATAGCCCTTCAACATCAACCGGTGGCAGCGAGGCGGGAATATTCCTCACCAGCTCCGGTTGCGGTTAGAGCTTCTGCGGGCGGGCCAGCCAGCCACTCCGTGGCAATGCGGGAGGCCTCAAGTTTCCAATTTAAAGTAGGCACTTCATATACCGATAGAGTGCGGCCCGTTCCGCTGCCCTGCCACTGCAACTGCGCCTTCAGGCAGAATGAACCATCGGCCAGGCAATAGCGCTGCACCAAAATCACCCCCCGCGGCAATCCCAGATCCGCCTCACAGGTCAGCGTGAGTCGCGCGAGTCCGTTGTGAAAATTGACCATGCGGCTTGTTCCCCAAGGGGAACTGTCCGTGGCATTGGCTTCGAGCAGGAGAGCCTGCTCAATCTCGGTTAGAAAAGAAAGGAGTCGCATGGAGGTGTGGAATGGAGGCAGTGCGTCTGCTCGGGATATCGGCACAATGCGAAAAAATCTTAAGAATTTGGTAAAGTTTTAGTCCAATTCGCCGAAGCACAGCGAATCATGCCCTCAACTTTGCACATGTATGCCCCGGTTGTCTCAGGCGGCGCGCGGGGACCGACTTTGGGTGGAAACCCTGGCATGGTGCTCTTCGTTGAGGACGAACCGACTCTGGCGGTTCTGATGGGGCATCTGCTGGCCCGGCTCACGCAGTCCGTCTTGCACGCTGCTGATGGGACTGCTGCACTTCATCTGTTCGCCGAGTATCGCGACGAGATCGCCTTGGTGATTGTCGATTGCCAACTGCCCGACATGCCCGGCTTTGAACTTTGCCAGTTGCTGCGCACGCTGGTGCCAGGGGTGCCGCTGATACTGACCAGCGGCCGCGACCAGCGGCCACTAGTTGCCGCACTCTCCACTGGCGGGCCGACGGAATTTTTACCCAAACCTTATCTTCCGGGTGAAGTCGTTCGCCGTGTAGGGGCGCTCTTGGCGCAAGGGTGAACCAGGGTCGCAGAACATTTGTTTGAATTGCGGCAGACACGTGTCTTAGTCGGAGGCATCCCTCTCTGCGCGTCGGTGCGTAGCTGGGCTTTTTACCTACCCGTACGGCATGTCATTCGAGAAAATACTCATCGTTGAGGACGAGATTGTCGTCCGGAATTTGCTCCAGAGTATTTTTCAGCGGCACAAGCTGCCAGTGAGCTGTGCGGGTTGCCTGGCGGAGGCCGCGGTCTTCCTGCAACGCGAGCAGTTCGACCTCATGCTGCTCGACATCCGGCTGCCCGATGGCGACGGGCAGAAATTCCTCGAACAGGTGGCCGCCATGCCTGAGCACCCCCTCGTGGTCATGGTCACCGGCTACGGCACCATCGAGTCAGCTGTGGGCTGCATGCGGGCCGGGGCGTTTGACTACGTGCTCAAGCCTTTTTCGCCGAGCCAGATTGATGTCATCCTTAAGAAGGCCCAGTCCTATCGCCAGCTCCTGAGCGTCAACCGATTGCTGAGCGACGATCCGGATGACAAGGATGGCCTGATGGTGGGTCGCAGTCCGGCAATCCTGCGGCTGCGCCAGTTGATCGACCGCGTGGCGCCGACAGACGCCACCGTGCTCATCACGGGCGAGAGCGGCACCGGCAAGGAAATGGTGGCGCGGGAATTCTACCGCCGCAGCCCGCGGCGGACGCAGCCTTTCATCAAGGTCAACTGCGCCGCGGTTTCTGAAAATCTCATCGAGAGCGAATTTTTCGGCCACGAACGCGGGGCTTTCACGGGCGCCACGGAGCGTCGTGAGGGGCGATTTGAGCTCGCCCATCTGGGCACGCTACTACTCGACGAGGTCAGCGAGATCCCCGCCAATCTGCAGGCGAAACTATTGCGTGTGCTTCAGGAGCGCGAATTCGAGCGCGTCGGCGGCAGCCGCACCATCAAGGTCAACGTGCGCATCATCGCGACTTCCAATCGCGATTTGCTCGGGCTAGTGGGCAAAGGCGATTTCCGCCAGGATCTCTACTACCGGCTCAACGTCTTTCCGGTCCAGGTGCCGCCGTTGCGGGAACGGGTGGAGGACACTGCTGTCCTCGCCGACCATTTCCTGCGGCGCTACGCGCGCAAGCACGGCGTGAAGATCACTGGGTTCTCGGATTCAGCGCGGTCGGCTATGCTCGCCTACCGCTGGCCGGGCAATGTGCGCGAACTGCAAAACACGGTGGAACGGGCGGTCATCCTCTCCGAGTCGGGCCGGTCGGTGACGGCGGCGTTGCTCGGCCTGCCCATGGCCCCGCTGTCGCCGGAATCCACAACCGCTCCGTTTGACGTTGGGACCACACCCGCCCTGGCCTCCCCTTTGTCTGAGGCGGAGTTCCCGGAGTCGGCGGGATTCGAGGCTCTGGCCGCCGACGGACCGGAGCGGATCGTGCGACTCGATGAATTGGAGAAACAGGCCATTCTGGCCGCATTACGACAGACTGGCGGCAACCGCACTCTGGCCGCCGCCGAACTCGGTATCAGCATCCGCACGCTGCGCAACAAGCTGCAGGAATACCATCAGGCCGGCGATCCGCTGGGAGCAGAAAAAGACTCGTCGGTCTCCTGAACCGGCGGCCGCCGACGGCGGGCGCGGATAGAGACGTTGAGGAGGAAGCCTCCGCTCAGAATGGCCCGTTTCGAGCGAAATCGGCGACAACGTGCATTTCTTGCTAAATCATTTGGTGCCCGCGCCGATACAATCTCGAACACCGGCTCTGCCATCATTCCCTCCACCATGCCTGCCACCGAGCAAATCACAGAATCCCTGATCCGGGATAACATTTCCCGCGCCGTGAAGCATGTCTTTATGACTATGCTCGGTCGCGAGCCCACGCTCACGACGGCGGCGTCCTCGCCTAAAGAGGTCGCGCCAACTCCCTCGGCGTTGCCGGATGGAGCCCGCCCTCATGTGGTCGGCACGGTCGGTTTCCTCGGCGATGTCAACGGCCTGATCTATCTCTACATCGACCTCGATTTTGCTCGGCTCTGCACCTGCCATTTGCTGGGCATGACTTCAGACGAACTTTCGGAGGCCGGTGACGAGGTAATCAACGATGCCATCGGCGAACTCACCAACATGACAGTGGGGAGTTTTAAGAACGGACTAAACGACTCCGGCTACGCCTGCATGCTCACCATCCCCTCGATCCTGCGCGGGAGTAATTTCACCATCGAGCCGATTGGCGCGGCCTCCCGCTTCACTTACCACTTCGATTGCTCCAATCACCGGCTTGCCGCGGACATCCTGCTGAAACTCGAAGATTAAACCTCACCCTCCTTATTTCCCATGCGCTATAAAGTTCTCACCGTGGATGACTCGAAGACTGTCCGCATCATCGTGCGAAAAGCCTTCAAGGGCTATGATTGCGAAATTCTCGAAGCGGCCAATGGCGTCGAAGGCCTTGCCATGGCCGCCAAGGAATCTCCCGACCTAATTCTCCTCGACGTGACCATGCCGGTCATGGATGGCGTCGAGATGCTGACCAAGATCAAGTCCGACCCAGCGCTCAAGGGCATCCCCGTGATGATGCTCACCGCCGAGGGCGGGCGCGACAATGTGCTCAAAATCGCCAAAATCGGCGTGCGCGACTACCTCGTGAAACCCTTCAAGGAGGAGGTGCTCATTGAGAAGGCCGGCCGCATCATCGATCTGAAGCCGCTCAGCGAAACCCCCACGCGGATCAAGTCCATCTTCGATCCCGCCACCATTCTAGTCGTCGAGGACAAGCCCGCGATTGTGCTGCAGATTCAGGAAGGACTGAAGCACACCCCTTGGAAGGTGCAAGGCGTCAGTCATCAGGGTGAGGCGATCGACTTCTGCGCGCGCACCCCTCCCGATCTCATCATCGTTAGCCTCTCGCTTCCGGAGGACACCGCTTTCACCCTGTTTCGCCTCGTGCGGACCAACGTGAAAACAAAATACACCCCGGTGTTCGCACTCGTCGTCAAGACTGAGACCGTGCAGCAGCAACAGGCCCAGACTCTTGGCTTCGGCGCCATCATCACCAAGCCCATTGATCTGAGTGAGCTCGAAACCAAGATCGCTAAGGCGATGAATCTGGACATGTCCCAGCGCTACTACGCCGTCGAGGGCGACTGCATGATCATGCGCCTGCCGGAGAACTGCTCGCCCGGGATCCTCGCCGAAGCCGGCAACTACATGAAACCCAAGTTTGCCGCGGCCGTTGATGCCGGCATCAACAAGGTGGTCATCGACATCCACCAGGTTCGCTCGCTGCACATGGGGGTGATCAAGTTGCTCTTCCAGGCGATGCAAACTTCACGCGACCTGGCCCTGCAGTTTGCGCTCGTTGCCAACGCGCAGATCATCACCGAATGCAAAGGCTTTGAGGACACCCGCGGCTGGACCTTCTTCGACTCGCTCGAGGAGGCGAAGGCTAACGTCGGCAAGGCACCGGTCCAGCAGCTGGCAGCCGTCTAGCCTACTATTTCAGGGGGTAATAAAAAAATGACTGGCGGGTGGCGGGCCTTCCCGCCGCCCGTCAACAGTTTTACCAATAATAGGCCGCCTGAGCTAGGGGCGTCGATGCGACGCTGCATTTGTTGGCGCAGACGAAGCCGCACGGCCTCATGCTCCCACGGACTTTGGTTGACGAACTGCTGGAGCGCTTGGTCATCGCCACCGACCCGGACGGCCAGCGGCTCAATCGACTTGCGTTCGCCCTCGCGGAGCAAGCCCTCCAGATACCACTGGCGGGCGGAGTCGGGGCACAAGGGAAATGCGACTTTTCGCGGCTCCGAGGCGGAAATCGTTCAAGCCCCGGGCCGATCGTTCCGAATGAGTAATTAACGAATTCGCCCGCCCGATGTCCATTTCATCCGACCAGTTTGCTCCGATTGAGGAGACACTCAACCGCCTCGCCACCGAATCGATCATCGCGCAGCCCGGACGAGATGAAGGCATGGTGCCAGCCTACAGCCTGCTCGGCGATCTGCAGGAACTCTGCTCCCTTGAGGAGGCATTGCGCGAGCCCATCGCGGCCGTGCACCGCGAACTTGAGCGCTACCTGGATGCGGCCCAGGCGTTCGACGAAGCGCTGCTCCAACGGCTGCGGGACCTGATCGAGTGGGTGCCCGAGGCCATGGAATGCCTCAGGACTAGTCAATTGGTGACGCCATTTGAACGGGCGGAAACGCCTGCTGCGTCGAGCGTCGCCGCGACTCCCGTCGCCCTGACTGACGACAAGCACGGGCCGGCCGACGTCATGCTCGATCTCCACTTGGAGGAAAACCGGGAACTGCTGGGGGAATTTTATAGCGAAGCAGTGGAGCATCTTCAGCAGATCGAGGCCGCTTTGCTGGCGCTCGACCAGCAACCCGGCGATCCGGAAGCGTTGAACTCCATCTTCCGCTCCTTTCACACTATCAAGGGCAACGCGGGTTTCCTCGGTCTGATGCCGATGCACACCCTGGCGCACGAGGTCGAGTCGTTGCTCGATCTCGCCCGCAACCGGAAACTGCGCCTCAATGCAGTGATCATCACGGAAATTCTCCGCAGTCGCGATGCCCTCCAGGCGCTCACGCAACAAGTGGCCCTGGCACTTGAAAAGGGACGGTTGCCCGAGCAGATCATCCCGGTAGGGCACCTGATCGCCGCAGTGAAAAAGCTCGCCATAGCGGCCCCGACAGACCTGCCGGTCGTGGCCGTTGCTCCGACCCCGTCGCCAGTGCCCGAAGCCGCGGCGGTCGATGTGGCGCCGGTGACGGAAACTGAGGTGCCGGCTGCGGCTGGCGCGCCGGGCAGCCAGACGGGCGGCGTCCTAAAGGTCGCTGCCGGAGCCACCGTGCGAGTCAACACCGAGAAACTCGACTCGCTGATGGATGTCGTGGGCGAACTCGTGATCGTGCAGAGCCAACTCCTTGAGACGGCGCGGCAGCAGGGGGCGAACACGGGCACTCTGCTCCAGCGCAATGTCGCCCAGCTCTCGCGGATCACCAAGGAACTGCAGCACACCTCCATGTCGCTGCGTATGATTCCGATCAAGCCGACCTTCCAGAAAATGGAGCGACTGGCCCGCGACCTAGCCCGCGATTTCGGGAAAAAAGTGCATTTTGCTACGAGTGGTGACGACACCGAGCTCGACCGCACTGTGGTGGAGGAGATTGGTGACCCGATGGTGCATATGGTGCGCAACGCGCTCGATCATGGCCTCGAACCGCCAGCTGATCGCCTCGCGAAGGGCAAAGCCGAGACTGGCACGCTGCATCTCAAAGCCTATCATCAGGGCAGCAACATCGTCATCGAACTCCAGGACGACGGCCGGGGCATCGACCCGGACCGGATTTACCGTAAAGCCGTCGAAAAAGGCGTGGTGGCTGCGGGCACGGTTTTGAATCGCGAGGAGATTTACGCGCTTCTGTTTGCCCCTGGATTTTCAACGGCCGAAAAAGTCACCGCGGTCTCCGGTCGCGGCGTCGGCATGGATGTGGTGAAGCGCAACATCGATAAATTGCGCGGAAAAATCGAGATCGAGTCGGCGGTCGGCCAGGGGTCGACCTTCAAAATCAAGCTGCCGCTGACTATGGCGATCATCGATGGCCTCGTCGTGCGCGTGGGGGAAGACCGTTTCATTCTGCCGACGACGTCGGTGAAAATGGCGCTGCGTCCCAGCCGCGAGAGCATCTCTACGGTGCATGGCCGGGGCGAAGTGCTCGACCTGCGGGGTCGGCTCGTGCCGATTCATCGGTTGCACCAGCGCTTTGGCATCCCGGCTCTGGCGCAGAATCCGTGGGACGGCATTCTCGTTATCGTCGAAAACGCCGGAAAGATTTCGGCCTTGCTGGTGGATGAGATGGTCAGCAAGCAGGAAGTCGTGATCAAGAACCTCGGGGCGCTCATGCAAAATCTGCCCGGTGTCGCGGGCGGCGCCATTCTCGGCGATGGCAATATCGCGCTTATCCTCGATCCCGGCACGTTGTTGCAAGCGGCCTAGGCCTGCGCTCTCACGACTGTGACCCCAATGCCCCCGCCCACCATCGACCAGGTCTGCCAATTGGCGCTGAGCCTGCCGTGTTCGCCCGTGCTGCTGCCCCGGCTCATTGCTGCCCTGCAAGCCAGCGAAAGCAGCGCGGATGAGATCGCCGGCATTATCAAGGTGGATCCAGGTCTGGCCGCCGCCACTCTGCGGCTGGCGAACTCGGCCTATTTCGCGTCGGGCAGCCCCGTGGAAAACGTCTCAGAGGCGGTAATGCGCCTAGGTCAGCGCGAACTCTACCGGCTGGCGGCGCTCGCCTTAGTGGGCCGCTGGGAATCAAGTGTCGGCCGCGGGGAGGCGGGCGATTTCTGTCGGCACGCCCTTTGCACTGCGATTGCGGCCGAGGTGCTGGCGGAGAAGTTGCAGCGCGTCGATTCACAGACGGCTTACACCGCGGGGCTGATTTGCGACATTGGCAAACTAGCGGTTGCCCATGCCTGCGAGGACTTTCGCTCCGCCATCCGTGCGCATAGCGCGCAGCATCAATGTGCGTGGACGGCCGCTGAGGAAGCGATGCTCGGCTACAACTACATTCAGGTTGGGGCGAAATTGCTCCGGATGTGGAATTTCCCCCCTGTGCTGGCCGCCGTGGCGGAACATTTTCTCAATCCCGCGCAAGCCCCGGTGGAGGCCCTGCCGTTGATTATGCACGTGCAGGCGGCAAAGTATGTGGCCACATCCTTCGGCCCGGGAGTGGGGGAGGAAGGCTTTATGT
Source organism: uncultured Opitutia bacterium (assembly GCA_903877135.1). GTDB lineage: Bacteria > Verrucomicrobiota > Verrucomicrobiia > Opitutales > Opitutaceae > CAIRCN01. The sequence goes on from CAIRCN010000082.1 coordinate 41,913, forward strand.
TCTCTCTTAACGAGGATCTCCTGCTCGAGTGGGGTTTCACGCCCGAGTTGCTGCTGGAGACGATGCCTATCGTGCACGAGCGCGCGTCGGCCCGGCTCCGCGAAAAACTCACGCACGGCGCAGTTTCCATTTAAGAAGCCGCCGTGGCGCGCCGTAGGCCCCCGTGTTTTGGTTTGTTGGGTGTTTTGTCGCCGGTCTGCCCGCCGCGGGTGGACCGGTTTTTATTGCTGCGTGCGGAACTGCCAGCCACTCAGGCGGCGAGAGAGAACCCGCCGTTACCCTCGGGCGTCTTCAACGTCATGTTACCGTTAGCGACCTCGAGATGCACAGTGCGGTTAGTCGCACCGCCGGTGATGACTTGGCGGGGGCGAAATCCGTTGCGCGACAGAAAATCGAGCGTGGCCTTGGTGTTGCGCTCCCCAATCCGGAACGAGTCGTGCGAGGTGAGCACGCAGGCCCCGCCGGTCACAATCAGCCGCAGGCGCGACCGCTCTGCTTTCATTCCGCTGAGGGCGCGGAAGAATAGCGGCAGCCCGGTGTCAGCAAACATCGCCGGTTGCGACACGGCCTTGTCAGGCGAAATGGATGAGTCGGGCAGCATCAGATGAAGGATGCCGCCAACGTAGGCTACTGGATCATAAGCCACCACGCCAATGCACGAGCCCAGCGCATAGGTGCTGAGCGTGACGTTGGCGTTGTTTGACACCGCCATATCGCCCACGCCGACGACTACCCGCTGGCCGAAAATGGATGAAATGCCCGGGGAACCCATAGGTTAAGCCGAAGGGCAGGACTGCCGGAGATGAAGTAGGAGCGGAGGAAATGGAAACATGAAAAATAAGGCGCGTGGTGCCTTCAACTACGGCTCCGCTCTGGTAAACTTGAGCGCAAGCGAACCGAACTGGCCGGGCTAAACGCGCACAAGTAACCGCTGGCTGATGGGCGTGACCTGATTGTGGCTCCGGATCTTGGCGATCGTGCCCGGGCTCAGATGCTGATTTTCGCCGACGAGCAGCAGCCCGTGCGGACTGTAGATGCCGCTGGCGAGCACCATGCCGGGTTCCAACTCGTTAAGCGTGATCTCGCGCACCTGCTGAGGGAGGTTCACCAAGTGAGTGACCTTGAGGAATAGGCGCACAGACTCAGGATCGTAGGCCTTGCCCGACTCGGCCAGAATGGCGTCGATCGCGGCAGACTTCGCGAGGCCGGATTCCACAAAACCGACTGCCACCGCCAGGCACCGTGCCGGCCAGGGAATCGCCTCGCCTGCCAGGCTGTCGGGATAGCCGCGACCGTCGAAGCGTTCGTGGTGAGCGCGGATGATTTCGCCGATCTCAGCGCGGTTGTCGACCAGCGCGGCGAGTGTTTGGCTGTAGATCGGGTGGTGGTGCAGCATCGCGAGTTCGCGCTCGGTGAGCTGGCCTGGTTTAGTGCGGAATGCGCGCAGCATCTCGCGTGGCACGCCGATCAGCCCGAGGTCGCACAGCCAAGCGGCGGCCCGCAGGGCGTGGCGCTCGCGGTCGTTGAAAAGATCGGTCTCGCTCATCTTGGTGGCGAACTCGAGCAGGGTGCGGGCCTGGCCGCCGAGAATAGGATCGAAGGTTGTGAGTATGCGGCGGCAGAGTTCGAGCGAGTTTTCGTAGCTGGCGGCCAGGTCGCGGTTGGCGGTATCAAGCTTCTGGCGCTGCTCCTCCAGGTCGCGCACCTTGAGTTCCAAGGAAGTGTTGGCCGACGTCAGCTCGTTGTTGAGTCGCATCGTCTCGGCCTGCAGCGCCTCGTTCTGTGTCACAAGTTCGTGGCGCTGCACCGCGTTGCGCACGGTGGCGAGCAGTTCCTCGCGCAGCCACGGTTTGGCGACAAAACGAAAAATCTCACCCTTGTTGATTGCGTCGACAATAGTCGCCAGTGACAGCACCGCGGTGATCAAAATGCGCGAGCTCTGCGGCCGGATGCGACGGCACTCGATCAGGAAATCCAACCCAAGCATCTCCGGCATGCGCTGATCGGAGATGATGACGGCAAATTCGCGTTCGGTTACGAGGGCGAGTGCCTTCAGGGGGCTCGAACACGCCACAACGTGAAACTGGTTGCGTTCCAAGGTCTGCTGCAGGGCGGTCAGTACGACTGGTTCGTCGTCGACGACGAGAATCGTGGGCGGCGTGGACTTTTCGGGGTCGGTCATATAGAGGCGGTAGCGCAGACAGTGGTAGCTGAAACGAAAGCGGATGGGCGGACGATAAAATTCGCGATTTTCCCGAGCGGGAGCTGCTTTTGGGCGGCGCCGTTTTCCCAGGCCGCGCGCGGCATGCCATAGACGACGCTGCTGGCCTCATCTTGGGCGAACGTGGTTGCGCCCAACTGGCGGAGACGGAGCAGACCCTCGGCCCCGTCCTTGCCCATGCCGGTGAGGATGCCGGCTATGGCGTGCGGGGCGGCGCCGCAATCGGCGGCGGATTTGAACAGGATATCAACCGCGGGACGTTGATGCCAAACTTGAGGTCCGGTGCCGACACGCACGCGATAATGGTCCACACTCCACTGGAGCATCAGGTGGAAATTCCCCGGGGCGACCAGCGCGAGGCCGGGAGTCAACCGGTCGCCGTCAACCGCTTCGCGCACCTCAAAGGCGCAGAGGCTGTTAAGGCGCTCGGCGAAAGCTTTGGAAAAGACAGGCGGAATGTGCTGCACGATCGCGATGCCCGGCAGGCCGGCCGGGAGGCCGGTCAGGACTTCGCGCAGCGCCTCAGTGCCTCCGGTGGAGGCGCCCAGGAGTATAACCTGGCGGCTCAATATTACACCCTGGCGGAGTGCTGGGCGTGGGGGCGGAGTAACCGGCGACGCCGCCGGCGCGAGGCGCGGTCGGTTGAGCCGGGCGCTGGCGGCGGCCTTGATGCAGGCCGCGAGCTTGGGGCCGAGGTCACCGAACGAGTATGAGCCCGCCGGTTTCGCAAGCACGTCGCAGGCCCCGAGGCGGAGGGCTTCGAGCGCATATTCCGAGCCGCGTTGCGAAAGCGAACTCAGGATCACCACTGGCAGAGGATGCTGCTCCATCAGGAGGCGCAGAAACGTCAGGCCATCCATGCGCGGCATCTCAAGGTCGAGCGTGAGAACATCGGGGTTGAGCTCCTTGATTTTGTCGCGCGCAATGTAGGGGTCGAGCGCCGTGCCGACGACCTCGATGGCGGAATCGTTGCGCAGGGCGTCAGTGACAAGTTTTCGGACGACGGCGGAGTCGTCGATCACGAGCACGCGGATGGGAGAGGGCATGACTGGATCAGGATTGCACGGACCGTCGGTAGATGGCGGGTTTCACCGACTTAAGCGGATGGCGGATGGACGACAAACTTTCAGCATGGCCGACGAATAGGTAACCGCCCGGGACGAGCCGGCGCGCCAGCCGGTTGACCAACTCGGTCTGCGTGGCGTTGTCGAAATAGATCATAACGTTGCGGCAAAAGATTACTTGGAACGGCTCGGTGAACGGCGGTTCGCCGTCCAAGAGATTTAGCTGCTGGAAATTTATGTGATCGCGCAGCGTGGCTTTGACGCGGTAGTTGCCTTCTTGCGGACCGAAACCGCGCTGAAAATGCATGCGCAGGAAGTCTGCCGGCAGCCGGCTGACCGTCTCGTTGCGGTAGATGCCGGCTACGGCCTTGGTGAGCACGCGGTGCGAGATGTCGGTGGACTCGATATGCCAAGATGAGTCGGCCAGACAGCCGGCAAGTGTCATCGCAATCGAGTAGGGCTCTTCACCTGAGGAGCAGGCGGCGCTCCACACCCGGAATTTTCCCCGGCGCGCTGCTACGGCCGGGGCCAGTTCAGGCACGGCGGTCTGGCGGAGAAAATCAAAATGCGCGTTTTCACGAAAAAAAAACGTGTGGTTCGTCGAGATCGCGTCGATGAGGTGGGCGAGTTCCTCCTCCGCACCTGGCGAGCGCAACAGGTCGCAGTAGTCGCTGACCGAACTGAGGTTGGTCGCGCGCAACCGTTTGCCCAAACGGGCTGAGACCAGTTCGCGCTTATCGGTGCCGAGATTAATGCGGCTACGCTCGTAAACAAGGCTGCGGATGTATTCAAACTCTTGTTCTCTCATGAAACGGTAGGTCCTAAATCGTCGCAACCAGGCAAAAATGAAGGCTCACTTGCGCGGTATTGACCAAGGGCCGTCGGCAAATTTTGCCGGCTCAGCATCCTGCGCCTGCGCCAGTTGACCTATTTTGACTCAGGGAAATTATATTGCGTTGTTTAACATCATTATATGGGTTCTTACAAGATGCTGGCACCGGCTTTGCTAACCGATGCTCATGGTTGATCCCATCTTCCAATGTGATACCTATCAATTGGCCCGAAAACTCCTCGACGCTACCGCACTGCGCCAGGAGGCAATCGCTTCCAACATCGCGAATGCGGAGACGCCCGGTTACCAACGGCTCGATGTCGCGCCGGATTTCGCCCAGCAGCTGAAAGCTCAGTTGGCCTCGGGCGACCTTGCCACCAGCTCCGGTGGTCCGCAACCCCATCTCACCGTCGATACCACCGCCCGCAGCTCGCGTCCTGACGGCAACACCGTGGAGATCGAGCACGAACTGCTCGCGATGAACCGCAACGCTGTCGAACACGAATATTTGTCCGATGTGGTCTCGGCAAATCTCAAACAGCTCCGGGTTGCGATTACCGGGCGCAGCGCGCCGTAAGCCCACTGGGTTAACCAGCCATGAATCTTATCTCCGGCATCGACATCACCGCCAGCGCCTTGAACGCTCAGAAAACACGACTCGACATCGTCGCCCAGAACATTGCCAACGCCCAGACTACTCGCACACCCAACGGGGGCCCGTATCAGCGGCAGGTCGTGTCGTTCGAAAGCGAGCTCCTCAAGCACGAGGGCAAAAGCGGCGCTTCGTTGCAGAGCGTGAAGGTCGCCCAGGTGACGACCGACCACACGCCTGGCCAGCAGGTTTACAACCCCCAGCATCCGGATGCCGGTCCCGACGGCCTAGTGACGATGCCCAATGTTAACCTCTCCTACGAAATGGTCGATCTCATCACCGCGTCGCGCGCCTTCGAGGCCAACCTTTCCGTCGCCAAAAACGCCCGCCAGATGGCCATGAAAACTCTCGAGATTGGCAAATAACTCGCCCTCCCCATGTCCCCCATCGGTTCTGTCAGCCCGCTAAATTCCTCCTTACTCAACCGAATCGACGCGCCGTTACCCAAGGTCGCTCTTACGTTGTCCCCCGGCCCGGGTGCTGCCGCGCCGGTAGGTGGTGGCTTCGGTTCGATGCTCGACAACCTCGTCGCTTCCGTGGACGCCAAGCAGGGTGCCGCCCAGTCGCTCACCAACCAAGTGCTGCTCGGTCAGTCTGACCAGTTGCACCAAAGTGTCATTGCGATGCAGGAGGCCTCGGTCGCGTTTTCCCTGATGGTCGAAGTCCGCAACAAACTGGTCGATTCCTATCAGGAGCTCATGCGCATGCAAGTATGAGCACTGATCGCTTCAATTCCCAAAACTCAGTGCAATGAAAAATTTCGCCTCCTCCTTGCTCGCCCTTTGGCAGCAGCTCGGTCTCAACCAGCGTGTCTCGCTGATCGTCGCCGCGCTGGCGGTCACCGGTGGGCTTGTCGGGGTGGTGCTCTGGTCGCAACGACCCGACTACCAGCTGCTTTATGCCCGGCTCAGCGAAAAAGACGCCACGGCCATCATTGGCCAGCTCGAGACGCAAAACATCGCGCACCAGGTCTCCGCTGGTGGCACCGCCGTGTCGGTGCCCTCCGACCAGGTCTACAAACTCCGCATGGACCTTGCGTCGAAGGGCCTGCCTAGCGGCGACGGCGTGGGGTTCGAGATCTTCGACAAGGGCCAATTCGGTTTATCCGACTTTGTGCAACGCACCAATTACCTCCGCGCGATCCAAGGCGAGCTGGCCCGCACCATAATGCAGCTGCAGGGAGTGCATGCCGCGCGCGTCATGATCGTGCAGCCAGAAAACCGCCTCCTGCTCACCGATCAGGGCGTCAAACCCACTGCGTCCGTCTTTGTCGACGTGGGCGGCGGCAGGCTCGAGATCGATCAGGTCAATGCGATCCGCCACCTCGTCGCCAACGCCGTGCAGGGTCTCGTCCCCGACCAGGTCGCGGTGATCGACAACCGCGGCCGCACGCTCTCCGAGGAGCTCAAGCAGGACCCCACTCTCGGCAGTGCTTCCAGCCAGATGCGCTACCGCCAGCAGGTAGAGGATTATTTTTCGAAAAAGGTCGAGAGCATGCTCGCTTCCGTCATCGGCCCGGGCAACGCCGTCGTCCGCGTCTCCGCGGAAATCGACACTGAGGCCACGACGCTCACCTCGGAGAAATACGACCCCGAGGGCCAGGTTGTGCGCTCCCAGACCATGGTCGAAGACACCTCCACCTCGGCCGAGACGCGCACCTCCGGCGGCGCGGTCGGCGTTAGTGCCAACGTTCCGGAAAAGAGCGCTGGCAATGAGACCGCCCGCCCGGTCTCGAACAGCGAGCAGAACCGCAAGAACCGCACGACCACCTACGAGATCAACCACAGCACGACTAATGTAACCCGCAACCCAGGCACCGTGAAGAGCCTGACGGCCGCCGTTTTCATCGCCCCGCGCTACGCGCCCGTGGCCCCCGCGGCAAAGGGCGCGCCCGCCCCCGAGCCTCAGGCGCAAAAGCGCTCCCCCGAGGAACTGAACGCCCTCCGCCAGCTTGTGATCAACGCCCTCGGGCTTAAGCCCGTTGCCGGGCAGACGCCCGACTCCCTGGTGTCTTTGCAGGAAATGCCCTTTCAGACGATCGACCGACTCCCCGCGCAGATCGAGGCTCTCCAGACCGAAAATCGCTGGATGGGATGGGTCGAAGCTGCGAGCCGCTGGGCGGCCGTCATCGGCGCCGGCGCGGTTTTGCTGATCTTTGCACGCATGCTTTCCCGCCAGAAACCCGAGGCTGTGCCCGTCGAGGTGCTATCTCTCTCTCCCGATGCGGCCCAACGCGCTTTACCTTCATCGTCCAACGGCATCACCCCTGACTTGCTGAACGAACTCATTAAACAAAAGCCTGCCAACGTCGGTGTCGCATTGCGCGACTGGGTGGCCGCAGGCTCGACGAAGAATTGAGGAACGCCGCCATGTCGTCCGACCTCGATTTCGCCAAACTCAACCGTCAGCAGAAGCTCGCGGTGTTCCTGGTCGTGATTGGCCCTGAGGCGGCCGCTAACGTGCTCAAGCAGTTTGGCGACCCCGAAATCGAGGTGCTCTGCCGCGAGATGTCCACGCTCACCATCGTTTCCGAGGCCGTGCAAAAATTGGCGATTGATGAATTTGCCTCCGTTGTCGCGCAGAGTGCCAACTCCGCTCTCGGCGGCCTCGCATACGCCCAGCGTACGCTAGAAATCGCCAAGGGTGACTACAAGGCCTCGGCCATCATTGGCCGCGTGGGCCCGGTGGGCACCTCAATCGATGTGATCAAGGACATAAGCGAGATGGAGGGCCGGCAGATATTCAATCTGATCAAGAACGAACAGCCGCAGACGATCTCGTTTGTCCTCTCCTATCTCGACGGCGCCAAGTCCGCCGAGGTCTTCGCTTTGCTCGGCCCCGAACTGCGCGAGGAAGTCGTCGAGCGACTTGGCACTATCGAGTCCACTTCACTCGAACTAGTGGGGAAGATCGCCCGCAACCTAGGCAAACATTTTGATACGAAGGTGCGGCCGGCATTCCACCGCAGCGGCGGCGTCCGCGCCGTGGCCGACCTACTCAACCAGCTCGACAAGGATATGAGCAAGAACCTGCTGGCGCGCCTCGAGGAGCGCAATGCCCAGCTTGGTGCCGCCATTCGCAAGAAACTGTTCAGCTTCGAGGATCTCGGCCGCCTCCAGCCGGCGGATCTGCAGCGCGTGCTGCGCGAAGTTGATTCTTCGAATCTCGCGGTCGCCATGAAGTCCGCCAGCGAAACGCTCCGCGCCAAATTTTACGCCGCTATCTCGAAACGCGCTGCCGAAAGTCTCAAGGAGGAGATCGAACTCCTTGGGCCGGTCCGCCTCAAAGACGTCGAGGTCGCGCAGGACGCCATCATCCAGGTCGTGCGTCGCCTTGAGGAGGAGGGGCAAATCAGCCTCGAATCCGATTCCGCTCAGAGTCTTGTAGCCTGAAAGCCCCTGCCATGGCCTTTGCCGAGCTCATCTCCTTCGACCGGCCGCTCAAGGCGGTGGCAACGCATGACCAACGCGGTCGCACCTACTCGGAGGCCGAGTTGTCCGTGCAGACCGAGCAGGCCTACAATAGTGGGGTAGACGCCGCCCGGGCCGCCGCCGACCAACAGATGGTAGAGCTACGCACGGAAATTGAGCAGCTGAGCGATGGTGTGCTGCGTAAGCTATCTGACCTCGAAACTGCGCTCCTTGCGCAGCTGCGCGATGCGCTACCCGGCCTCGCGGTCGAAATTTCCCGACGACTTCTGGCTGGCTACGAGCCTTCGGCAGACATCGTGTCGAATCTTTGCGAAGAGGCGCTCGCCGAGCTTTTCCCGGAACGCGACAACCTTGAGTTGGCGGTCAGCCCGCGCGATGCCGCACTGCTCGAACAACTCAAACCCGGTTGGATGGAGCGCTATCCCGCCCTGCGCATCCGGGTCGACCATGGCCTCGGGCCTGGCGATTGCCAGGTCCGCAGCCGCTTCGGCCTCACCGATGCACGCCTGCAGACCAAACTAACCGCGATGTCACAAAGTCTGGTTCACGCATGACCTCACTTCGTCCAGTCGACGCCCGCCACGCGGCCCTCGGAGGAGCAGGATGAACACCGGATCCAACGTTGCTCCGCTGGTGGAGCTACTTCGCACCCAGATCCGCCACCTGCCGCCGGTGCAGCGTGTTGGCGCGGTAACGGGCGTTGCCGGTCTTATTATCGAATCTGACGGCCCCAACGTCGGACTCGGCGAACTCTGCCTCATCCGCTCGTCGCGTTTTGATTTCCAAGTGCGCGCCGAGGTCGTAGGTTTCCGCGAACACCGTGTGCTTCTCATGCCGTTGGGCGACGCTGCTGGTCTGCACGTCGGCTGCGAGGTCGCCGCCTGCGACCGCCCGGCGCTCCCGCAACCTGGCCCGAAAATGCTGGGCCGGGTTTTCGACGCCCTCGGTCGCCCGTTCGATGGGCTCGGCCCCATGCCGTCCAGTCGCAACCTCGGGCAAAACGCCGCGCCGCCGCATCCGCTGCGCCGCCAGCGCATCAAGCACACCTTCGCGACGGGGGTTCGCGCGATCGATGCCTTCGTCCCGTTTGGCCGCGGCCAGCGCCTTGGCCTCTTCGCCGGTTCCGGTGTCGGCAAATCTACCCTTATGGGCATGATTGCCCGCGGCTCGGAGGCCGATGTCGTGGTCGTCGCGCTGGTGGGCGAGCGCGGCCGCGAAGTCCGCGAGTTCATCGAGAAAGACCTCGGCCCGGAGGGCATGAAGCGCGCAGTCGTTGTTGTGGCGACATCCGACACTCCCGCGCCTCTGCGCCTGCGCGCCGCTTTCACCGCCACGGCGATTGCCGAAGCGTGGCGCGACGCCGGCAAAAACGTCCTATTTATGATGGACTCGGTCACGCGCTTTGCGATGGCCCAGCGCGAAATTGGCCTCGCCATCGGCGAGCCGCCCGCCACTCGCGGCTACACTCCCTCGGTCTTCGCCATGCTGCCGCGCTTGCTGGAGCGCACCGGTGCCGGCGAGCAGGGGGCCATCACCGCGCTCTACACCGTGCTCGTCGAGGGCGATGACATGAACGAGCCCGTGGCGGACACTGTCCGCGGCATCCTCGACGGCCACATCGTCCTCTCGCGCCAGCTGGCGCATTTCAACCATTACCCGGCGATCGACATCCTCGAAAGCGTGAGCCGGCTCAACCGCGATGTCTGCACTGCGGAGGAGGTCGCGCTCGCGGGCCGGGGCCGTGAGCAGCTCGCGCTCTACCGCAAGAACGAGGACCTCGTCTCCATCGGCGCCTATCAGAAGGGCGCGAATGCCGCGCTCGACCGCGCCATCGCGCTGCACGAGACGCTGGGCCAGTTCCTGCGCCAGGGCGTGCTGGAGCACACGGCCCGCGCCCAGAGTTTTCTTAACCTCCAAAAAATCCTCGCATGAAACGTTTCCGTTTTCCCCTCCAGCCGGTAGGAGTCTTGCGCGCCCACCGGGAACTTCACGCTAAGGAACGGTTCGCCGCCGCCGTCCAGGTCTTCGTCCAGGCCGAAGCGGATCTTGCGGCCACCCTGGCGCGGCAGCATGCCCTGGAATTGACGCTGTTTGCCAGCCGCAAAACCACCTATCGCGCGGCGGAGGCGGCGCAGTTGCTGGCCGATTACCGCCGCGAGTGCACCGCCGAGGCCGCGGCCGAGCGCCGCGGCGCCGCCGCGCGCGTTGAGATTCAAAAGTGCCGGGAAGCCTATCTCGAGGCCCATCGTAATCTTGAGATTGTCAACCGCCTTGAGGTCAAAGCACGCGCCACCCACCGGCGGGCGACGGACCGCGAAGAGCAGGCCGAATTCGACGACCGCGCCGGCAGCCGACACCTCAAACCCGAATTCTCCAGCCCATGACCGCTCTGCTTCGTAATCCTCTTGTCACCGCCCCCGTCGCGCTCGTGCTGGCGCTCGCCGTGGGGTTCGCCTCGTTCTGGCGCGCCGCCGCGCCGCTTCTGGAGCAGGCCTTGCTGGCCCGCGCCAAGGCCGCCGCCACGACCAAGCCCAAGAAGGAAAAAGGGTGGGACTTCTGGACCATCGAGATCGAAAATCTATCCAACGAACTCAAGGACGAGCGGGCCCGGGTGCGCAAGCAATCCGACCTGCTCGACCAACGCGAGGTGCGCATTGCCGCGGAGCGCAAGGAACTCGAGGCCATGCGCAACGAACTCGATGGTCTGCGCCACGACCTAGCCGACAAGGTCGTCTCCATCCGCGCCGACGAGGCGAAAAACCTGCGCGGCCTCTCGCAGACCTACACCAATCTCACCCCGCGCGCCGCCGTCGCGATCATCCGCGAACTCGACGATGCGACCGTCGTGAAGATCCTTTTTCTAATGAAGCCCGATGTCGTCGGCCCCATTTTTGAGGAGATGAGCCGCACGGCGGGCAGTGACGGCACTCTCGCGCGCCGGGTCGCCATTCTCTCCGAGAAACTCCGCGTCATGAACGGCAGCAAACCCGCGGGCTGACCGGGACGATTCCATCCCGCCCCATGGAAGGAGCGGTTGCGAGCCACGGAGGGTTCGGGCTTACCATGCAACTCTCCGCCTCCATTTTTCCTCTCGATCCCGCCACCGCAATGGCGACTCCGCCCACGGTGACTGGAGCGTCCACCGCCGCTCCCGCGCCCAGTCTCTTTGGGGAACTGCTCCTGGCTCAGTCGGGCGAAATTGCGGGTCCATTCTCCAACGCGCCGCTTTGCCTGCACAGCGGCCCGGCTCCTGTGCCTTCGGACCGCGCCGCGACGATTTCGAATGCCGCTGTCCTCGGAAACGCGGTGGCCGGCTGGCTTTCGCCTGCGCAGGCCAATTTGGCGCCACCAATTCCGGTGCCCGCGGGTAGTGAGGTTCTTGGCTCGGGCGATCTCGCTTCAACCGAATCGACTTCCGCGACCGCCGCCAAGGTAGAATCTATGGGCGGTAGTTTCTTTGGCATCATGCCGACGAGTTTCATGCGTGGCGGCTGCGGCCGCGTTCCCCTCGACCAAAATGCGTCGAACGATGAAGCAACGGGGCGAAACCCGTCACCGGCGCCTGTGTCAGCAGGGCAAGTCTGCGCCGCCCCGGTTGCCCCAGTGGAATTGTCCAGCACTGCCAGCGCCGCGACGGATTTTCTGTCGGCGAAGAGCGCCGGTGGAGCTGACACCACGGCAAGCCGCTGCGCCAGCAAGGCTCCCGCCCGGTGCACATCGATGGGTGACGGCAAGAACCCGAGCTCCACTGGAGTGACGGTGTCGCGAGCCAAGGCAGGACGCGAGGCTCAAGGCGGTCTGGCCGCTAGCGATTTGTCCAGCCCGACGCTGACCGATCTCCTGCCCGTTGGCCCACAGCCGGCCAACCCCGAGACCGCTGCGGCAATTTCGGATCATGCTTCGGTCTTCCAGTGTGATCCGACAGTGACCACTGCAGTCGCAGGCGGTCCCGTTTGCATGGAGAAAAAACGCCCGCAGGCTGGCTCGGTTGCTCTCGCCGCAGCGGGCTTCGCTCCGGTCACGCCTTGGGCTCAAACGGTCTTGGCGGAGCAAAATGCGTCAGCCACCGCCGCAACCCGGCCCACGCTCGACCAAGCGCCGCTGCTGGCTTCGTTGCCGGCTCTGAACTCGCTACGGGCACCGCTTGTCACAAGTGGAGTCGCAGCGCCATCGCCTGCGGGTATGCCTTTGATCGGGACGACGGGCGAGGCCGCGGTTCCAGTCGGCGCCGACCTCGCTACCCCCTCGGCACCGCGGGATTACTCGACAGTCGCTTCGCCGCGCCTTGCCGCCGCTGCACCCGCTTCTCGCGATTTTTCAGCCTCATCACTTACGCTCGGCGATGTCGCCGCTCCGCTAGTGAGCGACGCCGTGCGCTCGAACGAAACCACTGTTTCCCCTCCGCGAATTGCGTCCGTGCTCACAGATGTGTCCCGCGTCCTGACCCCCCCGCTCGCCGCCGCGGCAAATTCTGCCGCCGTCGTCGGTGCAGCGACGAATTCGGGGCGCATCGAGGCAAACTGTGGAGAAAAAAAGATACTATCAACTAACGCGCAGGTAGATGCGGAGAGTACGATCGGCCTTGGCACCAACGTTGCTAAAACAAAAGTCTCCATGCCAGCAACACTCAACCCCCATTCACCTGCCGCGGAGTCCGGTGCGACGCGCAGTGTGTCGGTGCCGCAGACCTTCGAGGCATTGGTCAGGGAGACGTCGCAGCTTGACGCGCCCGAACCGGTGCAGACTGCCCAGCAGGCTGTTGATCGGGTGCTCACAGTCACGGATCGGGTTGCCTCAGGGGATCACCGTGCGGTGGAACTCCAGTTCAAGATTTCGGGCGTCGATCTTGCGGTGCATGTCGCCCTGCGCGGCGACACTATCCACACCACGTTTCGCACCGACTCGCCAGAACTGCGCTCGGCGCTTGCCCAAGAGTGGCAGACCGTGAACGCCCAGCCTGCCGCGCGCGCGCAACGGCTCGCCGAGCCGGTTTTCACCGCCTCCTCATCAGGTTCGCAGACAGCATTGCAGGCCGACACCGGCGGCACGCCGCAGCGCGACGCCGGCGCTCGGCCGGAAGCACCTCAGCCGTTCAACGCGTTGCGCCCAACCTCAGCGGAAGCCTCCAGCACCGCTCCCACAGTTGCAGCGACTCCGTTGGCCGATTCCACCCGACTCCTTCACGCCTTCGCCTAAAATACCATGCAAGTCACCCCAGTTACTTCACCGACCATTACTGCCGCGACCGCGGCTACCAATCCCACCGCGCCCACGGCCACACCGACCAAGAGCAGCCTAGGCCAGGCCGATTTTCTGAAACTGCTCTCCCAGCAGTTCCAGCAGCAAGATCCAATGAAACCGATGGATGACACGGCCTTCATCGCCCAAATGGCCCAGTTCACCGCTCTCGATCAGTCCACCTCGCTCCTTGCGCAGGTCACGGCGATGAACGCCAAGCAAGATGCGGTGACCGCTAATAGCTACATCGGTCGTAATGTCACCGTCAACGACGGCAACGGCGGCACGGCCGTCGGCCCAGTGACCGGCGTCGATATGAGCAGTGGTGCCCCGTGCCTCGTTATCGGTGCCAGCACCTATGCGGTTTCCTCCGTTGTGCGTGTCGAACCGGCCACTCCGGCCGCCGGGACACCGGCGGCGGGCGCCCCAACTCCTTAACTTTCCCAATCCGTCCCTAACCTCAAACCCACTAACACTCATGGCACTCATCGGCACACTCACCTCGGGCGTCAGCGCGCTGCGCACCTTCAGCAAGGGCCTCGAACTCATCGGCAACAACATCGCCAACATTGACACGACGGCCTACAAGTCCTCCTCGGCAAGCTACACCGACTCGTTCAGCAACACGCTTCGCGCTGCTTCTGCAGCCGGCGGCGATGCTGCCGTTCAGGTCGGCACTGGCGTGCAGGTTTCGGGCATCAACACCAATTTCACTCAGGGCTCGCTCTCCAGCACGGGCGTCATTACGGACCTTGGGGTCTCCGGCCAAGGCTACTTTGTCGTGCAGGATGGCAACGGGGTCAACTATGCAACGCGCGACGGCTCGTTCAATTTAGATTCGGGCGGCAATCTGGTGAACGCCAAGGGCTACAACGTGCTGGATTCCACCGGCACGAAGATCACGGTCGCCAATTATAGTCAGGCAGCCTCCGTCAGCATCAGCAGCGATGGCACGGTGACGGCATTCGATTCCAGTGGCAAGGCCACGGCCACGCAGAAAGTCGGTCTACTCACGATTCCGGACGAGACGAAGCTGATGAAGCAAGGTGGCAGCCTCTACGATTTCTCGGCCACAGGAGCAGTGGTCACCGATATTTCTACGGCTAGCACTGGTGGCCATGGCACAATCCAGTCTGGCACGCTTGAACTCTCCAATGTCGACTTAACTGAGCAGTTTTCCAACCTGATTACCACGCAACGCAGCTTTCAGGCCGGCTCCCGCCTGATCACGGTTTCCGACACCGTGCTCGAAGATGTCGTCAACCTGAAGCGCAGCTGAGGATTTCGCCATGGCCGCCACCAAACCCTCCACTCCGGCTGCAACGACCACAGCACCCGCGGCGGCTGCTTCCGCCTCCGGTTCTGCGAGCTCACCGGCACCTGCACCCGTTGCCGTGGGCGGAGGACTTAAGTCTTGGATCCCGACGATCCTTGCCTTGGTGCTGGCTCCTGTTTGCACCTGGGCCGTGGGAGAGTTCGTGCTCATCCCACGCCTGCAGAAAAAACTGTCGGCACCGACGGTCGCAGATGCCACCGTTAGCCCGGCCGAAGGCGCTTCCGAAAAAGAGAGCAAGGAAGGCAAGGGAGGCAAGGAGGGTGCGCCCAACTACGAGTTCCAGAACGTCGTCGTCAATCTCGCCGGCACGATGGGCACGCGTTATCTCAAGACCAGCTTCCTGGTGACCGGTGCGACCGAGGCCAATATCAAATCTGTCTTCGAGGCCAACAAGCCGCGACTGACCGATGTCACCCTCAACGTCCTCTCGTCGCTGTCGCTGGCTGACTTGGAGGAGCCCGGAGCGAAGAATGTGCTGCGAGAAAAACTCGTTACGGCCTACAATCAGGCCCTAGGGCACAAGGTCGCCGAGCAGGTCTATTTCTCCGACTTCGTGGTGCAGTGATGGCCGACGACACCTCCATCATTGCGGGCAGCATTCTCGATCAATCCGAGATCGATCGGCTGTTGGCGCAGGAGACGGCGGCCCCGGTTGCCAAGCAGTTCTTGATCCGCCCCGAGGGCTCCCGAACCTCGTCCTCTGGCGATGCCAAGGTCGAGGCCTTCGACTTCCGCAACCCGGCGTTTCTGTCCGAGGTCGAGTTGCGCCGGCTACGCCTGTTGCACGAAGATTTTATCCGCTATCTCTCGGCGCGGCTGTCGCTCTATCTGCGCATGGAGTTCGGTCTGAAAATGGCCCGGCTTACCACCTCCACCTATTCAAAGTTCACAGAGTCGCTGCCGAATCCCACCCACCTCTGCCTGTTCAAGGTGGAGCCGCTCGTCGGCGCCGGCATCCTCGACGTTAATCCGCGCCTAGCGCTCACCATCGCCGACCGCCTGCTGGGTGGCCGTGGCCACTCGGTCAAGGCCGAGCGCTACCTGACGGAAATCGAAATTGCCCTGCTTGAAGACGTGATTCACATCGTGCTCGAGGAGTGGTGCGGACAGTGGAAAAGCGATCAAGAGCTGCGACCCTTCATCATCGGCCACGAGAACAACGGCCGCTTCCTCCAGACTTCACCCAAAGACGCGATCGTCCTCATCCTCACGCTCGAGGCGAATTTCGGCGACTGCTCCGAACAGCTCCAGATTGGGGTGCCCTACTATACAATCGAGCCGGTGGTGAAGAAAATGCAGGTGCGCCGCCAGAAGGACACCGCCTCGTCCCACACCGAAAAGCGCGCCGCCTGGCATCCGGCCTACGAGCGGATCAAGGTGCCAGTGCGTGCAGAGTGGAACGTCTTCGACCTCACCGTGCGCGAGATCACCAGTCTGCGCGTGGGCGACGTGGTCGAACTGCCCGCCTCAATCTTTCAGGAAACCCACGTGCTGCTAAACGGCACACCCAAATTCGCCGGCACCGTTGGGCTCGATTCCGACCGTGTCGCCGTGCAACTCACCCGCCGCCTTCCCGCCGAGGAAACGGCCCAAGCCAAATCCGATGGAAGAAAAAACCCTTGATATCGTGCTCGACGTAAAGGTGAAGGTCACCGTGCAGTTGGGCTCCGTCCACCTCCCCATGCGCGAGGTGCTCGAACTCGCCGCCGGTTCGGTCGTGCAGCTTATGCAGCACGCCAGCGACCCGGTCGGCCTCTACGTCAACGACAAGCTCGTTGCCTACGGTGAAGTCGTCGTAGTGGAGGATAATTTTGGCATCAAAATCACCGAGCTCGTCGGTAGCGTCAAACCATGAGCTGGGGCGCCCGCATTCGCTGGCTAACTGCGACGCTGGCTGCGGTCCTGTTCACTCTGGCCGCCGTGGCCGGTCCGACCACCGAGAGCCAGATTATCGTCCCAGTGCACACGGTGAAATCCGCCGCACCCGCGGGTGGTGGCGATGGCTCGGGGCTGCTCACCGCGGTGGCGGTGCTCGTGCTGGCCGGCGCCGGTGGCTGGCTGCTGTGGCACCGACGCAGTGGGTTGGGAGTGAGCCGCGCGCCACGACAGCTCGCCATTGATGAAACCCGCTCGCTCGGCAACCGGCAGTATCTTGTAGTTGCATCCTATCGGGATAAAAAATACCTCCTTGGCGTCTGCCCCGGCCGCATCGACTTGCTCGCCCCGCTGCAGGAATCGGGTGCCGCGGAGGAACCGCATCCATGAACGGTCTTCGGTCACTATGCCGGCTGCTTCCCCTGCTGCTCGTGCTTGCAGGAAGTTTCGCTCCTGCCGTCTCGGCACGAAATGCCCCGCCGACGGTCGCGCCTGCCCCAGCGGCTGTCCCTGCGACAAAGACCGATCCCTTTCGCCTCAACATCGGCTTGGAGGGCACAGGCCGCCCCGGCGATGTCAGCGTGGCGGTGCAGATCGTGATTGTGATGACGCTGCTCTCGGTGGCGCCCTCGATCG
Source organism: uncultured Opitutia bacterium (assembly GCA_903877135.1). Taxonomy (GTDB): domain Bacteria; phylum Verrucomicrobiota; class Verrucomicrobiia; order Opitutales; family Opitutaceae; genus CAIRCN01. The sequence goes on from CAIRCN010000082.1 coordinate 59,198, forward strand.
TGCTGCTGATGACGAGCTTCACGCGCATCGTGATCGTGCTCGGCTTTGTGCGCACCGCCCTTGGCACCCCCAGCGCGCCCTCAAACCAGATTATCGTAGGACTCTCGCTGTTTCTGACCTTCTTCCTCATGGGACCGGTGTTTGACCGTGTGCAGAAGGAGGCCCTAAACCCGTATTTGGATGGCAAGCTTACCTCGGCCCAGGCGCTCGACCAGGCGTCGCTCCCGTTGAAGGATTTCATGCTCAAGCAGGCGCGCACACGTGATCTGGAATATTTCCTCGAACTCGGCGGCTACGGACCGACGGCGGTGAAAGACCTGCCGATGCGCGTGGTCATCCCGGCCTTTGTGATCAGCGAACTGCAGACGGCGTTTCAGATGGGCTTCCTCCTTTTTCTGCCGTTCCTCGTGATCGATTTTCTGGTGTCGTCGGTGTTGATGGCGCTCGGCATGATGATGATGCCGCCGACGGTAGTGGCACTACCGCTCAAGCTGCTGCTGTTCGTGCTAGTTGATGGCTGGCACCTCGTCGTGAAGTCGCTGGTGCAGAGTTTTGTAACCTGAACCCCGCCGGACATTCGCGATGAATCCGGAACTGGCGATTGATCTCTTTAAGACGACCGTGGTGTTCGCGCTCTACATCGTTGCGCCGTTTCTGGGAGTGATGTTGGTGATCGGCCTGCTCGCGAGCCTGTTTCAGTCCGTCACGAGCATGCAGGAACAGACGCTGACTTTCGTGCCGAAACTTGTGGCACTGGCCGCGCTGCTACTCGTGCTCACGCCTTGGCTGCTGCGTTCGCTCTCGGAATTTGCGATCACGATGGTCACGCGCATGGGCACGCTAGGCCACTGAACTCCGCCCCGCTGCCGCGATGAGCCTGGCCTACCTGCTAACATGGATGATGGTGTTGCTGCGTTCGCTTGGCGTCATCCTGCAACTGCCCGTGGTAGCGGGGCACCCGCTGCCCGTGACGGTGCGCGTTGGCATCTGCGTGTGTCTGGCGACGTTGCTGGCGGGCATCGTGCCAGCGGGACCTGTGCCGGCTTCGCTCTGGGCCCTCGCGTTTGCCACGGGTGGGGAAGTCCTGTTGGGACTAGCGATGGGATTCGTCGCGCGTATGGCGTTTTCAGCGGTCGAAATGGCCGGTCGCATAATGACCTCGGAGATCGGCCTGACGGCCTCTTCGGGCATGGGTGTGCCCGAGCCTTCGAGCGAGCCGCTCGCTGCGCTGCTGTCCACTTTTGCGATCGTGCTGTTTTTCCTGTTTGGCGGGCACCTGATGATGATCAGCGCCTTGGCCCGGAGCTTCAGCCTCGCGGCGGCCGGCCAGGCGGCGCTCGGCCCGGGCGCAGGTGATTCCCTGATCCGCGCCACGGGCCATCTCATTGAACTCGGCCTGCGCATTGCTGCGCCGTTCATCGCGATGAATTTCCTCATCACGCTCGCCTTCTCCGTACTGGGCCGGGCCGTGCCAAAAATGAGCGTGTTTGTGATTAGCTTTTCGATGCGCATCATCGCGGGTTTCACCCTATTGGGGGCGTCCGGCGCGCTGATCGCGCGGTATCTTTATTCTGAGTTCGATCAAACTCCGGTGCGCATGCTCCAGATTATGATCCGGCATTGAGAACGGCAAATTTTGCCGCCGCGCGAAGGGGTTTTTGATAATGTTTTAGACAGTCAAGTCCGTGCGGGCTTTAAAAGTTTAATGCCTTGGTTATTAATGATTAAAAATATGTAAAAGCCCTCTGGCATTGGCATTGCTTAATAGCCGTGCCCATGGCCGAAACCGACAACGACCAAAAAACCGAACAGGCGACGGAGAAGCGTCTATCCGAGGCCATGGAGCGCGGTCAGTTTGCGAAGTCGCCCGAGCTGCAGATTTTATTTTTGCTAGGCGCAGCGCTCGGTGCGCTGGCGCTGACGACACAGTCAGCCTCGCGTGATGTCGCCGAATATGCGGTGTCGATTTTCAGCCGTTATGCGGTCACGCCCGTTTCTCTGAGCACGGTGCCGACGGAGCTCTGCGAAATGATGTTTGCGAGTGGCCGGGCGCTCGTGCCGATCCTCCTGGCCTGTGTGGGCGCGGCCTTGCTGGTGGGCGGCGTTCAAAGCGGCTTCCGTCTTTCGTCCGAGGCCCTCGGGGTGAAGTTTGAAAATCTCGACCTAGCCAAAGGATTTCAGCGGGTATTTTCCAAGGCAGCCTTGGTGAGGGCGGGACTGGATGGCCTCAAGCTTATCGCTATCGGTAGCGCGCTCTACCTAGGGGCCCGGAGCCTAATGTTCGACCCGCTGTTCAGTGCGCCGGTGGAGGCGGCTTATCTCGGCGTTTTTCTCGGCAACGCCACGTTCATTTTTCTCACTCGGGTGCTGTTCGCTCTCGGGGTAATCGCTGCGATCGGTTACGGTTACGAAAAATTCAAGACTTCGCGCGAACTCATGATGTCCCGTGAGGAAGTGAAGGAGGAGCGCAAGAACGCGGAAGGCAGCGCGCAGGTCAAATCAGCCCTCCGCCGCATGGCCCGCCGGCTCGTCCTTAAGCAGATGCTCTCGGCGGTCGCCACGGCCGATGTGATCGTGACGAACCCGACGCACTACGCCGTCGCGCTGAAGTACGAACGCGGCAAGGACAAGGCGCCCGTCGTCCTCGCCAAGGGCGAAAATCGTTTTGCCCAGCGCATCAAGGCCCTTGCCGCTGAGCACGGCGTGCCCATGGTCGAGAACAAATCCGTCGCCCGGCTCCTATTTGCCATGGGCAAAGTAGGGGAAACGATCCCCGCCGAACTGTATCAGACCGTGGCTGAGATCCTCGCTGTGGTCTACCGCACGCACCGCTACTATTTCCACCGGCTGAAGTCGCGCCGGCTCGAATCCGCCGTCTGATCCATGCATCCGGGTCCCGCCACTCCTACTAACCCCGTCACCGCGCTGCTGCAGCGCGCAGACCTCGTCTTTACTGGCGGACTGTTCGTCACGGTTTTACTGCTCATCGTGCCGATTCCACCGATGCTGTTGGACACGTTTCTGGCACTGAACATCGGCCTCTCGTTGCTCGTGCTTTTGGCGATCATCTACGTGAAGGATCCGCCAGAGTTCTCCGGTTTCCCGACCCTGCTGCTCGCGCTCACGCTTTTCCGCCTCGCGCTCAATATCAGTTCCACGCGCCAAATTCTCATCAAGGGCTATGCCGGCCACATTATCGACTCGTTCGGGCACTTTGTCATCCAGGGCAACTATGTCGTCGGCGCCGTGGTGTTCCTGATTCTCGTCGTCATCAACTTCGTGGTCATCACCAAGGGCGCGGGCCGCATTGCCGAGGTGAGCGCCCGGTTCACTCTCGACGCGCTGCCAGGCAAACAGATGGCGATCGATGCCGAGCTCAACGCTGGGATCATCGACGAATTGCAGGCGACCGCGCGCCGCGTGAAAGTCCAGAAAGAGGCCGATTTTTACGGCTCGATGGATGGCGCGTCGAAGTTCGTCCGCGGCGATGCCATTGCCTGCATCATCATCACCCTCGTCAACGTCATCGGCGGTTTCGCCATCGGCGTCCTCCAGATGGGCCTCTCGCTGGGTGAGTCGCTCGCTAAGTTCACGCTGCTCTCCATCGGCGACGGTCTCGTCTCACAAATTCCCGCGCTTATCCTCTCGGTGGGGGCCGGCCTGCTCGTCACGCGCGCCTCGGAAAACACCAATCTCGGCTCGCAACTCGCCGGCCAGCTCTTCCGTTATCCGCGCGCCCTGCGCATCGCCTCAGGGATGATGGTCGTTTTTGGCCTGATGCCCGGGATGCCGCTGCTGCCTTTTGCCATGCTCGCCGGTGTGGCGGGTTTTCTCGGCAAGATGCTGCAGGATCAGGAGACGAGGACAGGACACGCTCACGGGGCCGAGGCCGCGACCGCTGCCGCCAAGGCCTCTCCGACCAAAGGTGCGGCCAAAACGGCCGGGGCCGACCCGGCGGCAGGCGGGTCCACCGCTGCCGGCACACTCGAGGATGTGCGCAAGCTCACCGACGTTGACGTCTTTGCAATCGAGATCGGCTACGGGCTGCTCAATTTGGCGAACGCCAAGTCCGGCGGCGATTTGTTGGCCCGAGTTACGAGCGTGCGCAAGACCTTGGCCCGCGAAAAGGGCATCGTCGTGCCGCCTGTCTCAGTGCGCGACAATCTCGAACTCGAGGCCAACGACTATCGTTTCCTCCTCCGCGGAAAGGCCATCGCCCGCGGCCAATTGCACCCCGGTCGCTCGCTGGCGATGAATGTCTCAGCCAGCAAGGTGCAGCTTAAGGGCGTTCCCACACGCGAACCCGTGTTCAACCTTGACGCCACTTGGATCGGCGAGGCGGAAAAAAAGACCGCCGAGCTCAACGGCTATACCGTGGTCGATCCGGCCTCGGTGCTCATCACCCATCTGTCTGAGACGCTGAAAACTAACGCGCACCACCTGCTCGGACGCCAGGAAGTTCAGTCGCTGGTTGATCACCTGAAGCAGACCCAGCCCGCGCTGGTGGCCGAGTTGCTCCCCGACCTGGTCACCCTCGGCATCATCCAACGCGTATTGCAGAATCTGCTGCGCGAGAACGTCGCGATCCTCAATCTTCCGTTGATTCTCGAGGGCATTGCCGACTTCGCGGCGCTGTCGAAAAACCCCGACGACCTTTCCGAGCTCGTGCGTCGGCGGTTGGGGCTCTATTTTGTGCCCGAGTCAGAAATCCGCCCTGGCATCGTGCGCGCTGTCACGCTGGATCCGCGCCTCGAACAGTGGCTCGGCACCAAGGTGCACCGCTCTCCGACCGAGGTCGGCTTGGCGTTGGATCCGACCACGACCCGGCATTTGCTCGACGATATCGGCCGCCGCACCGGCGAACTCACCACTCAGGGCCATCCCGCGGTCCTGGTGGTGTCCACTGAAGTGCGCCTGCCACTGAAGCGGTTTTTCGAATCGTCCTTCCCCCGGCTCACCGTTCTGGCGTTCCAAGAACTTCCGGTGGCCACCGAAATCGAGAACGCCGGCATCGTGTCCGTGCCCGCCCATCTTGCCCGCGCCGAGGTTCCACTCAAGGCCGCCGCCTAAACCTGTTATGTCAGCCCCCGACCCCGTCATTATTCCCGGCGCTTGCTACAAATTTACGGTGCACTCCGCCGAGGAGGCCGTTGCTCTCATCCGGGAAAAACTCGGCGCACAGGCCCGGGTGCTGTCAGTGCGCTCGGTCGAGGCCGGTGGGCTTTTGCGATTTTTTCGCGCCCCGCGGCTCGAAGTGGTCGCGCAGATCGATGCGCCACCGGTTCCCAACCCCGCGTCGCTTGACGAGCCTGCAGCCGAACCCGCGGAACCGATTGAGGTGAAGCCGAAATCCCGGTTCAATACGACTCCCACACCGGCGAGCCTCACCGAACTGCTCCGTCGCTCCGGACTGACTGAGACGGCGCTGAATCGGCTGCAGGCCGGCCCAAACTGGAACGAACTTAACCGCCTGCCCCTGCACCGAGCTCTGGCCGAGACGTCGCGGCTGCTCCGCGAACAGGCGGAGACCCGCCCCACGCGCCCGCTGCTCTTCCGCGCGGCGTTTCTTGGCGCCCCCGGCGTGGGTCGCACGACTGCGCTCTGCAAGTGGCTTTCGGTCGAGGTGTTTCGCCGCGCCCGCATGGGGCATGTGGTCACCGTCGAGTTTGACCGGCCGAATCCCACCGGACCGCTGCCGGTATTCTGCGAAGCGCTTGGTGTGCCGCTGGCTCATTTCCCTTGTGAAACTCAGCCCGCTGTGCCGGGCGGTTTTGTCTATTTCGACCTGCCTGGGCTCTCGCCGCGCCGTCCGGCCGACAACGCTCCACTGGCCGCGTGGCTCGACCGCGAGCAGATCACCGAGCGCGTCCTCGTGCTCAATGCCGCTTACGACCGCGCTTCGCTGCGCGACGGCTATGCAGCCGGCCGCGACCTTGGCGCCACGCATCTCGTTTTCACCCACCTCGATGAGGTGCCGCAGTGGGGAAAACTCTGGGACTACCTCTTCGACGAGAGCCTCGAGCCGCTCTTTCTCGCCACGGGCCCCTCACTCACAGGCGACTGCGAAGAGGACGTCTCTGGCGCTCTGGCCCGCCGCACTCTCCCAGATAACTGACCTTCTTCACCCATGAAATTCATCTTTCTCATCGGCGGTGTCTCCGGATTCCTTATGGCCGCGATCACCAGCTACGTGGCGCAAAACGCGCCAGATCGAATTTTCCTGAATGGCGCCGTCGGCTGCCTCGCCGGGGCTCTCCTTTTTCGTTGGTTCTGGACCGTGCTCGTGCGCGGCATCCGGGAAACGATCCTCACCCGTCATGCGGCCGCTACCGCGGCAAGCGCCACAAAGAACAGCAAGTAATCCCTCAATTATGAAATCATGAACTCTGCTCCCGCCATTGCACCAGGCATGGATGCCGCAACCCCCGCTACTGTTTGGCGCGCCTACCAAGGTTTTACCCTAGGTGCCATCGATGAAAAGGATTTGATCGAACGCCATCTTCCCCTGGTCCGCAATGTCGTTGACCGGATCAAACTGAATCTGCCATCGCACATCGATGCCGACGATCTCTACAGCGTCGGGGTCACCGGCCTGATTGCCGCGGTGCGCAAGTTCGACCCCGAGCAGGATTGCACGTTCGCGAGCTACGCGTCCATGCGCATCCGGGGGGCCATTCTCGACGAACTGCGGCGGATGGACTGGTGCCCCCGCCGCACTCGGGCTCGCACCCGCAAGCTCAAGGAGAGCATCAACACCGTCGAGCAGCGCTTGGGCCGGGCGGCCACCGATGGTGAGATGTGCGCCGAACTTGGCCTTAGCGCTAAGGACTACGCGAAGTTGATCGAAGAAGCCCGCCCCGTCACTTTTCTGGCCATCGATAACCGTAGTGAGAGCGAAGAAGGGGAGGGGGCCTCTCTCCATGAGTTGCTCGCGGATGAAAACGACGTCACCGGCCGGGACAGCATGGAAAAACAGGAGTTACTGCAGCTTCTCACTCAAAGGATGGCGGAATTGCCCGATATACAAAGAAAAATCCTTGCCATGTATTACTTTGAAAACATGCGACTCGCCGAAATAGCGGAGGTTTTTGACCTCACTGAGTCTCGGATCTGCCAGATTCACTCGCAGATTATTCTCGGGCTGCGCGCTTACATGCAACGCATCCGCAACCGCTAAACGCAGGAGCGCGGCGGTATTTCTGGCATGCTTATCCTGATTGGAGCTTTCATCGTCATGGCGTCGACCATTGGCGGCTTCATGCTGGCCGGAGGGCAGCCGCTGGTGTTGCTTCATGTGTCGGAGTTTGTGGTGATCTTCGGCGTGGCGACCGGCGTGCTCATCATCGCCAGTCCGGGCCATGTGCTCATCGAAATTATCCATAAGGTGAAAGGGGCGATTGCGGGAAAAAGCGCTGGCAAACAGGAGTTTGTTGATTTGCTCAAACTGCTCTATGAAATCTTCATGGTCGGCCGGCGCAATGGCCTGATAGCGCTCGAGGAGCATGTAATGGATCCCCATAAGAGCGTCATCTTTCAGCGCTATCCTTCGCTTTTGAACCATCACGAGCGGCTGGAGTTTCTCGTGAACGGTCTGAAACCCGTCATCGACGGGAAAATCAAGCCCGACCAGCTCGAAGAACTCATGACCGCCGAGCTCGACGCCAAATCAAGCGAGTGGGACCACCCCGTCCACATTCTCCAACTCGTTGGCGATTCTCTTCCCGGTATCGGCATCGTCGCGGCCGTGCTGGGGATCATCAACACCATGGCGGCCATTTCTGACGGGCCGGAAAAAGTGGGTGAACGTGTCGCGGCCGCCCTGACAGGCACACTGCTGGGAATTTTTGCTGCCTATGGTTTTGTCAACCCACTCGCGAACCGGGTGAAATTCAACAACGCTTCGGAACTGCTCTGTCTGCGCTGCATCATGCAGGCCGTGTCCGGCTTCGCAAAGGGGCTGGCGCCGCTCACGGCGGTGGAGATCGCGCGCCGCTCCCTCGACAGTTCGGTGCAGCCAGACGCGACAGAGCTGGAGACGGCGCTCAAGGCGTTGCCGGCGGTCAAATAAAACGGGCCTGCACCATGGCCAAAAAAAAAGCGGAAGCACACCACGGCGGGGCCTGGAAAGTAGCATACGCCGACTTCGTCACGGCGATGATGGCGCTGTTCATGGTGCTGTGGATCTCCGCGCAGGATAAAAAAATCCTCATCGCCGCTTCCCAGTATTTTCAGAATCCGTTCAACTCTCCTGTTACAAGCAAGACCGCGGGTTTGATGGATTTCAATGCAAACAAGACCACCAAATCAGAAGGGCCTGAGGCTGGAACGAGCACGAGGTCAGACACCAATAAACAGATCGAGTTGACCTTTTTGAACTCCGTGGCCGCGGATTTCTACCGACTGCTCCACCTCGACAACGATCTCGCCAACAAACCGATCGATATTCAGGTTACCACAGACGGGTTGCGCCTGACGCTATTCGACCGCGTGAACCGCCCGCTATTCATCGGCAACACGACCGAATTCACCGAGTGGGGGCGATTTGTGATGCAGAGTCTCTCATGGACGATCGACAGGCATCATTTTCACGTCACCATCGATGGCCACACTAGGGCCAGGTTGGAACTAAATCGAAACGACTACGGTGCCTGGGAACTCTCAGCCGACCGGGCCAATGCCGCCCGGCGCAGCCTTGTGCACTACGCGGTCGATACTGGCTTGATCGAGCGCGTCACAGGCTATGCCGATACCCGTCCTCTGCCCGGGGAAGCACCCGAGGCGGAGGCCAACCAGCGGATCACTATCAATCTTGCGCTCGCCGCGCGTGCCCACGAACAGGGCAAAGCCGCGGGAGTGTCCCCGGCCCCATTAAAATCGTCACCATGATATCATTCCTCCAGGGCCGCAAGGCTCTCGCCGTTGCCCCACTGCGTCCGGTGACAGGCACGCCCTCATCCGTCTCCACCCCTGCGGCCAAGGCGCGGGCGACTCAGGCGACGAGCACTTGTGACAACAACCATCCCACGATCGACGTGGTAAAGGAAGGGGGCAAAGTCGTGCGCATTGTAGTGACTTGTTCGTGCGGTGAGCGCACCGAGATTGAGTGTCTTTACGCTGGCGGTGTTTGATCCCCACACCGGGGCAAGGGTCCGATTAAAACTGGTCAGTTCCTGGCATGGAGTAGCCGGATGAGGTGGGGACAAAGCATGCACAAAAACGGCGGCAAAATTTACCCTCAACCATAGCGAAGATGTATAACATAATGGCAGATGGTGAGTAGTAAACTTGGCATCCCCCTTGCTGTTAGGATGAGTCCATGAATATTGGCCTCTATCAAAGTGCGGCTTCCCTTTCGGCGTTGGAGCGCTGGCAGGATGCGGTGTCCCAGAACATCACCTCCAGTCAGGTGACGGGCTATCGCAAGCGCACGGTCAATTTTTCCACACAGGCGGCAGGGGAACTGCAGAATGATCCGCGCACGCCGGTTGGGCATGGGGCAGGGCTGAGCACGCTTTTTCCGAAGATCAATACCGGCATCAATTTCGCCAATGGTGAGGCCCAGCCGACCCGCCGCGAACTCGACGTCGCGATTCAGGGTGAGGGATTTTTTGAAGTGCAACGCCCAGATGGCACGCACGCCTTCACACGCAGTGGAGAGTTCCGCATGACCTCGGACCGCACTCTGGTCACCGCCAGCGGCGACCAGGTGCTCAGCGATGGCGGTTCACCTATCACGCTTCTCCCCAACGGCGGCCCCATCGTCATCAATCAGGACAGCACGGTATTCCAAGGCTCGGTCGCACTCGGCAAACTTTCAGTGCAGAAATTTAGCGACAATTCTCAGCTCATCCCGATTGCCGGCGGCTTTTTTGTCGCTGGTCCAGGGGTCAAGCCGGAAGCGGTAAGCAACCCAGAATTGCTCCAAGGCTATCTTGAAAGCAGCAACGTCACACCGCTGCGCGAAATGGTTGATCTTGTGCTCATCTCCCGCGCCTACGAGGCCAATGAAAAGATCATCACCACGGTCGATCAGCAGATGCAAAAAACACTCGATGCCCTCGGCTGAGCGCCCGTCCATGAATTCCCCAGACAGACAACCGCAATCACGACTGACTGGCCGCGCGCGCGATGGGGGCGCGCCGGCCCCAGTCGTGACGGTTGCCGCTTTTCCTAACCACACCGCCGTATGAACCTCTCGCTTTACTCCGCCGCCACTGGCATGGAAGCGCAACAGCTCAACCTCAACACGATCGCGAACAACCTCGCGAACGTGAACACGCCCGGCTTCAAGCGCAGCAAGATCGAGTTTCAGGATATGCTTTACCAGAAACCCACTCGAGCCTCGGGCACGGATTCCGGCGGCGGCAACCTTGTGCCGACCGGGATAGAAGTTGGCAATGGCTCGCGCGTCGCTGCGACCTCAAAAGTTTTTACGCAGGGCCAACTCACACAGACGGGCGGCAACCTCGACATCGCGATCCAAGGCGATGGTTTCCTTGAAGTGCAGCGGCCTGATGGCACTATTGGTTACACTCGCGACGGCTCATTCAAGCTCAACGCGCAGGGTCAGGTAGTCAACGTTGACGGGCTACCGGTGTTGAGCGGTTTCCAGAGCATTCCCTCTGGGGCCAATGTGTCCATCGCCCAAAACGGTCAGGTCACGGTCCAGACCAGCAACGGTTCATCCAGTTTTAGGCTCACGCTCGCCCGCTTTGCCAATCCGGCGGGTCTGCAAAGCATGGGTGGCAACCTATATCAGGAAACCCCCGCCAGCGGCACACCCGAAGTCGGGGCGCCCGGTGAGCAGGGCTTCGGCAGCACTATGCAGGGCTATATTGAGTCCTCCAATGTCAATATTGTCGAAGAAATGGTCAACCTGATCACAGCGCAACGCGCCTATGAAATCAACTCCAAGTCCATCCAGACTTCGGACGAGATGATGCAGAATATCGCCCAGATGAAACGCTGACCATGCGGCACCTCGGCATCCATATTCTCAGCTTTGTGTTGCTGGCCTCCGCCGTGGTCGCGTTGCCTGCTCCGCCTGTTGCCCTGCTTACCCGCGAGCATTTTGTCACTGAGCTAACCCGCGATCTGGCCGGCCACTTCAATCTGGAAGGCGATCTACAACTCGAACTGCTCCGGCCGTGGATGCCGCCGGCGCAGCCCGCCGCGGTCTGGACGGTCGAAATTCTCGAATATCCAACCGCCCCGGCGTCGTCGATGCTGATACGTTGCCGCGTGCTCGCCGATGGCACGGCGGGCGAGCCGGTGGTGCTGGTCTTGCGCGCCGTGCTATGGCGCGAGGCATGGATCGCGCGCCAGCCTTTGGGCAATGGGGCCATTTTTAATCCCAGCGAATTGGAGACTCGTCGCGTGGACATGCTACGTGAGCGCGACGCGCTGCCTGCCACCGCTGGCGACCGCTCCTTCGCGCTGACGCGCTCGGTAAGCCCGGGCCACCTGCTCAACTGGCGTGACATCGCGCGCCGTCCGCTGGTGCGGAAAGGCAGCCTCGTCGAGGTTTCAGCCGCCGAGGGCCAGCTCACGATCACGATGAAGGCGCTCGCCATGGAAAACGGTGCGCGGGGCGACACCGTCACCGTCCGCAATCCCGAATCGCGGAAGGATTTCGCCGCGCTGGTCATCGACGAAAACCACGTCCAAGTCCGCTTCTGATCCCCATGCGCACCGTCCTGCTTTTCCTGCTCCTCGCCCCGCTCGCCTCCGCCGCCTCGCTCTGGCCGGCAAACAGCGGCCACGAACGCGGCATGATCGCCGACCCGAAGGCTGCCAGCACCGGCGACATCCTCACTATCATGGTGAGCGAGGCCGTCGCCGCCTCGAACAGCCAGAGCACCAAGTCCAGTCGCGACTCGTCCATCACCGACGCCGTTTCGAGCTTCCTATATCCCAACACTGGCACTCATAAGGGCAACCTACCGAGCATCTCAATCTCCGGCAAGGCTGCCTACGACGGCGGTGGCGACATCAGCAACAACCAGAGCCTCGTCTCCCGAGCCGCCGTGTTGGTCACCGACGTTTTGCCCAACGGCAACCTTGTCATCGAGGGTGTGCGCGTCGTCACCTTCTCTGGCGAGACGCAATACGTCGTGCTTCACGGACTCGTGCGCCCAGCCGACATCGCGGCGGACAACACTATCCAGTCCTCCAACATCGCCGATGCCCGCGTCGAGTTTTATAGTAAAGGCCAGCTTACCGACGCACAAAAACGCGGCTGGCTCGCCAGCCTATACGAGAAACTCAGGCCCTTCTGAACCAGTGCCGAGTAATTGAAAAACTGAACATGAACGCACGGATGCATAATCTCTCGCATGACCATGGTTTGTCTCGGCTACTGTTCTTTTCCTGCCTTTTCGTCCTTCTGTCCTTCAGCCCGCTTCTCCATGCCTCGCGTGTAAAGGATATCACGCTGATTGAAGGAGGTCGCGACAACCAACTCGTGGGTTACGGCATCGTCGTGGGCCTTGCGGGCGACGGCGACAGTAACGCCACCACAACGCTCCGCAGCGTCTCCAACATCCTCCAGCGTTACGGCCTCACGGTCGCAGCCACCGATATCAAAGCCAAGAACGCCGCCGCCGTGATGATCACGGCCGACATCAGTGCCTTCCTCAAGTCTGGCACGCGCATCGACGTCAATGTGGCCTCGATGGGCGACGCGAAGACCCTGCAGGGCGGCGTGCTCTTGCAGGCGCCGCTCCTCGGTGCCGACGGGCGGGTCTATGCGGTGGCGCAGGGTCCAGTTGCCATCGGTGGCTTCCTCGGCGGTGCTGGCGGCGCGGGTGGAGCCACGGTGCAAAAGAATCACCCGACCGTCGGGACCATCAGTAACGGTGCTATCGTGGAGCGCGAGATCGTCTCCACCTGTGTCCGTGACAACCAACTGCGCCTCCTCCTGCAAAATCCCGATTTCACCTCGGCCTCGCGGATGGCTGACGCCATCAATGTCCAGTGGCCCGGCATTGCGAACCCGATCGATGCGGCTACCGTCAATGTCGCGCTCCCCCCGGTCTACCGCGGGCGCGACGTCGCCTTCATCGCCGACCTCGGAACCATCGAAGTGCAGCCCGACACCCTGGCCCGAGTCGTGATCAACGAGCGCACTGGCACTATTGTCGCCACTTCCACCGTTCGCCTCTCGCAAGTTGCCATCGCCCTAGGCTCGCTCACCATCACCGTCTCGAACAACATGGGCGTCAGCCAGCCCAACGCGCTTAGCCAAGGCGGTCAGACGATGGCCGTCCAGAGCACCCAGACCAGTGTCAATGAAATGAAGGGCGGCTTCACCGTGTTGGGCGAACCCCCGACTATCGAGCGACTCGCCGCCGCCCTCAACGCCCTCGGTGTCTCAACGCGGGAAATGATGGCCATCTTTCAAAGCCTCAAACGTGCAGGCGCGCTTCAGGCCGAACTCGTGATCAATTGATCCTATGAACATCGCCGCCATTGCTTCCACGACGACTCGCCAGCCTCTGACCGCCGCGGCGCTGCGGACCGCCGCCCCCGAGGTGCAGCGCCAGCAGGTCGCCGCCCAGTTCGAGGCGATTCTTGTGCGCCAGCTGCTAAGTAAGAGCGTCACTTCCATGCTGGGCGGGGCCAATGATGTTGGTGGCAACGTCTACGGGGACATGCTCACCGACTCGCTCGCCCAACAACTCACCGCCGGCCCGGGCCTTGGCCTCGGCCGGATGATCACGCAACAACTCACGCCCCGCGGTCACCCTGCGCCTAACCCGCCGAACCCCGCCGCCGCGGCCCCATGAATATGCACTGGCAACTCATCGCCGAATGTCTCCGTCAGGAACTCGCCGAATACGGCGGGCTCCTCCACCTGTTCGACCAGCAGCAGGGCAGCCTCTTCGCCCGCAACCCCGGCGCCGTTCTCCAGTTCGGCGGGCAGATCGAGGAGCAAGTCCGCGTGCTGCACACCTGCCGCGCCCGCCGCGAGGAAGTCGTCGCTGCCTTCGCCACCGAGCGCGGCGCCTCCGCTCACGAGACCATCCGCGGCCTGCTGCCCCTCATCGAGGCCGACGCCCGCCCGCTCCTCGAAGCCTTGATCAACGAGGTCAACCGCCTCGTCCACCGGGTGCGCCGGACCAGCCACCAGAATCACACTCTGCTCACGCGCGCCGTCGAATTGCATCAGGAAGTGCTCCGCGAACTGCGCCCCGGCACTTTTTCAAAAACCTATTCCCCTGAAGGCCGGGTGTCGTTGAATGTCACCCATCCCGCCCCGGCGCTCCTCGCCACCGGTTAACCGCTCTATTTTCATCCCATGTCCGGCCTCTTCGGTAGTCTCAATGCCTCGGTCAGTGCGATGAGCGCACAGAGCCGCTCGATCGAAATCGCGGGCAAGAATCTCGCCAACGTCAACAACAGTAGCTATGCCCGGCAGCGGGTTATCTATGGCGACCGCGGCACAGTGATCACGCCTGACGGCGCGGAAAGCCTCGGCCTCGAGGCACTCGGCGTTCAGCAGATGCGCGATGCACTGCTCGACCGCCAGGTGATGCGGGAAGGCTCGCTCAGCGCTTATTACACGACGATGCAGAGCGGTTATCAGGGCGCGCAAGCCGGCCTTGGGCAGACCGTCGCCAGTGCAAGCAGCACTAGCAGTGGCAACAGCTCCACAGACACCGGCATTGGCGCCGCCCTAGACGACTTCTTTAACTCCTTTCAGAGCCTCGCGGCTAACCCGACCGACACCGGCCAGCGCCAGGCGCTCGTCCAAGGCACCAGTATACTGACGGACCGCCTGCAGCAGGCCAATCAGAACCTGACCCAGACCCAGAGCGACCTCGACGCCCGGATCGGCAGCGACGTCACCACCGCCAACGGCCTGCTCTCGACTATCGCCGGTATCAATGCCCAGATCGCACGCTTCGAGGTCAACAATCCCGGCTCCGCCGTCGATCTGCGCGACCAGCGCGAGGCCGCGCTGGAGCAACTCGCCGCCAAGGTGCCGGTCACCGTTACCGACACCACGCGCGGCCAGATCCAGGTTTCCGTGAAAGACAGCGGCGGCAACGACGTCGCCCTCGTCACCGATGGTGCGGTCACCAATGCACTTGGCTACGACGGCACCAACGTCACGGCCGGCAGCCCGCCCGTTGTGCTCGCCCTGGCCTCCGGCTCCATCCAAGGCGCGCTCGATGCCCGTAACGGTGCCGTGCAGACGATCATCGCCAACCTCAATTCGCTTTCCAGCCAGCTCGTCACCTCCGTTAATAAGGCCTACGGCGGCAGCTTCTTCGACCCCGCCGGCACGACGGCGGGCACCATCGCACTCGCGTCCTCCGTCACCCCGGGCAACCTTCAGGCCGGCATTGGCGCGGCGGGCGATAATTCAATCGCCACCGCCATTGCCCAGCTCGCCAATCAGAAATTTTCTACGGCCGGTTCACCGCCCGATGCCATCGACGGCACATTCGCCACCTTCTATTCAGGTGCGGTCAGTAATCTCGGGCAGGCCTTGGCTGGGACCAACGCCAGCGTCACCAACCAGACCAACATTGCCACGATTGTCCAGACCCAGCGCGACTCCGTCAGCGGCGTCAACCTCGACGAGGAGATGGCCAACCTCATGACCTACCAGCGCGCCTTTCAGGCCTCGTCGCGCGTCTTCACCACCATCGACACCCTGCTCGACGTTGTTGTCAACCAGCTCGGTAAATAACCCGTCCCATGCGCATCGCTAGCACTACCATTTCGGACTCGATGATCCGGCAGATTCAGCAACTGACGATCAACCAGGCCAATCTCCAGTCGCAGGTCTCCACCGGCCGCCGAATCACCAATCCCGAGGATGATCCCGCCGCCATGGGTCGTTTGCTCAACCTTGAGAGCCAGCAGCGCCAGCTCGCCCAATACTCCAGCAATGCTTCCCGCGCTCTGCAACAGGCGCAGGCTTCCTACTCCGGGTTGACCGGCATCAAGAAAATCTCGGACCGCGCAGGTGAACTGGTCACATTGGGCACCGGCACCCTCGGCGCCACGGCCATGACCTCCTACGGGACGGAAGTCGACCAGCTCATCGAGCAGGCTGTGCAGCTGGCCAACACAAAGCTGGGCAACGACTACATCTACAACGGCACCGCGGTCGATCAGGCCCCGATGACTATCACCCGAGACCCCACGACCAACCAGATCACATCGATTGCTCCCGTCGTCAGCACCGATGCGGCGACGATCCCGCTGTCAGAGAGCTCCAGTGTCGCGAGCGGCACGGATGGTGCCACCAATACGGGACTGGGCAATTTCATCACCAATCTCATCAGTCTGCGCGACGCGCTCAACAGTGGCGACACCACCGCAGTCAGTGCCACCCAAACCGGGCTCACCCAAAGCGAGAATCTTATCATCGGGGCCATGGCCGACAACGGCGGCATCCAGACTCGCATTCAAGCCGCCCAAGCGCAGCAAACCGATCGCACTGCCAGCCTGCAAACCCTCGCCTCCGGCGAAGCCGATGTTGATATGCCCAGCACCGTGGTGAAACTGAGCCAAGCCCAGACCGCTTATCAGGCCGCGTTGGCCTCTGCCTCAAAAATCATGAATCTCTCCCTGCTTGATTACCTCAAATAACCCCGCTGCCACCCTCTCATGAAAGTCCTCTCCAATATCACCCCGGTCGATTTCGGCGCCACCGCAGAGAACGAAATTCTGCTGCCGAACGGCCTGATCGGCTTCCGCGACTTCAAACGCGCCGAACTCCTTTACATGCCTGACCACCTGCCCTTCCTCTGGATGCGGCTGCACGGTTCCGAGACCATCCACTTTGTGGTCATCGAGCCAGGCGGGATCATCGCAGACTATGAGCCGGAAATCTTCGACGAGGACGCAGAAGCGCTGGAGATTTCAGACCCGACCGAAGCCATGGTGCTGAACATCGTCACCGTGCATCGGCAGAGCCCGGTCGATGCCTCGGTCAACCTTGTCGGCCCGGTCATCGTCAACCGTCGCACGCGCATTGGCCGGCAGCTCGTCATTTCAAATTACTCGCGCTACAGCGCCCACCATGCCCTGATCGATCACGCGCCAGCGCAATCATGCGCCCGCACCGCCTAACCCGCCATGCTTGTCCTTACCCGCAAAGTCAACGAGGCGATCGTCATTGGCGATTCCATCGAGATTCGGATCACCCGTATCGATGGCGATACGGTGAAAATAGGGATCGAGGCTCCTCGCGAAATTCCGATCTTCCGCAAGGAAGTGCTCACCGCCATTGCCGCCAGCAACCAGGCCGCTGCCATGCGTCCCGGGCGCACCGGCACACTGCCATCCCTGCCCGTCACCGCCAAACTCGCCACCCCCGCTTCTAAACCCTGAATTCCCATGAGCGCCATCAATACAAATAGTGCGGCCTCGGCTGCGGCCCGTCAACTTGACGCCAGCCAGGAAATGCTCAGTCGCTCGCTGAACCGGCTCTCTTCCGGCTCCAAGATCGTCAACCCGTCCGACGATGCCGGCGGACTCGCGGTCTCCGAGAAACTCATCGCTCAGAACAAGCGCGTGCAGGCCGCTTCCACCAACGTGCAAAATGCCGTCTCCTACGTGCAGACAGCCGACGGCTACATGGGCAGCATGAACACGATTTTGTCGCGGATGAGTGAGCTCACCGCACTGGCCCAAGATCCGACCAAGAACGCTGCCGACATCAGTCTCTACCAGCAGGAGTTTTCTGCATTGCAGGACCAACTGCGCGCCACCGTGGGTGGCACTACGGCCCAGATAGGCGGCACTACCGATGTTTCGGCTCCC
Organism: uncultured Opitutia bacterium; assembly: GCA_903877135.1. GTDB lineage: Bacteria > Verrucomicrobiota > Verrucomicrobiia > Opitutales > Opitutaceae > CAIRCN01. The sequence continues at coordinate 76,982 of CAIRCN010000082.1, forward strand.
CTTGGGGTCTTCAACGGAGCGACGTTGTTCGGGCCCAATGCCGGAGGTATTACCGTCAATATTGGCCAGAACATGACGATCAAGGAGATGAACCTCCGCCAAGGCGCCATGAAGGACCTGATCAGTCAGGATGCCTCGGGCACCTACGGCGTCACCGTTTCCAGTGCTGGGTCGCTGGGCACAATCACCGGTGCGATCCAGCAACTGGCCAGTGAGCGGGCGAACATTGGTGCGGTCCAGTCGCGCCTAAATCTGGCCTCCAGCACGCTACAGGTCGAATCCGAGAATCTCTCCTCGGCGATTTCAAGCATTCGCGATGTCGATGTAGCGGGCGAGTCCACGCAGCTCGCGAAATACAACATCCTCGTGCAGGCTGGCACCGCTATGCTGGCGCAGGCCAACCAGGCGCCGCAGAGCGTGCTCAAGCTCCTGCAGGGTTGAGCGCGTGCGCGGGCCGCGCGCCTGGCGGCTCAACTCTGGCTTTGGTCGGGATGCAGCGCGCGGTGGACGCTCCAGGCCAGTTCGTCGATGCTGAAAGGCTTGCCCAGCAGCTCCACATGGCCGATTTGCGCGATCTCCTGCGGCGGGATTTTGAGAAAGTAGCCCGACATGATGACAATGGGCAGCTTGGGCGCAAAAGGCCGGAGCTGTTCGGCCAGCTCCGTGCCGGTCATGCCCGGCATGGTCTGATCCGTCACGAGCACATCGCACGCGGCGGCATCCGCTCGCAGGGCGGCAAGACAGTTTTCCGCGGTGTCAATCGTCTGGGCCCGGTAACCTTTATTCTCGAGCGAAAACTTGGTGAAACTGGCTACTGTGTCCTCGTCGTCCACAATGAAGATGCGCTGGCCGCTGCCACGGGGCGCCTGCATCACGGGGCTTTCAGGCAGTTCCGCGTCGACGGCGACGACGGGCAGATAAACGGTGAATGTAGTGCCGACGCCGACCCGGCTTTCGACATCGATCGCGCCACGGTGCGCATGCACGATGCCGTGCACCACCGCTAGGCCGAGCCCGGTGCCCTCGCGCACGTTTTTCGTCGTGAAGAACGGGTCGAAGATGCGTTGCATCGTGCTTTCATCCATGCCGTGACCGTTGTCGCTGACAGAGAGCCGCAGGTAATTGCCGGGGGGCAAAGTGGCAAACGTGGCGGTGTGGGATGCATCGGCGTCTGTCGGCGCGAGGCTGATTTTCAACAGGCCGTTGTGCCCGCTCATCGCGTGCGCGGCGTTCGAACCGAGATTGAGGATCACCTGGTGAATCTGCGTCGCGTCGCCGAGCACCGTGCCGCAATCCGGCGCGATCGCGGTCTCGATCGTGATGGTGGAGGGGATGGTCGCCCGCAGCAGGCGCTGCGCCTCGTCGATGATCAGCGCCAGATCGAGCGGGATATGCTGGTCGTCGGGTGACTGCCGGCCGAAGGTGAGAATCTGCTCGACCAGGTCGCGCGCCCGCAGGGAGGCGTTACGGGCCTGGGTCAGGTAGTCGTGGGCCGGATGTCGGTCACCGAGCACGTCCGCGATGAGTTCCTGATAACCCATGATGCCGGTCAGCAGATTGTTGAAATCGTGTGCGATGCCGCCGGCGAGCGTTCCCAACGTTTCCATCTTCTGCGCCTGAAATAGTTGGAACTCGAGCCGGCGCCGCGATTCCTCGCTGTCGCGCCGGCTGCTGATGTCCTGTAGCGCGCCGATGAGGCGCACGGCCCGGCCCTCCTTCAATTCAGCGCGGGCGAGCGTCCGCACCCAGATGCGGCGCTGCTGCGCCGTGATGAGCGGCAACTCGAGGTCATAATCCTTGCCCTGAGTCATCAGGTCCTTGAACGCCGTCGAGACGGTGTCGCGGACCTCAGGCGCGTAAAACTCCAGCGACGTGTGCACGGTGGGCCGGAAAAAAGCGTCGACCTCGTGGATGCGGCGCACTTGCTCCGACCACGACAGCTCCATGGTGTCGAGGTCTAGTTCCCAGCTGCCAAACTGGGCAATCTCACTCACCTGCGTGGTCAGTTGCTCGAACTGCCGCAGTCGCTGCTCCATGTTCTTTCGCGCTGTGATGTCGGTCTGCATGCCGACCATGCGGAGCGGCTTGCCGTGGGCGGCCCAGCTGACGACTTTGCCGCGATCGAGGATCCACTTCCATTGGCCGTGCTTCGTGCGCATGCGGTATTCATGCTGATAGAGCGGCGTGTGGTGCTGGAAGTGGGCTTCGACGGCGGCGAGACACCCGGGGAGATCGTCAGGGTGCACGAGCCGGTTCCAGCCTTCGTTCGTGTCGGGGATCTCGCCCGGCTCGTAGGCGAGCATCTGAGCCCAGCGGGCATCATGGTAGATCACACCGGTCTCAAAGTTCCAGTCCCACACGCCATCGTTGGTGCTCTCGATGGCGAGTTGCCAGCGCTCCTCCGCCATTTGCAGGGCTTCGGCTGTATGCTTTTCCTTCGTGACATCGCGATCCATGCCGACGAGGCGGACCGGCCGGCCTTGCCGATCCCGCCTGATGTAGCTGCGCGTCGCCACATGGCGCACTTGGCCGCTGGGTGGCACGATGCGAAATTCCATTGCGAACTCTTCGAGCCCAAGGTGAATGGCCTCCGTGATCGTCTGCTCGACGCGGAGACGATCCTCAGGGTGCACGAAGGCCTGCCAGGCCTTGTAGTTGTGGTTGAAGGCGGAGGGGGCCACGTCGTAGATTTCCAGCATGCGCTCATCCCAGATGAGCCGGCCGGTAGCCGGCTCCCAATCCCACACGCCGTAGCCGGAGGCGTGCAGTGCGAGCTGCCAGCGGTCCGTCAGGGTGCGCAGGCGCTCCTCACTCTCACGTTCATGGGTGATGTCGCGGCAGGTGCCGGTGATACGCTGCAGTGCGCCCTGTTCATCTCGCTGGATGATCGCGTGGGTTTCGAGATGACGCACGGCGTTGTCCCGGGCGCGGATGATGCGGAACTCCTGATCGTAATTATTGGCTCCGTCGAGCACGGCTTGAAACCGTGCTGCAACGAGAGGGCGGTCGTCTTCGTGCAACCGTTGCATCCACGATTCAGGAGTGCCGTCGAAGTCGCCGGAGTTGAGGCCGAAGATGGTGTGGGTATGCTCGTCCCAAGTGTAGAGCCGCGTGGCGGCGTCCCATTCCCAGACGCCCAGTGAGGCCGCTTGGGTGGCGAGTTGAAGGCGCTCGTTAAGAGTGCGCAGGTGCTGCTCGGTCAGGCGGTGCGCTGTGATGTCGGTTTGCAGGCCGATCCAGTTGAGGAGACTGCCGGTGGCGTCGCGCACGGGCTCTGTGTCCACAATCTGCCAGTAGGGATGGCCACCCTTGGTGTAGCTGAGGAGTTCGACATAGGAGCGCTCCCCCGCCTGCTCGGCCTGCCGCCATTGATCGATACTTGCGCTCTCGGTGTCCGGTCCGTGGAAAAATTCAACCGGTTTGCGGCCGATCACCTCCGCGATGGTGTAGCCGGTCATGCGCTCGAACGCAGCGTTGACCCATTCGATGCGCCCATGTGCATCGGCGATGATGACGCCGTTAGTGATGTTGCGGGCTACGAGGCTGAGCTGAGTGTTCTCGCGGGCGGCGGTGCGCAGATTGACGTTGAGGGCATTTAGCTCGCTGGTGCGTCGCGCCACGATTTCCTGCAAATGCGACGCTTGCCGCTCCAGCGCGAGATTGAGCCGGGCCTGTTCCTGCTCGGTGAATCGGTGCTGCTCGTCGATGGCCACCGCCACGCGGGCTGAGTGCATGGCGAGCAGAAAGCCACCGAAAATCAACCCAAACAGGAACCCGGTCTGTCCTTGGGCAGGATTGATCCAGCCAAAATGGACGGCGGTGCCTACGCACCCCAGCAGAACGACCGGCCACAACAACCCGAGTGCCAGGAGCCGGCGCGTCAAAGTGCTGGTGGCAGCAGGGGCCAGTAGCATTCGTATGAGTTTGTCTTCCGGTCCAGCCAGCAGGGTGCCTGTGCTCAGCAGGAGTAAACAACCTGAGGTAAGCGAGTGGAGGTCGCGAGGCGATGCGACCGCGGTAAGAACCGCTAGGCCATCGAGCGCAAGCGTCGCGGCCGACGCCGCGAATACCGCCCCAGCCAACCAGGTGGAAATATGAAAGTTCGGCCAATTCCGCGAGGGGCGCAGCGAGAACAGCGCCAAGGAGAGAATCGCCAGCGTAGTGGCCCTACTAGGACCAACTGCCACGAGATGGTTCGCTGGAAAGAACGCGTCCAATACCATGGCCACTACCACCAACCCAAGGCTGAGGGCCGCGCACATTCGCCCGGTCCAAGGAAAATGGTCGCGATGCTGCAGCCATAGTGAAACTCCCAAAAATGTCACACTGATGGCAGTCCAGCATTGAAAAACGACCACCCCCGGCCGAAGGAAATGGCCTGCCAGCATTGCCAACCCCGCCACAGCCGAAAACTGGCCAATCAAACCGGTCGCGCGGCGGAGCTTTTCTGCTGGCGGCATTCTTGGGGCAGGGAGCATGATCCAATAGAGTTATTCACCCGATCAATTGCAATGCCGACGAACGCAGCAAATGTATGAAGGAAGCGATTTCTATCCGGCCTTGCCTCGGCCGGTTGCGATATTGCGCGCCTCACCACCGCTGCCGAATTGGCGGCCGGCGGCTATTGCCGTCACAGTTCCACATGATCGCTTGTTTTTTAACGAAAACCTCATCGGGATTTGGAATTATTGATTCGCATGGCGCCTCCAGCAGGCACGGCGCATCATTAAAATGCGAGACAATGCGATGGCTGAGGATCTGTTCGCGAAGTTACTGGAGAAGCTTGCTCGGACACCGGCGTTTATCGGGTGAAATTCGGCGTGATGCGCAAATGTCTCAACAACCGCTCCGGTGCAAAAACGACCTGCACGCACACTGCCGACCCTATCCAATGCGCTTACAAGCTCGATCAAAATTGCCCGAGGTGGTGTTGCGGCAGGTTTACACACTGACGCTTCTTTGACGTTTCAATGCCACGCTTGTGCGTGAGAAAACCCGCTGGCAGCACCCAGACAATCGTGGAAACGGCTGTTTGTGAGAGCTGAGGGATCGACCTCATCATCGAGGATAAGTCGTTCAAGGAAATTGCGATCAGAATTTGAGCGAACTCTCTCTCTCGCTAGTTGCTCCGGATTCAGCCCGTGTCGATTTGTGCCGATAAGAGAGATAACTCCAAAACTAGTCCGTCATGGCTGGTTCAGGGCGCCCCTCCGTTTATGGCCTGTATCCTCTTAGTTGATGACAATGAAGTGGCGCAACGCGCCATGAAGGGCATTCTCGCGCGCGGCAAGCACCGCCTGGCCACCGTGGCCACGGGGCAGGAGGCGTGGAATTTCATCCGACAACATGTGCGCGTGGACCTCGTGTTCACTGAGTTGAAGTTGGGCAAGGAAAGCGGGCTGGCGCTGGTTGAACGCCTAAAGCGCGACAACGTCCTGAAACTCCTGCCAATTGTCGTTTATACTGAACACGGCGACCGCGAAGCGGTCCGCAAGGCACTGGAACTGCGCGTGCAAAATTTCCTCATCAAGCCTTACCACGACGATGTCATCTACTCCGAAATCGCCAAGGCGGTGGTCAACCCCTGGCGCGCGCGGCACTTTGAGGAGGAGAAGTCCTTCTGTAAGCTTATGGGCTTTGATCCAGCCCAACTGCACCGCATGCTCGAAGATCTACCAGTGGCACTTGAAGTCGCCCGGCCGGCACTGGAGCGGGCTGCCGGCGCTCATGCCTCGGGGTCGGCAAGCGATCGGCTCAGTGAGCTCTTGACTGCAGCCGAAGCCGCCGGTGCCTGGGGTCTCGTAGATATGCTTAATGAGCTCAAGCAAAAGGCCGAGGCCGAGGATTGGGGCTCTTATAGCGACAAATTGGATGGGTTGGAATTTGCCGGCCGGTTTATCACTCGCCACCTCGCCCCGCCGACGGACATCCCCGAGCCTTTTCTCAGCATTCGGGAACAAAATGTCGAGCACGAGGAAAACGAACGCCAGCGCTGGCTGACCGCGCCCGCCCAAGGCCGCTGCCCGGTGGTGGATTTTGCCGGATTGAAACGCGAACTCGACGCTCTGCCGGGGTGTCCTGTCATCGATTCAGCTGCCGCCGCCTTTGAGATGGCGGCTACGGGCCATCCCTCCAGCCTCAACCCGCTGATGGATCTCGTTGTCAAGGATCCGGGACTCGCGGCGCAATTGCTCATCTCTGCCCAACAGATGAAACGGCATGAGACGCTCGACACCACTCCGCTAGAGGATCCACGGCTCGCGGTCGGTCGGCTCGGCGAGGTGCGGCTCGCCCAGCTTGCGCGAAGCCTCGTGCACGTCCCGGAGCACCACCTGCACCTGCCCCCGCATTTCAGCTGGACGGAGTATTGGGTGTTTCAGATGGGAGTGGCGCGCATGGCGCAGTTCACGGCGCATTACCTTGAATTTTACAGCATGGAGCCGCAAGCCTACATGGCGGGACTTCTGCACGATCTTGGCCGGGTCCTGCTGCTGCATTTGCACCCGTTCGGTTTCCAGACGGCGCTTATCTTTGCCCGTGAGCGGCACGTGCCGCTCAGCAAGGCCGAGCAACTTTTCTTCGGCTGCACTGCCCACGAGGTCGCCGGGTATTACGCAGAAAAAAATGGCCTGCCAGAGCCCTACGCCAACGTCATGCGCTGGCTTGACCAGCCGGGCGAAGCCCCGGCGCATCGGAACTTGGTCGCAGTTGTCTCGCTGGCGCGCGAACTCTGCCGGCACAACCATATTGGAGTGAGCGGCGACGCCCCGCTTGACCAGCCGGTGCCGATCGAGCAGACACCGGAATGGGCCGTGCTAAGCGCGAGCCTCTTCCCCAGCTTCGATCTCCGGAAGTTTGAACTGCAGGTCCACACCGACTGCCGCGAACTCAGGCTCGAACTGCACGGCCGGCTCAAGGCTTACGCTGTGGCTTAGGGGCAATTTTATTATCACTACCAATTGATTATTAATCAGAAATAATCAAAAATACTTGTGCACCACATGAGCCTATACCAACCCAGTTTCTTCGATGAATCCGAGCGCTGACGGCGCTCTCGCAATTGCGCGATCCGCTGGAGGAACTGAGCCGCTATCTTGACTTCGGGTTGTTTCGGCCGGAGTTGACGGCGGTCTTTGCGCGGAGCACGGCGCCGGTGGCGGGCCGCAAGCCCTCCGATGTGGTGCTGATGTTCAAGATCCTGATCCTGCAGCGGCTGTTCAACCTCTCAGATGAACAAACCGAATACCAGATCACCGACCGGCTGTCGTTCACGCGCTTCCTGAGCCTGCGGCTCGGCAGCAAGATTCCGGACTTCACACGATGTGGCGCATCCGGGAAGCGCTGACCACCGCCGGGGGTGGTGATACGGTTGTTCGAGCAGTTCACCGCGGAGCTTGCGCGCCACGGCGTGCTCACCAAGGCCGGAGTTATTGCGGAGCCGCTGCGTCTTGGCGCGAAAACGCTCCAGCGGTTTTTGCAGGTCAGTGAGGCTTGGAGGTGTGTTGGGCGGCTCCAGGTGGCGGAACATGGCTAAAGTGCGCTACGCGGAAAGCGTTTTTGGATTCATTTTTGCAGGACTGAGCAGCTGTCGAGACGCAGATGTGCAAGAACGCTGAAAAAACTTCCCGCAGAAGCGGGTTTTGGCGTGTGCCCAGGGCCGGCATGACGATTAGGCGAACTGCTCATTTCACCAAGCCACCATGAGGCCATTGACTGAATAACGCGGTGCTCCTCATGCCAAAGCGGCCCATTTGGAAAATTCTTGCTCCTGGGAATGACTTGCGCTGATCTCCGCCGGAAAAAACAGGGCGGTCCTGAACAGCGAACAGGCTCTTCCCGCTGAACCCCTCAGCACTCTTTCTTATGAGCACCTATATCACGTCAGCATGGCGGTCATTGTTCCTGCAGCGCGGACCCTGGTCCGCCGCTTTCGTTGTCGGTCTGGTCCTGGGCCAGTGCGCATCAGCGGCAACCCGGTCGGAATTTCAAGCGTGGGACTCAAAGCACCAATTCCATATGATCCTGGATGTGGAGATCGACCCTGGCACAAAGGCGGTGAAGGTTGACGGGGGACGGATCGAATTAAGCGGGGCGACTGGTAATTATATGTTGATACAACAAGCCCAGGGGGCGAAGGCGCCCAAGCCGGCGCCCGGCAAGATGGCCGGCGTGGTGCTGTTCAATCAGGGGGGCGCGACGGTAACGGCGACCCTTTTCACCGGCGCACTGGTTGGCGACCTGACCAATGGCACGCTGACGGCGACCGATGTCAGATTTGAAGCCTATAACCAAACCCACGTCTTGAGCTTCACGATGGTGAACGGCAATGGCGGGGCCACGAGCCATGCCGCGGCCACGCCACCGGCGCCGAAGCCGGCGGCGCAGACCGCGACCCAGACCACCTCGCAGCCCGGCCAGATGAGCTCGGTCCAGCTGGCCAAGAATATCGCGCTGTATAATGCCGCGAAGAACAACGCCCCGGCCAACCCCGTCAACAGCGGGGCGGCGAACCCGGCAAACAACACCGGCGACTCAACCCCCACGAAGGTATTGCTTGATTCCTCGAACACCTCCGGTGTCACCCAGACTGCCAGCACGCAGGGGCCAAATTTCTATTCCCGGGTGCCGATTGTCATAACCGAAATCTGGACTTACCATTGGAACAACGGGAGGGGTGCCACCCCGGGAACGGTCTCGATCAAGTGCTCCGACGGCAAGACCTACGGACCCTGGCAATGTGCAGGATCTTCGGGGTCTGGCGGTGCGCCCAACGTCAACTGGACCACTTATCCTCATGCCAAGTTACCCGCCGGTGCCTACACGCTGATCGATTCCTCACCGGACACTTGGTCGGAAAACGCCGGGTCGCACTCGGTGGGCTTCGTCAAGGTCACCGGGCATCCCTAGGCGGGGCCCCGACCGGGGACGGCTGATTCATTGACCCTCCATTCCCGTATTTAAAAAAATCTCCAGGGGCACGCATTATGAATAATTTCACTTCTCGGTTGCTGTTCTTCACCGTCGCCCTGGCCGTGACGCTCCACGGTGAGGCCCCCGCCAATGCCCCAGCCGCGGGTGGGTTGCGCTACACCATTACCGTCATCAAATTTGAGAATCATTCCCACTACGCAGGACCGTTTGCGTTGGACGACTGCTGGGGTGCGGTGCTGACCGATTCCTTGCAGCAGTCGGGGCATTTTATCGTGCTAGGTGAGGCTGAAATGCGCACCGCGGCAATTGCGGAGCAGGATTTCGCCCGGGGTGGCCGTGCGGCGACGGGGGATAAGTCCCCGAGCACCGGCGTGATGGCCCCGGCCCAGCTGCTGGTGAAGGGCGAGATCACGCACTTTCAGGACGGCACCGAATCAAAAAGCGGCACTGTGGGATTCGGAGGTGTCAACCTGGGCCTTTCGGGGAGCACCTCTGAGGTTAACGCGGTAGTTTATATCGTGGACTCTTCCACCGGCCAGGTCGTCGCTTCCAAGCAAGTCACTGGGGTGGCCAAAACCAGCGGGATCAAGGTCGGGTTGGCTAATTCCAAGTGGAATGGGGACGTCGGTCAGGTCAAGTCGACCAATGTGGGTAAGGCAATCTCTGCAGCGATCAATGAAGCCGTGGTTTTTTGCATCAGCCAGATCCCCAATCTGCACTGGTCGGGGGATGTGATTCTCGTCAAGGACAACAAGGTTTACATCAATCGTGGGCAGCGCGAAGGGGTGGCCGTGGGCCAGCTCTTCAAGGTGGGGATTGCCGAAACATTGCGGGATCCCGGCACCGGGGAAGTTCTCGATGTTAACTTCACGCAAATGGGCCAGATTCGGGCTGAGGAAGTGAAAGAGAAGATCACCATCTGCAGCGTCATTTCAGGCGACAAAATCGACAAGGGGATGAACGTTTCGCCATAAAAGCTTGCTTGGTGCGGTCAGAGGGCCCGGAGAGATTTCCTCTTTGTCGCACGCGCCCGGTGACTGCGCCCAATGCACCGGCCTAAACTTTGCGCGCAACTCAGAGCCCCGGCTGGCATGGTCGAATCCCGCGGGGCGGGCGGACTCAACCTTTTCAGTACTGACCCACTTTAGCCCGACGTAGCCCACGGGCGAGCGTGAGCAGATTTCTTCGAGGGGTTTGCGTGCGCAACTGATTGCGGTGGCGTGATCGATTTTGCCGCAGGGCGTGCAGTGGCGACTCACACACCCTATCTACACGAGGGCGCCACTGGCCCCATCGTCGCTGGTGTGGACATATCGTCCGCCGGTAACTTACCCTCATTGTCCTTGACATATAATGGGTAACCAGTTACCCATTATATGCAGTAAATGCATAGTATGGATAACCTATTACCCGATAGTAATCAGTCTCCAGCAGGCATCCGAAAAGCCATCGCGCTTCGGGCGAAGGAGCGTCGCCTGCAATTAGGATGGTCCCGCACGACCCTCGCCGTCCGGGCGGGCGTGTCCCAGTGGACGCTGAAGCACTTCGAACACACGGGCAAAATCGCGCTCGAAACCCTGATTCAGATCGCGGTGGCGCTCAACGACGCTGACAGCCTGAACAGTCTGTTCCTCAAACGGGGTGCCGCCCCGGCCTCCATGGCCGAACTCGAGAAACTGCATCCGGTGCCACGGGTGCGTGGGAGGACGGTCGCGTGAGCACCGGCCTGCGCAAGCTCCAAGTCTTCTTCGCGGGGCGCGAGGTGGGCGTCCTCGCCGAAACACCTGCGCGTGAGATTTACTTCGAATACGCCGCCGCGTGGCAGGTGCGGGGATTCGCCTTGTCGCCGTATCACCTGCCGCTAGCGCCAGGCCTGCACCAAGAGCGCACCGGCATCTTCGGTGGATTGTTCGGGGTCTTCGACGACTCGCTGCCTGATGGCTGGGGGCTGCTGCTGATGGACCGCTTTTTC
>CAIRCN010000083.1 GCA_903877135.1 uncultured Opitutia bacterium
AGGAATCGCACGAGGCACGTCTGGCACAACTGGGGCCAATGGGCAAAAGCCCGGAAACCCCGCCGCAAGAGTGCCCTCAAGCCGAAAGGAAGTCATGGCTCCCAGCCATCCAGTGACCGGGAGAATACCCTCGATCCCTCGCCACCCAACGACGGGGCTCGTGCCTGTCGCGCTGGCGGGGCGATGCCGCGAACTGACGCGGCGATCATTGTGTCCGGTGCAAACCCGGAGATTAACGGCCGCACTCGCTGTTCGCGCGGCCTCATTGGCTCTTTATCTCAACCCGCCTTCACAGGCTCGCTGTGATAAAAGCCTATGGTTTTTCGAACGGTTGCCGTTCGTCACTGCTGCGGAGCCGCGCAGCGGTCGGCGGCATAGCTGTCAAAGTCGATCGTGGACGAACATCGAACCGCCGGCGACACCGAGCCGGTATATTCCGAAAGTGGAGCGTTTCCAAAACACCAACCTATCCGGCACGGGCGCGACGGTTTTTCACCTGTCCGACCGGCTTCCGGTCAAAATCGGACGTACTGAGCTGGTCCGAACGGAACGCGGAGGGAGTCAGGATTAGAGTCTTTCAGTTCCCTTCCGCGTGCACCACGTTGTCAGTGAGGTGGAGGTGGGGTCATGACGCAAATAGTGGATCTCCCGGTCCCGTTTCGCACGCTACGCCTCGTTCGCGATTCGCGTCGGGCCCCTTCAGGTCGGCGCGGTGGTCCGGGCGCCGAGCCGGTCCAGGGCGGCCTTGATCGCCTGCAGGTAATTTGGGTGCCAGAGTTCGTGCTCGGCGTCGTGAACCACGGTGTACGTGCGGTGACGGTAGAAATCGCGCACGGCGGCCGCGCGGCGATGCATCTGCGCATCTTCCGTGGCGCCCACCAGCACGTCGGCCGGGGTGTCCGCGTTGCCCGCGCGATAGGAGATCCTCCAGCGGCGCGGCTCGTCGTCATCCTCCAGAAAGAACGGCGAGATCGAGCCGAGAATGAGGTGCCGCGCACGCACCGCGCCCAGATGCGAGTAGAGCGCACCCAGGGAGAAACCCATCACGACTTTGCCGGCGGTCTGTGCGTCGACCTGAGGGAAGAGCGCGTGCGAGTCGAAGTTCGGCTGTGAGCCGAGCCATTCCAGACGGACAAATTCGGTCTCCCAGCCGGCGGCCTGCAAAAAATCGACAAACGGCTTGAATCGGCGTTCGGCGCCTGGCATCGGCGGGACAATGGTGAGCAGCGACATGCGCCTACGTTTGGCTAGGCGCGGCGGGTCGTCAAACGGCGGAGGTGCGCGGATGCGGGGAGGGAGTTGCGGAGGCCGTTGGAGGCCGAGCGGATCGAGGATCAGCAGCACAACGCGCTCGGGTTCGGTCCGACGGACCAGGAGCATCTCGCGGCCGTCGGTCGTGGGCACGGCGACGTCGGGGCCGAGGCGAACGGGTCCAAGCCACACTGGTCACGTCTTGCCCCTGCTTTTTCGACGCCTTCTAACCCGCCCTGACAGCGGCTGGATCCGCTTCATCCGAGCGGGCCGAATTCGCGGATATCGCCGTCCCTATAACCAAGGATATTGGGACAACGCCTATCCTGTCCGCGCTTGGCAGCCCATGCCGACTTCTCGTTCACTTCGCCAAGACAATTGATGGCCCGGCGATTCATTCCTTCATTTACCGTGATCAGAATTGACCACTTTCCCATCAATTACTGAGGTCATGCTCATTAGGCCTTCTGGCCAATACGCCGTCCGGTATTCTGGTTGGGTAAAACCGTTTTTCTAACGACCCAAATCCACGGCTATTTTTTTGTCATCCTTGCTCTTCTCGTGGTCGAGTATGAGTAGAGCGTTCATGGCCTTCAGGGTCATTTTTAACTCTCCAAGGTCCGCGGCAAGTCTTTCGAAATCCTTGGCTTGATCCTCCTTTTCTTTCTTCAATTTAAACGTCCTCCCCACGTTATCGAAATCGAGGAAATCGATTACTCGGAGGCGGCCTTCCTGCTTCAAAAGCAATTCGTCGGGGGTTTTATTCTGCAGAGCTTTTGAGATTTGATCAACGAGCCACGGAAAAGCTATCGACGGATGTAATTCCGAATCAGGTAGAATTTCGGGATTCCGATGATTGACCTCGGCAGGGGTCGCATCTCGCTCGACGGCCTCCGCAATGCGGGGGGGTTCGGCAAGAGGGCCGCTTCGACTCCGACATTATGCACGAGCAGCACACCGCGGCTGCTCGGCCCCCACATCGCGGCCATGGACCAATCGCATCTCAATCAGGGCGAGTGGCCTTGAGTCTAGGCAGGGGCTGTAAATCGCGAGCAAGAGCGCCGGTTCTTTCAGGCTGGTTGACCAATTTCGGTGGCCAAGCCCTAGCTGCCAGCATTCGTCACCTATGACCTCCAGAAGGGAGCGGGACTACTGGGGAGTGGCAGCAGAGGCATGTATGAGGATAGTATGCCTTGATTGATTTCCTGAAAGAACCGGCGAACATACATACCTACGGCCGCTCGGCCCGGACCTTTAGTTGCCGAAGTGCGTTTTTCAGAAGATGTCCATTTCGATGATGATATGGGGCTCTCGGAAATTCCGTTTTTCTCGTCAGACCGCCGGAGAGATCTAAGTGATTGATCCAGTGATTTTCCTGATTGGGTCATTCGGGCCTGCGGAAGCGGTCAATTTAGACGAAGACACGGCTGTCCAGCTAAGGGCTAAAACTGATTTCCTAAGTCGCATCTCCTTCGTGAATAACACAACCAGCGAGATGTTACGGATATGGTTTGGAAAATGGGGATTCGGGTCATTCTGGCCCGAAAAATGAATCTTGGACC
>CAIRCN010000084.1 GCA_903877135.1 uncultured Opitutia bacterium
CGGCCGACGAATTGCCGGTGACGGAGCCAATGCCCCAGGCCTTGGCGGTTCCGGAGGTGGAGGTGACGACCAACCAATACGGAGTGCCGGTTAAGACGGAGTAGTTTTGCCCGAAGCTGCCTTCTGAAAATGTGACGGTATTGGACGCGTTGTAGGTCCCTGATGAGCCAGTATAGAGGCTGCTCCATGGTTTATTGGAGACGAAAGTCGCGAGCAAAGTCGAAGGCAGGGGAGTGGCACCGCCACTATCGCTCCACAACTCCACGCTGTAAACGGGAGTCGCGGTCGAACTCATGGTGAGATTAAGAGTGACGCTGAAAATGGTGCCGGAGGCAGTTGGAGTGAAGCTCTGCCCCACCTTGAAAAGCCCGCTCCAATTCTGCACGGAGTTGCCCGAACTCACCAGGTTATTGTAAACGACCGTCTGGGCGCTCACGGCGCCGGCGAAAACGAAGAGAAACGCGAGCGGGGCGACGCAGCTTGCGGCAAAGAGCTTGGGATTCATCACGCGTAGAGTGTAAGCTTGATAACACCTGAACGCAACCCAAGTGGCTCTGGGAATAAAGACGGATGGCGAGTTAGTAGTCTCACACGGCGCCGCTGTTGCCAAGAGGTTGGATTTTGGGACGCGCTATTCCGGAGTGCGCAGGCAGTCCGACCAGAAGCTCTTCGAGCCGCTCAAGCAGAAGGGTTACCGGAGCCACGTCGCCGACCTCATGACGGAATGATGCTAAAATCGGTCACGGGGCCGGACTGACTTTCGGCGGCGGCGCAAAGATCTGAATGTCGTCGAGCACCTCCGTATCCTTTGCGACCTTGCCCCCGATCACGTAGATTTTCCCGTTCACGACAACTGACGCGGTATGGCGCGCCGGTTTGTATTGCAGGGTGAACGTCTCGGATTCTTTGGTGACGAGATCATAGGCCACGAGTTCGTCGGGAGCCTCGTAGTTGCCGAAGAGAAAGAGAAAATGCCCCAGAAACACGAGCGAGTGCGCACTGACGGGGCGACACAGTTTTGGCAGGACGATCCAGGCGTCGGTGCGCGGGTCGAACGCCTCCACGACGTCGAGTTCCCGGATGCCGTTGTAACCGCCCGGGACAACTATGAACGGACCGTCGACGAGGGTCGCCGGCGTTTCCCGCGGTGTGGGCATGTTGAGGCCGTCGCGCCATTTGCCGTTCGCAAAGGAATAAACCAGCTCGGCGTTGGTGAAGGCGAGGCGACCACCGCGCAGGCGCTTGCCACCGATGACATAGAGTTCGTCGCCAAGGGTGACGCAGCCGAACGAGGCCTGCGCCACCGGCATTGGCGCACCGCGGGTGACCTGCCGCGTGGCGAGGTCAATGATCTCGACCGAGGCTTCGAACGTCATCCTCAACCCCATGGAGTTTGTAAAAGTAAAATCACCCTCATTGGCACGGATCATGGCCCGCACCGCCGGGGGTGCGCGCAACTCGTCAAAGTAGGTGGAGCCGCCAAAAGCGGCCGGATTGCTCCCGCCAGGCGACAGCGTGCTCCCTCCCAGAACGTATATTTTTCCGGCGTGGATGACAGCTTGGTGCCAGAACCGCCCGGTGTGCAGCTTGGCGAATGCCTCCGACGTCCCGCTCACCGGGTCGAAGCGCTCGATCGTTTCCAGCGGCGCCCCGTTGCTTGGCGTGCCGCCGATGATGTAGATGTAGCGTCCGTCGGTCACGGCGGCGGGGGCGAAGCGTCTTTCCAGCATCTTGAATTCCGCAATTTTCACCAAGGGAACGCCGGCTGAGACGACTGCACGAAGAAGCGGGACGGCTCCGTCTTTGGCGCCAGACTGTGCAAACACGGGTTTCACACTCCAGTTTAGCAGCAACAAGCAGAGAAGCATCCCGGCGACTGGCCAACGGACGGAAGGGTTCATACGCGGGTGGAGAATACACCCGGGTGGCAACGTCAGCGTGCTGGGGAGATTTCCAGTCTGGCCAGCGACACACAGTGTATCGCCCCCTTGAACCGCCGCAGAGAACGGCCGTGGCGCGGCACTGGTCGACGGCATCGGAAAGAACTGGGGTCCCGCTGGGTCGTTCGTCATTGCCCCAGCAATGAGAGCCGATGCAGCGCCCGCAAGGTTTCGTTTCGGCCGGGCGATCCAGCGTCTTGTCGCGTTCCAAAACCCACCGTCAGCGGAACGCACAACATCGACGGGAAGCCGGTCGGACGGCTGAAAAATCTGTCCTGGCGTTTCCAGAAGGTTCGTTATTGAAACGCTCCAATATCGGGTCCGGCACTGCGGTGCCGAGCGGGCCGCCGACCCGCTTCTATGCTCAGTTCCCGACTTCGTAGATTTCGACTAGGGCGATGCCGGTGGTGTTGCCCACCCCGGCGACAATAACCGAGTAGACACCGGGCTGTAGGGCGGTCAGCAAGGCCGCATCCTTGCTCCCGGTGGGCAGGGTAAAGGCGCCGACGGCACTGGCGGCCGTGCTGAGCGCGGTGCCGTCGCCGGCCGAGCCCCAATTGTCGTTCTGGTTGATCACGGTCCCATTGTGATAGAGGGAGATGATCGGATCGGCCAGCACCATCCCCGTCACGCCCAGAGTGCTGAGGGTCGGCCCCACGCCGCGGATCAGCACCTGCCTCGGCTGGTCACCGGTCAGGGCGAACCCGCCGATCAGGAGGTTGTCGCCCGTGCCCACCAGACCGCGGGAGGAGATGTTCACTATGCGCGGTGTGGTTGGGCCGAGGGTTGGGGTGGAGTCGTAGATCTCCACCATGCCGACCCCGGTGGCGGCCACGCCATTGCCGTAGATGATGGCTGAATACACCCCCGGGTTGAGCGTGGTGGAGATCACCGCATCGAGCGAGCCCGCGGGTAGGCTGAAAGCGCCCACCCGCGACATCGCGGAGGTGACCGTCAGCGGATCGCCCGCCGTGGCCCAGTTGTCGTTGTGCGCCATCACGCCGCCGGACTGATAGAGATCTAGCACCGGATCAGGCAGCGTGCCGGCGATGCCAAACGGGGCTGCGGCCAGGGCGGGGCCGATGCCCCGGATGATCACCGGCTTTGGCACGGATCCCGTGATGACAAAGCCCACAATCAGGGCATTGTCCCCCGTGCCCACTGCGGCGCGACTCGACAAGTTGACAAGGTGGCCGCCGGCCACGGGCATGTAGATTTCAGATTGGCCGGCGTAGGTAATTGGCGTAGTCAAGCCAGCGGGCGTCAGACTGGCGCTCGCGGTCTGCACCGTGGCGTTGAACGCGAAAGTGAGTTGGGCGTTGTTACTGGTGGTTGCGTTCAATTTGCCGCTGGCGTTGACGGTGCCGGCGGCGCCATCGATGGCATTGGGAGTGGTGATGACAGCAACAGCCTGGCCGGAGAGCCCAACGACGGCGTAGGCCGCGCCACTGGCGGAGTTCAGGGTGGCGGCGGTGTAGAGGCCGGCCGTGGCTTGCGGCGTGCCCGTGGCGGTGTCGATCGCGCCGACGAGCGTTTCGCCTAGGCTGGCGAGCTGGCCGGTGATCCTGCCGTTCATGGCAATCTGGCCGGTGAGGGTGAAAGGGGCTGCGGCGGCGGCAGTCCTGATGGCGGGGGCTTCTGGCGAGACGAGCGCAAGACTGCTGGCGGCTGCGCCGGTGAGCGGGACGATTTCGATGCCGTTTGCGGTGAAACTGCCGTCGGCTCCCACCGTGAGGCTAACGGCAATCGCGCTATGCCGGCTGGGCAGATAGGCAATGTAGGTGGCGGTGTTGTTGGGGCGGACATACAGTGCCCAGTGGCCGCCCGAACCGAAGGTTCCGAAGTAGGCCCCGGCATAGGGACTCGGAGGAGCCACGATGAACGACTGTTCCACGGGTGTGACTGCGGCATAGCTGGCATCGCCCTGCTGTGTGGCCCGCACGACCACGGTGCCCGCGCCTGTGGGTACCACAGTGCTGCCGTTGATGGTCGCTGGTCCGCTCACGATGCTGTAGGTGGGCGCTAGGCCGCTGCTCGCGGTCGCACTCACGGAAATCGGACCGTCGCCAAGGAACCTGTCAACTAACGGACCAAAGGTAACGGTCTGCGGCTTTTTGTTCACCGTGAGGGTGCGCACGACATCAGGAGCCGCGTTGTAATTGGTGTCGCCCGGCTGCGAGGCCGTGATCGAAGCGGTGCCGGCACCGATCACAATCACCGTGTCACCGATAACCCACGCGACATTGGAATCTGAGCTGGCATAGCTGACCGGAAGTCCGGAACTGGCCGTGGCGCCAAGATGGAACGGCGCATCACCCACCGTCACGGCTGCCGGTGCACCAAAGGCAATCGCCTGGGACGCCTGAGCAATCACGAGCGTGCCGGTAGCGGCCCCATCGTAGAGATTGTCACTGATCCTGAAGGTGAAGGTGTAGTAGCCGGCCAAAACCGGCGGCGCCACTGTGCCGTAAATTGGTGTCGTGAAGGTCACGGAGAGCCCCGCTGGAATCGTGGTCGCGGTCGCGTAGTGCACCTTGCCGTCATACGTCGCGTTCAAGTTGCCGAGCGTTAAGGTCGCCGTGGCCTTGTTCACGGTCAGCGTTTGCGACACGTCGGCGGCGGCAAGATAGTCAGCGTTGCCAGACTGGCTAGCCGTGATGATTGTCCGCCCAGCCCCGACAATCGTCAGAATGTCGCCGGCCACGGTCGCAACATTCGGATTGGAACTGATAACGGAAACCGGGGTAGTCGCGAACGTAACGTTTGGATCAGAAACTGCATAGCTCACCTCGAGACCGGAACTGGCCCTTGCGCTCAACTCAAAGGGAGGGTCACCGTAGGTAACCGCAGGCAAGGGGGCAAAGGCGATCGTCTGGGCAGACTTCATGAGCAATTGCACGGGACGGCTGGTGGTATTGGGATACCGCTGGCCGTTGTTCGTGATCTCGAAGGTGAAGGTTCCTGCATCAGCTGCGGTGAACAGATACAGCCGGACCGTATAATGCACCTCTGATGTGCCAAATGTTTCATTCGGCGGAGGAACCGGTGCAGTTGCCACTGTAACCAGTGTAGCTGGTAGAGGAGGCGTTACCACTATATCCACTGGAGTTAGCACTGTCGCTAAAGATGCCGCTATATAGTTCCCGAAATGTTGGTCCGTGATTACAAAGCGAGAGGTCACATCCGTGCCCGATTTGAACATGAGCAGGCCGAGACTGGCGCTGGCAGTCCCATCCGGCACGCGGACCTCGAAAGAAAACTCGACGTAGCCACCCGCCGCCGCTGCCGTATCGGCAGGCTGCGTGGAAAATATGGTGGGATTGACCGAGATCGCGGCCGTTCGGCTTTTGGCGGTCCCAAGCGCGTTTGAAACCTGCACCCAATACTGGGTGGCGGTGATGAGGTCGCTGGCCAGATAGGTTGCGGTAGTGGCCCCTGGAATCGGTTGACTCGTGTCGCCCGCCACTCCGATGAACCACTGATAACTCAACGGCGCCTGCCCAGTCGCGGTCACCGACAGTTGCATGCTCCCGCCATCATACACGGAGGTATCCGCCGAACTGCTTACTATCAATGGATCCAGATTCTGGCTCAGAACGGCCACGGACACCGTCCGGCTGTCAACGGACCCAGCATCGTTTACCACTTTCACCCAATACGTGGCATTGTTGGCAGGCTGAATGGCGCAGGTTGCCCCCGTTGCGCCTAGGATGGGATCGCTCATATTGCCAGCCAGCCCGCGATACCATTGGAACCGGAGCCCGGCGCCCGTGGCGCCAACGCCGAGCAATAAGGAGTTGCCGGACATGATTTGTGCATCCGGGGGC
Organism: uncultured Opitutia bacterium; assembly: GCA_903877135.1. Classification (GTDB taxonomy): domain Bacteria; phylum Verrucomicrobiota; class Verrucomicrobiia; order Opitutales; family Opitutaceae; genus CAIRCN01. The sequence continues at coordinate 5,768 of CAIRCN010000084.1, forward strand.
TGGTTCACAATCGCAGGCACTTTTCCGTCAATCAAGAAGTCCAGCTCTGCCAGGTTGAATAAATGCGGGGAGCCGTGGAAATCCGGGGCGGAAATCCATGGGTAAGGCAGTGGACCTATCATGCCGTTTCGGTTGTAGGATTCTACGCCGCCCGAAGAGGTGAGGAAGATCACACTGCTTGCCGTGTATAATCCGTTCCACCAACTGCGCGGCATATTCCAAGTGGCCACACCTTTCGCGGTCTGCAGCGTCGCAAGAACATATTGGGGATTTCCGGCCGGATCTGTATATAAGACGTCGATCCCGGAAACCGGACTGCTCCCTTCGGTGAAGGTTAACTGAAACCTTGCCGCCGCCCCTGACGATACAATCGCGGCCGATGTCCTCGTGATGGAAGTGAGTACAGGTGCCACCACCGTCGAATCCTGAGCTGAGATGGTGCAGGGAGCCAAAGCCCCCATCAGCAAAATTCTAAGAACTAGACCTAGGTTGGCAGATTTTTTTAGACTCCAGTCGTGTGTCGTAGTCATACGAACCTAGGGGGTAATCTCTATCTGACTGGAATCCGCAGAGACCAGCAACCGCAATGCTTCATTGCCGCTAAAAAGGGATTGTTTGCGGCTGTGACGATCGTACCTGTTTTCTAGGGCAATAAGAAGCGCAGTTGGCGCGATGAACTGTAAAGTCCAAACCATAAGCGAGGTCCGGGATTAATCCATAAGCCAATAAGTTGCTTATGCAAGAACTAAGACAGCGTTTTGCATTATGCTACGCAGGCACAGAAAGCCCCCTGATAATATCGAACCCATCGCGGTATGTCTCGACCATCGAGTTGCCCCTCATCGATCCGAAGAGTAAAGCACCACAGTTTTCAGCCGATTTGGCGCGTGCCAATACCGACCGTCAGCGGAACGCCAAACTTCGACGGGAAGCTGGTCGACGGTTGAAAAATCTGACCTGGCGTTCCCAGAAGGTTCCATTTTGAAACGCGAGAAAATTGGAGGCGGCCGGCCACTGGCCAATCGGGAAGCGAGTGTTTTGTTGTCGGCGAGGGGAAGTAACTCGCCACGCCTCGCTGCACGAAGGCAAATCCTGCATTTGCCAGCCCGTAGTTTTTCGCCGTTGATACAGGCGCCACGGTTACCGGCAAGATTGTGGACCTGTAGCTCAGATGGATAGAGCACTTGGCTTCGAACCAAGGGGTCGGGGGTTCGAGTCCCTCCAGGTCTGCCATCCCGCTCGGTAACCCAGACCTCTTCCCTCGCGGGGCGCTCCCGGTGGTTGTTGCGCAGACGTTACCTTGGGAAACAGCAAATTCGCCTTTGGTGCCGAATCCGGTCATCTGGGGTCCTTCCGCTTTTGGCTGGTAAGCCCAAAGTTGGCACGGCACATGTCTTCGACTCGCAGCCCCATGTCGGATAACCAGCCAGCTTCTGCCGACCGCGCCGTCTTCCTGACAACACCACCGCGCGTGCGCGTTGGGAGTATCACGTTCCGCTGGTTCTTCGCGTTGGTCTTCTTGCCGGTTGCCGTGCTTCGGTCGGCCAGCCGCGTTCGTTTGAACGGATGCAGTTGCTCGAGGAGAAAGGCGAGACCTCCGCGAGTGTTAGTCTCGACGGGAATCCGCTAGGATGGCAGTCGTTGCTCACAATCATCTCCTACCAACACCCACTGGACGCCACATGAAAAACTCTTCGCTGCTTGTTGCGCTGTTGCTCTCTCTTGCCATTCCTGCCTTCGCCCGCGCGGCGGATGCGCCAGCCGCGTCGCCCTATGTTGTGCTCGAATCGTTCGTCGGCGGTGCCTGGGTCGCGGTGCTGCCGCCCCAGAAAGACGGGCCACCGGTGCGCCTCGAGCTGCGTTTCTCATGGAACGAAAACAAGCAGGGCGTGCATTTCGATTCGGCTTGGCTCGTCGGTGACAAGCGCGCCCCCTACACGAGCGGCATGTATGCGTGGAATGCCGCTAAGAAGGCGCTCGTCACCTTCTACACCGATTCAAGCGGGAGCCTCACCGAAGGCGCCGTCATGCAGGATGGCAATGTGCTCGCGCATGAGATGACGCTAACGCACAAGGACGGCTCCATCGAAAACGTTCGAGCGCGACTCACCAAGCTCGGCAACGATGCCTTCACCAACGAGATTTCTCTGCTGAAAGACGGCGCCTGGACGAGGATCGTCGACGTGCGCTACGAGCGGAAGAGCTGAGGCCACCGCCAGCTCAACCGGTGTGCGGTGGCGCCGGACCGGGAAACGCCCTAGAGTTATCGTGAGCCTGCCGTGAGGAAATTTTGAGAATAAGGCAGACGAAGTAGAGCGTGATGCGTTAACCAACGACGCACGTTTCGCGTGTTGTCCGTGCCGATAGGTTCCTTTTCGGAACGGCGGCAAATCACTGCAACTGCAGGTCGCGTGTTGAGAGAGCAGAACGCTTGTCGGCCTCAGCGCGGCGGTCATTTTTCTATTCCGTTTAAGGTGAACCACGACGCCCGGAGGGCGCCGTCGGCTCGGGCGGCGGGATCGGCGGGTGCTTGGCCTTGGGTTCATATACCACGATGGTTTCCGCGATGCGGTCGTGAACGGTCTGACTATTTGGGTGGATGAAGTATTGAAGAAACCCGAATCCTCCCTCGAGCATCGACGCGCCGTAGCCCAACGAACGCTCGATCGAATGCCATAGCGTCAAGTGGTCGTGGGCCAGCGACAAAACTCGAATGCGCATGAGCTTCTTCCCCAGGGTGCGCCCTTTGCCGAGGTATGTTCCCAATCCAAAGTACAGCGGCAAGCTCAACAAGGCCCAACCGTGAAATGGATCTAGGTGCAGGTTATAGTCCTGGCTCCCCGAGCCCCGCGCCGCAAGTCCGCTCAACGACACAACGGCCACCATGATGATCACGACAATGAAGTCGATTCCGAACGCGATGAACCGCCGCTCAAACGAGGCCAGAGGCAGGTCCGTCAAGTCGTAGCGTCGAGTAATGCCGAGCGGCTGGAAGGTTCGGTCTTTCGCGTGCCGCATGAACAACGGGTGCTTCTTGAAACATCCGTAGGCGCCCAGGAGCGCGGCGGCGCCCACCACCGCTGCGGAGATGCGAACCGATGCAGGGTGGTAGGTGATTGCGGTGGTGCCCCCAGAAGAAGTAATGTGTTGTATGCCTAAAATCGCCACAAAGGCGCTGACGGCAGCGATCAGTAGCAAGATGGCAGTGAGGGCTCTCATTTTCCCTAGACGTCGAAGCTCAACCACTCGGGTGGTTGCGCACAAGCCGTTTTTTCGGATGACAAGGCACGATCTGAAGGCTCAGGAAATTGCCAGTGCCGAATTGGTTCGTATTAAGCACAGCGCATTTCACGGTGCGTCGGCTACTGGATCAGGCCATGTTTGCCATTGGTGCGTTTCCAGTTGGTCGCGTAGTCGCAAGAAAGGTCGCTCGACCAAGAGGAACAAGAGTGAACCCACTAACAATGCAGCGCCTGCATAAATGCAAAAGGCTTGGAATCCTCCTGTGCTTACCAAGGTGGGTTCATAAATACGGATCACATGCCAAGTCATCTTATGGCTTAGGTATAAACTGAAGGTCACGGTCGCGATCATTTCGGCCCCTGGCACACGGACTCGTCCGAGCAGACACTTGTGACTCACACAGGCCACGACAACTAGGGCCATACTGGCCGCAAGGAGTGGGTAGCCGAAGACACTTGCATTGAAATCGGTCCGCCCCTTGGCCAGCCAGATCGCCAAGCAGAGAATCGCTCCTCCGACCGCGAGCACCTTGTAAGGATTTTCAAGGGCTTTCTGCCAAAGCCCCGGCCGATACCACCGAAGGGATGCCAGTATCACGCCCGCTAGCAGGCCATCGAGGCGCATGTAAGTTGGGTAATAGAGCAGTTCTACAAACTGGCCTGCGTGCCAACCCATGGTGGGATTGCGGTAATGTAGGTAAACATAGGCCCGAAGAATCATGCCGCCGCCAAAGATCACGGCGCAGACCCCGGCGGTTAATCGCCAAGAGGGGTGGCGCAAGAGCACCCAAGCAAGGAGTGGGAAGACCAGGTAGAAGTGCTCCTCAACACACAGCGACCATGCGTGGGAGAAGGTCTGATTATGCTGATAATCGATTAGGAAGTTTTCCGTAAACGTCAGGAATTTCCAAGCCGGCTCAATTCCCGGCGCCTCTCGAAAGCTGGGTGCGCAATAATAGAGGACCAGCACGGCCCAGTAAGCTGGCAAGATGCGAAACGCCCGGCGTAGATAGAATGAACCTACGCCAGGTGCCCCCCATCTTGGCCGAGCGCAGCCCGCGGACCTTGCGCCCGCCGCGGGCGGCGATTTCCTCGGCCCGCTTACGCGCATCGTCCGTTGCCTCCGCCATCATCTGCAACTTGGTCTCCCCGGCCTTGGTGTAGATGAACTGGATGTCCAGAGTTTCGAGCACCACGTCCTGCGCGAAGAGGCTCAGGCAATCGGCCGCGAGCTTGGGCACCGCCAAAACATCCGCCGAGGAGACTTGGACGGTTTGGGACAGTTGGTAGCCAATCCGTTCGTGGAGGGATTCATCATCCGAGGATGCTTTGCGGGTTTTCCGCAGATCCTTCACCTGCACCGGGGAGAGCGTGTAGTTCTTCTGTCCCTGAGCCTCGAGAAATTGCCGCACCTTCTCGGCGTCGCGCTGGAACTTCGCGTAGGCGCTGGCAAGCGTGGGTGACTCGACGGCGAGTCGACCTGTCCAGACGACGAGATCGGAGCGAAGGTTTTTCCGACTGGAGCCGGTGACATCGACGACCTGGGTTTCCCGCAGATGGACCCAAGTGCGGGAAACCACGACTGCGGCGAAGGCGATCCCGGCGGCGAGGAGCAGGCCGGCGAGGAGACCGAAAAGATGGGGGCGAGAATTGATTTGGTTCATGGTTGACGGGGGAGGAGATTGAGTGGACGCGAGCATAGGCCATGCGGTCGGACAAAGCCTGTCCTGGTGTCCGATTGAGTCGAAATTATTAACCACCGATCGGGCGAGATTGCCAGGACCGCGACGCGGGAAATCCAATGTTGCCGCGTCTGGCGCGAACCGCTTTGTCTTATCCCCCATGCCGAAGTCCAAATCCAAACCCGCCGCGCCCATGACCTTCGACCTGCCGGTCGCCCTGCTCGCCAAGCTCGCGCAGGCGCAGAAGCGGCATCAGCTCGCCAGCGCGAGTGCCGTGGTCCGCCTGGCGCTCAGCGAATTCGACCTCGCGAAGTTCCGGCCGGCCCGGGAGCCGCACCGGCAGATTTCGGTCCGGCTGCCGGCGAAGCTCCGTGCCGCCCTCCGCCAGACGGCGCGGCGCCAGGACGCGAGCATCGGCGAAATTATCCGGGCCGCCCTGGCCGCGTTGCCGGCCCCCAAGCGGAAGTAGCCGCTTCCCCCCGGGGGCGGCGGGTCACCGTGTCCTTGCGGATAAAATCGCACGGTGGGGTTCCGGCATCATGGAACCCGCGGGAGCTGCCGAGTCAAGACGTAACTATCTCTACCGCGAGGAGCTGTTTCCCCGGCCGGTCTTCCGCCAAGCCTACGACCAATTGGTGGCCAGCGCCCCTGGCCAGGCCGACCGCCATTACCTCGAACTGTTGGCGCTCGCCGCCCGCACCGATGAGACGCAGGTC
>CAIRCN010000085.1 GCA_903877135.1 uncultured Opitutia bacterium
CGACCTTCAGGTTATGAGCCTGACGAGCTACCAGGCTGCTCCACCCTGCAACGAATGGGACGCGCAAAGTCCCGCCCACCGGCGCTCCTGTCAACGCCTTTTTCCTGACTCTCGCACTTCGCGCTTGCCTCCCCAGCTGGCGATCCCTCTTTTCGACCGCTCTGCCAGTCAACAACCATCAACCATAACCATCCCTCCCGATCCCAAGGCGGCCCTCTGGCCGGCCTGTGTTTCAGAGGAAACATCAGATCACCATGAACGTAACTCCCAAAGACCTGCTCGATGCCGGCGTGCATTTCGGGCATCAGACCAAACGCTGGAACCCGCGCTCGAAGCCCTTCATCTTCGACCACCGTCAGGGCACCACCATCATCGACCTCGGCAAGACCCATGAGGCCCTCGGAAAAGCCTACACCTTCATCGAGGAAGCGGTCGCCAACGGTGGCAACATTCTCTTCGTCGGCACCAAGCGCCAGGCCAAGGAAATCATCCGCGAGGCCGCGACCTCCACCAACATGCCGTTCTGCGTTGATCGCTGGCTCGGCGGCACACTGACCAACTACGAGACCGTCAAAAAATCGATCGCGAAGTTTAAGAAATACCAGCAAATGGAAGTCAGCGGTGAACTAGCCAAATTCTCCTCAAAGGAAGGCTCCGCCATCAAGCGCGAGATGGTCCGCATGCAGCGCAACTTCAGCGGCATCGTCGAGATGGGCGGCTTGCCCGCCGCCATGTTTGTCGTCGACGTGAACCACGAGAAGATCGCCGTCGCCGAGGCCGCCCGCTGCGGTATTCCCTGCGTCGGATTGTGCGACACTAATTCCGACCCCACCACCCTCTCCCACCCGGTTCCCGGCAACGATGATGCGGTGAAATCCATCCGTATCATCGTCGAGACGATCCTCGCCGCCGTGCAAAGCGGCCTCGCTCAGCGCGACACCCGACGCGCCCAACGTGGCGCTGCCGATATCAGCAAAACGACCGCCGGCGTCGTGGCTCCCGTCCCAGAAATTCCGCTGGTTGACGGCGAAATTGATCTCTCGAAGGTCGACTTGCCTGCCAACGTCGCGGCCGTGGTCGAGAGCGAGGGCGAGGTCATTGTGCCAAAGAAGAAAGCACTCCGTCCCAAGAAGGCCGTCGTCAAGGCCGAGTAAGCCACTCCCATTCGAGACATCCTATTTCATGAGCACCACCATCACCGCTCAAATGGTCAACGCCCTGCGCATCGCCACTGGCGCCGGATTGCTTGACTGCAAGAAAGCCCTGACCGAAGCCAACGGCAACGTCGAGGAAGCCACCACCATTCTGCGCAAGAAAGGCGCAGCGTCCGCCGCCAAGAAGGCAGATCGCGCGACCCGCGAGGGCCTGATCGAGAGCTACATCCACGTCGGCGGCAAAGTCGGCGTGCTCCTTGAGGTTAACTGCGAGACCGATTTTGTCGCCCGCAACGACGACTTCAAGACGTTCTGCCGCGACGTGTGCCTCCAGATCGCCGCCGCGAGCCCGCTCTACGTTTCCCGCGACCAGGTGCCGGAGGCCGATCTCACCAAGGAACGCGAGATCGCCGTCGCCCAGGTCCAAGGCAAGCCGCCCGCGGCCGTGCAGAAGATCGTCGAGGGCAAGTTGGAGAAATATTACTCCACGGTGTGCCTGCTCGATCAGCCGTTCGTCAAGGTGCAGGACAAGACCGTCAAGGACATCCTCACCGAAAAGATCACGAAGATCGGCGAGAACATACAGATCCGCCGTTTCATCCGTTACCAGCTCGGCGCCTGAGTCGCAAAATCGTTTGCCGTTTTCGAGGCGTTTCACTCATTGGGGTGAAGCGCCTTTTTCTTTTCCATGAAAGTCACCCGCGTCCAGATCATCGCCCGGGGTCTCACCAACCGCTGTCCCAACTGCGGGGGGCGGACGCTTTTCAAACCCGGCACCTTCTTCAAGGTGAACCAGATCTGCGCGGCGTGCGGCTTTGAAATCGAGCGCGGCAACGACGAGGGCTTCTTCCTTGGCTCGATGTCGCTCAACTTCGGCGTCACGCTCGTCGGGTTCCTCATGCCCGTGCTACTGCTGTGGTGTTTTAAGGTCATCGGCGACACAACGGCAGGCGTGCTCGCCGGTGCTGGCTCGTTCGCTTTCCCTACCATGTTCTACCGTTCCTCCCGCAGCTGGTGGCTGATGAATTATTATATATTTCTGCCGCACCACTTGCCCGCGAATGGCGGCAAGGGGCGTTCCGGCGAAGACGACAACATCTGACTGTGCTGCATCGCCAACAATACGCTCCGTTACCGCGCCGGATATTTGAGGATTGCGCGCTTGCCGCCGCCTATCAAATTCTGCGTCGGCGTCCGCCGGGCGGTCCCGCCGTTGGTGTAATGCGCCGAGTAGAAAACCAGCATGCCCTCGTCGAGAAAGCAGACCGAGGCATATATGAGTTCGCGTTCGGGCCGGGTGGCGTTCCAGCCCTCGTCGTCCACCACGGTCGGGCCGCTCCACGTTTTACCGCCATCCGCCGAAGTGGCATACACCAGTGGGCACCGCGGAAACAGCGACCCCGGCTCGACCGGCCGCGCGTGGTTGTAGAAGACGATCAGCCGCCCATCGGGCAGTGTCTTCAGGGTGAGCGAAGTGCAGGGCGAAACGAGCGCGGTGTTCCCCGCCTCAGACCACGTCGCTCCGCTGTCGCCCGAATATGAATCAACCAGAAACCCCGTGCCCGAGCGCGCGAGCATGTAGACATGCCCATTTGGCAATTCTGCCACACACGGCTCGGCCATACCGCGCAACGCGCCCTTGAGCACCACGAACTGTGAAAGCTTCCACGTCGCGCCTGAATCGTCGCTGTAGAAGCAGCCCGACTCCGCGAGATCGCCCTCGGGCCCGCTGCCGGGCACCGCATGCGCCGCCGGCACCAGCAGCCGGCCGCTTCGCAATTGGATGAGCCGGTCGTTCATAACATACCAGCCGTCGTCGGGCGCGACGCCGCGGCCTACGATGCTCGCCGGCGTCCACGTCGCGCCATTGTCCGCCGAGAACGCGATGGCGGGCAGCCCGCCGCCCTTGTTGTCCGGCACGTAGCGATGCACCAGCAAGGCAATGCGCCCGTCCTTCAGCCGTAGAAAGGAAAACCCGCCGTTGTTCATCGTTCCGGTGAGTTTCCATTCCATCCTGAGCCGGCCCTCCTCGCGCCACGTCCTTCCACCGTCCTTGCTATGATAGACGGGTGGCAGCGGATAAATCCCGCGCAACTCCTGAAACTCCGCCGGTGCGCTGCCCCACGGCGCCGCCATCAGCAAATCGCCTCCCGGCAGCTTGATCATACCCGGCCCGATAAACACGTGCTCCGTCTGATGAGGAATGACCACCTGTGGTGTGACGACGAATTCGGCCCGCGGATAGGGCAATGATGCTGTGCTGATCGCAGCAGAAGCCGCGGCACCGGAAACAGAGGCAGAGGCGAACATAGCGGCAAGGGCGAGTATCGGAGAGAATGATGAGGTTTGGTTCATCGGGAATTCAGGGCACAAATATTAATATCGCCCTATTGCCGTCGAAGGTGCCCGCGCCGATGGTTGATCGGGCAACTCACTTGTGATCCCACGGCAGGTGGACGGCGAGCTTGGGAAACTTCCAAATTCGCACGGGCTCGAACATTTTTCCCGGGTTGCAGATGCCGCGCGGGTCGAGCGCGTCCTTCACGGCGCGCATGGCCTTCACCTGCGCCGCGCTATGCTGGATGCGCAGAAACGGCGTCTTCGCGAGTCCGATGCCGTGCTCGCCGGAGATCGCGCCGCCCAGCGCCACCACCGTGCGCATGAGTTTTTCCACAGCCCGCTCGGCCGCGCGCATCTCGGCCCGGTTCGCCCGGTGATACATGATGTTCACATGCAGGTTCCCGTCGGCGAGGTGCCCGAACGTCGGAATCGGCAAACCCGAGCTGCGTTTCAACCGCGCCAGAAACCGGATGAACGCCACGTAGTTCTTCATTGGCACCACGACGTCCTCGTTGAGTTTGGCATCGCCGAGCTCGAACATCGCGCCCGAGCACTTCCGGCGCACCGCCCAAAGCCGCTCGGCCTCGGCGCGGTCCAGCGCCACGCGGTGCGCCGCCGCGTGCTCCGTCGCCCACGCCAGCACGACGGCCTGCTGCTCGCTCACCTCGGCAGCGCTGCCCGCCAGCTCCAGTAGGATCACCGGCCGCCCGGCCTGCCCGGCAAAGATCGTCGTCTGCATCGCGCGCTCCGCGCACAACACGCTCTCACGGTCGAGAAACTCGCAGATCGCCGGCTGCACCCGCTGCCGGAACAGCGCCAGCGCCGCCTGCAGCGCCTTGGTCTCGTCGGCAAAGGAGGTCAGCAGCGTCCACCGCGCCGCCGGTTGCGGGATGAGCTTGAGCACCGCGCCGGTCACGACGCCGAGCATCCCCTCGCTGCCGATCCAGAGGTCGCGCATGTTGAAGCCGGCGGAGAATTTCTTCGTCGCCGTCCCCCACTCCACCCACTCCCCCGTCGGCAGAAACCCGCGCAGCGCCACGATAAAGTCCCGCGTCACGCCATATTTTCCGCCGTGCATCCCGCCGGCGTTGCACGCGATGTTACCGCCGATGGTGCAGTATTCCTTCGACGACGGATCGGGCGGATAAAACCACCCCTTCGCCCCGGCGGCGCGCTGGATTTTGGCAACCGTCGCCCCGCTCTGCACCTGCGCCAACCCCGCATCCCCGTCGATGGCGACGCTGTTGAGCCGCAAAATGTCGATCACCCAGCCGCCGCGCACCGGCGCCGCCGAGCCCATCAACGTCGTGCCCCGGCCGCGCACCGTTACCGGCACGCTGTAGCGGTTCGCCAATTTGAGCGCCACGCCAATGTCCGCTTCCTTGCGCGGCGTGATGACGGCCTCGGGCAGGAAGGAAATCTTGCTGCTATCAAACGACGCCGCGTAAAGCGACGCCGCATCGGTGGCGACAACGCGCCCGCCGAGGCGGCGGCGCAACAGACGGGTGGCGCGGACGAAGCTCATGCCGCTGGTTAAAAGGCCCACAGGTCGGGCGCGCGAGTAAAGAAAACCGGTCCGTTGTCGCGCGAAAGACTTTCCCTCTCGGCGCGCTCGCGACAGTTGCATTGATGGGCTGAAACCGGCTATGCTCTGGCTCTGGAGTTGACCCATCCCCAGTGCCACAAGTCCCATGAAATCCGGAGCCCAACCAAAACCCGACGCCACCCCAGCCAGCACCACGAGGCAACTCACCGCCCGCATCGCCGAGGCCCAGCGCGAGGCCGATGCGGCCAAGGTCACCGCCCAGAGCGCCAAGGCCGACTTCAAGCGCGCCCGTAAGATTCACCGCGAGGCCAAGCGCCTCGCGAAAGCCGCGCGCAAAGCGCTCAAGACCCTCAAGCGGGAATTGCAGGCGCTCCGCGAGCGACAGCGCCGCACGTCGCGTGCACGAGCTTCCGCCGCGACACCCACGGAAGCTCCTGCCCCCAAGGCTACAGCGGGCATGAAGCGACCGCGCCCAGCGACCGCGCCACCTCCGCCCGAGGTCGTGCCACCGGTGCCCCCGCCCGAACCGCCCGGCCTCCCGGCTGCAACACCGACCGGTTAGCTTACCTGGAAGCTTCCGCGCCACCAAGCGCATTCAACTCCAGTCAATACCGCCCAAACTCGCGGGCTGTGGCATACATCGCCACGACGTTTTCTGTAGGCGAGTTGTCCTGCAATTGGTGCGTCGGGGAAAAACAGTAGCCGCCGCCGGGCATCATGGTCTCCAGCGTCTGCCGGCAATACGCCTCCGTCTCCGCCACCGTGCCATAGGCGACCGGGCCGGCGGTGCTGATGCAGCCGTGGAACGCGAGACGCCCGCCGAAGTTGGCCTTGAGGTATGCCGGCGCCATGTTTTTCGCCTCCGGCTGCAGCGTGTCCACCGCCTTGACGCCGATGGCGATGAAATCCTCAAACGCCCAGCTGCTCGAGCCGCAGCAATGGAGCATCGTCGGCAGGTTGAACGATTTCGCGAGGGCGACGATTTTCTCGTGCAGCGGCCGAATCTGCTGGCGGTAAAGGTCGAGGCTGATCGTCGGCCCAATCTGCGTGCCGAGGTCCTCGCCCATCCAGACGAAATCGATGCCGCCACGCGCAGCCTCGAGGGTGCGCCGCAAAATCTCGAACTGGATGTCGAACCGGCGGCGCGTGAGCAGCATCCCGGCGGGATCGTCGTCGATCAGATCGACAAGCGTCTGCTCCATAGTGCGCAGCATGCCGTTGCCGTTGATGACATCGGGCAAGCCGGCGTTTCCGGCGAACACACCGAACTCCGCGTGCCGCTGGCACAACTCCCGCACCGCGGTGTAGTCGAAGTCGTCGGGCGATGGCATGGGCCAGGCCGCAACTTCCTCCTCGGTCGCCTCGCGCAGCGGGAAGTCGCAGAAATCCCAATAGCCGCCCGACGAGTGCTCGATCCACATGCGGTGGATGCCCCAGTCATCGACCATGACGCCGCGCTCGGGGATGTCGGCGTGAAGTTTTTTGCCGTGATACGGCGCATAGATGCCGCGGAAATCCACCTGCAGCGCGCGGGCCAGCTGCTCGTCGGCGTCGGGTGCGAGCCCGAAGTGCGCCTTGAGCCGGCGGTCGATGTCGCCGTTGGCGAAGTAGTCGATCGGCACGCGATCCGGTTGCTGGCAGGCCAGCGCGGTGAGAACCCGTTCTTTGGAAGTCATGGAGAGAAAAAGTGAACCGATCCTGCGCAGTCGGGAACCCGGCTCAATCTTGTTCGGAAGACAACGGGCGAAAATTCATCCGACGGTAGCGGAGCCGCTTCCGGCTCCGTGCGTAACGGGAAGCCGTTCCGCTACGATATCAGAGAATGCCAAGCCACGTCCCGGCTGAATTTGCCTGCGCCCGGGATTGCACTGCGCGAGCCGTGTGTTAGCAGGAGCGGATGACGATGACCCCTCGTGAACGCGTGCTGACCCTGCTGCGCGGCGGCCGGCCCGACCAGGTGCCGTGGTTCGGCGACCTGGACTATCTCGCCACCGCCATGATCGGCCGCGGCCAGCGGCCCGCCGACTTCAAGCAGAGCGCAGCCTACCTCGACTGGCACCGTGAGCTTGGGCTCGGGTTTTACCTGCAAGGCTACTTCCCCTTCCACACGATCATCGAAAACTGCCGCATCACCGAATGGCGCGAAGGCCACGACAAACACCGGAAAATCGAGACGCCGCGCGGCGTGCTGCACGATTGCTGGACGTGGCTGCCGGAGTCGTTCACCGAGGGGCCAACCGAGCATCTGCTGAAAACCGCGGCCGATCTGCCCGCCTACCAGTTCCTGCACGCCAACACGCGCTACGAGCCCGACTACGCGTTCGGCGCGGCGCGCCAGAGCGAACTCGGCGACATCGGCGTGATGCTGGCCTACCTGCCCAAGAGCCCGTTCATGCAGGTCGTCGCCCTCGACGCGGGCATCATCGCCACCGTCGAGATGATGTCCGACGCGCCGGAGCATTTCGAGGAGACGCTTGACGTCGTCCGCGCATCGCACGACCAGGCCGCAGCGATCTCACTCACGTCGCCCTCCGAGGTGCTGATGATCCCTGAGAATCTCTCGTCGGAAAGCGTGGGGCCGGCGCTGTTCGAGCGATTCATGCGGGATTACCAGCAGACGTGGACAGCGCGTATTCGCACGGCTGGCAAGTTTTCCTGCATGCACCTCGACGGCACGCTCAAGGGACTGCTGCGGCAGGAATGCACGGTGGGGTTCGATTTCATCGAGGCGCTGACGCCAGCGCCCGTCGGTGATCTGGCGGTCGAAGACTGGGCAAAATTTTGCGGCGATGCCAAGACCATCTTCTGGGGCGGGATGCCCGGCGCATATTTTTCGCCGCACGTGAGCGAGGCGGAATTCGAACGTTTCACGCGGGCGACGCTGGCGGTGATGCGCCGCGAGCCGCGCTATGTGCTCGGCGTGGCCGACCAGGTGCCACCCAACGCGGTCGTCAGCCGGCTCCACCGCGTGCGCGAGCTTGTGGCAGAGTGCGGCGTTTACTGAGGCGCTGCGGTGCGCGTCATTTCATAGCGAGGAGCGCGAGGTCGCGGCAGGCCTTCAGGTCGGTCTTGCCGGTGCCAAGGATCGGGATCTTATCGACGCGCTGGATGAGCTTGGGCACCCAGAGCGAGGGCAGTCCCGCGCCAAGGAGTCGCGTGCGCAATTCGTCAGAGGACACTTCGCGAGTCGAGAGTAACACGAGTGCCTCGCCCTTGGTCGGATCGGGCACGCCCATAACGGCAAAGGTGAGTCCGTCACCTTGATCCCAGCCCATCACCTCCTCAATTTTTTGCTCTATCGTGCCATGCGGCACCATCTCGCCGCCGATCTTGGAAAAACGCGAGAGTCGGCCTTCGATGTAGAGAAATCCGTCATTGTCGAAGCGGCCGAGGTCGCCGGTGTCGAACCAGCCGTCGCGAAAGGCAGCGCGGGTTTTCTCCGGATCGTCGAGGTAGTAATTGAAGACGTTGGCGCCCTTGAAGAGGATGATACCGACCTCGGTGAACGGCAACTCGGCACCCGTTTCGGGATGAACGATACGGGCCGTCATGCCAGGCATGAGGCGGCCGACCGAGCCGAGTTTGTGACCGATCTGCGGCTCGCCGGTGAACGTGGTGACGGGCGGATGCGGCTGGTTGATGTTGGTCGCCGGTGTCGTTTCTGTCAGACCGTAGCCCTGTAGTATCTCGATGTGATAAACCTCTAAAAAGCGCCGGTGCAAATCTTCGGGGAGTTTTTCGGCGCCGGTAACAACCAAGTCGAGCGACTTCAGTTCACCGGGTTGAGCCTTTTTTAGAATCGGACGAACGAAGGTCGGGGCGCCAATCAACACGGTCGCCTGCTCATCGCGGATGGCCTCGACGATGCGGCGGGTATCCAGCGGGCTCGGCACAGTCACGATCCGGCAACCGCGCAGCATGGGATACCACAGCGTGACGGTGAAGCCGAAGCTGTGAAACACCGGCAGGCAGCCGACGAGCATGCAGGTCTTGGGCAGAATGGAGAGCGAGGAAATCTGGTCGCAGTTGGCGAGGATGTTGCGGTGCGTGAGGACAACGCCCTTCGGCTCGCCCGAGCTGCCGCTGGTGAACAGCAGGCCGGCCTCGGCGTTGTCGCCGACCTTCGGCAAGCCGAGCAGGGTCGGCATCCACTGGTTCGGCAGCAGCCACACGGCGACGAGCCAGGGGAGAATCGAGCGCTTGCCGCCCATGGCCGCGATCTCGGCGCGCAGGTCAAGCGTGCGCGCTGGCCACGGAAAATTTGGCACCTTGGCGCGCATCGCGTCGGCCGAAATCACCGTCCGAATCTCGCCGATGGCGAGGGACTTTTCGACCGTGGAGCGGCCAGCGGTAAAGTTGAGGTTGACGGGCACCTTTCCGGCGCAAATGACGGCGAGATTCGCGATGAAGGCTCCAGCACCTGGTGGCAGCACGATACCGACGCGTTTTTCGTGAATCGTGGCCCGGATGCGGCGTGATAGCGCCGACGCCACCGCCAGCAATTGACCGCAGTTGACGGTCCGGCGCTCCGCGGTGCGGTCGACGATCAACATATGGCGCGGCTGTTTTGCCAACGTGCGGACGCATTCGCGCCCGAGATGGCGGCGCAGGACCGGGCGCTCATGAAACGCAAGGCAGCCGAGATCGAGTAGTTCACGGCGCGCCCAAGCGGCCGTGGCCTGCTCCGGCGGCACGGGCTGCCCAAACTGGATGAACACGGGCGTCGGCATGAGCCGCGGGGATTTCCAGAGGTATTTGTTGTCCGCGAATGAAAAAACCGAGCCCCAAAGTCCGTCGAGAGCCGCCGCGATCACCGGCGCACCAGCGAGCCGGGCGATCACCTCGAAACCCTTCTTGATTTCCATCAACTGGCCAGTGCGAGAGATATGGCCTTCGGGGCAGATGCAGACGACCCCGCCGCGCTTCAGGACCCGGACGGCCTCGCGGATGCCCTCGGTGGGGTGCTGCGCCGAGATCGATATGGCTCCGCTCAGGCGGAAACACCAGTCGAAGAACCAATTCGCCCTCAACCCGCGGTGACCGACAAAGTGCATCGGCCGCGGACAGGCGAGCTGAAGCACACACGTGTCCACATACGAAATGTGGTTGGCTAGCAGGAGGACACCCCCCGTGGCGGGAAAATTCTCCACGCCACGCACCCGCACCCTATAAAGGAGACGCAAGATCGTCACCACGATCAACTCAATCAGGTAAGGGAAATAGGAGCGCCGTCGAAATGGGGTTGGCATGAGCGCGCCACCATGCCGGAGGACACTGGTGAAGATTTCAAAGCTTTTTATCGTCCATGATGGCGGAATTTTTCGGTGGTTGACCCCGGCCGTGCGCCGCTTCCCGCCATTCCCGCAGGTCGCGGGCGAGCGCGCCAAAGCCGGCGGGAAAATCCGCCTCGAGCCGCCGCACGTCAGCACGGTGCCGCTGCACCTCGTCGAGCGCGCACTGGACTTCATGCGGGAGCGTGGGCCGGTCTGTGCCGTAAACGCGCCATTTGAGCTCCGCCCGCGAGTAGGGCTGCCGCCCAGTCTCCTGCCCGGAGCTCCACGCGGCCTCAGTCACGCTGGCGTCACGCCCGCATAGATACCATGCCTCGATCGCCGGCACCGCTACGCCGACGCAGCGCAGCATGCGCGTCCGGCCGTGCGCTGGCGGGAGCCGCTTCGTCGTCTGGCGGAAAACGGCGCGCAATTGGCAGAGCCGGCATTGCGGGTGATAGTAGCTTGGTGCCTCGTGCGCAGCGGTGTGCACCACGGAATCGTCCGAGTCAACCACCACCACCAGGCCTTCGGCCGTGGTGTTGAAGTGCAGGTGCCGGATCACGGCGGGGAGAATTTGAGCGACATTGGGCCAGCCGCGGGCGCGCAGCCCGGCCTGCACCGGCTCGATGCGAGCACGGAGCACTGCCTCGACCAGCACGCTTACTGCCGCCTCATCCGCCGATGACTCGCTCAGGACTGCCACTTTCATGGATCATCCGGCACTCCGCCAAGTATGCCGCTGAACCACATATCGCCAAGCGAGCCCTCTTGCATGAGTTCCGCGAGATCAGTCCGGTCCGCGAGCCGGTGAAACGTCCCCACCGCCCCGCGTTTGTGCGTGATGACAACCTCCTCGGGATGCTCGCGGAAGAGGTCGAGCAGGAAGGGTGAATGGGTGGTCGCGATGACTTGCACTGGCGGCCGGTCAAGTCCGAAGTCCGCCGGGTAGCTCAGCCGATAGAGTGTGTCGCGAATCTCGCGCAATATGCGCGGATGCACGCCGCGATCGATTTCCTCGATGCAGACGACTGCCGGCGGCGCCGGGTCGAAGGCGAGGCTCAGCATCGCAAGCAGGTAAAGTGTGCCCTGCGAGAGACTGTCGGCCATGATCATGGCGCCGCCGTTTCCGAGCACCAGACCGAGCGAAACGGTGTTGCCGGGGCCCGTCGCGAAATCGATCCCCGAAAACTCCGGCGTGAGGCGCAGAACCTCCGCCGTCAGATTTGCGAACGCTTCCGGTGACCGTTCACGCATGCCTGCAAGCACGGCGGAAAGATTGTGCCCGTTGGGGGCGAGTTCGGAGTTGAGGCCCCGCGGTGCAGGTTCCGCCATCGCATAGTGGTCGAGCCGATAGGCCCGGATATGGCCGATCTTCCGTTTCAGCGCCAGCCAGTCCGGCGCATCCGGGGGCTCGATGAGCAATGTGTCGCATTGCAGATCCGAAATGCAGATCATACTGGCGCGGATCGCAGCGTGTGGCGGTGTGAACTCAAACAAGAGGCCCGGCCCACCCTCACGCGGTGCTTGCAGCGTAGAGAGATCGTCCAAGGCCAGTTTCGACAGTGCGCGCAATTGCAGCAGTGCTTGGATGAGGCTAGTCTTGCCGCTGCCGTTGGGACCGATGACGAGATTGAACGGCGCGAGCCGGAGGCTCGTGTTGCGCAGCGCCTTGAATTTTTGGAAAGCGACAGAAGCAATCACAGCTGCACGCTGACACTCCGCCTCGCCGACGACAAGGTCATCCGCGCGAGTGCGCAAGAGACCCCCGGCAGGCGAGGAGCCAGCGCTACTTCCCCAACAGCGTGTTCAGCAGGCCGCTCTTTTCTAGAGCCGAGTTAAGCAGGGCGTTGCGAAGTTCGCTCGTGTCGGTTTTCCCCAGCGTGCCGCCGATTATAAGCGGGGCCACGAACGCCGCATAGCCTAGGCTGTCCTGTTTATTCTCGAGCAGGCCAGCGCGCTTCATGAGGTCGCCCAGCCGGCCGCGCGCTGCGAGGGTGAGTTCGAGCTTGAGCGGCTGGGCCAGCAGCGGGACGCCGGTCACATGGGTGATCTGCCCACTACCCCCCAGCCGGACTTCGGGCGAGATCAGCGTAAAATCCTTGAGCACGACATTCAGCGAGGCATCGCGCGCCGCGATCACGCTCAACTGGTCGAAGGGAATTTCCGAGAGGGCTTTGGCGATGTCGGTGAGAATCTGCGCCTTGTTGTTTAGGTTCTCGAATTCCTGTTTGCGGGTCACCACACCCAGCAGCCCGCCAATCGCCGCAACAGTGGATTGGGTTCTCTGGATTTTGTCGGAAATATCCGAGGAGAGGGCGCGAAACAGCCCGCCTTTGCTCGAGAGCACCGTGTCGCCACGTGCGCGAGCGGCCAGATCGGTCAAATTTCCCCCGTCGCCGGAAATGAGACTGGTCAGATTGATCCGACCCTCAATCGTCGGGAGCATCTCCGGGGCGAGCGCCTTGAATGCCGGCGCCACGTCGAAGTTCAGCAGGGCGAGATCCGCACTCAGCCGGTAGGGAGCAACGGTGTGGGGCGTGAAGGCGACTCCGGCGTTGAGCTTGAGATCGCTGTCGTCGCCGAAGCCCGCACGCAAACCTTCCAGCCGCAACTCTCCCTCCCCCACCCGCAGCACACCGCCCACGTCGCTGATCTGAAACTGTTCGGAATACACGACTTTCTTCAGCGCGAGAACGATCTGGCCTCTCAGGTCCTGCCAAAACGGCACCAGATCAGGACTGGTCGGCGCACCGTCCGTGTCGGCGAGTGAGGGTGAAGCCGCGAGGGGCGCTGCCAGGAGTTGCACGTCGGCCGCGACCAGAAGGTCGCTGGCGAGCCGGGCGTTGAGGGCGACGCCACCCGCCGCACGGGTCAGCGTGCCGGCGACGAGGAGGTCGGACTTGCGGGTGGCGCGCTCGATTTGCAGCGCGGCATTGAAGGTGATTTTGCCGGTGCGATCGACATCGGCGCGCAAATCGCCGGTCACGACCGGCAGCGTCTCCTTGTTCGCGGCGACGAGATTCGTGATTTTGACCGTGGCCTGTAATTGCTGGTCGGCGGCGGTAAGGCTGGCCGTCAGCTCGCCGTCGGCCGTCCCACTGGCGAGCTGAAGGTGACCGGTCGCGGCGGGTTGGGCCAGTGCCGCCGGCAGATTGGCGTTCCAATGGCCGGCGGCCTTCACGGGCTGGTCCTTGCCGGCGAGCTGGCCCGCCTTGAGTTCTAGCGTCAGGAGAGTCTCGCCACCCCTGCGGGCCGCGAAATCGGTCACGCACATCTGCCAGCCTTGCGGTGAATAGTCGCCCGCGAGACTCGCCGCCACGTCAACATCATTGAGCAGTGGCACGCCCGCCCGAGTGACCCCGAGGTGTTTGACCGACAGCGGCGCCTTCGAGTGCAGCGTGAGACCACCGGCGTGCGCACTGGCGGCAAACTCCCCGCGGACGTCGTCCCCCGTCACGGCGAGATTACCAAGGAATGGACGCGCCCACGCCAGCGGCACATCTTGAAGCGACAGCCAGAGTAAATCCTGCGCGGGGTCGGCGACGCTCAGGCCACCGGTGCGGAGGTTAAGCTCGAACGATTGTAGCGCATGCACCCGCAGAACCGGCTTCGTTCCGGCCACCGTGGCACTGAGACGATCGACGCGGACAGAACTCGCATGTTGCAAGACATCAAAATCCGCCAAAACCGTGATGGCCCCTATTGCGGCAAACTCGGGCCGGACCACCGCCAGATGATCAGCATAAACCTTCAGTCGCCCCGCCGCATGAACTTCGCCAAAGGAGGCATCGGTCTCGAAACTGCCTTCGCCCACCGCGGCAAACTCCGGCAGAACATGTCCAAGCGTAAACGGCGCCAGGTCCGAGGCGCGCAGATCGATTTTCCACTGACCCGTGATTTTCGCCCCAACGCTAGCGAAATCGGCCTGCACATCGGCCAGTTTTTTGCCCTCTCCCGAGAGCACCCAGTGATACGTCTCGCCGCCTGCGGTCCGCGCTGCGACGACCTGCGTCTTCAGCTTGACCCGCTGCGGAAACCTCGGACCGCTGACAGCAGCATCGGTGGTCATCACGAGGCGGCCAAACGTGCGCGGCGTGTCCATGAACGCGCTGATTTCGCCATGCAGCGTGAGCGTGCCCCCGTCCTCGGTTGTGCCTGCAATCTCCAGGGCAAAGCGTCCGTCGCGGCCAGTGGCGAGACTGCCGCCGCGCAACGTGACCTTTACCCGGGCAGCGGGATGATCCGGCAAGGCTGGTAAAATAACTTCACCCTCGAGATCCACGTCGTCGATCGTGACATCAGCCGGAAGCTGGAGCTGCGCGAACGCGCCTTGCACGAGGGGAACGGCGGCCGCTGCCGCAGCGGCCGGCGCTCCCGGAGTGCCGGCAACCGTGGCGGCGGCACTGGGTGCATGCGTTAAGTCGAGCGTCCAGCCCCGGGCGCGCAAATGCCGCACCTGCACGTTGTGACCGAACAAGGCCGACAGCACTGGCAGCTCAACTGCGAGTGAGGGCAGTGTCCCCACGGCACCATGCGACTCAAACCGCAACTGACCGATCTCTACCCTACTGAACCCGAAGGCCAGTGAGCCCAGTTTGGCGCGTAAACTTGGCCGAGCAGCCAGCGCCTTCCGCGCCGCCCAAGTTTGCAGTGAGGAGTTGAGCCCGACCGCGACAGCCAGCAGCGCGAGCACCAACAGCGCCGCGGCGCCGAATAAGAATAGGCGGACGGGTTTCATGAGCTGCCAGACAAACACCACGCCCCACACCACGTGGCGAGCCGGAGAAGTGGAAAAAATATTGAACGCGCGGCGTGGCGCACGGACACCGGCGGTGTTACAGACCGGTGACGAATTCGTCGGCCAGACCCATCGCCCGGCGCAGGTTGGCCACCGCGACGTTGTGTCCGTAGTAGGCCTGAATCTGGTTCGTGCGGGCCGTGGTGAGATCGACCTGCGACGTGAGCACATCGAGCTGGGTGGCAGTGCCGGCGTTGTAGCGGGCAGTGGCGAGGCGCAGCGCCTCCTCGGCCTGCGCGACGACCTTTTGCGAGGCGTCCGCCAGCTCGACGGCCTGCTGCAACGCGGAAACGGCACGCCGCACCTCGACGTCGACCCCGAGGATCTGCTCGCTGGTGGCCAGCCGGGCCTGTTCGACCGCCGACCGAGCCTGCGCGACGCGGCCGCGGGTGGCGTGGCCGTCAAAGATGTTCCACTGCGATTGGAGCCCGATGAGGAACCCGTCGCGTGAAGCGGAGCCAAAGCTGCTCCAACCTTCGCCGTATTGCCAGCCACCAACCAGGGCGAGATTGGGAATGTAGCCGGACTTGGCCACTGTCACGCTCTCCTCCCGGGCAGTGGCGAGGCGTCCGAGGCGCTGGATTTCCGGCCGGGTCTCATGCGCGGCAGTGAGGGCCGCCTGCAAATCGTAGCTGACGGGAATGTAGGCGAGCACGCCGATGAAGTCCGGGACTTTGCGGAGGTTTTCCGGTGTGATGTTGGCGTAGCCGAGCAACTGGCGCATCTCCTCGATGGCGATCCGGTAGTCGTTACGGGCTGTGATCAGGGGAACCTGGCCGTTGGCGAGGGCGACTTCGGCGCGGAGTTTTTCGAAACTGGAGGTCGTGCCTGCTTCAAATCGGTCTGTGGCGTTCTTGAGCTGCGATTGCAGCAGCTCGATGTTCTGCTCCTGCACCTTGATTTTTTCCCGGGCGAGGAGGATGTCGTAGAATTTCGTCCGCACTTGGAGGATCGAGGTGTTGACGATGCCTTTCATTTCCAGGACCGCCGCCTCTCGGGTGAGGTCGGCGCTCTTCACTGAGGAGCGGACGCTGCCGCCGGAATAAAGCACCTGGGTCGCCATGACGCTGACCGCCAGCGTGCGGTCCGTGGCCGGGACCGAGGTGGAAATCGCCTTGCTGTTGCCCTGGAAACCGCCGTTCGCGGCGACCGTGGGAATTTCCTTCGCGCTGACCTCAAGCACCACGCCTTCCTGCTGTCGGATGCGTTCGCGGGCCTGTCGGATGGCAAAGTTGTTATCGAGGGCGTAAACAATCGCGGTTTTGAGGTCGAGCTGATCGGGCACCGGTTGTTCCGGGACCGGAGCCGCGGTCAACCCGGCACTCGCGGCCAGAGCCAGAAAAAGGACGGAATTGAGGAAGCGAAGGGACGTTTTCATGCGGGAGAGGAAGCGGGGGTTGCGATGGCGCCGACGGCCGCGCGCTCTTTGGCGTAGTCACGGGCGATCAGCATATAAACGGCGGGGACGACAAACAAGGTGAACAAAGTTCCGACCGACATGCCAGTCGCAATGACGATGCCCATGTTGAATCGGCTGGCCGCGCCCGCGCCAGTCGCCACGATCAGCGGCACGACGCCGAACACCATCGCGGCGGTGGTCATGAGGATCGGGCGGAGGCGCACGGCGGCCGCGTGGTCGATCGCCTCGCGCTTGGTCTTGCCCTCCTCCTGCAGCCGGTTCGCGAATTGCACGATGAGGATGCCGTGTTTGCTGATGAGGCCGACCAGAGTGATGAAACCGACCTCGGTGTAGATGTTGATCGAGGCCGCGCCGAGGAAGAGAAACACGAGCGCGCCGACGAGCGTCATGGGCACGCTGCCGAGGAGGATGATGAACGGATCGCGAAAGCTCTCAAACTGCGCCGCCAGCACGAGGAAGATGATGATCGCGCCGAAGATGAACGCGACCACCAGCGAACTGCCTTCCTGCACATATTGCCGCGACTGCCCGCCGAAATCGACGCTGTAGCCCTGCGGGAGCGTGACCTTCGCCTGCGTGTTGAAGAAATCGAGCGCCTGGCCGAGCGAGACACCCTGCCGCGGCACGGCGGAAATCGTGGCCGAGTTGAGTTGCTGGAAGTGTTTTAGCGACTGCGGCTGCACCTTGGATTTTACCGTGGCAAAGGTCGAGAGCGGGACGAGTTTGCCGCCACCGCCGGTGACGTAGTAGTCGCCGAGCTGGTTCGGGTTGAGGCGAGACAAGCGTTCCACCTGCGGGATGACCTTGTAGCTGTTGCCCTGAATGTTGAAGTAATTGACGTATCCGCCGCCAAGCAGCGAACCGACGTCTGCCGCAACCTGCTGCATGCTGACGCCGAGATCGGCCGCCTTGTTGCGGTCGATTTCGATGTCGGCGCGCAACTGGTCGAATTTGAGGTCGCTGTCGGCGAAATAGAACAGGCCGCTCTTCATGGCGCGGAGGACCAGATCGTCCGCGACCTCAGCGATCCGCTCGGGCGCGTCGGTCGAGACGATGACGTATTGCACCGCCGGGCCGCTGCCGCCGCCGGGAAGCGGCGGGCGCAGGAATGCAAAGGTTTTCAGGCCTGACACGGTGTTGAGCTGCGCGGAGACTTCCGGCAGCAGTTGCAGCGTGCTCCGCTTGCGCGTGGGATCTCCCCACGGTTTGAAGACCATGCCGTTGATCGCGGTGTTAGTGCCCGAGTAGCCGACGATCTGGAAGACATTCGCGGCCTCGGGAAAGCTATTGAAGATCTTGGCGTTTTCCTCGGCGTAGCGGGCGGTCTGGTCGATGTTGGCGTTCGGCGCCGCCGTGGACATCGCGATGATGATGCCTTGATCTTCGTCGGGGGCGAGTTCGTGCTTCGTCATCGACCAGAACGGATAGATGAGCAGCATCGACACTACCGGGATGACGAGCAGCACGGGCCAGGTCTGCATGGAGCGGCCGAGGAAGTGTTCGTAGCGCGCGGCCAGCTTTTCGAACGTGGTGTCGAGGAAGTGCGCGAAACCTTTTTTAGTGGTGCTGTGCTTGAGTAGTTTCGAGCACATCATCGGCGAGAGCGTGAGCGCGACGATGCCGGAGATGATGACGGCGCCCACGAGCGTGAAGGCGAACTCGCGGAAGAGCGTGCCGGTGAGGCCGCCCTGGAAGCCGATCGGCGCATAGACGGCGGCGAGCGTGATCGTCATGGCGATCACGGGGCCGCCGAGTTCGCGCGCGCCCTGCAGGCTGGCCGCCATCGGTGAGAGGCCCTCCTCGATATGCCGGTGGATATTTTCGACGACGACGATGGCGTCGTCCACCACGAGGCCGATGGCGAGCACCATCGCGAGCAACGTGAGAAGGTTGATGGTGAAGCCCATCACGAGCATCAGGAAGCCCGCGCCGACGAGTGAGAGCGGCATGGCCACCAGTGGGATGATCACCGAGCGAATCGAGCCGAGGAAAAGGAAAATCACCACGATCACGATGGCCAAGGCCTCGACGAGCGTGTCAATGACCTCGCTGATGGCACCGTTGATGTAGGCCGTGGCATCGTAGGGAATGTTGGCGTGCAGGCCGGCCGGCAACTGGGCGACGATTTCGGGAAACACTGCCCGCACGTCGCGGATCACGGTGAGCGCGTTGGCGTTCGGCAGGACGTTGATGCCAACGAAGGTGGCGTCCTGGCCGCCGTAGTGCACGACACTGTCGTAGCTCTCGGCGCCAAGCACGACGTCGGCGACGTCCTTCAGGCGGATAACGGCACCATCCTGTTGGCGGATGACCAACTCCTTGAACTCGTCGGCCGTGTGGAGATCGGTCGCGGCGTTGAGATTGACGGAGATCATCGAGCCTTTAGTCGCGCCGACGGCGGCGAGGGAGTTGTTGGCCGCGAGCGCGACGCGGACCTGCGCGGGGCTGAGGCCGTAGGCGGCGAGCTTGTCGGTCTTGAGCCAGATGCGCATGGCAAACGTGCGGCCGCCGAGGATCTGGGCGCTCTGCACGCCATCGACGGCGGCGAGTTTTGGTTGCACCACGCGCGTTAGGTAGTCGGTGATCTGGTTGGAATCGAGTTCGGTGCTGTAGAAGCTCAGATACATCGATGAGGTGGTCTCGCCGACCTGCACGTCGATCACGGGGTCGAAGGCGTCAGCGGGAAGCTGGTTGCGCACCTTGTTGACCTTCGAAGTGATTTGAGTGAGCGCGGCGTTGGGGTCGTAGTTGAGCTTCAGGTGGGCCGTGATGGTGCTGACGCTCGGCACGCTGCTGGACTCCAGGTAATCGATACCCTCCGCGCTCGCGATCTGCTTCTCGAGCGGCGAGGTGATGAAACCCTGGATGAGGTCGGCACTGGCGCCGGTGTAAATGGTGGAGACCGTTACAACCGCGCTGTTGCTGACGGGATACTGGCGCACGTTGAGCAGCGTGAAGGAACGCCAACCTACGAGCAGAATCAGGAGGCTGACGACCGTGGCCAGCACCGGTCGCTTGATGAAGATGTCCGTGAAATTCATGAGGGCGGCGGCTCAGGTATTGGGCAGGCGGGGCTGCGTGCTGTTGGCCGGGGCGACCGTATTGTTGATCTGGACGGCGGAACCGTTGCGCAGTTTAAGCTGGCCAGAAGTGACCACTTCGTCGCCCGGGCTCACGCCCTTGAGCACCGCCACCTGGTCGCCGAGCTGGCTGCCGAGCTGGACGAATTGTTGGCGCACCGTCAGCACGGGCTGACCGCTGGCATCCTTGCCCTTGGATTCGACGATGTAGACCGAGTTGCCGTAAGGGTTGTAGCTGATCGTGGTCTGCGGGAGCGTCACAAACTTGTCCTGCTGCGGCAGCACGACATCGACGCCGCCGAACATGCCGGGGCGGATGCGCTCATCAGCGTTGCGCACGGTGGCCTGCACCTGGACGTTGCGGTTGGTGTCGTCGACCTTGGCGTTGATGGCGTTGATCGCGCCAGCGAAGACGACCCCGGGATAGGCATCGAGCGTCACCTGCACAGCCTGCCCGACCTTGAGATTGGTCACGTCCTGCTGGGGCAGGGAAAAATTCACATAGAGCGGGTCCATGGCCTCAAGCGGCACGATCAAAGTGCCGCCCTTGATGAACTGGCCGAGGTTGATCTGGCGGATGCCGGTGCGGCCCGCGAAAGGCGCGCGGATCGTCTTTTTCGCGATGATCGAGCGGATGGCATCGGCGTTGGCGGCGGTCTGCCGCGCTTGCGCCTCGCCCCCATCGAGGTCGGCCTGTGAATTGGTGTCCTTCGCGCGCAGTTCCTGCGCGCGTTTCAGGTTGAGGCGGGCGAGATCGGCGCTGGCCTCGGCGCTAGCAAGCTGAGCCATCTCGGTGGAGACGTCGAGCTGCACGAGCAGGTCGCCCTTGTTCACGAGCGCCCCTGATTCGAAGGCGATTTTGACCACGGTGCCATCGAGCTCATTGGCGATAGTGATGCCCTCCGCCGCAGAGAAACTGCCCACGGCATGGAGCCGGCGCTGCCAGATCTCCTCGGGGGCTTTCATCGAGGAGACGACGGTGGGCGCGGGTTTTTGTGCCGCCATTTTGGCGATGATGGCACGGATGGTGATGATCTTCCAGGCGGCGATAGCGCCGATCA
Organism: uncultured Opitutia bacterium; assembly: GCA_903877135.1. Classification (GTDB taxonomy): domain Bacteria; phylum Verrucomicrobiota; class Verrucomicrobiia; order Opitutales; family Opitutaceae; genus CAIRCN01. Next base: position 20,673 of record CAIRCN010000085.1, read on the forward strand.
CGAGGATCACGCCGACGGCCATCCCGATGGAACGCTTGGCTGTTAGGGTCATGGTGGAGAGGATAATTGGAAACGTAGCAGACTTGAAAAGGGTAGGAATCAGGCGTGAACCGCGTGAACGGATGCAAAGATCGCAGAGTCGGGCAATGGCGGAGCCTCCGCCGCCCGTTGGGTGATCTTGCCGAGCAGTCGCACCATGGTTCGCCGCTCGCCTTCATCGAGTGGCTCCATCAGCCACGCCATGCGCTGAAAATGGGGCGGCAGAATCTCCCGCAGTAGTTGTTCGCCTTTGGGAGTGAGCCGGACGGACGTCATGCGCCGGTCGTCCAAATCGGGCGTGCGCGTGACGAGTCCATCGCGTTCCAGCGTGTCGACCAAGCCGGTGATTGTGGCCCGTGTAACACCTGTGCGTTCGGCCAATTCGGCGGGACTAAGCGTCTGCCCGCCGCCCTGACTTTGCCGGCAGGTGCGCCAGAGCGATATGAGCACGCTGAAGCGGCCCTGCGACATGCTATGGCTCGCCAGATGCGCCTCCACCACGCGGAACGCCTCGTCGCCGGACCGCAGCAAATGCAGGAATGCCTCTGTCGCCGACGGATCGAGGTCGGGAAACTCGCGCGACGCCTCGAGAAGGTTCTCGTAGCGCGGTAGGTCGTTCAGCATCAGAAGTGGCATGGCAATAAAGTCGTGAATGGTTAGGAACCTAACCATAATAGCAAGCGGTCTGAGCCGATTTTTTGAAAACTCCTGTTTGGCAGCCCAGTAGTCAGTTTTTCTCCCGGTGCATTGCTTTCAGGATGGCAGTCCGCGCTGCACCACGACTACTTTCGCGCCATGTCCAATTCCGCCGCCCGCGCAGATGGCCGTCGCGCTGATCAACTTCGCGCCGTTACCTTCGAACCGAATATTGCGCCTTACGCCACCGGCTCCGTGCTGGTCAGCTTCGGCCTCACTCGCGTCATTTGCGCGGCAACGATTGAACCCAACGTCCCAACCTGGATGAAGCAGCAGCGCGTCCCCGGTGGCTGGCTCACGGCGGAATACTCTATGCTCCCCTACTCGACGCTCGACCGGAAGCCGCGCGAAATCGCCAGAGGCAAGCCCGACGGCCGCAACATCGAGATTCAGCGCCTAATCGGCCGTTCGCTCCGCGCCGTCATCGACCTGAACAAGCTAGGCCAAAACACCCTCTGGCTTGATTGCGATGTTCTCCAGGCCGATGGTGGCACACGCACCGCCTCGATCACTGGAGCCTACCTCGCCGCGCGCCTCGCCGTGCAAAAACTCCTCGACGCGAAAAAAATCGCCGAGAACCCGCTCACCGACTCCGTCGCCGCAGTCAGCGTGGGAGTCTTTGGCGGCCACGAACTGCTGGACCTGAATTACGTCGAGGACAAGGACGCTGCGGTGGACGCGAACATCGTGATGACCGGCCGTGGCCAGTTCGTCGAGGTGCAGGCCAGCGGCGAGGAAACGACGTTCTCCCGCGAGCAGCTCGACAGCCTTATCGCCCTCGCGCAAAACGGATTGAAGGAACTGGCCTCGCTGCAGGCAGTTTTCCTCATGAAACATCTGCTCTGATTCGCAGCGGTTCCATAATACCGCACCTTGCGGCACAGCCAGCGGTTGACGGAGTGGAAATCCGGCTTTACGTTTTTCGATGAGCCACACGCTCGTGAAGTTTGCCCCCGCAACTCTCTCTGATGATCACCATCCCCGTAGCAAAAAAACGCGCCAAGGAAACCCTCGTGGGCTTCCCTCCCCGCGTGACCGCCGCCTACCTCAACGTCGCCGAGACCGGCTCACCCGAGAGCCTCGACATCGCCGTGCTCGGAGTGCTCCATTTTTACCTGGCCAAAAAACCGGCGGAGCCACTCGACACGCTGCCGGGCACCACCAGGCTGGTTGAGGATCTCGGCTGCGACTCGCTCACGATGATGGATTCGGTCTTCATGATGGAGAGTCTCTTCGATATCAAAATTAACGACCTCGAACTGAGCCGCCTCGCGACCCTCGACGAATTGCGCGCCCACCTGCGGCAGTTGGTCAAGGTTGGCGCCGTGCCGGCAACCTGACCGGGCCGCACCATGGTTGCCCCGCGGATCGTCATCTCGGGTCTGGGATTCGTCACCAGCATTGGCAACGACCGTGCGTCCGTCTCCGCGAGTCTGAGGGAACTCCGCTCGGGAATAGGGAGCTATGATTTTTTCCCCGGCACCGATCTGCCGGTCAAAGTCGCCGGCACGATCAAGGGCTTTGACACGTCGGCCTTGCAATGGGCCGGGTGGACCTGGCCGGATGGCTACGGCATCAAGCAGGAAATCCTGCGGGGCATGGCACCGCACGGACTCTACGCCTTGTGCGCAGTCGAGCAGCTGATCGCCGACGGCCGACTTACAACCGACGAACTCGCCAGTGACGAGACCGGCTTGTTTTGCGGTTCGGCCGGCTCGCCCCGCCTGATGCGGAGTTATCTGAACCAGATCCACGACTCCCAAGGCTTGCGCGTGCCGCCCATGGGAATCGTGAGCGCCATCGCCGGCACCCTGAATTTCAATCTCGCGGCCCACCTCGGGGTGCGCGGGGCGGTGGCCGGATTTTCTTCGGCGTGCGCGTCGACGACGCAGGCACTGGGCTATGCCTTTGATGAAATCCGGCTTGGGCGGCTGCGTCGCGTGCTCGTGGTGGGCGGCGAAGACCTCAACACGGACGCGATTTTCCCCTTCCAAGGCATGCGCGCCCTCTCACGGAACCCTGACCCGGCACGCGCATCGCGGCCGTTTGACCGGGATCGGGATGGTTTCGTCGGCACCGGCGGCAGTGTCGCGCTGCTGTTGGAGGACGCGGAAGCGGCGCGCGCCCGCGGAGCCACCATTTACGCGGATATGCTGGGGTGGGGCCAGTCCGCGGACGGGCAAAGCATTGCCGGTTCGGACCCTGAAGGACGGGGGCTGGTGCGGGCGATGCGCCGCGCCTTGGCAGCGAGCAGCGTGGCCCCGGCGGAAATTAATTATGTGAACGCGCACGCCACCTCCACCCCGGCGGGCGACGCCTCCGAGGCCCAAGCCCTGCGGGCCGTGTTTACCGAGGTCGGTGCCCATCCCCAAGTCAGCAGCACCAAGGCGCTGACGGGGCACGGACTCTCCCTTTCAGGCGTCATGGAGACAGGATTTTGCGCCGTCAGCATCGCAGAGGGTTTCATCCCGGGCGCAGCCAATCTGGAAAATCCGGATCCGGCCTGCATCGGCCTGAATCTGCCCCGCACGACCCTGCCGGTGGCGCCGCGCACCGTGCTGAAGAACAGCAGCGGCTTCGGCGGCTGCAACGTCTGCGTAGTTCTCCGACGTTGCGATAAATAGGGTTCTGCCATTAATTCTGATTGGCAGGCTGCGCATGGTCATCAACGTTTGGCCATTTCTCGATGTCTGTCCCCCGATGGACATCGAGGCCAGTCACATACATGTCTGTTAAGTTCGCCCTTCACACCTCCGTCAGCGCTCCGCTTCAAATGCCAGACCAAGGCATATTCATGCCCGGACGCAATGGCCGGGCCGTGGTGCTGATCCATGGGCTGACGGGAACCCCCAACGAAATGCGGTTTATCGCCTGGTTCCTCAACACCCACGGCTACACGGTGTCGTGCCCCCGGCTGGCGAATCACGGCCAGCCGCTGGATATTCTGAAGTCCACGCACTGGGAGGATTTTTATGGCAGCGTGCGGCAGGCCTACCAAGCCCTGCGCGCTGATCACAGTCACATTTACGCCAGCGGCCTGTCGATGGGGGCGCTGCTGGCGCTCCTGCTGGCGGACGAATTTCAAGGGGCGGTGGCCGGCGTGAGCTGCCTGTCGCCCACGCTGTTCTACGACGGCTGGAACGTGCCGTGGTATCACTTCTTGCTGCCGCTCGGTTCGCACACGCCGCTGGGCCATTACGCCTACTTCAAGGAGGAGCCGCCCTACGGGCTCAAGAACGAGCGCCTCCGCGAAAAAGTGCACCAATTCTATAAGAATGCGGACATCCATGCGATCCGGGATGTGGAGCGTTTTGGCTACCCCTTTTTCCCGGTGCGCCTGCTCGGCGAACTCCGCCGGCTGGTGAGACACCTGCAGAAGCGCCTCCCGTTCGTGCATTGTCCCTGCCAGATCATCCAGGCGCGGCACGACGACATGAGCAGCGTGCGCAACGCCCAGTTCATCCACGACCGCGTCGCGTCCACCCGCAAGGAAATCGTCTATTTGGAGAACTCCTACCATATCATTACCGCCGATCAGGAGCGCGGGAAAGTCGCGCAGAGCATGCTGGATTTTTTCGCCCACGAAGAGAACCATGCCCAAGACCATGCACCTCCCTGACGCAAAAAAAACTGCGCCTAGCCCCAAGCACGAGCCGGCCGGCTTCCGTGTTTTCATCGACTTCGATAACACCATCTCCATCGGCGACGTCCTCGACGGCGTGATCGAGAAATTTTCCATCGATGACAGCTGGCGTGCTCTCGAAAACGCGTGGGCGGACGGACGGATCGGCGCGCGGGAATGCCTCGACGGACAAGTGCGCGGCCTGCGCGCGGACTGGCCCGACCTCGCTCGTCACCTCGAGGGCGTAAAGCTCGATCCGGGATTCGCGACGCTGCGGGATCTCCTGCGACGCGAAGGCGTCGAACTGACCATCGTCAGCGACAACTTCGACGTTTTGTTGGGCCATATTCTTCGGCACAACGGCCTGGCCGACGTCGCCTGCTACGCCAATCATCTTGAACTCGCCGACGACAGCCTACTGCCGTCTTTTCCCTTCAACAACCCAGACTGCCCGACCTGCGCCCACTGCAAGAAAACCCATTTCCTGCCGCCCAACGACGACGCGCGCCAGGTCATTTTCATCGGCGACGGACGGTCGGACATCTGCCCCGCGCGACACGCCGACATCGTCTTTGCCAAGGACAGTCTTTTGACTTATCTGCAAAATGCCGTGATTCCCTGCATCGCCTACCACGACTTGACCGAGGTCGCCCACGCCCTGAAAAAACACCTTCATGAAAGCAAAATCTGAAACCAATCACGCCAAAGGATCGCTGAGTGAGAAAGAACTGCTTGAACTCGAGTCGCGCTACTGCTCCTGGGGCGACACCGTCCACTACGCGAAGGAACTGACCTTCTTCAGCGAGGCCAACGGCAGTTTTCTCTACGACCGCAAGGGCACCGAATACCTTGACCTGCAGATGTGGTATTCCGCGGCGAATTTCGGCTACCGCAACCCGCGCCTGAACGCCGTCCTGAAAAAGCAGATCGACACTCTCCCCCAACTCGCCTGCCAATACCTGCACGAGGAGCGCGTGCTTCTCGCCACCAAGCTCGCGCAACGGATCGAGCGCACCCTCGGCGTGAAGGGCCGCATCCACTTCAACGTCGGCGGCGCCTCCGCGATCGAGGACGCGATGAAGGTCGTGCGCAACCACACCGGCCGCAACCACACCTTCGCGTTCATGGGCGGCTACCACGGCCGCACGCTCGGCGCCACGTCGATCACCTCGAGCTACCGCTACCGCGAGCGCTTCGGGCACTTCGGCGATCGTGCGAACTTCATTCCGTTTCCCTATTGCTTCCGCTGCCATCTCGGCCTGAAGCCGGAGACCTGCGGCATCGCGTGCCTCCGCCAATTCGAGAAAATGTTCGAGTCGGAGTATTACTCCGTCGTCAACCCGAAGAACAACAAGAGCGAGTATGGCGCGTTCTTCGTCGAGCCCGTCCAGGCCACCGGCGGCTACATCGTGCCGCCGAAGACTTATTTCAAGGAGCTCAAGCAAACCCTCGACCGCTACGGCATCCTCCTCGTCGTGGACGAAATCCAGATGGGCTTTTTCCGCACGGGAAAATTCATGTCCATCGAACATTTCGACGTCGTCCCCGACGTCATCGTCTTCGGCAAGGCGATGACCAACGGCCTCAACCCCATCTCCGGCATCTGGGCGCGCGAAGACCTCATCTCACCGCAGGTTTTCCCGCCGGGCTCCACACACTCGACGTTTTCTGCCAATCCGCTCGGCACCGCCGCCGGCCTCGCCGTCATGGACTTGATTGAGGACGAGGATTTCGAGACGACGGTGCCGCAGAAAGGCGCCTACTTCGTCAAGAAGCTTGAGGCGCTCAAGGCCAAATACCCGTGCATCGGCCACGTCGGCGGCCTCGGCCTCGCCCTGCGCATGGAAATGTGCCGCGACGACGGGCACACACCCAACCGCGAGCTCACCGACGCGATCATGAATATCGGCCTGAGCGGCACGCTCACTACCGGTGGCAAACAGCGCGGCTTGATCCTCGACATCGGCGGCTACTACAAGAACGTCTTCACGCTCGCGCCGTCACTCTACATCACCGAGGAAGAGATCGATCTCGGCGTGGCGCTGTTCGAAGAGGCCCTGCAACGCGCGCTGAAGGCCCGCGCCTGACCGTCGCAGCACGCGTGGGCTCGACGATGAAACCCGACGCCTTCAAGATCCCCCGCGCGGTCGTCGTCGGCTTAGTGCTTGCCGTGGTGCTGGACACCATCATCCACATCGCGTGGAAGATCGCTGTAGCCGGCGTGCCCGCCGAGGCGTCGTTCGCCGCGATCATCCGCGCGGCCTGCGCGAGCCCGTGGTTTTGGGGCGCGATGCTCGCCTACGTGCTCCAGTTTTTCAACTGGATGCGAGTCTTGGCGCACGCCGACCTCAGTTACGCCCAGCCGCTGACTGCGCTCGGATATGTAGCCGTGTTGGTGGTTTCTCGTCTGGCGCTGCACGAGGAGATTTCACCGGTCAAGGTGGCCGGCGTGGCGCTGATTTTCGTCGGCGTCTATTTCATCAGTCGGACACCATTCCGCACCCCGGCCGCCGCGTCCGACCGCGAGTGCAGCCTATGAACCATGAAGTCACCGGCCTCCTGCTAGTCCTCGCCGCCGTAGTGGTGGAGAGCTTCGCCCAGCTGTTTCTAAAGATCGGCGCTTCCGGCGGCCCGGGCATTCTCGTGCTGCCCTACCGCGATCACGTGGCCCGTTTTCATGCCGGCGCACCCGCCAGATACTGGGTGGCCGCCGGCCTGCTTGCCTACGTTGCGGAGGTCGTCCTTTACACGCTCGCCCTGCATTTCCTCGACGTGAGCGTCGCGTTCCCTCTAGGCAGCCTCTGCTTCATCGGCGTCGCACTGCTCTCGCGGTGGTTCCTTGGGGAAACCGTTGGGAGCACGCGTTGGCTCGGCGTCGCCTTCATTTTGGTCGGCGCTATCTGTGTCGCGCTCTAGTCCATGCCTGCGGAAGGTCCAACGGTGCAGATCGAGTTCGTGTCCCGGGTGGCGGAGATCGACGGATGCCTCTGGCGCGACTGCTTTCCGGCGCCGCTGGAGGGACGCTTCTGGTATCAGGCGCTCGAAGATTCCGGCCTCGGCGACCAGTTCATGTTCTGCTACGCGCTGATCCGGAAAAACAGCCAGCCGGTCGGGATCGCGCCGTGTTTCCTGCACGATGTCCCCATCACTCTCGTCGCGCCGAGACCTGTCGCCTGGGTCCTCAGGCAGCTGGCCCGCGTCATCCCGCGCGTCGGTTATCAACGCACGCTCTTCGTCGGGTCGCCGTGTGCCGATGAGGGCACGGTTGGCCTCGTGCCAGGCCTGAAGCTCTCCGACATCGTAGTTGAACTGAGCGAGGCCGTGGGGCAGCGCGCGCGTGCGCTGAAGGCGCCGATGATCGTCTTCAAGGACTTTCCGCAGGTCGATCTTCCCGTGCTGAAGACGCTCCGCGGCTTTTTTCCGAGCGTGAGTTATCCCGGCACTATCACGACCCTGCCGGCGCCCGGAAAAGACGCCTACTACCGGTCGCTCGCCCACACGCAGCGTCACAACCTGCTGAAAAAATTTCGCCGCTCCCGCGTGACGCTACCACTAGTCGCGAGCGCCGTGCAGCATCCGTCAGACGCCGAGCTTGCGGAGGTGTTCGGCCTGTTCCAGCAGACCTATGAAAGGGGGATAACGAAATTCGAGCGGCTGGACCGGCGGTTTTTCGAGCGCATCCGCGGCGAGCCGACCGCCCATTTCATTCTGCTGCGCGACTCGGCTGACAGCGCGCTCGCGGCGTTCATGCTGGTCTTTTGCCTCGGTGGACGCGTGGTCAACAAGTTCATCGGGCTCGACTATCGCCGCGGCGAGAAGGCCTACCTGTATTTCCGCCTGTTCGATGCCGCCGTGGACTTCGCGTATGCCTGCCACGCCACGGAGCTGGCGAGCGGTCAGACCGGCTACCGCGCCAAATTCGACCTCGGCCACCGCCTCGTCCCGCTGTTCAATGTAGCTCGCCACGCCAATCCACTCATTCATGCCATATTCCGGGCCGTGGGCACGCGGATAACCTGGCAAACCCTCGACGAGGATCTCGCCGTCTATCTGCGCGCCCATCCCGAGGTAAACGTCCCGTCCGCCACGCCCTGATTGAACGGACCGCACCGCCCGGTCACCGTTGCCGCAGGTTGAGGAAGGCCGCGAGATCGGCGACCGCAGCGGAGATCTTGTGTCCGCGGCGAACCCGCCGGGACACGACACGCAGCGCCCGCGCGGCACGGTCTGCTTTCGGATCGATGTGACCGACCAGCTCGGCGCCCACGAGGACCGGTAGCGCGTAATAGCCGCGGACGCGTTTGTGCGGCGGTGTATAAACCTCCCAAGTGTAATCGAAACCCCACAGCGCCGCAGTGACACGCCGGTCGTAGATCAGCGGATCGAGCGGGGCGAGCAGCCGCGGCGCAGCGGAAACATCCCTATTCGCGCCCGTTTCGCCTGCCGCCGCAAGCAGCGCAGCATCCTCGCGCAGAAAGTAGAGCAAGGGGCAGCCCACCACCGCAACCGGCTGCACCAAGTCACCGACTGAATGCAACTCCTCGCGTTTCAACGTGACAAGGCGACGCTGGCGGAGCTTGAGGTGCGCGAGCCAACGCGCGGTGTCGACCGCGGAAGGTTTGGGCAAAGCCAACGTGGTGGCTGGCAGCACCCGCTCTGGCAAATCGTAAATGCGGCGCACCCCATCACGCCGCGCGATCAAGAGGCGGCCATGAAAGAACAGTTTCTGCAGCGCGGACTTCGCGAGCGTGGCTGAGCCCCAGCCTCCGAAAAACCGGCGCGCTTTCCCAACATCAGCAAAGTCCTCCGAGCAGAGCGGCCCACGCGCGGCGATCTCGACAAGCAGCCTGGGCACCAGGGCGCGCTCGAGCGGTGTCAGCCTCCCCGACCATGCGCCTGTCTGCTTGCTGCGCCGGTGCATCGCCACCAGCAAGTGCGGCCAGGCCTCGAGTGGAAAAGCCACCAGCACACCCGTCGACGGCAAGTGATGTTCAAAGGCTGTGCGCTGCTCCGCTGCCAGCGGCTGTCCATCGCCGTGGAGATGGCGCATGAGATCGCCTTCGCGGTAGCCAGTCACGCGGTTCCGCAGGATGAGATCGTGCATCCGGCCACAAACGTTGATCGGGTCGATTTGGATGAAGCCGTGGTGCGCTAGCGCCGCCGCGACGTATGGGACGGGCGTGTCAAGCAGTTGCGCGCATCGGACGAAACGACGCGCCACCGAAATGGAGATTCGAACCGGGGGCGGCACGAGCACCATTCAGCAGTGCCGCCAAGGAAAAACAAGCCCGGTGCAGCTGGGCGCTCATAGGGACAGGATGAATCAACTAAACAGAAAATTATGGGCTGGTTCGACGCGCAATCTTTGTCATATTGCTCCTGTGGCAAGGATTCTCATAATTGATGACGACGAGTCGATCCGCGAGTTGCTGCTCCAAATGCTGCTCATGGCGGGTCACACGGCGGTCACCGCGATCAATGGTTTTGAGGGCCTGAAGCTTTTCCGCGCGGAGCCGACGGACCTGATCCTCACTGACATCATGATGCCCTATGGCGGGCTGGCCACGATCCGAATTTTGCGTGACGAATTTCCGCAGGTCGGAATTATCGCCATGACCGGTGGTGGCTCGTTTCGCCTCGACTACGCGCGTACCCTCGGGGCGCATCGAACGCTCGTCAAACCGTTTACCGTGGAGCAACTCACCGCCGCGATCGCCGAAGTGCTCGCCCTAAATTCCTCTTCGAAGCACGAGAAGACGTAGACCGCGGTCGCGCAGGGCAGCGAGCCCAGTCTCGTGTCATCAAGCGATCGTATGACCGTCGGCCAGTTTCCGCGCTTCGTTGATTTTCAATCGAGGAAATGCTGGGCGTGGTTTCGCCACAATTTACAAACCCACTTCACCACGATCAATCTGTGGAAAATACCTGGAGGGTGAAGTAGAACGCCGCGCCCTGCCCCATTTCGCTCTCGACGCGCACTTGGCCACCGTGCGCGAGCACGACGTGCTTCACGATCGCCAGGCCCAGGCCGGTGCCGCCCTGCTCGCGCGAACGGGCCTTGTCCACGCGGTAAAACCGTTCAAAGACCCGCGCCCGCGCCTCCGGCGGAATCCCCGGCCCGTCGTCGCGCACGCACACTTCCACTTTGCCGTTGTCCAGCGGGCGGCCTGAGACTGTGACTACGCCACAGGCCCGGCCGTATTTGATGCCGTTGTCGATCAGGTTGAAAAGCACCTGGTTCAGCCGGTCGGGGTCCGCATGCACCAGCAGCCCTTCTGGCAACGTGCTCTCCATTTGCATGGCCCGCACTTTCGCGCGCGGTGCAAGGTCATCTAGCGTTTGTTGCACCGCCGTGCGTAGCGAGCAGGGCTGAAGGTTCAGCGTGAGTCGGCCTGAGTCGAGCCGGGCGAGCATGAGTAAATCGTCGATCAGCAGTGTGAGCCGGTCGGCGTGGCGGTCGATAATCGCCAGCAGCCGGTCAAGTGCTACGGGGTCGGCTTTTGCGCCGTCCAGCAGTGTCTCGGCCGCGCTTTTGATGAGCGAAAGGGGAGTGCGCAACTCGTGGCTCACGTTGGCGACAAACTCCTGGCGCGCGCCCTCCAGTTCACGCATGCGGGTGAGGTCGTGAAACACCAACAAGGCACCGGTCCGCGCACCGGCAGCGTCATTGAGCGCGGCCCCGTTGATCTGGAGAATGTGCGGTGCCGGCCCTTCGAGTCGCAGCTCGTGGTCGAGAATGACTGGCTCTGTGGCGAGCCGCGCCACTAGGGCGGCGACTTCATGGTTGCGCACGGCCTCGAGCAGGGTGCCGCCGATCATCAGCCGGGAGAAACCGAACAGCGACTCCGCCGCGCGGTTGCTCAGCGTGATCCGGCCGGTGGCATCGAGAACGAGGAGACCCTCGACCATGCTGTCGAGCAGCGTCTCGAGTCGCTGTTGCTGCGCCTGCTGCGCGGCAACGTGCACGGCCCTCAGTGCCGCCATTTCCTCCGCGTGCCGCGCGACCTCAGCGAGATGTCGGCGGCGGGCCGTCCACCACAGACTGGCGATCACAGCGGCGAGGAGGGCGAAGACGAAGCTCAAGGCGAAGGATGGGGGTGCACCAGGTTCAGACTTCGGTCCGAAAACGGTAGCCAACGCCGCGGATGGTTTCGAGGTAGGCGGCCGCTGGGCCAATTTTCTCCCGCAGGCGCCGCATGTGGGTATCGACCGTGCGCGTGTCGATGGCGGTCTCATAGCCCCACACGTCCTGCAGTAGGCGTTCGCGCGTCTGCACTCGGCCCCGGCGCTTGGCCAGCAACGTGAGGAGGTTGAACTCGGTGGCCGTGAGCGTGACCGGCTTGCCTTCGATCTGCGCGACGTGCCGCGGCACGTCGATTTCCAGCACGCCAAAACTCAGGTGGTCACCGGGCTCGTCGGCCGCCTTGCTGCGCTTGAGCAGCTTGCGGATGCGCAGCACGAGCTCGCGCGGGCTGTAAGGCTTGGTGACGTAGTCGTCGGCGCCAAGTTCGAGGCCGACGATGCGGTCCACCTCGGCCGCCTTGGCGGTGAGCATGAGCATGGGGATGGCCGCCGTTGCAGGATCCCGCCGTAAAATCTTGCAAACTTCGAGACCGTCGAGCTCAGGCAGCATGAGATCGAGCACAACGAGGTCCGGCCTCTCGGCCCGCACCACGGCGATCGCCTTCAGCCCGTCGGTGGCAAAGAGCGGGCTGAACCCGGCCTCGCGCAGTTTGAAGCCTAGCACCTCCAGCGCGTCGGGCTCATCGTCAACGATCAGGATCTTGGGTTTCATTCGTTTTCAGGGCGGAATGGCGGATGTCTTTCGCCTCGAAAAGATATACCACCTCCTCGGCAATGTTGGTCGCGTGGTCGGCGATGCGTTCAAGGCATTTGGAGATGACCATGAGGTGCAGGCAGCGGGTGATGGTGGTCGGACGCTCGACCATGTAGCTCGATAGCTCGCGGTGCAACTGCCGGTTGAGGTCGTCCACCTCCTTGTCGCGCGGGATGACGGTGCGGGCCAGCTCGGGCTTCCGCTCGACGAACGCCGTCAGCGCGTCGCGGAGCATCTCGAGCGCCATCTGGGCCATGCGTGGAAGGTCGATGTAGGGCTTGAGTTGCGGCTCGGCGTTGAGGTCGTGGGCGCGGCGGGCGATGGAGCAAGCCTCGTCGCCCACGCGCTCGAGATTCTGGGAAATCTTCATCGCCACGGTGATGAAGCGCAGGTCGGTGGCCAGGGGCGCTTTCGTCAGCAGGTGCAGGGCGATGTCGTCGACCTCAATCTCGAACTGATCGATGGCGTTGTCCTCCTGTTGAACCTTGAGGGCCAGTGCGTCATCGCGCTCCACCAGTGAGCGCATGGCCCGGGAGAGGGCCGAAGAGGAGTGGCTGGCCATCGCCAGGATGGCTTCCTTCAACTGGTTGATTTCTTCGCTGTAGTGCGTCATGGGAATTGGGGTTTGGGGTCGGTCTTAACCGAAGCGGCCGGAGACGTAGGCCTCGGTCTGGGCGTGGGCCGGGTTCATGAAAATGGTGCGGGTGTCGGCGTATTCGATGAGTTTGCCGAGATAAAAGAACGCGGTCTTGTCCGAGACTCGCGCCGCCTGCTGCATGTTGTGGGTGACGATGACGATGGTGAAGCGCGTGCGCAGCTCCTGAATCAATTCCTCGATCTTGGCCGTGGCGACCGGATCGAGCGCCGAACACGGCTCGTCCATCAAAATGACCTCGGGCTCGACCGCCAAGGCGCGGGCGATGCAGAGGCGCTGCTGCTGGCCGCCGGAAAGTCCCAGGCCGCTGGTGTGCAGCCGGTCCTTGACCTCGTCCCAGAGCGCAGCGCCCCGGAGCGATGTTTCCACGACCTCGTCGAGTCGCGCCTTGTTGGTCTGGCCCTGGAGCTTCAAGCCGTAGGTGATGTTTTCGTGGATGGATTTCGGAAAGGGATTTGATTTTTGAAAAACCATGCCGACCCGCTTGCGCAGCTCGATGACATCGACATCCGGGCGGTGGATGTCGATGCCCCGGATCTTGATCATGCCCTTGGCCACACGGGCCCCGTCGATGAGGTCGTTCATGCGGTTCAGGCAACGGAGCAGCGTGGACTTGCCGCAGCCGGACGGCCCGATGAACGCGGTGACCTTGCGGTTTTCTATCCCAAGGGTGACGCCGTGCAGCGCCTGCAAGGCGCCGTAGAAGAAGTCCAACTGGTCGATGTCGACGAGGGTTGCGCCCGCGGGCGCAACGGCGGCGCCGGTGGCGGGCGCAGCAACGGTCGGATGGCGGACAGACGCGGAGGGGCGGGTTTCCATGAGAGAGGGAGCGGAGGTTACCATTGGTAGCGGTTGCGCAGTCGGCTGCGGAGCACGATCGAGGCCGTGGCGATCAGGGCGACGATCAGCAGGAAGACGAAGGCGGTGCCGTATTGCACGCGCTCTGTGTATTCGTTCTGCGGAATCTTGGAGCTGACGACGTAGATGTGATAGGGCAGTGCCATCACGCCTTGGAAGAAAAACTCGCTGAATTTGTCCACCTGCCACGGCAGCTTGTCGCGCACGACGTAGGCGGCGGTGAACATGATCGGCGCCGTCTCGCCGGCCACGCGGGCAATGCCGAGGATCGACGAGGTGAGAATGCCCGGCAGCGCGTAGGGCAGGACGTTCTTGCGGATGGTCTGCCACTTCGTCGCGCCCAGCGCAAGCGAGCCCTCACGGAAGCCCCTGGGCACGGCCTTGAGCGACTCCTCGCTCGCGGTGATGACCACCGGTAGGACCATGAAGGCGAGCGTGAACCAGCCGGCGAGCAGCGAGACGTTCCAGCCGAAGAAGATCACGAACATCCCGAAGCCGAAGAGACCGAAGACGATCGAGGGCACGCCTGCAAGGTTCAGGATGGCGAGGCGCACGAAGCGGATGAACCGGCCGTCGCGGGCATATTCGTTAAGGTAGATCGCGGCACTCACCCCGAGGATGAGGGCGATGGCCATCGAGCCGAGGACCAGCAACACGGTGCCCACGATGCAGGGGAAGATGCCGCCCGCGGAGTAGATGTAACTCTCCGACTTCACCCGGGCCACGTCGGGGTGCCGCGCCTGAAAGACACGGTAGTCGCCGTCACCCAGCTCCATTTTTTGTCCGTGAAATTCAAAGACGTGCAGCGACTCGGGCGCCTCCGTCAGAAACGTGGTGTTGAGGAACGGCGCTCGGACCTGAAACACGCTGCCCGCGCCCTTGAACACGATCGTGCCGAAGATCAGCGCCCCGCAGAGCAGCACAAAATAGGTGGCCGCCCTGAAGCAGAAAAAGACGAGGCCCTCCCGGCGGCGCAGAGCCGAGGGCCGGGCCTGAAAGATATGGCATTCGGTGCTCATGGTTTCAGCCAATGGAGATGCGGTAGCGGCGCACGATGCCCTGGGCCACGTAGTTGATGCCGAGCGAAAGAAAGAACAGCACGAGGCCGACCATGAACAGCGCGCGATAGTGGATACTGCCCTGCACGACTTCGCCCATCTCCTGCGCGATGATGCCGGTCATCGTGTGCACCGGCTGGGTGATGACGGCGAGACCCGCCGTGAAATCGGGGATGGCGATCCGGTTGCCCGCGCAGAGCAGCACGACCATCGTCTCGCCGATCACGCGGCCGAGACCAAGCAACACCGCCGAAATGATGCCGGAGAGCGAGGCGGGCACGATGATCTTGACGACGGTCTGGAGCCGGGTGGCGCCGAGCGCGAACGAAGCCTCCGTGAAGGCGCGGGGCACGTTGTTGAGCGCATCCTCCGCCAGCGTGAAGATCGTCGGCACCGCGATGAACGCCAACAGGCAGCCGGCGGTGAGGATGTTGAGCCGCTCGGCGTAGGGAAACCCCGGCACCCAGGCGAGCCCCGGCACCTGCGACAGGGCGCGCAGCAACTGGCCCAGCACCGCAATGCCGAAAAACCCGAGCACGACCGAGGGAATCGCCGAAATGAACTCGATGCTCGGCTTGATCAACCGCTGCTCAAACGGGCTCGCGATCTGATTAACATAGACCGCCGCGCCGACGCCGAGCGGCACCGCCAGCACGAGCGCGACCACGGAAACCATGATCGAGCCAACGAGGAGCGGGATGACGCCATACCAGTCCTGCCAGAAGCTCGCGGTGCGCCACTCGTGGCCGAAGAGGAAAGAAGTAAAGGCGCGGCTTGCCGGCACGGGCGCGCGGAAATCCCACGACTCCAAATTCCGGAGCACGGAGGGAAACCCGGCCAGGTATTCGGCATTGAGCTCCTTGAAGCGTTCGAGCCGGGCTTGCAGCGCGGGTTCCGGCATGGCTGGCGCAGTTGCGATCACGGCGTTCAGCCGCCTGGAAAATTCCGCGGCGGCCTCCCGGTAAGCGGGGAGCGTGCCGAGGATCGGCTTGAGTTCGGCGACAAAATCGATCGGGACTGTCTCGATTTTGGCCGCCGCCTCGGTCTGACCAGCCGCGAGTAGCTGGGCGCGCTGGGTCTTCCGATCCTCCGTGACGGTGAACTTCTCCTTGATCGCCGTGGCCTGCTCGGTCAGGTCCGAGACGAGCGTGCGGATCGGCTCCACCGCGTCGCCATACTGGTCGGCAAACGTGTCGAAGCCCGCCAGTGCCGCGTTCGCCGCCGCAAGGGAGAGTTTCTTCTGCTGTGTAAGATAATTGACCTGCCGGACGCGCAAATCGGACAGGTAGCGGGTCAGCGCGGTGTGGTCATCCTGCTGGGTGCGGATGTAGTCCACATATTCGAGGCCGGCCTGGCGGTAAACCTCCAGGTTTTCCCGGTTTTCGCCGAAAAACCCGGCGCCCTCGCGAAACAGGAAAATCGTGATCAGCGCCAGCACGACGACCGAGACGACCGCGTTGCCGCCGAAGAAGAACTTGATGCAGTCGCCGAGTGTCAGGCCAAAAAGACGAAATGTCCCCTTGTGGGCGATAAAGTGGGTGCCCTCGGTGGGTCGGGAGGAAGCCATGATACAACAGGACGAGATGCGGCGCGGACGGCGGTGGCAAAGGTAAACAAAAGCCCGCCGACTTTCGGTCAAGCGGGCTGGAGTGTCATTCCGGTGAACGGTTCAGCGCACGGGCACGAAACCGATCTTCGCGACGATCTTCTGCCCGTCGTCGCTAAGGGTGAAGGCGACGAACTTGGCCGCCTCGCCGACTGGCTCGCCGTTGGTATAGTAGAATGTCGGGCGGGCGTAGGGATATTTCTTCGCCAACACCGACTCTTTGCTCGGCGTGGTGCCCTCGATCGAGGCCACCTTGACGCCGGGCTCGTTCATGTAGGCGAGGCCGACGTAACCGATGCCGCTCGGATTCTTGGCGACTTCGGCGACGATCTGCTCGTTGCCGGCCATCTTCTGCGAGGAGCCGGCGTAGTCGCGCTTCTTCATCGCGAGGTCCTTGAAGTCCGAGTAAGTGCCCGAGGAAGTGTTGCGCGTGTAGATCGAGATCGCGCCCGGCGTGCCGCCCACTGCCGACCAGTCGGTGATGTCACCGGCGAAGATTTGCTCGACCTGGCGCTTGGTCAGGGCGGAGACCGGGTTATTCGCATTCAGGACCACGGCGATGCCGTCGTAGGCGACGATGGTGGGCTTCATGGTCACGCCCTTGGACTGGGCGAGCGACATCTCGGTGGGCTTGGCGCGGCGGGACGACATGCCGATCTGGGCGGTTCCGTCGGTGATGGCCGCGATGCCGGTGGTGGAGCCCTCGGCGGCGATCTCGAAGGAGACGCCCGGGTTGCGGGCCTTGTAGTCCTCAGCGAGCGTCGGGACGAGTTTCGCCCCTAGTGTGTCGGAACCCTTGATGACGAGCTTTTGGGCGCGGGCGGAAGTCGCGGCGAGCGCGGCGACAGCGAGGAGAAGGAGGAATTTTTTCATGATGTTTTCGGGTTGTTTTTTGGGGAGAGGTCAGAAGTTCACCTGCATCTGGCTGCGGACGCCGTCGGCCGTGGCCTTAGCGATACCGCCAGTGACCGTGTCCTTCGATTCGGCGTGGATGTAGCCGAGCTGGAATTTCACGTCGTTGCCGCGAAACAGATAGTTGCCGCCGAAATACCATTCGGACATCTTGTTCATGGTGCCGCCACTGGGCGCCGAGCGTGTGCCGTCGCTGATGTTCACGCCCCGGCCGTCGGAATTGACATAGCTGTAGCGCACCACTCCCTCGAGTTTGTCGGTGAACAGGTAAGCGGGTTGAATCCAGTAGGCATTGATATTGGCGTCGGCGGTGCCCGAGGCGCGCCCGTTCTGATTCTTACCGTCAAAATACTCCCCTTCGAGGTCGAGTTTGCCGTAGCCCAGCGCGCCATAGACCGAGTAAACCGTCAGGTTGTTGCCTTTGCCGAGGGTGAGACCGCCTTGATCCGGCAGGTCGCCAACCGACGCGCCGAATTTATAGGTGCCGCCGTCGAACTTGCCCTTGTAGCCGGCGTTGGCCCAGTAGGACAAATTGTTGTTGGCCGCGGTGCCCGCGCCCTGGACCCCGGGGTCGGAATTGCCGCTGAGCGAGGAGAACTCGTCGCGCTCGGGATTCGTGACTGCGACATTGTAAAAAAGCCCGCTATCCAACGTTCCGCCCAGGAAGACGCCAGTGCGGTAACTGCCGGCCCCGAGGCGGCGGCCGTTGTTCGACTCGACAAAATACCGGGTCGCTGGCGAGCGCTCAATCGCCTTCAGGCTGCCGCTGGAGGTGTCCCACTCTTCCAAGCCGATCGGTGCCTTGCGAAAGCCAATGTCGAGCACCAGCGGGTCGCTCTGTTTCCACTCGATGAACGCCCGGTCAAAGCTGTTGTTGGCAAAGTCGTAATTGACGTCGGCACTCCAGCCATTGCCCACCTCGGCCTTGGCGCCCAGGTAGATGCGCCGCAGAAGAAAATGCTCGGTGGACACCGGGTTGGCCGAGGTTCCATCGATGGAGGCGCCCAGCCCGGCATATTGGACCTGCACCCGGCCGCTGATGGAAAGACCAACCGTGCTTTTGCCGCCGGAGATTGTCGAGACGACTGCGGCGCTGGATTCGCGGGCCAGATCGGCGCGCAATTCCTCGCCTTCCTGGTCGTTGATCAGGCCTTTTTTGACGAGCAGGTCTATGAGTGGGCCGCTGTCCTGCGCGAAGGCAGAGGTGGCGGCCAGCAGCGCGCCGCCGAGCAGCGCGAGCCATTGGGATTTCAGGTTTATCATGGTGAGTGCGTTCAAGGTTTGGTTGACGGAACGCCGCCATCATGGGGCCCGATTGTTACGAACGCATGACGATCACGTGACAAAACGGCAAAAGCACACCTCCCGTCATACGTGCCGAAGAAACAAACCGCTGGCGGGAAAAGTAAGACGGCTGCGTGGCCCGGTTAATCAGACCTCGGTCTTCTTGCGTTTTTCCACGAGCGCGAGCAGCAGATCGCCCTTGGCCAGACTGCCGACCAGTTGACCGCTCTCTGGTTCCACCACCGGCAGACGCTCCGCCGTGACGCCGAGAAACGCGGCCAGCCCGTCGCTCAGCGACTGCTTGGGCCCGATCCGAGGAAAATCCTCCCGCATGATGTCGCTCGCGATGACCAGACCCGCCAGATCCGGCTCACCGAGGTAGGGTTTGATATCGTGCAAGGACACCGCGCCGAGGAAACGCCCGTCGGCATCGACCACATAGAGGTGGTTGATGCGCACGGTGAGAAACATTCGTGCGATTTCGGCGAAGCGCGCCGTCGCCGGCACTGTCTCCGGTTTTGTTTTCATCAGGTCGCGCACACTGCCGGTGGACAGGAGGTCGGCGGGGATGGCGGCGGTCTTGCGCTTGAGCGCCTCGCTGTAGAGCGACTGCCCTTCCAGCCCCTTCGCCGTGTAATACGCCAGCACGCTGCACAGCATCAGCGGCAAGATGATGTCGTAGCTCAGCGTCATCTCGAACAGCATGATCACCGCCATGACCGGCGCGTAGGTGGCCGCCGAGAGGAACGCCCCCATGCCCACCAGCGCGAACGCCTCCGGCGAGGACGCCCCCGTGGGCCAGAGCGTGTGCACCGCGGCGCCGAACAGATAACCCACGCTCGCCCCCATGAAGAGTGTCGGCGTGAACACGCCCCCGGGCGCGCCCGAGCCAAACGTCGAGGCCGTGGCCACCCACTTCGCCACGAACACCAGGAGGAGCGCCGCCCACGCGATGTGGCCGTTGAGGATTGAGAGCACCACCGTGTAGCCGTTGCCGCACACCTCGGGTACGAACACCGCGATGTCGCCGACGATGATACCCCCGAGCACCAGCCGCGCGATCAGCGGCATCGACGTGCCGACGAACCACCGCTCCGCCGCGCGCAACGAGCGCAGGAACCACGGCGCCACCGTGCCCGCCACCAGGCCCAGCACGATATAAGGGCCCATTTCCCACGGAGAATTCAGCGTGAACGCCGGCACACGGTAGAGCTGATGCGCATTGGTCATCACGCGCACCGTCAGCGCGGCCACCACTGCCGCGACCGCCAGCGGCCCGAGGCTCTCCATCGCGATGGTGCCCAAAATGATTTCCGCCACGAAAAACGACCCCGCGATCGGCGCGTTGTAGGCCGACGCGATCCCCGCCGCTGCGCCGCACGCCACCAGCAGCCGCAGTTGCGGCGGGGAAAACTGCCGCCAGCGGCCGAGCATCGACGCCATCATCGCCGCCAGCTGCACCATCGGGCCCTCGCGCCCGATCGACCCACCCGAGCCGATGGTAAACAGCGCCGCGGCGCTTTTGAGCAAGCTCGACCGCACCGGCAGGTCGCCCGAGCCGATGACGATCGCCTCCATATAGTCGGTCGAGCTCTGCTCACGCGTCAGCCGTTGGCCGAACAGCAGAGTGAGTCCCGCCAGCAATCCGCCCGCCGCCGGCACGAGGATGCGCGCCCACCACGGCAGTTGCCGCATCGTTTCGACGACGCCAGAATTGTAGCCGGTCAGCAGCTCGTGGATACCTTCGGCCAGCACACTGAAGAGCAGGGACGCCAGCGCACCGAGGAAACCGGCCAGCGCCGCCCACAGCAGCGTGATCTGCCACTCCGTGAATTGCAGTTTCTCCTGAATCCACAGCCGCCAGCGCAGCAGGCGCAGCAGCCGCCGCATCAGCAACGCCGCCGGATCGGTGACCGCCTTCATGCCCCGGCGCCGCGCACGAGCAGCGCCCGAAACTCCGCCTCCGTCGCCGCCGCCAGCAATCCGGCCCGGACGCCCTCCGTCTTCAGCAAACGCGAAATCGAAGACACGAGCTTCAGATAGCCTTCCACCTGCTGTTTTGGGGTGCCGATCATGAACACCAGCCGCACCTGCGGATGCTCCGCGTCGAACGCCACGCCCGGAGCCTCCAGCCGGCCGATGCCCAGCACGATGCGATCCACGGCGGATGTGCGCGCGTGCGGCAACGCCACCTCCGCCGCGATGCACACCGATGCGACGCGCGCCCGCTCTTGCAAGTCGCGCAGAAACCGCGCCTCGTCGTTCACCCCCGGCACCAGCGCCAGCGGCGTATGAACGGCACGCAGTGCCGCCGCACGCGTGTTCACATTCACGTCGAGCAGGACCACGTCCGGTTGGGCGATGAGGTCGTTTGGCAAGTCCACTGCTCCCACCTTAAAGGGTTGCTTCCGTAAAACAAGCCGCAGGTTTCGCTTATGTCGGAATCAGAGCAAAACAACCCCACCAAGTCCCTCCCCCTTGGCCCTTGACGCTGCCCTGCGCCGATTGAGGATGGCCGCCATCGGCGGTCGTCACTGCCACGATCACCGTCAAAAATCGTATGTCCTCTTCTCTCTCCGACCGCCGGGGCCGCGTGGCCCAAGCCCTGAATCTCGACGACACCCTGCTCCTCGTCGGCGCGGGCGAACCGGTGCCACTGCCCGAGGGCAGCGACCAGAGCTACCCATTCCGCGCCCACGCGGAATATTTTTATCTCACCGGCTTGGAGTGTCCCGGCGGGGTTATCGCCTTCGATCCACACGACGGCGAGCGCGAAGGCTGGCGCTCGTTCGTCCCCGATGTCACCGAGGGTGAACGCGTCTGGGAAGGTCGCCAGCAGCAGTCTGGCGAATCCGTCGCTGTGCTCGAGACGTGGCTGTCGGCGCGCCGCGGCCGACCCATCGCGGCGCTAGGCGCACCTCTGCGCGGCGTGCAGGCGGACGCCGGCAAGACGGCGAAGACCCGCGAACTGCTGACTCACGCGCGCCGACCAAAGGACGCCGGCGAAATCGCGCTCCTGCGGCGCACCGCCGTGGCAACCGCCGCCGGTTTCGCCGCGCTGCGGGCCGCCCTCCGCCCCGGCGTGACCGAGCGCCAGTTGCAGGTCGATCTTGAAACCGGATTCTTCCGCCACGGCGGCACGCGCGCCGGTTACGGCAGCATCGTTGGCAGCGGGCCGAACTCCGCGGTGCTTCACTTCGAGCCGGGCGAACGCGCGGTATGCGAGGGCGATTTTGTGCTTGTCGACGCAGGAGCAGAAATCGACCGCTACATGAACGATGTCACTCGCACCTACGTCGCCGGCACGCCGACGGCGTTCCAACGCGACCTCTACCAGATCGTGCTCGCCGCCGAGGAGCACGCCATTGCGCGCTGCGTGCCCGGCGCGGAGTGGCGCGAGGTCCACCTTGCCGCCGCCGTCGAAATGGTCGCCGGTCTCGTCGGCATGGGCGTGATGCGCGGCGCGGCAGAGAGCCTCGTCGAACAGGAGGCGCACACGCTGTTTTTCCCGCATGGCCTCGGCCACATGGTCGGGCTGGGCGTGCGCGACGGCAGCGGCCTGCTGCCGGGGCGCACCAAATCCACCCGCGCCAGCCTCGCCACGCTGCGCATGGATTTGCCGCTGGCGCCCGGCTACGTCGTCACCGTCGAGCCCGGGCTATATTTCATCCCGCCGCTGCTCAACGATCCCGCCCGCCGCGCCCGCTATCGCAATTGCGTCAACTGGCCGCTGGTCGATCAGCACCTCGCCCTCGGCGGAGTGCGCATCGAGGACAACGTGCTTGTGACCCCCGGTGAACCAGACGTCCTCACCCGCGACATCCCCAAAACGCTATAACAGTGCCGGACGCACCCGTCCGTTTACCGCGGAATTTTCCGTGGACAAACTGCTCTGGCTGGCTCTCTTTCTCCGCATGTCCCAGCCCGAAGCCAAGCTCACTTCCCCCGCCAGTCTGGTCGTCGACCTCGCGCTCGTCGTCGCCTTTTTCACCTACTTGTTTTCGGTGCTGAAGCCCCATGTGCCGTCGAACGACCCGCATATGATCACCCTCTGGGGCGCGCTGGGCGCAGCGTGCATGACGGGCGTCTTCTGGCTGGCACTGCAGATGTTCCGCGTGGTGCTGAAGGCGCAGCGCGCCGCCGGGAAATAGACCCGGCCGCGGGTTTGCGCCGGACCTGGCGTTTATGACGGAGTTCACTGCGCCGTTTCCGGGCGGAGTTGTCTGCATCGTTGACACCTCGGCGCACTGGGGTTTCTCATCAAACCCTGCGTGTCCGTTCGTTACGTCTGATTCTTAAACAGAAAATCATCACTCACATGGCCCTCAAATCCAAAGCCAAGAAGTCCGCCAAACCGGCGGCCAAGTCCGCTCCGAAATCCGCCGTCAAGGCCCTCAAATGCGTCTATTCATGGGGCGCCGGCAAAGCCGATGGCAACGGCGGCATGAAGCCCCTCCTCGGCGGCAAGGGGGCCAATCTTCACGAGATGACGCGCATCGGCCTCCCCGTGCCCCCCGGCTTCACCATCACCACCGAGGTCTGCACCTACTACTACGCCCACAAGCGGACCTACCCGAAGGAACTCCAGGCCCAGATGCAGGCCGGCATTGCCAACATGGAGAAAATCATGGGCACGAAATTCGGCGCGACCGATGGCATGCCGCTCCTGGTCGCCGTCCGCTCCGGCGCGCGTGATTCGATGCCGGGAATGATGGACACGATTCTCAATCTCGGCCTCAACGACCAAACCGTCGTCGCCCTCGTCAACGCGACCAAGAATGAGCGTTTTGCCTGGGACTGCTACCGCCGCTTCATCCAGATGTATGGCGACGTCGTCCTCGGTGTGCAGAAAAAAGAAGGCGAGGATCACGAACCGTTCGAGACCGTCATCCACAATTACAAGCACGAGGTCTACCACCGCGACGTCGTCGACAGCGAGCTCACCGCCGCCGACCAGCAGGAGCTCGTGAAGCGCTTCAAGGCCCTAGTGCTTGAGCGCACCGGCCACGTCTTCCCCAACGATCCGTGGGAGCAGCTCCGCGGCGCCGCCGGCGCCGTCTTCGGCTCGTGGATGAACGACCGCGCCATCGTCTACCGCCGCAAATACAACATTCCCACCGAGTGGGGCACCGCCGTCAACGTGCAGGCTATGGTGTTTGGCAACACCGGCGACACCTCCGGCTCCGGCGTCGCGTTCACTCGCAACCCCGCCAACGGCACCAACGAGTTCTACGGCGAGTTCCTTATCAACGCCCAGGGCGAAGACGTCGTCGCCGGCGTCCGCACGCCCGAGCCCGTGCTCGAGCTCAAGAAGCAGATGCCGAAGTCCTACGCCGAACTCCTCAAGGTCCGCGCGACGCTTGAGGCGCACTTCAAAGACGTTCAGGACATCGAGTTCACGATTCAGGACGGCAAGCTGTTCATGCTTCAGACGCGCAACGGCAAGCGCACCGCCGCCGCCGCGCTCAAGTTCTCGATAGATATGGTAAAAGAGAAGCTCATTAATTGGCAGACCGCAATCACGCGTAATCCCGCCGACCAGCTCGAGCAGCTCCTCGCGCCGATCTTCGACCTCGCCGAGGTCAAGAAGGCCACCGCCATCGCCACCGGCCTCCCCGCCGGCCCCGGTGCCGCCACCGGCCGGATCTACTTCAACGCCGACCGCGCCGTGCAGGCCGCGGAGAAGGGTGAGAAAGTCCTCCTCGTCCGCATCGAGACCTCTCCCGAGGATCTCCGCGGCATGATCGCCGCCGAGGGCATCCTCACCGCCCGCGGCGGTGTGTCCTCGCACGCCGCCCTCGTCGCCCGCCAGATGGGCAAGGTCTGCGTCTGCGGCGCCGCCGGCGTCTCCATCGACTACGACAAGAAGGTCGCCACCATCGCCGGCCAGTCCTTTGCCGAGGGTGATTTCCTATCGATCGACGGCACCTCCGGCACCGTCTACGCGGGCCAGATTCCCACCGCGCCATCCGAGATCATCGCCGGTCTCCTTCATGACGACAAAGCCGCTCAGGCCACGGAGAAATTCAAGAGCTACGTCCAGCTCATGAAGTGGTGCGCCCAGGCCACGAAACTCTCCGTCCGCACCAACGCCGACACTCCGAAGCAGGCAGCCGAGGCCATCGCCTTCGGCGCCGTCGGCATCGGCCTCACCCGCACCGAGCACATGTTCTTCGAGGGCGACCGCATCGACGCCATGCGCGAGATGATCCTCGCCGACACGCTCGCGGCCCGCGAGGCCGCCCTCGCCAAGCTCCTGCCTTACCAGCGCGACGACTTCTTCGGCATCTTCAAGGCGCTGAAGGGCTTCCCCGCCACGATCCGTTTCCTCGATCCCCCGCTGCACGAGTTCCTTCCGAACTCGAAAGAGCAGCAGGCCGCTCTCGCCGCCAAGCTCGGCATCGCCGTCGAAAAAATCGAGCACCGCGTGCACGAGCTGCATGAGTTCAACCCGATGCTCGGGTTCCGCGGCTGCCGTCTCGGCATCAAGTATCCCGAGATCACCGCCATGCAGGCCCGCGCCGTCCTCGAGGCCGCGGCCGACGCGACGAAGGCCGGCTTCAAGGCCAAGCCCGAGATCATGATCCCGCTCGTCGGCTTCAAGAAGGAGCTCGATCTCCAGACCGCCCTCGTCCACGAGGTCGCCGCGAAGGTCCAGGCCGAGAAAAAGGTGAAGATCAACTACACTGTCGGCACGATGATCGAGATTCCGCGCGGCGCCCTCACCGCCGACGAAATCGCGAAGACCGCCGAGTTTTTCAGCTTCGGCACCAACGACCTCACGCAGACCTGCCTCGGCATGTCGCGCGACGACTCCGGCTCTTTCCTCGGCGCCTATCAGGAGTCGGAGATCTTCAAGAAGAATCCGTTCGCCTCGATCGACCAGACCGGAGTGGGCCAGCTCATGCAGATTGCGATCACGAAAGGCCGCCAGACGCGCCCCGACATCAAGCTCGGCATCTGCGGCGAACACGGTGGCGATCCGGACTCGGTGAAGTTCTGCCACAAGCTCGGCCTCAGCTACGTCTCCTGCTCGCCCTACCGCGTGCCGGTCGCGCGCCTCGCCGCCGCCCAAGCCGCCGTCGCCGACCTGAAAAAGTAACCTGTGGGAGCGGCTTTACGCCGCGACCCTTCCCAGCCCCGCGCCCACCCCGGCGCGGGGCTTTTTCTTTCTATCAAACCGAGGCTAACCGCATTATCCATTCATCCGTCATGCACCACTGTCTCGCCGTTCTCGTCGCCGCACTCGCACTCCCCGTCGCTCTCGTCGCCGCCGACCTCGACGCCGCCTCTGCCACCAACCAACTCGGCCTCGACCTCTACCGCCAGTTCTCGAAGGAAAAATCCGACGCTAACCTCGTCCTCTCGCCCTACTCGATCACAGCGGCGCTCGCCCTCGCCTACACCGGCTCCGACGGCGCGACGCGCACCGAGATGGCCCGCGTCCTCCATTTCCCCGCCGACGATCTCGTTCTCCAATCCTCGCTCACCACCCTGCGCGCCGACCTCGATCAAGCCGCTTCCACCTCAATCGCCCGCGCCGACAGGAAAGAGCGCTACGGCGGCTACTCCGACACGATCGAATGGCACGTCGCCAACCGCCTCTACATCCAGAGCGGCTATGCGTTTCGCGATGCATTCCTCACCTGAATGAAAAACGGCTACGGCGCTGCACTCGCACCGCTCAATTTTCAGAAAGACGCGCCGGGCGCCCGCCTCACCATCAACCGCTGGGTCGAAGACCAAACCCACAACAAGATTCGCGACCTCATTCCCGTCGGCAGCGTCAATGCAGACACCCGCCTCGTTTTGGTGAACGCCCTCTACTTCAAGGCACCTTGGGACGTCTCGTTCAAACCAAGGCTCACGCAACCCGAGCCGTTCTACGTCGGCGGTAACGAAGTTCGGTCAGTGCCCACTATGAGCACAGAACGCTTTCTCGGCTACCGCCACGCCGACGGCTTTACGACCGTGGCGTTGCCTTATACCGGCTCCGATCTCCAGTTCGTGATATTCCTGCCCTATGCCAGAGTGGGAATCGATGCGGTCGCCGCACGGCTCACCTCCGATTACCTGAGGTCCAGCGCGCACCTCACCGAAGACCGCAGCTCTGCCGAAGTCCGGCTCTTTCTCCCAAAATTCCACCTGCGCGGATCAACCATCGGACTGGGTGATGCCCTGCAATCGTTGGGCATGAAAACTGCCTTCGACCGACCGACCGGCACCGCCGATTTCAGCCGTATCGCCCCGCGCCGGCCGGATGACTATCTCGCCATCTCCGAGGTGTTCCACCAGACCTTTCTTGTCGTCGACAAAAAAGGCACCGAAGCCGCCGCCTCCACCAGCGTAAAATTCGTGGGCGGGCTCGGGATTATGGCAACTCCGCCCCAGCCCATCGAAGTCCGCGTCGACCATCCCTTCCTCTTCGCGATCCAGCACCGCACCTCCGGCCTCTGCCTCTTTCTCGGCCGCGTCACCGACCCGCGCTGAACCGGGGGCGGTCGGCACCCAGCCCGGGCCGAAAACCCTCAAGCCGCCAACACCCCGCGCCGATATCAATTAACACTTTGCCCACAGCCGAACCACCTTCAGTCGTCACCGCCCACATCGAAAGCTCAATTGTGCGCGCTATGACCAATGTTTTTGCGATCATGCTGCATCGCAAAGTTCAGCTCGTGAACCAATCCTCGCAGCCAGTCTCTACTGAAGCCGACGCGGGGCACATGGTGATCGGCAACGTGTGCTTTGTGGGGAAGATCAACGGCGCAGTCTTTCTGGTCTTTTCCGGAGCGTTCAGCAAATACGCCGCCACCCACATCCTCGGCATGAGCGAGGCTGAGGTCGAGATGGAGGGTCATTCCGTGATCAAGGATGTCATCGGCGAACTTACCAACATGACCGCCGGCGGCTTCAAGAACACGCTCTCCGATCTTGGCTACCCCTGCAAGCTCACCCTGCCCGTCATCATGAGCGGGAATCGCCTCACCGTGTCCGCCAGCAAGTCGGCGCAGCGACAGATTTTCCATTTCGAGAGCGAGGGCCACCGCATCGCAGCCGACATCCAGATGCTGCCCGATTGAGCCACGGCACTGCGTTTTTGCGCGAAGCGCGGGCGGCGCTATTTCATCCCGCCGTGTGGCGGAGGTTTCCGGGGCCGGGGTGCCGCCCAGAGACGAATCAGGTGTTCCGCGAGGTTTTTCATGCTGATACGCTGCAAGCCTTCCTGGCCCACGGTCTCGCGAAATGGCGCCGCCACGGCACTACGTTCCCGATAGTAACGCCACAGCTCGCCTTCCAACTGCGCCGCCGCAGCATGCTCATCCAATGTCGCCGCCAAGGTTTTTTGAACTTTTTGCACCCAATGGTGTCGTTCCTCGGCATGCGCTTGGAAATAATCAAACACCAGTTGTTCGCTCCGGTTGAGGCTCACGCCGCCAACCTGTGTCGCCGTGGTTGAAAAACAACTGCAAAACTCATCCCCACAGCGTCATTGCATTTTCCCTCCACCCTGTTAACACCGTCAGCAAAACCTCCTCAACTATGTGGCAAAAACTCACAGACCAACTCCCCGCCGTCATCCTGACCGCCATTCTGATCACGGGTGCCGCCTTCTGGCTCCATCATAAAACCGTTGCCGACATGACTCTTCGCCAGCAGGCCGAACTGGCTCCGTTGCGCGAGCAAAACGACGCTCTGCGCACTGCCTCCGAGGAAAATCGCCGGCAGATCGAAGTGACCAACAAACTGCTCAAGGACGCCATTTCAAAGCGCGAAGCCGACATGTTCCGCACCGACGAGGAAATTCAAAAGCTCAACACCGAGCGCATGAACGCCCTAGCCGAAGCCATCGCAAAAAAGGTCCAACCCTACAACCCGTTGCCGAAGTCGCCCGAGGAAGCCGAAAAAATGCAGAACGAGCAGGTCGACAAAGTTTCCTCCCGTATGGCGGAGAAAATCCAACCCATCCTCACCGAGATGGCCAGCGACCAGCACCTCACCCGCGACTCCATCAACGCCTACAGCGTGAAAATCTCCGACCAGATCGGCAATGTGCTGACCGCCGAACTAGCGAAAAACCAGAAGCTGAACACCAACCTGCAGGCCACCCAGGCCGCAGCGCAGGATTCACTGGCGTTGTCGCACGAGATGACCGCGCTCTACATCAGCTCGCTGAAAGACCAAGGACTCGTGACCCGCCTGCTGGCCCTGCCGGTCAATGTCGTCAAAGACGTGGCGAACTTCAATATCATCGAAAAGCGCGACAAGGACAAGATTGCCCAAGATCTCATGGCCAAGATGACCGAGGTTGAAAAACACCTCAACGATCTTCAGGCGCAGGCGCCCAAGAAGTAACGGCCCGCCGCCGCCTCCCCCTCAAGCCACGCCGAAACGCGTGGCTTTTTTGTCGCCCTGAATGCTCGCTGCGGCGAATGTCGCCGCCGCACTCGTCTTGCGCGTGTGCCAACCGCTCTCCCCATGCCGAAAACCCGCCGAGTGTTCCTCCAGTCCACCTTCAGCCTCGCCGCCTTGTTCGCCCTGCGGCGCCTTTTGGCCCACGAACCGCTGGCAGAGATGGGCCTGATCCAACCGGGTCTGCTCTTTTCCAAGGCTGACCTGCCGCGCATCCGCGCCACCCTCCAGCGCCCCGAGTTCGCTGATTTCTGGCAGTGGGCCAACACTGTGGACCTCGATGCCGAACGACGTTTCCTCAATGATGAGCTAAATCCGCACAATCTGATCGCCGATCTGCAACGCGCCCAGTCGATCTTGCTCCGCTGCGCCTTCATGCACGCCGTCGCCCCCGATCCGCGCCAACTCGCCCTCGCACGGCTCGCACTCCGGCGGGTGCTCGACTACCCGCGGTGGGACTGGTTTCTTGAGGGCGGTCGCCACACGGTCAGCCTCATCCGCGGCGCAGTTTCGTGCATAGCTCTCGCCTTGGCCGCCGACTGGCTGGCCGGGGATCTCAGTGCTGACGAACAAGCAGAAATCACGCGGCGCATGGGCGACGAGGGCGGTCCGTCCTGTTACCGCGCTGTGTTCGGCATGACGCATCACGACAAGGTCGCGGGCTGGACGATGGACCACACCAACGAGGGAGTTACCTTTGTCGATGTCAGCCATTGGCCGGCTATTCTCGACCAAACGAATATCCGCATCACCGCCACCTCCGGACTCGCGGCCGCCGCGGTCCATCTTCGCGACCGCCACCCTGACGCCGCCGCTTGGCTTGCTCTGGCGCAGGACAGCCTCAAGCGCTACGCCTCGCGCCTGCCTGCCGACGGTTCGTTTGAGGAGGGCGTCGGCTATTGGGATTTTTCGTTCACCCACTATGTGTTTTCCGTTGAGATCATGCAGCGGGCGCTCGGCATCGACGGACGCCACCTCGTCAACTACCCCGCCATGGCCCGCTATGCGCTCGCCATGGCCATGCCCACGGCGGGCAATCCGACCGATTGCATCAACATCGGCGACGCATATTCCGCTTCCGACGGCATTCCGCTCGCCTGGATCGCACGCGAGTTTCGCGATCCCACCGCCCAATCTCTCGCGACCAGTCCCGGCGCCATCCGCTCGCAGTGGAACAGTGCTTGGGCCGCCATCTGGTTCGATCCCACCGTGCCCGCCGCCCTGTCCGCCGACGTCCCGCTTGACCGGCTCTGCGCGCCCGGGATCGTCGTGTCGCGATCCGGCTGGCAATTACCGGATGGCGTGGTCGCGTTCCGCAGCGGTGGCCCCAACAATCACGAGCACGCCGACCGCAACAGCGTCATTTTCAAAGCCCACGGCGAACGCCTCCTCCACGACCCGTTCCACGCCGACTATTCTCCCTATAAACCCAAGTGGCTGCTGCGCCAGACCGAAGCGCACACCGCGGTCCTTATCGCCGGCCGCGGGCACATCTACCACCACGGCGAGGAAGGCACCAACGCCTCCACCGCGACCGCCACTCTCCAAGCGCACCGTTTCACCGCCGGCTGGATGCTCGCCACGAGCGACGCCACCGACGCCTACCGTCGCGCCGGCCTGCCGGTGCTCCTCGTGCAACGCACGCTCCTCTACCTCAAGCCCGACACCCTGATCATCGCCGACCGCGTGCGCCTAACCGAGCCACAGCCCGTGCAGGCGCGCTTCCAGGTTTTCAACGACGACAAGTGCGGCCGCGTGAAAGCTGACGGTCACGGTTTCGTGATCACCAGGCCTGCCGCGACCATGCAGGCCCGGGTCCATGCCGCGGCCCAGCAGCAAGTCTCCACCGGCCAGCTAGAGCTTCCGCCCGCCGAAGGCATTTATCCCTACGCCGAAATCGTGTCGCCGGCCGCGCGCGAACACACGCTCCTCACCATCTGCACCGCCGCGCCTGCGGGTGCTGTGCACGGCACTATCGCTGTCGCTCACGAGGGTGACCGCTGGACGCTTTCTGGCAATCACCTCAAGGCGAAAATCGCCGTCACTCTCGTCTTCACCGGCCACGACGAGCCTTATGTCACACTGTGACGCCAAGCCCAAGATCGCAGGGCGTGTTGTCCCTGGCGAGTCGCAGTTATCGAGTCTCTTGGGTGCTTTGACTTCAGAGTCGGTGTCCGGTGTCACGCAGTGCTTCAGCCCAGGCATTGCCTTGTGTATTGAAACGCAGGCGGAGCACCGCACTAAGCCCATTGAGCGCGTTGGAGTCACTCCAACCAAGATAAAACGAAGCCTGAGGTAGCACATGTCCAACTTCAACGGTAGCCCCTCGCCAAGGGAAAGTAGCTTGCCCAAGCTGCAGACAGGCATGAAACGCCATCACACAGCCGCCATCCCGCCCGCCACCTCGTGATTTTCCACAGCGCGTTCCTCCTTCCGGCGCGCCTTGTTCTCAAGGCAGCTCCGCCTCAGGCTGCGGGAACGCCTGATTCAGGTAATCCTGCAAGATCAGCGTCGCCGCCCGCGAGTCGATGATGCCGCTGGCGCGCACCGCACGGCGCTTTTCTTTCGCGATGCCCGACTCCGCCTCGTAACTCGTCAGCCGCTCATCCACGAGGTGCACCGGCAGCCCAAGCGCGCCGCGCAGCCTCTCCGCAAACGCCTCGGCTTCCAGCGCCTTCGGCCCGGCGGAGTCGTCCATGTTGAGCGGATGCCCCAGCACGATCTCGTCTGCGCGACGGTCGCGGATGGCGGACACAAGCGCCGCCCAGCGCGGCCCCGGCTCCGCCTGCGTGAGCGCCGGCAACGGCGTGGCGACGCCCAGCTCGTCGCCAAACGCGAGCCCGATGCGGCGCGTGCCAAGGTCGATGCCGATGTAACGCATGCCGGCGATTCCCGCCGCGCGACGGCGCGGGCGCAATTTCATTTGCAACGCGCATTCTCCTGGATCGCGCCCATCACCCCCGCTGGCCGCCAGCATGCGGTCGTTTGGGGTGGCAATGGCATCGTGGCGGCTTCTTTCTGGTGGAAACTTATCCTTCACCTGCGAGTCAAACCCCGCACGCTGCAATCTACCTCCACTTCTTTCCCTATGATCACAGGTCCAGTCTGGTCCGGAAAACTTCGCGCTGAAATCGCCAAGGCCGTCATTGGCCAGGACGCCGTCATCGAGCGTCTCCTCGTCGCGCTCCTCGCCAACGGCCACGTCCTTCTCGAGGGCATGCCTGGCCTCGCAAAGACGCTGCTCGTCAAGTCGCTCGGCACCGCCCTCGGCGTGCAGTTCGAACGCATCCAGTTCACCCCCGACCTCCTCCCCAGCGACGTCGTCGGCACGATGATCTTCCAGCCCAAGACCGGCGAGTTCACCGCCCACCGCGGCCCTATCTTCGCCAATCTCCTCCTCGCCGACGAAATCAACCGCGCCCCGGCCAAGGTCCAGAGCGCCCTCCTCGAGGCCATGCAGGAGCGCCAGGTCACCATCGGCGGGCAGACGCAGCCGCTCCCTCGGCCGTTCTTCGTAATGGCGACTCAAAACCCCATCGAGCAGGAGGGCACCTACCCGCTGCCCGAGGCGCAGACCGACCGCTTCCTCTTCAAACTCATCGTCAACTACCCCAGCGCCGAGGAGGAATCCTCGATGATGCAACGCTGGGGACAGGTCACGCAGCAGCCCGAGCTTACCGCTGTGTCGAGCGGCGAGGAACTGCTCGCACTGCGGCACGAAGTCGACGCCATCCATGTGTCGCCGGCGGTGCAGGGCTACATTCTCGCCTTGGTGCGGGGCACCCGCGCGCTGGCGGAAAACGAGGGCTCCGCGAAGAAATACCTCAACTTCGGCGCCTCGCCCCGCGCCTCGCTCGCGCTCTTCCAGTCCGGCCGCGCGCTCGCCTGGCTCCGCGGCGCCGACTACGTCTCCCCCGCCCTCGTGCAGGAACTCGCCCCCGATGTCATGCGCCACCGCGTCGGCCTCACCTACGAGGCCGAGGCCGAGGAAGTCACCTCCGACAAAATCATCGCGCAGGTCGTCGAGCGCACCCCCGTCCCTGCCAAGTGACCGTGCCGGTCGAGTCCACAGTTTCGCAGAGCCCGCTGGCGATGTTGCGCCAGCTCGAATGGCGTGTGCGCCACGCCGTCGAGAACATGCTCAGCGGCGAATACCGCTCCACCTTCCGCGGCCGCGGCATGGAGTTCGACCAGGTCGTTCGCTATGAATTCGGCGACGACGTGCGCGACATCGACTGGAACGTCACCGCGCGCCTCGGCGAGCCCTACCGCAAGAAGTTTGTCGAAGAGCGCGAGGTCACGCTCCTCGTCGTGTTCGAGGACTCACCCTCGCTGCACTTCGGTTCCGGTGCGGAGTCCAAGCGCGAGGCGTTGATGGAGCTGGCGGGCCTCGTAATGTTGCTCGGCGCCGTCAACCGCGACCGCGTGGGCTTTGTGCACGCCGCGCCCGGCGGAAATCTCTTTCGCGAACCGATCCGCGGCCGGGGCGCCATCCTGCACCTCGCCGCCACCCTGCTCGCCCGGCCCGCCCCCGCGGCGACCGACCGCGCGCCCGAACTGCCCTGGCGCTTTCTCGCCCGCGCCGCGCCGAAGCACAGCGTGCTGCTCTGGCTCGGCGATTTCCCGCCGCGCACCGAGCCCGAAGGCTGGGCCGTGATGCAGCGCCGCTACCAGACGATGGGCTTCCGGGTCGACGACCCGTGGGAGCGCGCGCTGCCGACGCAGGAAAGTTTCGCCGCTTATGATCCAGCCGCCGGCCGGCTCGTCACTCTTGAGGGGAGTGCCGCGGAGCGCGCCGCCCATGCCACTTGGCGCGCCCAGCGCGAGGCCGCCTGGCGTGCCCTCTTCCCCGACGCGCTGAGCCGGCTCGTCGTCGGCACCGGCGAAAACCGCCTCGATGCCCTGGTGAAGTTCTTCCACGCCCGCATGCGCTCGGGCAGCCGCCGCTGAACGATGAACGGCTACGTGCTCAAAGACCCTCTCTGGCTTCTCGCCCTGCTCGTGCTGCCGCTGCTCATCTGGCTGCGTCAACGGCGGCCCGTGCCTGTCTTGCTCGTGCCCTTCGCCGCCGCGTGGCATCGCCCGTCGCTGGTTTCGTTTTCCCGCTGGCCCGCTGGCCTCGCCCTGGCCGGCCTCGCGCTGCTCGTGTTCGCGCTCGCGCGGCCACAGCGCGTCGAGGACAAGCGCGAGGTTCACTCGCAGGGCTATGACATCGTGCTCTGCATCGACCTCTCCGGCTCAATGCTGTCGGAAGACTACGAGCGCGGGGGCGACCGCATCAACCGTCTGCAGGCCATCAAGCCCGTCATCCAGGCCTTCATTGAGCAGCGGCCTGCGGATCGCATCGGTGTGGTGCTGTTTTCCGGTCGCGCCTACACGATGGCACCGCTGACCTTTGACCACGAGTGGCTCTCGCGCCAGCTCGAGCGCATCAAGATCGGCCTGATCGAGGACGGCACGGCCATCGGCGATGCGATGGGCGTTGCGCTCACGCGGCTCGAGCAGGCAAAACGCGAGAGCGCCGGCCGGCGCCAGGGCGCCTTCGTCGTGCTGCTCACTGACGGCGCCAACAACCGCGGCTCGCTCACACCGCCGCAGGCCGCCGAGCTCGCGAAAGCCCGCGGCATCCCCGTTTACACCATCGGCGCCGGCAAGGACGGCATCGTGCCGTTCCCAGTCTTTGACGACAAGGGTCGCAAGCTCGGCTACCGGCGCATCGTCGCCGACCTCGACGAGGACGCGCTGCATAACATCGCCGAGACGACCGGCGGGAAATTCTTCCGCGCCGCGGAAACCAGCACCATCGAGTCGGCGTTCAAGGCGATCGACAAGGCGCAGAAAATCGAGTTTCAGGCCAAGAGCTACCTCGTGACAACGGAGCTGTTCTTCTGGTCCGCCGTCCCCGGACTTGCCGCCCTCGCGCTCGGTGCGCTCTTCGCCCGGCCATTCTGGCAAAAGGAGGCCGCCGTATGACCTTCGCTTGGCCGCATCTTCTCTGGTTGCTGCTGGTTCCCTCTGCGTTGTTCGTCTGGGAACTGACCCGCCATCGTCGCGCGGCCAACGCCTCGCACCCGAACATCCTGCGGGCTGAAGCCGGCACCCATCACCTATCGCTTGTCGCGCGTCCATCTCCGGCAGCGCAGGCGCGGCCTTGGCTCGCCGCCGGGCTGATACTCGCCATCGTGGCTTTCGCCCGCCCGCAATGGGGCCGGCTCGAGGAGCCTGTCTTCGACCAGTCGCGCGAAATTCTCCTCGCGATTGACCTCTCGCGCTCGATGCTTTCGCCCGACGTGCGGCCGTCGCGCCTCGAACGGGCCAAGCTCCTTACACAGTCGCTTCTCGAAAAACTCGCCGGCGAGCGCGTCGGCCTGGTCGTTTTCTCCGGCACCGCGTTTCTGCAATGCCCGCTTAGCGCCGACTACGAGATTCTGCGCGAGTTTCTCCCGGCACTCGGACCAAATTTCATGCCCGAGGGCGGCACCAATTACGGCGCGCTGCTCGACACCTCGATCGGGGCCTTTGGCTCCAGCACGTCCGCCGACCGCTTTCTTGTCATCCTCAGCGACGGCGAGGCCACCGATGACGATTGGCACGACCGCGTGGAGGAGCTGAAGAAAAAAG
Source organism: uncultured Opitutia bacterium (assembly GCA_903877135.1). Taxonomy (GTDB): domain Bacteria; phylum Verrucomicrobiota; class Verrucomicrobiia; order Opitutales; family Opitutaceae; genus CAIRCN01. Next base: position 56,271 of record CAIRCN010000085.1, read on the forward strand.
GTATTCGCGTCATCGGCCTCGGCGTTGGCACCGCCGCGGGGGCGATGATTCCCGACGGCACCGGCGGCCTCGTGAAGGACGACCGCGGCGCCGTTGTGCTCTCCAAGCTCGAAAGCGGGACGCTACGCGAGCTCGCCGACCTCACCGGCGGCACCTACCGCGACGCCTCCACCTGGATCGATCTCGCCTCCGTGCTCAACGCCACCGTCGAGTCCGGACGCAAGGGGAAATTCCTTGAGAAAAATACCGTGCGCCTCGTCGAGCGTTTCCAGTGGCCTCTCGCCCTCGGCCTCTGGTTTCTCCTCGTGAGTTTTTACTACGAATTTCCCGTCCATCCGAAACCGCGGGACATCAAGCTTGCCACCCCCGCCAACCCGAAGCAGCCCGCCGCCGGTGCGCTCGCCGGGGCGGCTCTGTGCCTGTTGTGCCTGCTGGTTTTCCCCTCGCCGCTCTCCGCCGCCAAACCGCCGCTCCCACCCACCGCGCCACCACTCGCCAAAATCGTCGGCCGCATTGCGGCGCAGCCTGTGCGCAGTGCGCGCGATTGGGCCGAGATGGCCAACGAAACCGTGCTCTGGGGTCAGAATATCCAGTCTGGCCAGCAACCAGTTCCTCCCGGTCCGGTGCAGGATGCCCTGTCGGCCGTAACCCTCGGCTCCGCGCTCGACGCTAAAACCGCCAACTGGCCCAAACTGCGCTCCGACCTTGAGGCACTGCTCAAAACGCCGGAGGAACAGAAGAAGGAGCAGCAAAAACAGGATCAAAAGAACCAAGATCAGCAGAACCAGGACCAACAGAAACAGGATCAGTCCAAGCAGGACTCCCAGTCATCGCCTCAAAACCAGCAGTCGCCGCCGCAGAAAAAAGAGCAGTCGTCCGACAGTCAGCAACAGAAACCCGAAAAATCGGAGGAGCAGAAAAAACAGGAATCCGCGTTCGGCGACATGAAGCAACACGAGCCGCCCCCGCCACCGAAACCGCAGTCCGGTGACACCCAGAAGGTCGGCGGTGTGCCGGAGAAAAAGAACGCCGCCCAACTCACCGACCCCGCCATGGCCGTGCCGCTGCAGAAACTCGATCAGCTACGCAACCAGGATTCCCCCGCCGAACTTTTCCAGTTGATGGACGCCGACAAAAAAACCGCCGCGCCGAAGAAAATCACCAAAGACTGGTAACCCTCTCCATGCGCCGCCTCCTCGCCCTGCTGTTCCTCTCCGCGCTCGCCGCCACCACGGCCCACGCCCAGTCCGCGCACTGGGAAAATTCCGATTCCGGCGACCCCTCCGAGTTGCAGCTCATCTTTCAGGACTGTACACCCGACGGCAACGTGCGCCTGCCGCCCATCCCCGGCGTCACTCTCACGCAAACCGGTACGTCGACGCAGATGTCGATCGTGAATTTCTCGATGTCTCGCTCGGTCATCGTCAGCTACAATGCCCGCGCCCAGCACCAGGGCGGCACGATCCGCATCCCAGAATTCACCGTGCAGACCAACAAAGGCGCGATGACCGTCCCGGCCTTCACCGGTGGCGCCCCGCGCGCCGCCATCGACGCCAACGTCACCGCCCGCCTTACGACCGGCGTCCCCACCGCTTGGGCCGGCGAAGTTTTCCCCGTCACCTACCAACTCGAAGCGTCGCGTCGCAACCCCAGCCAGATCGTAAGCAACCTTGATTGGAACGCCACACCGCTCGTCGCCGAGGACTGGTCCAAGCCCGAGCCCACCGAAACCGTCGTCAACGGGGAATCGCGCAGCGGCATGGTCTATCGCACCCGTGCCTTCGCCAAGGCGCCCGGCCCGCTCACACTCAACTCCGCCAGCCTGCTCGTGAACATCCAGACCGGCAGCGTCGGTTTCGGACTCTTTCAGGCGCCGCACATGGAGCAGCTCACCGCGACGTCCAACCGCCCCGAACTTCTCGTCCAGGCGCTGCCCGCGCCCGCCCCTGCGGGATATAGAAACGCCGTCGGCCAGTTCAAGTTCACCTCGAAGGTCGTGCCCGCCACCGCCGGTGTCGGCGAGCCGGTCACCTGGACCGTCGAACTCAGCGGCACGGGCAATTGGCCTGACATCGCCGGCCTGCCGCAGCGCGACGTCTCGAAGGATTTCCAGGTCATCCAGCCGCAGGCCAAGCGCACGCCCGCCGAGGGCAAACTCTTCGACGTCACGCTCACCGAGGATGTCGTGCTCATTCCCACGCACCCTGGCACCTATACGCTCAGCCCGCTGGCGTTCACCTATTTCGACCCGAAAAGCGGCAGCTACAAAACGCTCATGACGCCCGCCACCACCATCACGATCACGCCCGCACCCGGTTCGCCGCTCGCCCCCAACCAGCCTGCGGTCGTCAATCCCGATACCGCCCCTGACCAATCCAAAATCTCACTTCCAAAATCTAAAATCGAACCGCCCGCCGGCATCCCGCGCGATCCGCTCCCCGGCGCCGCCTCGACGCTGCCGCCCTTTTCCGCCCGCGGCGTGCTCGCGCTCGTGCTGGCGCCGTTTGCTGCGCTGCTCGTCTTCTGGGGCTGGCTGGCCATGCGCCGGGCCCGAGCGACCGATCCGCTGCGCCCCAGACGCGAGGCACGCACCCGCCTCGCCGCCACGCTCGCCCAGCTCCGCCCCACCTCCGGCTCTCAATTTTCAACTCTCAACCTTCAACTGCAGCAGCAACTGCTGCTGCACTGGCAGCACGACAGCGCGATCCTCTGGGAAATCGCCCACGCCGCGCCGCCCGCCGCCGCGCTCACGGATGCGACTTGGAGCACGCTTTGGTCGGAGTCTGACCGCGCACTTTATGGCACTGCGCCCGCGCTTCCCGCGGACTGGGTAGCCCGCGCTGAGGCTGCACTCGCCGCCAAACCAGTGCGCGCCTTCGCGCCTTCGCGGCTCTTCCTCCCGCGAAATCTGCTACCGTTCTTCTTCGCCCTAGCCGTCACCGCCGCCCTCACGGCGAGCACACACGCCGCGGACCCGGCCGCCGCCTACCGCAGCGGCGATTTTGCCGCCGCCGAAAAAGCCTGGCGCACCACCCTCGCCACTCACCCCACTGACGCCATCGCGCGCCACAATCTCTCGCTCGCCCTCGCGCAACAAGACCGCTGGGGCGAGGCCGCCGCGCACGCCGCTGCCGCCTTCGTGCACGAACCCGGCGCCGAGCCCATCCGCTGGCAGCTTGCGCTGGCCTGCGAAAAAGCCGGCTTCGTCCCCGGGCCATTCGCCAGTTTTCTGCCGCCCGGCCCGGCACAATCGCTTGCGCAACTCGCCTCGCCCGCCATCTGGCAGCTCGCCATCGGGTGCGCCGCGCTCGTTTTCTGCGTTGGCTGCGCCCTGTTACTTTTGGGCGCCTACGGCCGTGCCTCCCGCTTGCGCGTTGGTTTCGCCCTCTGCGCGCTGGGCGCAGGCTTGCTGCTCGGCGGCGCCGCGGCAGTGAGCCTGCGCGCCTATGGCGAAAGCGCCGATGGGCGCGCCGTGATCGTCTGGCGCGAAGGTGCCCTGCGCTCGATCCCAACCGAGGCCGACACTACGCAAAAAACCTCCGTGCTCGCCCCCGGCAGCATGGCGATCGCCGACCGGACATTTCTCGCCGACCGCTGGGTGCGACTCAACTTCGACAATGGTCAGACCGGCTGGGTGCGCAAAGAGGAACTCGTCCCGCTCTGGAAATAGCACGCGCCCTCCGCGCCGGGAGGCCTCGTCTCGTTCTTGCCAGCGGTCGCGTGCCACGCGAACCTCGCGGCACTACTCCTGCTCGGCATGCACCTGTCCTCCCTGCGTTTTCTGACGGCCATCCACTGCATCGCGGCCACCCTGCTGTTGGCCGCCTGCACAACCCAGCCCGCCGTGCCCTTGGCGATACTAGCCGCGCAGGATTCCGATGTCGTCCAAATTACGCCCTACCCAAGCTCTATGCCGAGCGCCACCACCGCGAACGGCGGCCGGCCAGGCAGCGGCAGTGTCATCTTCGCCGCGCCCAGCTTCGGCGGTCCGGCTTCGCCTGAGCAGTCAGACGCCCGGATTTTCTATGCACTCGGCTGGGATAAACTGGTCAAACAAGACTACGCGGGCGCGATCGTCGAATTCGACCGATGGATCGCACTGGATCCTAACGTAGCCATGGCCTACAGGGTCCGCGGCTATGCCAAACACCAGCAAAAGGCCTTCAAGGAGGCGCTGGCGGATTTCGACCGTGCCATCGCCCTCAACCCGAACGCCGCCGATTCCTATGGCTGCCGCGGCGAAACCAAGATCGCCCTCAAGGACTACGACGGGGCGATTGCCGACTATAATCGCGTCCTGTCGCTCCAGCCAAAGTCTGCGCTGGGCTACTTCAGCCGCGGTCTCGCCAAGCGGCTCAAGCGGGATTTCCCGGCGGCCCTCGCGGATTTTGACCGCTGCCTGAAGTTGACTCCCGATTTTGGCCCTGCCCGCCGTGTCCGCGGTGATGCGCGGTATCTCGCTGGCAACTTTTCCGGGGCCCTTAACGACTACGAAAAGATGATCGCGCTCATGCCGGCGACACCCGAAACCGACTATGCTCGTTTCTTCCGCAACTTGCTCCTGAGCCGCCTCGACCGGGCAGGCGAAGACGACCTCGCAAAAAACGTGCCGGGCTGGAAGGACGGCTGGCCAAAAACCATCGGCCTGTTTCTCACCGGGCAGATCACGGGCGACGAGTTTACGCAGCGCGCCTCCGCTGCTCCCGACGAGAAAACCCGCCGAGAGCAGACCTGCGAGGAGCGTTACTACGCCGGCATGATCGATCTCCTCGCGGGCTACACTGCGGCGGCGCGGGTGAAATTCACCGCCTGCCTCGCGACCGAGATGAACAATTTCACCGAATTCTCCCTGGCCCAGGACGAGCTCGCCCGGCTCGACGCGGGAACCCCGACGCCAAAACCGGCCACGCAGTAGCTCCGACCCGCGCACGCAACCGGCGCTACTCGACATTGGCGATCTGCTCGCGCACCCGCTCAAGCTCGTTCTTCAGCTCGATGACGGCGCGGGAAATCGTGAGGTCGTTGGCCTTGCTGCCGATCGTGTTCACCTCGCGTCCGATTTCCTGCAAAATAAACTCCGCCTTACGGCCGATCTCCGCCTCGGTCCGTAGCAGCAGGGAAAACTGTTCCAGATGGCTGCGTAGTCGTGTCAGTTCCTCCGTCACGTCACACCGGTCGGCAAAGAGCGCGATCTCCCGAAGCACACGCTCATCCTCGACGTCAAGTTCTAGGCCGGCCTGACGGAGCCGTTGCAGCAACTGCTCCCGGTAACCGGCGGTCACGTGCGGTGCCCGCGCCGCAATCGTGTCGACGTGGACCTGCAGCGTGTTGAGCCGCGCTAGAAAATCGACCAGCAGCGCCTCGCCTTCCTGGGCGCGCATCGCCACAAACGCCCGCAACGCCTCTGCGAGCGCATCGGCCACGGCCGGAGAGGCGGCTTCGGCCGTCGGCAAATCGGCCGTCTTGCGCTGGGAGTTGGCGACCGACCACAGCAGTTCCGCCGTCGGCTCGAAGTGCAGCCCACGTGTATCGGCCAGCGCCGCCAGCCGGTCCAGTGTGGCTCCGATCGCGGCGTCGTCCCAGGAAATTTCGCTCGCGCCCCGGGCCCCCGTCAGCTCGATCACCACGCTGATCCGGCCGCGTTGGGCCACGCGCCTCACCTGTTCTCCGACCGCGGCCTCTAGGCTTTCCCACTCGTCAGGGAGCCGCACCACAAGGTCGAGCGTCTTGCGATTAACCGCGCTCACTTGGACGGTGAGCGAATAGCCGGCGATCGACGACGACGCCCGTCCGTAACCGGTCATGCTTTTCATAATTTGGTCCCGAGTATCTTCGCGACCTGCTGCACGTCCTTGTCGCCGCGGCCGGAAAGGTTGATCACGATAATCTTGTCCTTGGTGAGTTCACGGGCGCGTTTTAGCCCGTGCACCAGCGCGTGAGTCGATTCCAGCGCCGGGATAATCCCCTCGAGGCGCGAGCAGGTCTGGAACATTTCCAGCACCTCGTCGTCGCAGGCGTAGGCGTAGTCGATGCGCTTCCGGTCGCGGTAAAAGGCATGCTCCGGACCGATGGCTGCGTAGTCGAGCCCCGCGCTCACCGAGTGGGTCAGTTCAATCTGGCCGTCGGAGTTCTGCAAAATGTAGGTCATCGCGCCTTGCAGCACGCCCAGTTTTCCACCTTCGAATCTCGCCGCATGCTCGCCGCGACGAATACCGCGCCCGCCGGCCTCCACGCCGATCAGCCGCACGCCGGAATCCTCAAGGAACTCGAAAAAGAACCCGATCGCATTGGAGCCGCCGCCCACGCAGGCGATCATCTCGTCGGGCAGCCGGCCCTCGCGGGCGAGGATCTGCTCCTTCGTCTCTCGGCCGATGGCCCGGTGAAAGTCGCGCACCATCATCGGATACGGATGCGCACCAAGCGCCGAACCGAGGATGTAGTGCGTGCTGCGGACGTTGGTCACCCAGTCGCGCATCGCCTCGTTGACGGCGTCCTTGAGCGTTTTCTGGCCGGCCTCGACGGAGCGGACTTCGGCACCCATGAGCCGCATCCGGAAAACGTTCAGGGCCTGACGCTCCATGTCCACCGCGCCCATGTAAACGATGCACTCGAGCCCAAACTTCGCGCACACGGCCGCCGTGGCCACGCCGTGCTGCCCTGCGCCCGTCTCGGCGATGATGCGCTTCTTGCCCATCCGCCGCGCGAGGAGCGCCTGACCGAGGGCGTTGTTGATCTTGTGCGCGCCGGTGTGCAGCAGGTCCTCGCGCTTCAGGTAAATCTTCGCGCCGCCAGCGTGCGCGGTCAGCCGCTCGGCGAAATACAACTCCGTCGGCCGTCCCGCGAACTCCTTCAGGTGGTGCCGTAGCTCGTTCTGGAACGCCGGATCAGCCCGCGCCGCCTCGTAGGCCACCCCGAGCTCAGCGAGCGCCGTCATGAGCGTCTCCGGGACAAACACGCCGCCGTAGCGCCCGAAATGCCCGCCGGCATCCGGCAGGGAAAAACGGTCGAGACTCGGCGCGGTGGCGGTAGACATGGGACGTGAATGTGTGGCAGGCACGAGCACGGAGGCAAGCACGCCCGTCGCGTTCAGACGCGCTTGACCGTCACCAGTGTAAGATCGTCGCGCAGAAGCGTCGTGCCGGTGAACCGCTGCAAGCTCTCCAGCAGACCGTCGTTGATTTCACGGGCGCTGCGCAAGTGCAGCGCCCGCACCGCATCCGCCAGCCGGGCGCCGGAAAACTCTTTGTCGTCCTCGTTGGGCGCTTCAGTCAGGCCGTCGGTGTAGAGCACGAGGGTGTCGCCCGGCAGAAACGCCTCTGTGCGGTCGGCGATGACGGCGGAAAAAATCTCGTCGGGCACCATGCCGAGCGGCATTCCCTCCGAGCCGACAAATTCGCCCAGTGCCACGCCGGTGGCCGCGTTCGGCCGCGAAATGAGCGGCAACTCGTGCCCGGCGCGCGCCAGCGTGACGGCGCCCTTGGATGTATCGACCACGGCGTAAAGCATCGTGATGAACATGCCCCGTTGCATGTCGCCGCCCATCGCCCGGTTCAGCTCCTTGAGCGTCTCCGCCGGTGACACATGCCGCAAGGCGATCTGGCGCAGATTGGTCCGGCAGATGGCCATGAGCAGCGAAGCCGGGATGCCCTTGCCCGACACGTCGGCCACCGCAACGCCAAGGCGAGTTTCGCTCAGGGCAAACAGGTCGTAAAAATCTCCACTTACCTTCTGCGCCGGCAGGTAGCGTGCATCGAGGTCAAGGCCGCCCAGCCGGGGCGCCTCGCGTGGGAGGAGCATCTGCTGGATACCGCTCGCGAGCGAGAGATCGAGGTCGAGCTGTTTTTTTTCGATCTGGAAATGCAGAAATTCCGCGTTGTGCAACGCGAGCGCAGCCTGCTCGGCGAGCGATTGCATGAGGGAGAAGTCAGTCTGTGTAAACGGTTCGCCGCCGACTGAATTGGCCACCGCCAGCACCCCGAAAAACCGGTCGCGAAACCGCAGCGGCACGGCGATCACCGAGCGCACTTTGAGGGCCGGATCATCGTGCACCACCACGCGAGGGTCGGTGGCTGCGTCGGCCAGCAATTGCCCCTGCCCCGTCTGCACCACTGCACCGACAATCCCCTCGGTATCGGGGAAATTTTCCGCCTTCAAAACCTGCTCGATGAAGCGCGCCCGGGTCGAGGCCTTGCCTCTGAGCGCGGGCGGCAGCGGCCGGTGCGGTGGAAACAGCCCCTCCACCGCCGCACTCCTCATTTGTCCGTCCTGCGACCGTTCAAACAGGCAGGCGCTGAGCGCGCCCGAGCAGAGGATGGCGGCGTGAACGATCCGCTGCTGCAGCTCCTGCCGCGATAGACCCTCGCCGAGGGCCTCGACCATGTGGTGCATGAAATCCACCACCAGTTGCCGCTCCTGCGTCACCCGCTGTTTGTCCTCGGCGACTCTGTCTAACTCCCGCCGGGCGCGCGCCAGAGGGAACAGCATCCCGAGAATGCCGACGAGCAAACCGATGAGCAGAAAAAGCACCATGAGCGTCCGATGTGACGGTGGCCGCCGCTGCTCGCAATCGCGGATTGCGTTCTACGCCGGGCGCTGGGCGACGCGATTTTTCAGGAACGCGAGGACATCTTGGAACTTGTTCCGATTGGATTCATCGGCCGTGACGAGGTTCTCGTGGGACTCCAGCACGAGCCGCGCTTGTTCCAAATCCGAGTGTTCCGCGCACGGCAGCGCTGTAGCGCACTGGTTAAAATTCATGGGGAAGTCCGTCGCGTCGACCGTCAGCAGCCGGTGCAGGCCGAGATTGCGAATCAGTTCCAGATTGCGCTGCCCAACCCGCGCCAGCACGAGGCTGCCACCCGGGGCGGATTTCTTCAAATCGAGCGCCGCGCCCGCCAGCACGCCGAGAAACGTGCTGTCCATGCTCGTGCAGGTTTGAAAATCGAGCACGAAGCGCGTCTTCCCCTGCCGGAGCATTTCCGTGATAAAGTCTCGCAGGCAGGCGCTGTTTTGAAAACACGCCCGCCCGTCTATCCGGATCACCACCGGATCCGAATAGGCGTCGACGAGATAAACGGGTTTGCCGGCGTCTGCCATAGTTTGATGATATAACTAATCGGTCAGAACGCAAAAACCCATTAGCTCGTCGAACGCGTGACAGTGAAAATAGCTCAGCTTTTCGCCACGATTTGCCGCAGCACGTAGGGCAAGATGCCGCCGTGCTGGTAATAGTCGATCTCGATGGGCGTGTCGATCCGGCAGCGGACGCTGACATCTTCCACGCCGCCATCCTTGCGGGTGATGCGGAGGACGAGGTCCTGCTGCGGTTTGATGTCGGGGCTGAGGCCAACGACGTCGTATGTCTCCGTGCCGTCGAGTTTCAGCGTCTGGGCCGTCGTGCCGTCCTTGAACTGGAGGGGCAGCACACCCATGCCGACGAGGTTGGAGCGGTGGATGCGCTCGAAACTTTGCGCGACAACGACTTTCACGCCGAGCAGGTTCGTGCCCTTCGCAGCCCAGTCGCGCGACGAGCCGGTGCCGTATTCCTGGCCGGCGATGACGATGAGCGGCGTGCCGTTTTTCTGGTGGGCGATGGAGGCGTCATAGATGGAAATTTCAGTGCCGTCGGGGCCAGTCGTGTTACCGCCTTCCTTGCCGCCGAGCATCAGGTTCTTGATGCGGACGTTGGCGAAGGTTCCGCGCGTCATGATGCGGTCATTGCCGCGGCGCGAACCGTAGCTGTTGAAGTCGCCGAAGGCGACGCCGCTTTCGAGCAGGAAGCGGCCGGCGGGCGAGGACTTCTTGATGGCCCCGGCGGGCGAGATGTGGTCGGTCGTGACTGAGTCGCCGAAAATACCGAGGGCGCGCGCACCGGTGATCGGCTGGATCGTGCCCGGTGTCAGCGAGAAGTTGGCGAAGAACGGCGGCTCCTGGATGTAGGTCGAGTTGGCCTCGAACTCGTAGACGTTGCCGACCGACGAGGGGATTTCGTTCCACTTCGGATTCTGCGCGGCGAAGTTCTTATAGAGCTTGCGGAATACCTCGGGCTTGAGCGCGGCCGCCATCTGGTCACGCACTTCCTGAAGCGTGGGCCAGATGTCGGCGAGGTAGACCGGCGCGCCGTCCTTGCCGGTGCCGAGCGGCTCGCAGCTCAGGTCGATGTCGATGCGGCCGGCGAGCGCGAAGGCGACGACCAGCGGCGGCGACATGAGGAAATTGGCCTTGATGCTCTGGTGCACGCGCGCCTCGAAGTTGCGGTTGCCGGAGAGCACCGAGGCGGTGATGAGGTCGTTCTTCACGACGGCCTCTTCGATGTTGGCGTCGAGCGGGCCGGAGTTGCCGATGCAGGTCGTGCAACCGTAGCCGACGAGGTTGAACCGGAGCTTGTTCAGATATGGTTGGAGGCCGGTCTTTTTCAGGTAGTCGGTCACCACGCGCGAGCCGGGGGCTAACGAGGCCTTCACGGCTGGGTTGACCTTCAGGCCCTTCTCGACGGCCTTCTTTGCGAGGAGACCGGCGGCGAGCATCACGCTCGGGTTCGAGGTGTTCGTGCAACTCGTGATCGCGGCGATCAGCACGCTGCCCGTGCCGACCTTGGCCTTGCGCTTAGCGGTCGTCTCGACCTTCACCGACTTAGCGAAGTCGGCGCGGGTCTTGCCGAAACCGTTCTCGGTCACTGGGCGCTGGAAGGACTTGAAGAACTCGCGCCGCAAGTTCGGCAGCTCGATGCGGTCCTGCGGGCGCTTCGGGCCGGCCACGCTGGGCACCACTGTCGAGAGGTCGAGCGCAAGATCGGTCGAGTATTCGATCTCGCCCTGCTGCGGGATGCCCCATAGCCCCTGCGCCTGATAGTAGGCCTCGTAAAGCGCGACCTGCTTCTCGTCGCGACCGGTGGCGCGCAGGTAGGCCGAGCACTCGGCGTCGACCGGGAAAAAACCCATCGTCGCGCCGTATTCGGGCGCCATGTTAGCCACCATCGCGCGATCCACGACCGGCAGCGCCGCGGCTCCGGGGCCGTAGAACTCAACGAATTTGCCCACGACCTTCGCCTTGCGCAGCATCTGCGTGATGGTGAGCGCAAGGTCCGTCGCCGTGACGCCCTCGCGCAGCGCGCCGGTGAGGCAGACGCCGACGACGTCGGGCGTGAGGAAATAGACCGGCTGGCCGAGCATGCCCGCCTCGGCCTCGATGCCGCCGACGCCCCAGCCCACGATGCCCAGGCCGTTGATCATCGTCGTGTGCGAATCGGTGCCAACGAGGGTGTCGGGATAGTAAACGTTGCCGGAGCTGAGCACGCCCTTGGCGAGGTATTCGAGGTTCACCTGGTGGACGATGCCGATGCCGGGCGGGACGACCTTGAAGGTGTCGAACGCCTGCATGCCCCACTTGAGGAACTGGTAGCGCTCGCGGTTGCGCGTGAATTCGAGGTCGAGGTTGCGCTGCATCGCGTCAGCCGTGCCGGCGAAATCCACCTGCACGGAATGGTCCACCACGAGGTCCACCGGCACGAGCGGCTCGATGATCTTCGGGTTCTTGCCGAGCTTCGTGGCCGCCGAGCGCATCGCCGCGAGGTCCACCAGCAACGGCACGCCGGTGAAGTCCTGCAGCACGATGCGCGCGACGACGAACGGAATCTCCTCGGTGCGCGGCGCCTGCGCGCCCCATGTCGCCAACTCCCGGACCGCCTGCTCGGTAACGCGCTTGCCGTCGGTGTTGCGCAGCAATGATTCGAGCACGAGCCGGATCGAGACCGGCAGCTTCTTCACGTTGAAGCCGGCCACCTCGAGGGCGGGGAGCGAGTAGAGTTGGTGCGACGTGCCGTTGGCGGAAAACGTCTGCAGCGTGTTGAACGGGTTCGGGAGGGACATGGGTTTTCGATTTTTGGTTTCGGATTTTCGATTTGAAAACCCTGCGCCGTGCGCGGCGGCTTACTTGGCGAGCGCCGCTTTCACAGCGGCAAAGTTAGGCAGGTCTTTCGGTGTCGCAGTCTGTTCGGCATACTTGATCACGCCGTCGCGGCCGATCACGAACGCAGCCCGGGCCGACGTGTCGCCGATGCCCGCGAGCCCGGGAAACACGACGTCGTAGGCCTTCGTCACGGTCTTATTGAGATCGCTGACGATCGTGAGCTTGATCTTATTCGCGTTGGCCCAGGCCTCCTGTGCGAACGGACTGTCGACGCTGATCGCGATGACGTCAGCGCCGAGTTTCTCGTAGTCGCCAAGGCCAGCGGTGGTATCACACATTTCCTGCGTGCAGACGCCCGTGAACGCCAGGGGGAAGAACAGCAGCACTGTCTGCTTCTTGCCGAAGTTGTCGCTCAGTTTGATGTCCTTGAGGCCGTCAGCGGACTTGGACTTGAGGGTGAAATCGGGAGCTTGGGAGCCAGTGGATAGAGCCATGGGAGTGTGGTGGGTTTGGATCTGAGTTTTAGTTAAGGTATCACAGGCCGGATGTGTGGCGCGTGGGAAAGGGAGAATTGACCCCGCTCCGGCCCCGCGGCAAACCGTTTTTCGGAAAGAAGACAGGTTTATTTCCCACCACCGGACGCCCCAAGAAAAAACACCCAGCCGTCTGGCTGCGTCACCGAGCAACCGCCGGTCAACGTGCCGAGCTTGTGGGCGAAAAATACTTGTCATGGGCGGTGGCGAACTCTACCACTCCGCCCCTTTAGCAACCCGCAACCGCCGCTTTTCATCGTCATGTCCCAGCACAAAAGCCTCCAAGGCTCCTCCGGTATCGTCATTAAACGCAACGTCCTCAAGCGCTTCGAGCGCGTCGACCTGCTCAGAAAACGCGGCCAGTGGAAGGTCGGCGACCGCGTGCAGGGCCTGCGTAAGACCAAGCCCGACGTCTGAGCGGCGGCTCTCTTTTACTAGGCAGGCAGTTTTTCGACTGCCTGCTTTTTCATTTTTAACAGGCACCAATGCACGATCTTTTCAAGGGCTTGTTCGACTGGTATGGCCAGTCGCTCGACTCAGGCGGCTACTGGCTCGTCGCGTTGCTGATGGCGATTGAAAGCTCGATCGTTCCGCTACCCAGCGAGCTCATCATTCCCCCTGCAGTGATCGTAGCCCAGCGTTCTGGCAATATGACGCTGACCGGCATCGTCATTGCCGGCGCAATCGGTTCGTGGGTCGGGGCCACCGGTATGTATTGGGCCTCGCGCTGGGCCGGGCGGCCGCTCGTGCTGAAGTTTAGCGCTGCCTTGGAACATTGGACCGCACGTATCGTCCGCTGGCCGTTCCTCCTTAATTTCGTCCGCCACCTGTTGATTACCCCGGAGAAGATCGGCAAGGCAGAGCGCTGGTCGGCCCAGTTCGGGAGCTACGGCATCTTTGCCTCACGGCTCCTGCCTGTCGTGCGCCATCTCATCGGCATTCCGGCAGGCATTGTGCGGATGCACTACGGACGCTTCTCCCTCTACACGCTCATCGGCTCGGGATTATGGTGCACCGTCCTCTGCTGGGTCGGCATCAAGGCTGGCCAGAATGAGGCTCTGATGCGCGGAGAAATGAAGACCGTCACCCTCTGGTTCGTCGGCGCGATCGCAGTGCTGGGCGCCATCTATTACTTTCTCGTTCACCGTTTCTCACGCGACCAGACGCCGTAACCGGCCGGCGTGCGTCCGGTTCGCCTCTTTGCTCTCGACAGGAACGCGGTCCCCCGCGAATTTTCCAGCCTCGGTTGCCCTTGCGAGCGTAGCACAATGGATAGTGTAGCGGCCTCCGAAGCCGTCGATCCGGGTTCGACTCCCGGCGCTCGCACCAGTCGAAAGATTTTGCTTAGGCCCGGCCGCCGCGGACCGATTACTAGCGCACATGAGCCCGGTGCTGTTCTCTGTCGATGACCTGTTGCAGGTGGCGAAAGCGTTTCCCGCCACCCCGCGGGTTCTGGCCGAAATCGGCCGTCTGCTGCGCGATCCGCGCTCCGATCTCGCCGAGGTCGCCACGCACCTGAAGCACGACAGCGCGCTGGCTGCCCGGATCCTGCGCATCGCCAACAGCGCCGCCTTCGCCCAGAGCGAACCCGTCGCTTCCGTCGAGGCCGCCGTCACGCTCATCGGCATGCAGGAAATCCACCGCCTGGTAGGCGCCGTGGCCGTAGACCAGTTTTCCACCGGCAGCTTTCCGCTCTACGTTTTCACCGGCCAGCGGTTACGCGAGAACTCCCTCCTGGTGGCGCTGCTGATGGAGGAACTCGCCGGCCCCGCGCAGGAAGACCCCCGGTCCGCCTATACGATCGGCCTCTTTCGCTCGCTCGGGAAACTCGCCTTCGAAAAGCTCGCCGCCGGTGCCCCCGACCGCCCGGCGCCCTTCGACCTCAAAGGTCCCGCCGACTTGGTCACCTGGGAGAAAAACACCTTTGGCCTCACGGGCAACGAGGCCACGGCGGCGATCCTGCGCGAATGGCATTTTCCCCACGAGATTCCCAAGGCCATCGCCGAGCACTTTCACGCCGCCGGGCGCAATCACCCACTCACGCACCTGCTCAACCTCGCGGCCTGCATGGCCGACAAGCTCGATTATGGCCTCCCCGGAGAATCCGGCTACTGGCTCGAAACCGACGAGGTTTACCACAAGTCCGGCGTGGATCCGCGCAACAGCAAGCGCTACATCGACCGCGCCTTCGTCGCCTTCGACCGCCTCAACCTCACGCTGAGCTAGAGTCATTCCGATTTTGTCATCAAACCGCGGGCGCTGGACTCAAAAATGACGATGCCGCCTTGGTAAAGAAATCAGCGAACTCGTCTGCCGCTGCCGTGAACCAGTGTCATCACTTCTTCCGCGCCAGCAAGGGGACGAGCGGTTGCACGTTCGCTCGGGATCCCGCTGCTGAATCAAACCACGGCCAAAGTCCGGATCGTCAATTCGCGACTCTCCAGATGCGGTGCCTGGACCCAAGTTAACTTGACCAAGAAGGACAAAAGTATCAGGCCGCATTATCCCTTCTTTGACTATGAAACGCCTGTTCTCCCCTTGGCTTCTCTTCATCGTGCTCGCTGGCCCGTGCAGCAGTGCTTTTCCAACACCTACGTCCGCGATGACCGGCAGTTCGGTCTTCCACGGTGAGTTGGGAACGGCGTGGGACAAGCTGCAGGCCGCCGGGGGCAACTACGACGCGTTTGCGCGCGGCGGCGGCGGGGTGCTCGTGGTGGACGTGCCCGCGGGC
>CAIRCN010000086.1 GCA_903877135.1 uncultured Opitutia bacterium
AGGTCGGCTCGAACTCCGGCGGCTGAAGATATCGCTCCCAGCGCTCGTCATAGCCGGACCACTGGGCGAGATGCGCGGGCAGCCGCGCGGTGCTTTGCAGACCAAGCCACATCAGCAAGCCGGAACTGGCCACCGGATGCGTGTGCCACACTTCGACGGTGAGCGAGAGAATTTTCCGGGCCCCGTCGAGTTCCAGCCACTCCTCGTGGCGCGTGGCGCCGCAGGACCGGCCCGTGCGGGCACGCGGCCCAACGTCGGTCTCGGCCGCGATACTGGTCACGCTGTCCTCGGGCAGGTTGAGGCAGGTGAGCAGCCGGTCGTAACCCGAACAATAGAGCGCGTCGTAGCGGCGGTGCAGCCGCAGCACCAACCCGTCGGGCGCCGGCTGCTCCCAACTGAAGACGATGAACGCCCAGCCTACGGTGAATTTCAGCCCCGTGACACCAGGGGTAGCCGTTTCCCAGTGGTCAAACTCGCTAAGGCGGTTTTCAAAAAACGCCTCGAAAACCGCCTCGGCACTGTTGATCGGAATGGGGCGCATGCGAGGCCGCCGTTACCAACGGAGTCCGCGGGGCGAGTTGTTGTTCATTCTTTGGTGGCGAGCTTGGAATAGTCGCAGCCGATGAAGATACCCTCGGGGCCGGTGAACTTTTTCATGTATTCCTCGCGCGGCGCAACATGTGTCTCGGCGCTCTGGTAATGGAACTGCAGCGCCCGCCGACGCAGGTTCGACTGATTAGCAGGCGTCTCGTGCGGCAGCAGCCCGTGGAAAATCATCAGTCCGCCGGGCGGCAGCTCGATCGGGATCGCGTTGGCCGGATCGATGTCGTCCGTGGTGATCTCACAGTCGACCTTCGTCCAGTTGTGCCGGCGCGGCCCCCGGCGATGTCCACCCGGAATGACGTGCATGCAGCCGTTGGCGATGATCGCGCGGTCCAGCGCAATCCACACGCCGCAGACGCCGTCGAACCGGTTGACCGAAAAGTAGGCGAGATCCTGGTGCCAGGGTTTCTCCGCGCCGCCGCCTGCGGGCTTGCAGAGCGCCATGCTGGAATAGGGCCGGTAGTCCTCGCCCAGCACCGCGCCAAGAAGGGCTCGCAGCCGCGGGTGCTGGTTCGCGATGTAGTCGTAGATCGGCAGCTCGTTCACGTAGGACTGAAACTTGCGGATGTTGTCCGCGAGTTCGTCGAGCCGGTCGGGCCGCGCCTCGTAGTTGCCCTCGACCTGAAAATGAAAATCGGAGGTGCGGCTCTTGAAGAGCATGCCGCGGCCGTTCTTGATCGCCTGACCGTATTTGCCCGCGCCGCCCACATGCTCGGTGAGCGCCTCGTTGAAGGCATATTTGTGCACGAGCTGGTTGATGCCATCGGAAGCCTGTTTGACCTCGTCGGGCGTCAACGCCTCGAGAAACGCGAGGTAACCGTCCTCGCGGTAGCGCGCGATCATCTCGGCGTCAGGTCGCGCGGGCAGCGCGGGAAAAATGTTCGGGGTGTGAGTGGTCATGGACGGAGGAATCAATCAAAATCCACCGACCACGGCGAAATGTCGGCTTTGGCAATGATTGGCAATTTGCTCGTTGTAACGCCGGCAGCCGACGGCACGGCAATCATAATGAAACCGCTTTCGCCCTTCGGCCGATGGAGTTTGCCGGAGAGCGTGCGCGTCTTTGCATTCCAACCCACGTCTGACAATTCGCGTCCGCCGCTCTGGTGGAAGCTCGTGCCCACCGGCCAGGGGTGTGCGCGCGGGCGGCGCAGCACGAACAACTTCACCGCGGGACCATGAAACCCGATGTCCAACAAGCCCGGTCCGGACGGTTGGATCAGATCGGCAAAGTCGCCCGGATGCCGGTAGGTGCCCTCCGGTGGCAGCGCCCGCGGAATCTCGCCGAGAAACTGGCCCGACCAAAATTCGTAGGCCCAGAGCTTCGCGCCAGCCGGCAGACCGAGCCGCGTGAAATCAACCTGGTAACGTCGCGCGAGATTTACTTTTGAGCCCACCTCCTGGGGCGGTTCGGTCCAGTTGAACACAGCCACGAGCGTCCACTCATCCCAGTTCGCGCGCACCGGCAGCGCCCACACGCAGGCTCCTTCCGGCTCACGTTCGACCATAGCCTCAATTGGCTGCGCCTTGATCAGCGACAGATAGGAAAGCGTGCCAGTGCGGATCGGCGCAAAAAGATCCACCGGCGTGGCCGGCGTGGCGTTGGGTGGCAGCGTCGCCAGCAACACCGCCCAGCGGTCCTCGGGCAGCCGCATGAGATCGTCGCCGATATCCACATGGCCCGCGCCCATGAAGGTGGCCGTCGCGCGGAGGCGCGCCTCCTCAAGCGTGCCGGGTAGGCCGACGACCAGGCACGACGGCTGGAGCAGCGCCCAGCGGTGTTTGAACAGGTGGCAGGCGTAGGAGGTGTAAACCTCGCGCAGGTGCCGCCAGCCGAGGCCAGTGTTACCCGTGTCCATGTTGACGTAAGAAAGCCCCGCGATGCCGGCCGCCGCGAGATCGGTGCCCGAGCAGTCGATCATGAGTGATTTCTCGCCCTGCGAATCGAGCGCCTCCTGCGCGATGCGAAATGCGGTGCGCACCGCCTCACGGGCACGAGTGTTGACGAAGCGTGGATCGTGCCGTCGACGCAGTTCCTTCGTCGCGACGATACCGGCAAAATCCCATTTGACGAACCGCACGCCCTTGCGCGCGAGCGCGGTGAAATTCTCCCGCAGCCACAGCTGCGCGCCGGGGTGCGACACGTCGAGCGCGTAGATCGGGCAGAATGGCGCCCAAAACCAATTGTAGTTGTTGCGCGGCTGGCCGTCCTCGCCGCACAGCAGCCACTCCGGATGTTCGCGCGCCAACGGATGCGAGTCGGCCACACAGAGCACGCCGGTCCACACGCCGAGCTGAAAACCCTCGCGCTGCAATTTGCCACTGAGCCAGCCGAGCCCGTGGCTGAAGCGTTCATTTTCCTCGAAGTAGGTTGGTATGTTTCCCTGCTGCCAGCCAAGGTCTAGTTGCAGGATGCGCAGGCCGAGCCGGTCGAGATTCCGCGCCCGCGCGGCGCGCGCCGTGGCGAGGACGTTGGTCTCGCTGACTCCAAGCCGGTAGGGATACCAACTGCACCAATTTGCCAGCGGGCCGGGCGCGTTCGCGAGCCGGTTGCGCGCCTTGATCCGGTCGCCATAGGCGCCGAGCAGCGCGAGCGGATCGGTCCCACTCTCAACCAAAAAATCGCCCAACGCCACGGTCTCGCCGGGCGCGACAAGCAGATCGCCGCCGTCGAACTCGATCGTGAAGATGCGGAACGGCGGGATCTTCCCTGGCACCGTGGTAGGAGCAGACGTGGTCTTGGCCTCTGCCGCTGAAGAGCCGGCGTCGACGTTGTCCGAGCCGGTGACGTTGCTCCCCGCGACGGCAAACATCCGGCCGCTGATCTGCGGCAGCCAGCGGTCAACGGTCTCGAAGCCGAGCAGCAGCGCCGCCCGCGCCGCCGGGTTGTAGAACACAGTGTGCGTCTCGCTCGTGAATGCGCCCACCGTGCCGTCGAGCGCCTTGAGTTGGTCGCTGCCGGTCAGCATCTGCCGCGGCGTGCGCACACGGCCAAAATACGCGCTTTGCTCCAGGATACGCACTTCCGCGGGCGCGGGACCGAGGCCGATTTTGCGGCAAGCAAAGAGCGTGACCTGATTCAGCGTGAAGGGCCGTGAGCCGCGGTTACGCAGCAAGCTGGTCACGCGCACCCGGCGCTTGGTCTCCTGCGCATAGCTCTGCACCAGCTCCACTCGCGGGTTGCGCCACAGCGCGGCATGTCCGCGGACGGCGCGCAGCGCCTGCCTTTTTCCGTCGATCCGCAACGCCGGCCCACCGGGCCCGAGGACAAACACCCCGGCCGCCATCGTGATCCGACCGCCGCGGCAAGTGAGTTTCATGGGTGGACCCAGGCAAAGCGTCACCCATTGGGTGACATTTTCCCGGCGGACGTCGGGGTTTCAGAGCTGCACTTCGCGTCCGCCGTTCGCACCGCTTTCGTTGGCCGCCTCGATGAAGCGGATGATCTCGATCGTCTCCTCCGGATCGACCGGGGCCTTGCCCGTGCGGATGAATTCCAATATCGCCTCGGCGAGGCAGGTAAAAAATCCCTTGGTCTCGGTCTGCGGGTTGATGAGCACGCTGTTTTTTTCGAAGTGGACGAAGCCGAGGTAGTCGTAGTTGCCGGTGCGGTTGCATTGGACCGACCCAATGCGTCCGTCGGCCCAAACCCCGGTGATCGCGTCGAATGAGTCGTTGGACACGCAGCGCACCGAATGGCAGCCGCGACCCATCGCCGTGTAGAGCATCTCGATGGGATGAATGCCATACCAGTAAAAACCCGGGTTGGTAGGCTCCAGCGCCGCCGGGCCGTGCATCTGCGCACCTTTCACCAGCGATCGCGTCTGCGGCGTCACCACACGCGCGATGGCGCCAGTGAAACGCAGCGACGACGAGCTAAACAGGGGCGTGTTGAACTTTTTCGCCACGTTGAAAATTGCCCGCGCGTCGATGGCCCGCAGCGCGAAAGGTTTATCCACAAACACCGGCTTGCCCGGCCCGGCTGCGGCGATGCGCTGGAATTGCTCCAAGTGCACGCGTCCGTCGAGCGAAGTGTGCAAGATGGCGTCGCTCGCCGCGACCACAGCCTCGATCGAGTCCATGATCTGCACGCCAAATTTCTCCTGCAGTTCCTTGGTGTAGCCGGGCACGCGACCAATGCTGGATTCCAAGTCATGCGAGCCGCCCGGCCAGGCCGCAACGACGCGCGCACCGGCAATGGGCGCCTGGGTCTCCGGGTTGTTAAACGTGTCGCTGAAGACGACGACGTGGGAAGTGTCGAGCCCGATGATGCCGAGTTTGATGGGTGAGTTCATAGAGATAAGGGCGGCGAACTGCGCGTGAATCGTTCGCATCCAACGCCGCCCGCCGTCCGCAAGCCAGCGCAGAGTGCGGGCTCATTCTGTATTTTCATCCGCCCGCCACCTGTGCAGTGTGCGGGTAAACCATGCCTTCCACCCCAACGCCCACCCTGCCCTGTGTCCGTGTGCTCGCCACCGGCGGCACCATCGCCGGGGCGCAAACCAGCGGCTCACGCGGCTACCAGGCCGCCGCATTCTCGATCGACACCCTCGTCGCCGCCGTGCCCCAGCTCGCCGCGCTCGCCCGACTCGAGGTCGAGCAGATCGCCGCCATCGGCAGCCAGGACATGGACGAGGCCGTGTGGCTAAAACTCGCCACACGCGCGCAGGCCGCCCTCGCCGAGCCCGGCATCGCCGGCGTCGTCGTCACCCACGGCACCGACACCATGGAGGAGACTGGCTACTTTCTGAACCTCGTTGTCCGCAGCGAAAAACCCGTCGTCCTCGTCGGCGCGATGCGTCCCGCCACCGAGATCAGTGCCGACGGCCCGATGAACCTCTACAACGCCGTCGCCGTTGCCGCCCACCCCGCCGCGCGCGGCCGCGGCGTGCTCATCGTCGCCAACGACGAAATCCATTTTGCCCGCGAAGTCGCCAAGACCAACACCACCCAGGTCGGCACGTTCAAGAGCACCCACCGCGGCCTTGCCGGCCTCGTCAACGCCGGCCGCCTGCACCTCTACGCACCGCCTGTCCGCCGCCACACCGCTGCGAGCGAATTCTCCGTCGGCGAGGCCAACGCACTGCCGCGCGTCAGCATTCTCTACGCCTACGCCGGCATGGGCCGCGAGCTGATCGACGCCGCCGTGCAGTCCGGCGCGCGCGGCCTCGTCGTCGCCGGCGTGGGCGACGGCAACCTCAACGCCCCCGCACTCGCCGCCTGCGCCGACGCTGTGCGGCATGGCGTCATCGTCGTCCGCAGCTCACGCACCGGTGGCGGCGTGGTCGAGCGCAACATCGAGGTCGATGACGACCGGCTCGGCCTCCTCGTCGCCGAAGAACTTAATCCGCAAAAAGCCCGCGTGCTCCTCATGCTCGGCCTCACCCGCACAGCCGATCCGCGCGTCCTGCAGGAGATGTTTTTCACCTACTGATCCGCCTGCGTCCGGCGGTGACGCAGCAATGGCTTGCCATGCGCGCCCCCGCCGTAGTCTTGTGCCCTGACGCGGAGCCTCCGGGCAAATCGCGTTATTGTCCCCGATCAGCGCAATTTTTCTCCTCCCCATGGCCAAAGTCATCATCGAGAACCTCGTCAAAACCTACCCCGAGAAGAGCGGCCCCGGCGTGACCGCGGTGAAAGGCATCAGCCTCGAGGTCGAGGACCGCGAGTTCATGGTGCTGGTCGGCCCCTCTGGCTGCGG
>CAIRCN010000087.1 GCA_903877135.1 uncultured Opitutia bacterium
CCAGCACGCCGGCAACCACCTCGCGTTCGTCGAAACAAACACCGCCGCCGCGCCCCTGCGCTTCACGCTCACCGAGACGCTCTCCCGGCAGGTGGCCCGGCACATCGACCAACCGATCGTCTTCGGCATCCGCCCGGAGAAAGTGCAAGACACCCTCACGGTCACCAACCCCGACCCCGCGCGCACCGTCGAGGTGAAGGTGGAGGTCTCGGAGCCGATGGGCTCGGAAACCTACCTGTATCTCGACACCGGGGCGACCTCGTTCATCGCGCGCGTGCGCCCGACGGACCGCTTCGAGGTCAACAGCCGCGTGCAAGTCACCTTCGACCTCGACCACGCCCACCTCTTCGACCCCAAATCCGAACACTGCCTCAGGTAAACCACCGCCGGATTGTAGCCGGACACGCCCTCAGTCTTTTGCTTTGGGCAAAATCTCGTTGATCGCCTTAAGCAGTTCCGCGCTGGAAAAAGGTTTTGTGAGCGTGCGGTGCGCACCCAATTTGCCTGCCAGGTGGAGATAGAGATCCGAATTAATCCGGCCGCCGGAGATCGCGATGATGGGTAGCTTTGGCTGCAAACGCCGTAGTTCGCGAATAGTCTCAATGCCTTCCTTTCCAGGCATGATCAAGTCGGTGATGACGATGTCGGTCGGCTCGGCCCGGTATAGGGCAACTCCGGCACTACCCTCTGACGCCGTCCTCACCGAGTGGCCGGCTTGGGTCAAAACCATGGCGATAACCTCACAGAAGACCTCCTCGTCATCAATTAAAATTATGCTGGCCATAGGTGGATGCGAATTTTTTGCTGATTCGCGCGGAGGAGTTTGGACCGCACCCGGCGACAATTGTCAACGCCGCGCCCCTCGCTTCAACGCCATTAGGCGCACCACGGCGTATGCTGCCTCTGGTGTCTCGACGACCTGCCAAGCTTTTGACAAAATTTCCGCGTCCACAGGACGGCCGTGCCGGATTAGGACAGTGCGCACACCAGCTTCGGTTCCGGCCAACACATCCACATCGGCATCGCCGACAAAAAGCGCCTCGTCGCCAGCCACTGAAAGTTTGCCCAGTGTCGCGGCGAGCCCCGCGGGGTGCGGTTTGTGCGTCGGCAAATCGTCGCCGCACACGCAGGCATCGACGCGCGTGGTGAGGTTCTGTTCGCGCAAAATCCACTCGGTTGACTCGCGTTCCCGCCCGGTCCACAGGCCGATTTGGCAGCCGCCCCCGCGCAAGTCGTCCAGCAACGAGTGCATGCCGGGGAACGGCTGAATGAGGTGCCAGTTGGCTAAGGTGAACTCCCGCAGCCGCCGCATCGCCTCCGGCACTTGCCGAGCCTCTCCGATCAGCTGTCGAAAAGTGCGCTCGGGTGGCCCGCCCAGCCGAGCCAGCAGCTCTTCGTCGCTGCGGGGCGGACAAAACGGCTCCAGCGCGTGGGCGAACGCCCGCAGGACCATGGGCATGCTGTCCACCAGCGTGCCGTCGAGGTCGAACACGACCGCGCGCACCGTGGGCGGCCCGCCGCTCATGGCGCGATGCGAGTGAGCCCCGCCGCGGCGGGTGGCGTCAGTTCTTCGGTCAGCCGGGCGGGCTCGAAAATGACCGCGGAAAACTCCAGCCCGAGCGCCGCGCCGGTCACGCTCAACCGTGTTTTGTTGCGGGTCATCTCGTCGCGCACGTCGATGCTTTTGACGATCCATTGGTCACCCACTTTTTTCAGATCCACCACCGTTGTCGTCTTGGTGACCCGGTCGCCCGCGCCCAGCAGTTCGACTTGCACGAACGCGTTGAACTGGCTGTCGAGTTGGACGCGCACGCCCTGCAACTGCGGATTTTTGGCGGCAAACCCGGCGGGAGGACGCAGCAGGAAAACATGCGCCGGCCGGCCGCGAAAACGTGTCAGCCCCTCGTAGACAAAGTCCGGCCAGTGGATGAACGGCATCTGCAGGTCGAACGGGGTCAGGTCGGTTTCCGCGATCATCGGCACGAACAGACTGCGCCCATCGAGCAGTTCCGGTTGCGCAGCGCCGGGGGCAAGCTGCCACACCGCGGGCTGCGGACCGTTTTGAATCAGCAGACGGCGGGCGGCGGGCGTGCCCGGCGCGAGTTGGACGCGCGAAATCGTGCCCTGGCCGTTCTGCCCGCCCCACATCAGACCGGCAAAGAGCTGCTCCGCACCGCGCCGCGGCATCAGCCGCAGTTGAAATTCCAAAAAATAGTTGCCCGCAATCCCCTGGCGACGGAGCTGCGCCAGTGCCCTGGCTCCCTCAGCTTGATCAGGCCGGCTGAGTTGAAGAAAAGGCGTTGCCGGCTGATTGCCGGAAATGGGCGCGGCCTTGATCCTGGACGCGCCCAGCATCAAGGTGCCGACAAAAAACGCCCGCCAGAGGCTGGCGGGCGCGGGGCAAAGTCCGGAAGCGGCCATGAAAGCTTACGGCTTCTTGGGCGACTCGGGAGTGGGCTTCGGCACGGTCGGCCCAGCCACAGGTGCCGTCTTGGCTGCGGCTGAAGGAGCCGGGGGGGCGGGCTTGGGCGCGGACTTGCTGACCGGCACCGCGATCGTCGGAAGGGAGTCAGACGAAACGGCAACGTGCGTGCGCTGGTAGATCCGGCCCAGATAGAGCGCGAAGGCCAGCACGAAGAACGCGATGGCGGCATTGATTGTGGCCTTGCTGAGAACGTTGCTGGTGTCGGCGCCAAAGGCCGCTTCAGCCATGCCGCCGCCCATCGCGGCACCCATGCCGCCGTCGTTCTTGGCCTTTTGCGCCAGCACAACCAGGACAAGAAACAGCGACACCACGATGAGGACGAAGGTCAGAATTCCGAGGAGAATGCTCATAGAAAGGGGGCAGAACAACAGGCGCGCCCAGCGGTTGTCAATCCGCGTTCTGCACCCGCACGACGGCGGGTTTGCCAGCGCGGCGCCACAGCCAGCGGCGCCTCACACTTCGACGCCCAGTTTTTCCAGCAAACGCTGCAGGTCGTCGTTGCCGCGGTATTCGATCACGATACGGCCTTTTTTACCGGCGTGCAACACGGCGACGCGCGCCCCGAGGTGCGAGCTGAGCTTCTTCTGAATGGTCGCGACGGCGGCCGAATCCTGCGGCGACGTTCCCTTGGCAGTCCGCGCCGGCTTCGCTCCGACAGCGGCCTTGGCCTGCAGCGTCAGCTTCTCGGTTCCGCGCACGCTCAGGCCCTGCTCGATGGCGCGGCGGGCCAGCACCGCGCGCTGGGCGGCGTCCTCGACGCCGAGCAGCACTTTGGCGTGCCCCACGCTGAGCAGGTTTTTCGCAATGTAGCCCTGCAGTTCCGCATCGAGCGAGAGCAGCCGCAGCGAGTTGGCGACGCTGGCGCGGCCCTTACCGACGCGCTCGGCGGCGGTCTCCTGCGTAAGGTCAAAGTCGCGGATGAGGCTGGCGAAGCCGTGGGCCTCTTCAATCGGGTTCAGGCCCTCGCGCTGGAGATTTTCGATGAGGCCGAGGGCGGCCGAGGAGGCATTGCTCGCCTCGACGATGCGCGCCGGGATAGCCTTGATCTTCAGCTGCTGGAACGCGCGCCAGCGGCGTTCACCGGCGATAAGTTGAAACTTGGCGCCGACCTTGCGCACCACGATTGGTTGCAGCAGCCCCTCGGAGCGGATGCTCTCGGCCAGTTCGCCGAGCTGTTCCGGCGGTATTTCGCGACGCGCCTGATAGGGACTGGGCTCGACCAGGTGCACCGCGATTTCCTGATAGCCCTGGGCGGCGACGACAGGGGTCGGGGCGGCGCCGGGCACCGCTTCGGGTTTCGGCGCAACGGGAGCCGGTGCGGCGCTGCTGATCAGGCCGCCGAGACCGCGGCCAAGACGGGATTTGGGAGGGGTTGCCATGGGAAAATTATTTACCGCCGGGGATGAAAAGCGTCTGCCCGACCTGAATGCGGGAGGGATCCGTGATTTTGTTGGCGTTGATGATGTCCTGTTTCTTCGCGCCGGTCTTTTTCGCGATGAGCGCCAGGGTGTCACCGCGCTGCACAGTGTAGCTGACGCCCTCCTTCGCGTAATCCTCCGAGAACGCGGCTGGCACGGTCGGTCGAGTGGCTGCGCCTTTCGCGAGCGAGTCGATCGCGGCGTTGGTCTGGCGGGCGAGCTTCTCCATCTGCACACCGACCTGCTGCAGCGTCTCGTTCTTCGTGTCGGCCGAGGCGGCGCGGATGAGGCGGTTGAGATCGGAGACCGCGGCGCTCAGCTGGGCGACGGTGGCGTAGTTCTGCGAGGCATTGCCGGACGCGCTGCGCAACTCGCGGTTCTCGCGCTCGAGTTGCTCAATACGCAGCGAGAGCTCGCCGACGCGCTGCACGAGCCCGCGCACATCTTCCCGCAGATTGGCCAGTTCCACCTCGGCGGGAGCGGTCTGCGCCCACAGGGCCGCGCTGCCGAGCAGCCCACATCCGAGAAACAAACGCTTGAACATAAATGGGCAGCTTGCCGATACCTTCGGCAAAAACAAGCAGGACCTACGGGCGGAAAGGCGCGTTCGCGACCAGCGCCGGCATCGCCCGCGACACCAGCCGCGTGCCGGACACAATCGGCCAACCACGGAGAAACTCCGCCGCAGCGAGCATCCGCCCGCCCGGCCGTTGCAGGCGTCGCACCCGCAGCACACCCGCACCTGTGCCGATGAGCAGTCCCTCCGGGTCGGAGCCGAGAACCTCGCCAGGCGCCGAGCCACTGCCCGCGAGCGAATCGGCCAGACCAAACTTGATCGGTTGCCCACCCACCTCGGCGCGGCACGCCGGCCACGGGAAGAGGCCGTTGATGCGTGCCGCGAGCGCCGCTGCAGACGCCGCAAAATCGAGCGCGCCGTCCTCTTTCTCGAATCGGCGACAAAACGTCGCCGCCCTTTCGTCCTGCGCGGCAAACGCCAGCGTGCCGCCAGCCAGAGCCGTCAGATTGCGCGCGACAAGCGGCACGCAAGCGGCGCCGAGCTTCACTTCGATTTCTGCCGCGGTGTCGAGCGGCGCGATCGGCACGCGCTCGACGGCGGCGACCGGCCCGGCATCGAGGCGGCGCACGATGCGCATCAGGCTGACGCCCGACTCGCGCTCCCCGCTCGCGAGGGCGGTTTGAATCGGCGAGGCACCGCGGTATTTCGGCAAAATCGAGGTGTGCAAATTCAGCATGCCAAGGCGCGGCGTGCCGATGAAATCGTCCCGCAGGATGTGTCCGTAGGCCATCACGAGCGCCACATCGGCACCGAGGCCGGCGAATTGCGCCCGGACATCGTCAGTGATTTTTTCCGGCTGGAACACCTGCAGCCCACGCGTCAGCGCCCAGGTCTTGATCGCGTTGGGTTGAACTTTCTGGCCGCGCCCGACTGCCCGGTCGGGCTGGGTGAAGACCGCCACCACCGTCGCCGCTGAACTGCCCTCGCCCGCCAGCCAGTCAAGCAGCGGCAGCGCGATGGCATCCGAGCCGAGGAAGACGAGGCGGAGCGGGTTCACTTCAGCGTTTTCAACCAGGCCTTGACCGCGGGGGCGAGCGCGCCGTCGAAGGACGCGTCGGTGCTCGGCTTCGGCAGGCCGTCGAGTAGTGTCCAATACTCCACATGGGACGTCGTCTTGCCGGGGGCGAGCGACGCGAGCTGCCCAAGTGTCTCGAGTTCGATCATCGCGCCGTTGGTGAACGTCTCGAACGCGCTGCCGAGGTCCGGATATTTCGCGCCTTGGACCACGGGCGAATATTTCACGAAGGTCGTTCCCTCGAGCCAGTAGGCCGACCAGCCGGGATAATTGGTGATGCCGAGTTTCTGCGCCGTTTTCGCTTTGGCGACGTCGATGCCGATGAAATTGCGGCCCGTCTGCCACACGGGCAGCGAGAGATCGGTGAACGTCCACGGCACGAGCGCGTAGGTCGGCAGCAGATCGCCCTTCGCGTGGTCGCCCTTCGGTTCGAGCGGGAGCACCCCATAGCCACCCTTGCGGAACATCGTCAGCGCCCACGGTGCCACCTCGACCGGCCAGAGTCCGCGGTTCGTCAGCGTGTGCGTGACCTTAACCGTGCGGTCGGCCGGCACCTCGAGCTTCATGCCTTTTTGCAGGCCGGTTTTCTCCTCGACGGGCTGCGTGAGGGCGACGCCCTGCGGCAGGAACTTCACCGCCAACGGCGCGTCGTCGGGCTGGTAGCTGCGCACGATGTCCTCGGGCGAGTGCCAGAGCCGGTGCCCGCCGCGGAGGTAAAATCCGTGATAGCGCGGCTCGTCCGCTGGCAGTTCGAGAAAAAGATTCCGCGCCTTCCCGGCGAGGGAGCGGAGCGACGTCACCCGCGGGCCGACGTCGGTTGTGACGGTGAATTCGAGCGCGGGAGTGGCGAAGGTGAGCGCCTCGCCGCCGCGGTAATCAGTCTTCGATGGTTTCATGGGGAAGGTCTGGGTCGGCCGACTCGCTCGCGCGCCACTTCGGCGTCGGCGCCTCGGCGCGGGCGGCCTTGCCGGAATACGCCGTGCCGGGCTCGTGCTTTTCCTTGCCGACGAGGTCGAAATAGATCGGGCACCCGTTGAGGCCGAATTTATCCACCAGCCCCGCCTCGAGGTAGCGGCGGTATTGCTCGGTGAGCTTTTCCTCGCGGTTGCAGAAAATCTTGATGCGAAACGGCCGGTTGCCCGTCTGCGTGGCGTAGTAGGCGCGGAAACGGCGCCCGCCGACCGCCGGCGGCGGCGTGCGCTCTGTGAGGAAGGTCAGCTCCTGGTTCAACTTCGCCGTCGGCAGTTTCGTGTCGAGCACGCGGTTGAGCCGGACGGCGGCGTTGAGCATGCGGTCCACCTCATAGCCGCTCATGGCGGAGACGAAGATCACCGGCGCGCCTGGCGTGAAATACAGCCGCTCGAACAGCGCGTGCTCGTATTTCGAGCGGTAGTCGCGCTCGTCCTTGTAGGGGTGGAAGCCGCCCTGCTGCTTGAACGCCTCCTTCACCAGATCCCACTTGTTGACGACGATGACGATGGGCTTGTGCTCCTTGATCGCTTCACCCGCGATGGCCTTGTCCTGATGCGTGACGCCGTCCATCGCGTCGAGCACGAGGAAGACGACGTCGGTGTTTTTGATCGCCTCGATCGAGCGCAGCCGGGAGAAATACTCCACGGGCGAGGCGAGCTTCGTCGCGGCCTTGATGCCGGCGGTGTCGATCAGGCGGAACGGGTAGAGTTTCCCGTCGCGCCCCTTGAACTCGAACGGCAGCTCGACCGAGTCGCGCGTCGTGCCCGGCACTTCGCTCACGATGAGCCGGTCGCTCTGGAGGAGGCGGTTGCTGAGCGAGGATTTCCCAACGTTCGGGCGGCCGATGAAGCACACGCCGAGCGCCTGCGCCGCATCGCGGCCGCGGTCGAGATCTTCGGACTTGCCCAGCACCGCAATGATGGCGTCGCGCAAATCGGCTTCGCCACGGCCGTGTTCTGCCGACACGCGCAGCGGCTCGCCGAGGCCGAGGCGGTAGGCGTCTTCAAGCTGGATCTTTTCGTCGTCGAAATCGGCCTTGTTGATCACGAGGCGCACTTTTTTGCCGCTGCGCCGGAGCATCGCGGCAATTTTCTCGTCGAGTGCGGTGAGCCCGCTGAGTCCGTCGATGATGAAGAGAATCAGCGAGGCGGTGGCGATGGCGAAGTTGACCTGCTCCTCCGAGGCGGCGGTCATGGCCGCGGGCGTGTCCTTGCCCTTGTAGCCGATGCCGCCGGTGTCGAGCAGCGTGTAGAGGCCGTCGGCGATCTCGGCCGAGATGACGTCGCGGGTGACGCCGGGCTGGTCGTGGACGATGGAAATGCGCTTCCGCGCCAGCCGGTTAAAGAGGCGGCTTTTGCCGACATTGGGTCGGCCGACGATGGCAACGGTGCGGTTCATGGGCGTGTAAACGAATAGGCATAGGGTGCGGCCCATCCCTAGCCCAGCCTATAAATCAACCGGCCCATCCGCTTGCATGTCATTTCCACCGACAACGGAACCTCTCGGGTGGAATGTTCATTGCGCAATACACCAGGGCAAAATCCGTTTCCAACGTGATGTTAAGGTCGATGACCGTAACTGGGAGCCTTCCGCCTGCACGTTCCATCCATGCGAACCTGGCTCCGATTGGGCGTATCATCAACCCGGGAGCAGGTGGTCGGAGATCTGCCCGAAACCTGTGATATCAACCTTCATTTTGGCCTACCCGGATTATCGTTCGAGCCTAGCCGGAACGCAGGGCTTCCTTAAAATGCCGCCGGCAGACAGCAACATAACGGTCCTCCCCACCGATCTCAATTTGCGCCCCTACCTTAACGGCACGACCGTCAGGCCCAATGCGCAGGTTCATCGTCGCCTTGCGGGAGCAGTGGCAGATAGTTTTCAATTCCACCAATTTGTCGGCCAGCGCGAGCAACGCCGCACTACCCGGGAAAAGCTGCGCCTGGAAGTCGGTGCGCAGTCCATAGCAAAGAACGGGGATGTGAAGTTCGTCCGCAATGTCGGTCAGCTGCTCCACTTGCTCCCGGGTGAGGAATTGCGCCTCATCAATCAGCACACACGCGACTGGCTGTGCCGCATGGGAGGCCCTGACGTGGTGCAGGATGTTCTCATCACATTTCAGCACCAGAGCCGCAGCCTCGATCCCGATGCGTGATTGCACGCGACCGCCTCCACCCCGCGTATCGATCTCGGGGACGAAAACCAACGTGCGCATCCCACGCTCCTGATAGTTGTGATTAGCCTGCAGCAGCATCGTCGATTTCCCGGCATTCATTGCTGAGTAATAAAAATAGACTTTCGCCATGACCCACCGGTAGGAGATCGGAAACACGGTGGCCACAAGAAATCCCCAGGCCACGTCATGCGGCCATCAGCCATGAGGGACGTGGCTCAGAGTCGCGCGCTCAGTCGAGGAATTGATCGCATTGCCGCGGGATCGCGCCGAAACAGGCGGGGGCCTGCGGCGCAAGCCGCACGCTGGCTGTCAACAAGTGTGCTCCCTCACGTCTGCCAAACAAGCACGACGCGTCAAATTCCTCGCAGTTCACCCGGGAGGCAAGCTGTTGGGCTCACCCTTCTTGACCTTTCGGCATATGAGGCGTGATTTCTGTGGAACTCAGGAGGCGAAGACGATTTCACACACGCTTAAAAATTGCCGATCACGTTGCGGAATAACTGTAAAATTCCTCAAATAAAAGCGATTATATCAAAAAATTGGCCCAATATTTTAGCAAAAGAGCCTATTCACAATGACGCTAAAGAATCTCTCCTCCCTTTTAAGGAAGGGGATGAAAGCGCGCCCCAATCTTGCATCCAACCACCCCAATCCACTGCGCGGCTACTGCCCGGACCTAAATGACCGGGTTACCGCTCCCCAGAATGAAACAGCCGCCTGGTGATTGGATTCTGCGCCGGGCGCAATTCTCCAGCTGGCTGGCCGTCACGTTCCTTGGGCTGGTTCCAACGGCAGCCTCCGCCGTAAGTGGCCTGCGCACGGCGGCAGAGCGCATGACTCTCACGCACAGTATCGCCGCGGTAGCCACCAACGCCAGCGGCGGGAGCAAACAGGCGTTCATCGCCCGCTCGACCCTGAGCGCGGGCGAATGCGCCGCTTCCATGCCGTTCGAGGTGGCGCTTGCGATGCGCAATTTCAGCGAACTTGAGGCTCGGCTCGCGCACAGCGAGATCATTGCGCCCGAGGAGATGCAGGCGCGCTACCTGCCACTTGCCGCCGATCACGATCAGATCGTGCGCTGGCTCCAGTCGGAGGGTCTCACGGTCACGCGCACTGACGCGAACCACCTCGCCGTTTTCGTGCAGGCCCCCGTCGCGGAGGTTGCGCGGGTTTTCCAGGTGACGTTCGCGCGGGTGGTGGCAGAAGGCGCGGAGTTCACCTCGGCGATTTCGGCGCCGAGCATCCCAAGCAAGCTCGCGGCCGCGGTGCGCGGCATCCACGGGCTGCAACCGCACCAGCGACTGCGCCGCCGTCCGCACGCCGCGCTGCGGCCATTTGCCGGCACCGGCAACTCGCTCCCCTATTATCCCGCGCAAATCAAGCAGGCCTACAACGCCAGTGCCCTCACCCAGACCGGCGCGGGCCAGACCATCGCGGTTTACGCGCTCGGCTATCCCCTCGCCTCCGATCTCACCTCATTTTGGGCGACGACAGGTGCGACGGCTTCGCCCAGCAACATTCAGCAGATCAATGTCGCCGGCGGCCCGAAATCGACCACCACCTCGGCGGGCAGCATTGAGGAGGCGACTCTTGACGTCGAATGGGCCAGCGCGCTCGCCCCCGGCGCGGTGATTCGCATTTACGCCGCCAGCGAGACCGATCCCGTGGCGGACGACGAATTAATCCAGCAAGTCCTCGCTGATCTGCCGACCCAGCCGACCCTGCACCAGCTCAGCATTTCCTACGGCTCCGATGAAACCACCTCGGACCGCGACTACATCGCCATCGAGGCGCAATACATGGCGAACCTCGTCAGTGCGGGAGTGACGGTGTTCGCCGCCTCCGGCGACTTGGGTCCGTTCGGTAACAACGGCGCCGTGCAGATCGACTATCCGGCGAGCATGCCGGACGTCACTGCCGTCGGCGGCACGGCTTTGACGCTGAACCCCGACGGCACGGTCGCGAGCGAGACGGCGTGGGGCAGCGTTGCGTCTTCCGGGGCCAGCGGTGCGAGCGGCGGCGGCATAAGCATCATATTCAACCGGCCCGCCTGGCAGACCGGCGCCGGTGTCCCTGCCGGCACGATGCGCCTCGTGCCGGATGTCGCGGCGGTAGGCGATCCCAGCACCGGCGGCTTGATCGTTCTCAACGGGCGCAACGCCACGATCGGCGGCACAAGCCTCGCTACGCCAATCTGGGCGGCATGGTGTGCGCTCATTAACCAGGCCCGCGCAAACGCCGGCAAGTCACCGCTCGGTGCGCTCAATCCGCGCCTCTACCCGCTTGCCGGCACCGCGGCGTTTCGCGATATCACCAGCGGCGGCAACACCCTGTTTCAGGCCGGCCCGGGTTACGATCTTTGCACCGGCATCGGCGTGCCGAATGTCTACGCGCTGATGCAGGCGACGCTGGCCGACTCCTTCGCCCCCGTGATCGAGGTGCAGAGCGGCGATCGGTTTACCACCACGGGGCAGGCGGCGACATTTTACCTCATCGCGACTGGCAACCCTGCATTGGCGTATCATTGGCAGCGGCAGCCAGCCGGCACCTCGACGTGGACCGACCTTGTGGATAACACCACCTACTCCGGCTCGGGCACCTATGCGCTCTTGGTCAACGGCGCCACGGCCGCGATGAACGGCGACCGGTTCCAATGTGTCGTCCGCAACCCAATCGCCACAGTCACCGGCCCACCCGCCACCCTGACCGTCGCCGACGTTGGCGTCTCGACCCTCGCTGGCTGGCCCGGCTGGTCAGGCTTCGCGGACGGCGAGGGCTCGGCGGGAAGATTCAATTACACCGGCAGCGTGCGGATCGGGCCGGACGGCACAATCTACGTCGCCGATGCGCAAAACAATACGATCCGTAAAATCACGCCCACTGGCGTCGTCTCCACGCTCGCCGGTGCCCCCGGTGTGGAGGGCTCGACCGACGGCCCGGGATCGGCGGCGCGATTCAGCGGCCCGGCCGGCGTGTCCATTGATGCCACTGGCAACGTCTACGTCGCCGATTCCCAAAATTTTACCATCCGCAAGATCACGCCCGCCGGTGTCGTCACGACGCTCGCCGGGAGCGCCGGCGTGGCGGGTTACACCGACGGAACCGGGGGCGCCGCGTCGTTCTACGATCCCGAAAACATCGCCATCGATTCGTTCGGCACACTCTACATCGCTGATGGCGCCGGCAATTCCATCCGCAAGGTTACGCCCGCCGGCGTGGTGACGACCCTCGCCGGCGCCGCTCAGTCCGGAACCGCCAACGGGACCGGCTCAGCCGCGCGCTTCAATCTGCTCGCCGGCATTGCGGTCGATTCAGCCGGTAACGTTTACGTCGGCGACTACGGCAACAACGCCGTCCGCAAGATCACGCCGGCCGGTGTTGTCACGACACTCGCCGGACTGCCGGGCAGACGCAATTACGGGTTTGTCGATGGCTCCGGCACGAGTGCGCGATTCAACGCCCCCACCGGCCTCGCGGTTGATGCGCTCGGCACTGTTTTCGTCGCCGACTCCAAGAACAACGCGATTCGCCAGATCACTTCCGCCGGCATCGTTACGACCCTCGCCGGCACGCCAACCGACTATGAGAACACTGACGGTCCGCTCGCCGTGGCGCGGTTCAATGGTCCTGCGGACGTCGCACTTGATGCGAGCGGTGTGCTCTATGTTGCCGATGCGTTAAACTGCACTGTACGCCGCCTCGTGCTTACCGCGCCGGTTATCGCCGCCAACTATCTGTCCAACCTGTCAGTGCGGGCAGCGATTGCGACCGGCCAGACCCTGATCGCCGGCTTCGTGGTCGATGGCGGGGCCAAGCCAATTCTCATCCGCGCCGCCGGACCTGTGCTCAGCAAATTCGGCCTCACCGGGGTGGTCGACCCCAGCCTGACGCTTTACGACAGCACTGGAACCGTTGTCGCCCAGGACGACAACTGGGACGCTTCCCTGGCGACTACTTTCGCGGCCACGGGGGCCTTCGCGTTCGACACCGGCAGCAAGGACGCCGCGCTTCTGCAGACAATCAACGGCCCTCACACCGCGCAGGCTACCGCCACGGGCCCCGGCGCCATCCTCGTCGAGGCCTACGATGCCGGCGCCAACGACGGCCGTAAGCTGGTCAACCTCTCCGCCCGCTTCCAGGTCGGCATTGGGGACAACATCCTGATCGCCGGCTTTGTGCTCTCGGGCACGGGCACCAGGCAGGTGCTCATTCGTGCCGTGGGCCCCACCCTCGCCACCTACGGTGTCGCCGGCACACTGGCCGACCCGCAGTTTTCCGTTTACGACGGCGGCACGGCGATTGCCGGCAACGACAATTGGTCATCTTCGCTCACTCCGACCTTCGACACCGTCGGAGCCTTCCATCTCCTCGCTGCCAGCAAGGACGCCGCCATGGTGGTCACGCTGCAGGCCGGCAAGCCCTACACGGTGCAAGTCTCAGGGGTGGGCGGCACCACCGGCGAGGCCCTAGTCGAAATTTACCTGATGCCGTGAGGAAGGTATCCGCGAATTGGACCCGCGCAGCGTTCTTGACGATGTCCCGGCGGTGGAAGTTCACGGTGATTCTCTGAACGTGCGGGGGAGCTTTACCTCTCTCGCGAGTTGGCCTTCCGGATTGAAAAATTCCCACCCCCCTTCACCCGTAACGGCGGCCTTCATCGAGCATCGCGAGGTAATTGTCGAGAGGGACGAAATTGGCAAAGCTATTGCCGCTGCCCAAACAGTAGCCGCCGCCCGGGTGGCAGGCATCCAGGGTTTTCCGGACCCGGTTTCGAATTGCGGACTCGTCTACGCGGCAGAGGAAGTCCAGGTCGATCCCTCCCAGGACGGCAAGGCGCCCGCCATACTGGCGTTTGAACGTGGTTACGTCTCCGATCGTGTCCTCAAACGAGTGCTTGCCGTCGATATGCACGATTTCGATGAGGTCGGGCATAATGGCCTCGATCTGGCCACAGCAGTGGAGGAGGTAGGGACGCCCGGCGGCATGGGCCGCGGCGGCGACCTCAGCGTGCCCGGGAAGGACGAATTCGCGCAGGTCCGCCGGGCTGATGAGCGTGCCGGTGCGGAAGCCCATGTCATCTGACCCCCAGAGGACCTTCAGCTGCGGGAATTGGAGAAACCGACGGGTCATCGCACGGTTCAGCTCCAAGATACGGGTCGCCAGGGCGGCGACCAGGTCGCGCTGATCGTAGAGGGCAAAGCACAGCGTCTGGTAGCCCATCAACCAGCTGAGGTATTCGGCAAAATGGGCGTAACCGCCGATGCCGACAATGCACATGTCGTCGGGGAGGTTCCGGTCATACCATTCCAGTGCGGTCGTGGTGAGCGCGGCCGGGTCGGGCCAGGGGTAGGCCTCGAATTCGGCAAAGTTGGTGATCGGTCCTCTGTCGCTGTCGAGGAAGGACCGTCCCCCGGCCCGTGCCAGGCCGGAAGGGTCCGCGACGTTATGCCACTTCAGCGGCATGGGGAACGGATCGACGCTGCAACCCACGTAATCGTAACCGAGAAATCGCTGGATCGCGATTTCACGCTGCCAGGAAAACTCGGGCTTGCCCCGGTCCAGGTGGCCGTCGAGGTCGAAACGGGCGCAGAGCGCGTCCTTGATCTCGGGGTCGAGGAACAGCTCGATGAAATGCACCCGCTCGGGTGTGCCCTTCCGGGCGAGGCAGCGCAGCCAGGACTCGTAGTCGGGACGGACGTCGCGGGAAAAGGGGGTCACGGCGACCTTTCTGCCTGCCAGCGCGGCGCGGGAAAGGCAAAACTGCAACCGCAATCGACGCCCATGGCATCGCCGGCTGGATGCCAACGCAATATCCAAGAAAGGGCGGCGATTTTTGCGGCGTCCATGGGCTGGGCTCAGGCGGCGTGGCAGAATCTGCTACTGGTTGACGCATTGCAGCTGTGGCCTACGATGTTTCCAAAATGGCTGAGCGCGACCCAACGTTTTGGACCCGTCTGGCGATTGCCGCGCTTGCCCCGTCAGTTTTGGCGGCAGGGATCCTGTATTTTGTCCTCGACTCACGTTCTGAACGGGCAGCGCGGGATTTGGAGGCCTTTCGGCAATTCGCGACGACTGAAGCACGGAAAGCTCAGGGGGCCTCGTGGCCTCCCTATATCGCGCCGATGTTGGCAGCTTCCATTTCTCCGGCTCATCATGAGCGACTTGAAATGATGCAGGCCAACTATCTTTCTTTGCGTTACCGCCGAGGCCTCACCGGTGGATTCTCATTCGGAGGAGCAATGCTCGTGTTAGCGCTCGGCGCCTTCTGGATGTTCATCCGGAAAAGCAGACCGAATCAACTTCGCCACGGCGGGGCGGTTCAGCGCGAAGCTGAGCGAAAGTCGACAACCTAAAGTGCCCATCAGGCAGTTTTTGGGCCCTGGCGATTGGGGGATCAACAGTTATGCAAAAACCGCCTATGATAAACACCCCATCCCTTTCCGAATGCACGCCGCCACGTCATTTTAAAAAGGTGCCTGCCTGAAACGAGCCAACTCGGCACTCTCTCCAGCATTGATTGGTCCGCCACCCGTCAGTTGGGTTGACTGCGGGATTACCCACCGCAATCGGCGCCGGACGCAGCAGTGCCGGTGGCGGCCGCAGCATAGTAATACCCGAGCTGGAACCGCCCCTGGTGCCGTCCTGCATGGGTCGTGTGTGGGCCGGTGGCTAATCACCATCAACTCCCCCTCTTCGCTTTGAGCGAATTTCATTCGCAGTGGGTCCGATACCGCGAAGCTTGCTTCGCCTTGTTCTGAGGACCGGGTTGTGTGTTGGGCAGCACGCTGGCCAGGAAAGGGCTTTGGTGGTTTGGTCAAATGCTCCGGAGCAAGCTTGCTCCGGTGACGTTTACTCGCGAAAAATAACTATCGCAAAAAATAAATAAGCTCGCAGATAGGTAATAAACCCCATATAAAATCCACCCAATTGCCGAAAAGAGCCACTGACAGGCCGGCACTGGGATGAACGAAATTTACGGACGTGCAACTTGGTTCTGTGCAGCTTCCGCGCTGCGCTACGCTGCTATCGGATTCGCGCTCGCACTCGCACCCGAGGCCCCGGCGCAAATCGCCATCGAGTGGGCCAATGTCGGAACCGATTTTGCCACCGACGCCAATTGGCTCGGCGGCATCCCCACGGCGCCGGCCAACGACCTCATTACCAACACCGCATCGTTCGGCACCGCAACGCCGACTGCCCAGCCCAACTTTGCCGCAGGCCGTAGCGTTGCCGGCGTCGTCTTCGCAAGCACCGCTGGCACCTTCACCCTCTCAGGAACCGGCAGCCCGACTCTCACGCTCGGCACCGCTGGCATCGATCAATAATCCTCCTCGACCCAAAATCTCGACGCCACGCTCGGCCTCAATCTCGCCGCCGCCGCGTCGTTCACACTCACCGGCGCCGGCGCCCTCAACATCGGCAGCGCCGTCAATAATAACGGCAATCTCCTGATGCTCGCCGGCGATGGTGCTGGCGGCGGCACGATTTCCGGCCTCATTAGTGGCAGTGGTGGCCTCACGAAAACTGGCTCCGCTACCTGGACGCTCTCCGGCGCCAACACCTTCACGGGTGCCACCACGATCAGCGCCGGTACCCTCAAACTCGGCAGCACGGCCGCCCTCGGCACCTCGGCCGGTGCGACCAGCGTCACCTCCGGCGCGACCCTCGATCTCAACGGCATCACCCTCACCACCGCCAACATTCTCACGCTCAACGGCGCTGGCGTCTCCTCGGGCGGTGCCTTGACCAACACCTCAGCCACGGCCGCCACCTATAACGGCCTGCTCACCCTCGGCAGCAACAGCACCATCGTGGCGAACAACGGCAACCTCATCCTTTCCAACGCCGGCACCGTCACGGGCTCCGGCTTCACGCTGACGCTCGACGGCACCAACTCGGCCAGCAGCCTCGCGAGCATCGTCGGCACCGGCACGGGCTCGGTGATCAAGTCCGGCTCCGGCCTCTGGACTCTCTCCGGCGTCAACACCTTCTCCGGCGGCGTGACCATCAAGGCCGGCACCCTCAGCGGCACCACCAGCGCCGCCGCGTTCGGCACCGGCACCATTACCCTCGGTGACGCGAGTGGCACCGCCAACGCCACGCTCAGCGGCGGCTTCGCCGGCACCTTCGCCAATCCGATCACCGTGGCAGCCGGCAGCAGTGGCCTGCTCAACGTTACCAACTCCGCCGCCAGCATCTTCTCCGGCGCCGTCACGCTCAACAACAACCTCACCCTCGCTCCCACCCTCACCAATCTCCTCACCCTCAGCGGCGGGATCGGCGGCACCGGCAACCTCACGATCGCCGGCTCCGGCACTACCTCCGCCGTTACCCTCTCCACCAATCCCCTCAACTTCACCGGCACGATCACCAACTCCGGCGCCAATACCGGCACGACCACCATCAGCGGCGGCATCGGCAGCAATGTGACTGGAGTGTTCCAAAACAGCGCGACCTCCCCACTGACCCTCAGCGGCGTGAACACCTTCACCGGCGGTCTGACCATCCAGTCCGGCACCGTGCTCGGC